>PFCD01000004.1:35755-42901 GCA_002778455.1 Candidatus Micrarchaeota archaeon CG10_big_fil_rev_8_21_14_0_10_45_29 | reverse complement strand
TCTCAAAGCTTGCCATGTCCTTGCAAATAATTGCATCGTCCTGGTCAAGAATTTTCACATTTATCTCTTCTACCTTTTCCAACATGCAAATCACCTAAATGTTTTTGCGCAAAACCCTGTGCTCAAATTCCGCCCACAGCACCGCAACCTTCTGTGCATCAGTAGCCGCAGTTGCTGACATGGTGCGAAGTTTCTCTTTTGCCAGAAGCACGTCCTCCGGCATCTTTTCTCCTCTAAGAATTTTTGCCATCAACCCACCATCACGCAGTAGCCCCCAATTTCACTAAGCGAAGTCGAGCTGCCCTTGCTTATAGTATATTTGATTTTTGCATTCGACAAGCTCCCGCTAAACTGAATCCACTCATTGAAATTCTGGTCTGTCAAAGAAAATGTGGAGCCGTCAAGAGAAATATCAAGTTGCCCGGACGCCCCGGCTGCCAAGCTCAGGCCATAAGGAATTATGCGAATATATCCAGTGAGGCCATCAAGCGCAGTAAGGGCATTGGTTTGCAGTAGTTTTCCATCTCCAATTTCGTCGCCGATATTTTCAACAAAGTGCAAGCTCTCTATGCTGATAAAATATGTGTTGTCCGAAGTGTTGTTAACAAATCCACCATTCCAAGTGAGCAAAGTTCCGGCCGCCGCGCCGCCTGCGCCATTATCCTCGGAGTCATTATAGCTTGCTCCGACTGCATCCACTCCAAAGCGGTATTGCACCCCTGCTGTAAGCGTGCAATTGAAAACTGCGAAATTGCCAGCAAAATCCGCGCTTGCAACCAAGCTGTCATCAGATTGCAGGCGTACATATGCTTTTGTTGCGGTGCAGTTTGCTTCTTTTACCATTTTGTAAAGAATTACATTGCTTCCCCCTATGGTTGCCCTTACCCCAGTGCGGGTGGTTGTAGCGTTGTGCCCTGTTTGCGCCTTTGCGTGCGCCTCCACGGATGAAACTCCTTCATTTTTATATGCCTTGTCTGCCGAGTAATGCGTCAGAGTAGTGTTTCCGGTGTCTACGCTTGCCTCAACTCCTGCGGCTGATGCAAATATATCTGCTACTGCCGCAGAAGGGTTGTAAAGCGCGCTGTTGAGGGCGAGCACAACGCCTACTGTATTTTCCTGCCCCAGCTTCTCAGATGCCGCAAGCTGCGCCTGAAATTCAGAAGTAAGCTTTATCCTTGTGAGAGAGCCGTTTTGCACAGTTGAACTGCCGCCAAATCCCATGTTTACGCCTCATATTGCCTGTCAGGTATCGCAATTATTTGCGCCTGCAATTTGCTTGTGCCTGCCGGGTCTATCGCCCACACCTCAACAGAGTGCCCTGCGTCCAGCTTGACGTTGTAATCAAGCTTCCAAGTTATGCTCTGCGCTGAAGAGCTGAGAAGCACCATGCCTGAAGTATACTCCTCACCTCCGACATAAACCTGTAGCCTTCCGCCATTTGTAATGAAGGCGCCGTCCACGCTAATTGCAATTTCCTGCAGTCGCATCACCTGCTTCGCAATCGCCTCAATTATTTTCGTGCGGGTTGCAGGGACTGTTATTGGGTCCGGCATTGCGGGAATGTTGTATTGTGCCATATGCTCACCTCATTTTGCTCAAGAACATTATGCCCCCGAAAAGGACAACTGCCACAACTGCGGGCAGGATAAGCGAATTAAGCCCGCCTCCAAGGCCCTGCCCTGTATTTTGCAGGCCGCTTCCCAAACCCTGCCCTGTTTGCTGCAGACCAGTGCCAAGCCCTGTGCCTATGTTGCTAAGCCCGCTTCCAAGGCCCTGGCCGAGCCCTGTGAGTGGGAACGCGATTGCACTCTGCAGGGGAGGGACAAGCGTGTTTATGTTTTGCGCGGTTGTTTGCGCCGCATCGCGCGTAAAGCTCAAAACCCCGCCACCGATTTCGCCGTAATAATCTGAAATTTTGCGCGGGATTGTGAGGAAGGCATCCGCTGCCGCGCCTGCAATCTGCGAGGGTATGCTAAGCAGCATCTGCAGGTTAAACGAGCCTGCCTGTTTCAAATCTTCGGGGTTAATCATATCAAAAACCTCTTGTAGTGTTTCTGAGCGCCAGGGAAATGTTGCTTGATGAGCTGCTTGGTGCCGGAGCAGATATTGCGGGGGTTGAAGTGGGATAGCTGGTGTTTGGGTAGCTTGCCAGTGGAGAATATGAAAGAGCAGGAGCTGGCGCAGGAGTGTAATTTAGTGAAGAGCCGGAAGAGCTTGCTGGAGAGCTCGCTGCAGGCGCGGGAGTATATGGGCCTGAACTGCCAGAGGATACGCGCGGAGCTGGCGCAGGAGTGTAATTTAGCGAGCTTGCAGGGGCTGGGGTATAATTGAGTGAAGGGCCTGAGTTGGAGGGGGAGCTTGCAGGCACTGCTTTAGCAGGGGCTGGGGAAAGCCCGGGTATTGCAGCCCCTCCGCCGGAGGGGCTTACCGAAAATTTCCCACCAGGACACCTCCGTAAATTGATGACGCGACCGCGTTAGGGTTTGAGGCAAGGCTTCGGGCGAGCTCAAGGGAAAGTGTGCTGTTGTTTCCCGCAGGACTGGCCGGATTTATGCCTGATGCAAAACCCACTTCCGCAAGGCCATAATCTGCAGGCTTTGCGACAAACGCCTGAGTGCCAGTGTATTGATTCAGATAGCCGGCAAAATCCTGCGCTATTTGCAAAGAGCTTACGCTGTTGCTGCGAATAGCCACCTGCTCATCTGTCGGGGCTGAAATTATTGAATACCCCTGTGGTGAGGACTGCTGGCCGGCCGCTTGCTGGTCATATGCCGCTTGCTGGTCATATGCAGCTTGCTGGGCTGAGCCCTGTCCGGAAGCATTGCCTCCGCCTGAGCTGCCTCCAGAGCTTCCCCCTATGGGGGAGGCTGAGGCTGAATTCATAAATAAAAAGGCGGCCGCTGCCGCAATGGCAGCAAGCCCCAATACAAGGATTCCGCCGTTGGACGAAGCCACGGTATCACCTTACTTCGCTATGTCTGCCTCAACGAGCAGCATGTTCACGGTGTCCGCCGTGCTGGAAGTCCACACGACCTCGGTTGCATCACTGACGTAGAATGGGCTTGGCTCAACGTACGCAACGCCTGACGTCTTGGCGCTGATAAATCGCTGGCGTTCAATTGCCGCGAGCTGGTTGTCGTTGAGTTTTAGCTCATCCGAGCCGTCTCTGCTTATTTTCACGTCGGTAAAGTATGCCGCTGTATACGTGAAAATAATGCCTCGCAGAATTCTTCCCTTTGAGAGGAAAGGCGCAAAGCTGTTTTCTGCCGCGATTGTCGCGAGGGTTTTCTTTTTGATGCGGTCGGTTGTGTTGGTGTGCCCGTCCCTGTAGTATGCCATTACGCGCACTGTGAGGGTGCCCCCTGTTGCTCCGGACGCTGCGAGAGCGGAATAGGCGGCCGCAGAAATTTTTATTCTTGCCGGCAAGTGCTTTCTGTCTATGCTCAAGGGGAGCATGAGAGTGTCAGTTGCCGAGCTTGTGGAAACATCCGTCTCGGTGGGCGCGGTTCCTTTGGGGGAGAAATACTTGTCAAAGTATTTGAGGTCTGTGCCGGTAATTGTGTCCACGATTGGCTGGTTGGATGGGTCAAGCACACGAATTGCATTTAGGGCGCTTGAGAGCTTGTTTGGGGTTGTGAGAGTGCCTGTGGCAATGACCGTTATTTCAAGAGCCAGGGCAGCCACGTCTCCGAGCGCAGGAATTACCTGTTCCTCGTCTTGGATGCCGGTATTCAGAGTAAAAGTTTTCTGAATTATCTGGCGCATGAAGAGCTTGAGATTGCCCTTCGGGTTTCCTGCCGCGTCAACGGCAACAGATGGTGCAGTTAGTCCATACATTCAAATCACCTTTAAGCCCTCATAGCAATAGGAAGCGCTGCTGCGACTCCCCTTGCCAACTGATTCACATACGGCTGTATGTAGGTAAGCACTCCCCCTATGACCATTCCCAGGCCAAGCTGGCGGAATGCTCCGGATGTCATGACGGAAAAAACAATTCCCAGCGCAACAAAGAAGAGCGCGGTGTTGTTTCCTAGCGTCGGGAAGTAAGCTGCAACAAAAGGCTGCAAAATGCTTGCGAGTGCAATTCCCCCCGCTATATAGAGAGCCTGCATCCCTCCCGTCTTGAGGGTGCTGGCCGCTTTTTCAACCAATACTTGTGGAGATGCCATACAAAATTCACCAATTGCATGGACAGCATACCTGTATTATATAGCAGTCGGAATATGATAGTCCTTTCGGCGTGGAGGCGGTGATGCTGGGGGCTGATTTTGGGGTGTTGTGAGGGGCGCATTTTGCGCATCATTTTGAGGTGCATACATGGCTCCCTGTCCGTTGATAATGGGCTGTATATATTTCCAGCGGGTGGCTATTATGCCCCCCTGCACGACGACAAACACCCCCCCTGCAAAAATAAGCTCATCATAGTAGGGCATGAGGCACTTGAGAAGGCGGCGCATGGGGGGGCGCAGGGCATTTTTGCCGGTTTCCCCTATTTTCGGGGCGCCTATTTGCTCCCAAACAATGTCTTGTGTATCAACGTAAACGTCGATAAGGGACTCTATTGTCTCCTTCTGTTCGTCCTCGCTCATTCGCTGGAATTGGCTTTGGGGCTTTGAGGTGGGGAGAGTATAAACCTCATCAGCAGCTTGCAGTGATGCCGCTTCTTGCTGGGTGATGGGGTCGGGTTCTGGCATCGGCAGGTCGTCTATGTCCATAATGACACTTCTATTCTCTGTCGTTGGAGGTATTACCTGTTGTACCTGCGGTGCTGTGGGCATCACTTGGGGCTGAGGAATCATTTTGGGCGGGCGCATCATCTTCTGCTGGTAAAACCAATTGCGGATGCTGTTTGGGCGCAGGTTCAGCTTGTGCTGGTCCAAAATTATGTGCGCCATCTCCCTGTATGTCGAGCCGTTCGCCTTCAGAAGGCGCAGCTGCTCCCCTATCTCCTTGCTTATTTTCTTTGGCATTTTTCTCACCCCTGAGTTTTCGGGCCATGGACCCGGACAAAAGCAAACGCCCACGGATTATGTCCATGGGGCTTTTGAAATTGATGAGGACGCGCATCACCGTGCCGTCGTCCTTTTCTATTTTTAGTGCCCGCGCCTTGCGCAAAAATTCCAGCGCCTGCGGCAGCAAATACCCGGATATCTCTTGCATCATGCCATCACCCAATGCTCCTCAACGCCGTCAGTGAGCAAGTATGCGCCCACAGGCAGTTGTTTAATTTTTTCTCGATTCAATTCGGTTTCAAGCACGTCTTCCACTTGTTTGAGGTCAAGAGGATGCTTGAGAGCGAAAATTACATACCATGCTGAGAGCGCAAGGGCGTTTTTTGCGTATTTTGCCGGGCGCTGTGTGATGCCTACACGCCATAAAATATTTCTGTTTCTGCCCCGCCTGAAAACAATTTCAAGTTTCTTGGATTGCTTCTGCCCCCACTGTGGAAGGGCTTCTCCGATTTCATCCCATATGAGAGCCACCTTTCCGAATTTGCCAGTGAGGAGGGCGTCGCAAACTGCGTCAGCGACTTGCACGAGCTCGTCCGGGTCCAAGAAGTCGGAGGCGTCTATGATGACTTTTTTTTGCTTGCTGTTTGCAAGAAAGCTGTAAATTTCGGCGGCGCTGGGAACGCGGGAGAGCCGGAGGATGGCTTTAGGGCCAGGCACGTGCTTCTCAAAAGCATGCTCCATGTCGAAGTAAATAATTTTATCTGCCTGCGGAAAATCAATTTTAGCGCCTAAGTATGACTTGCCGGTGCCGGGCAAGCCCATCATAGTAATCACGGCGTGCTCGGATTTGTTGAGAATTTCTTGTAGGGATGGCATCATTTTGGGCTGAAAAAGCAACATTTAGAAATACATAGGGTTAACCGATTGGGTGGCCGGCTAACCCTCTCCTTGTCAAGGTGGTTTTTGAAAGGAGCGGCATTTGTAGCACTCGCTGACATGCGCCCCGTCTATTTTCCAGTGGGGGCATGTCCTGCGCTTCTTTGCGCGCGTGAGACTGTTTCTTGAAAATTTATGGGCCATGTTTATTTTCCTCCGAGAGCATAGTATGAACAGTGCCTCCCTTCTGGAGCCTCCCCTTTCCGGTGCTCGCAGTCTGGCTCATGTGGCGCTGGTGCTTTTGGGCAGCTGCACCATCCCCTGCATCTTTTGCAGATTCTTTTTCTCCCCCTCACGTCATTCACTCTCTAGGGCGTCATAAGCGCACTTCCTGCAGTCGCATGTCAAGCACGTCGGAGTGCCGCATCTGCTGCAATGCAGGTCGCACAAATTGCCGCAGGTTTTGCAAAGCATGCTCATAAGCTCAGCCCTTAAGAGGAAGTGGAGGGGGTTGCCCCCTCCTGCTTTACTTCCTTTGCCGGCGCCGGCTGCGCAGCTGCAGGAGCTGGCTTTTTTCCCTCTAAGGCATCAAGCCTTTTCTCTGCCTTCTCAAATCTTTCAGTCGTTTCTGCGTCCATCCTAACCACTCCCTCAAGAGATTTCCTGAGCATAAGCAAATTCAAATGCCGTGCCTGAAATTCCTCAAGCTCCACGGTGCGGATTTGTTTGCATTTTTTTATTGTCTGCATAAACTTTCCTCAGCTTGCGAGTTTCCCTACTCCCTGCCTTAATTTTGCGAGGATATGGAGCGCCCGGTCTGTGTTGCAATTTTTTATTGCCTCCTCAAGCGAGCCAATTTCATACATAGCAGTTTCCTTGAAAACAGAATTTGGAAGTATACCGCCGAATTTCTCGCGCATGGCGATTATGACTGCCTGCCCTTTTTTGTAGCCGGCTGATTCTGCGGCCTGCACATACTGCTCTGGCACCAACACATGCACATCTTTTTGTCCAGGAGGGACGTTTTTTCCCATTTTTCCACCCCAATTTTTTTCTTCCAATTTTGGAATCCCTTTTTTGTAGGGCTCCCTTGCAAGCTGGGTATTTTTGGAAAAAATACCCCTCTTGCTCCCTTTTTTGTATTCAGGGCATACCCGAAACGGGACACGAAAGCTGGTGAATTCACACCAGCTAAGCGTGTAGTATTGCTTCAAACTCCGCTTCCAATTTTGGAATTTCCAGAATTGGGTGTTTTTGTTTCTATTTTTGTGTAGTCGGCAAGCCTATCGCTTGCGGAGGTTGAGCATAAAATAGGGCT
>PFCD01000004.1:3542-35723 GCA_002778455.1 Candidatus Micrarchaeota archaeon CG10_big_fil_rev_8_21_14_0_10_45_29 | reverse complement strand
CCCCTCGGCGCTCTCTTCTCTCGCGCCTTCAGGGGTTTTGCGCAAAAGCGCAAAATCCAACCAGCAAAGCTGGTTGTCTCCCCCTCGGCGCTCTCTTCTCTCGCGCCTTCAGGGGTTTTGCGCAAGCGCAAAATCACCCCAACCACAGGTGGTTGTGGTTCTCCCCCTCGGCGAAAATCCTTTTTATACCTTGCATCTATTAGGTTGTTTAATGCGTCTAAAGAATATCCCTTTATGGATTTGGCTTCAGGCATTCGCCTCCATTCTCCTAATTCTCCCTATTTTCTATTTTCAATACCTTCCCCTCAACGACTACCCCAACCATCTGGCAAGCATGCATTTTATTTTGCAAAATGATGCAGGCATAAACACTTACATAGAATCAAATTTAGGGTTATTTAACACAAATTCATTGTTTTTCTGGATAGTGCTAATATTTGCAAAAATAACAGGGCTTGATTTGGCAGGAAGGATAGCGCTCTCAATAGTATTGATTTCCCTTCCATGGGGCGCAAGCTATTTCTTTTCCTCTTTAAATAAAAATATGGCGCCCCTCGGGCTAATCGGCGCGCTTTTTGCATATAATTTCTTTTTCAGCATGGGTTTTGCGAACTTTTGCCTCTCAATCTCATTATTTTTATTTGCGGCAGGGTATTGGATGAAAATATTGCCAAAAAAAACAGGCATGCGCGAATTTTCAATAATGCTTATTCTTGCGTTTCTCACATATTCTGCCCACATAATAAGCGCAATAGTATTAATCGGCTTTGCGGCGGCAACATTTCTTTTTTATGCTTTTATTGCAAATAGGGCGGAAAATGAGAAAAAAAACAATTTTGCCTTGCAAAAAAGAAAATTTATCGGTTTTGGAAATGCTGCAAATGGAATAAAAGAAATATTTGGAAAGGATTTTTTTCTAAAATTCACGCCTTTTTTGCCGGCTGTCCTGCTGATTCTCCTCTCTTTGCTTGAATTTTTTGAGGGCTCCTCGTCTGCCTCTTATATTATTTTCAACCCCTTGGAGGGGAATTTAGGGTATTTGTTTGTGCTTGCGCCGGCAGTCCCTTCCGCGCTTTTTGCAATGATTCTTGCGCCGTATTTGCTTATTTTATATTCAAAAAACAAAATGCACCTGCCCAAATGGTGCCTGCTTTGGGCGCTTTTCGCGATTTTCTTTTTGCTTCTCTCCCTTCTTCTCCCGGAAATGATTTCAAGCTGGCAGTTTATCCAGCTGCGTTTTTGGCCTTTTTTCGCTATATTTTTAATCGCATTTCTCTTTCATCCCATAGCCTCCTTAAAAAATTCAAAAAATATATTTTTGGAAATAGGGGCAATCTCATTTTTGCTTTTGCTTGCATCCACCTACCTTACATTTTTACAATGGGAGAAATTGCAGCCAACTTTGGGGGAAATAGATTCACTCTCCTCTTTTATGCATGAGGGCTCGGCAGTATTTGCAACCGGCGAAGGATTCGCATCATTAATAAAAACCCAATCCCCACCTTCCTCTCTTTTGCACACCTGGGGGTATTGGGCAATTGAGAAAAACATCTACTCGCCTGATTTGTTTGCATACAAATATTCTCCAATAAAATACAAGGATGAAAATATGCATGCAAGAGAGCAGGTAAGCGCATGGGGCGAGGCGTTTATAGAGCACTTATTTTCAAACAAGGAAAATGATGCATGCATTTACTGGCAAGAATACTACTCTTCAATAAACTGGAGCTTAATATGCGATAATTATGATTTTGTAGTGCTAAGGGAAGGCGAATGTGAAAATAATTTTATTCCTGCCGCCTGCTTTGAGAAAATAGCACAAAAAGGAAATAATATAGTATATGAAAAACATTATGAAAAATAAATTTAAGTGGCAGGAGGAGCCAAGGTAGCATAAAATGCCTATTCCTGCATTTTGAAAAGCCAAGCTCCACCAGGTTAACTGCAAAGCACGGGGCTGCAAAACTTATGGCTGCTCCTTCCGGTCTGACCAGGTTCGCTTACAATTCCGCCCATGCAGGCATGGCTTCGACGCCGGCTGTCTCACGCACTGAATAAACACCTCATACGCCCAAGGCATTTTAGTTGCGCCTGAAGGGGGTTTGCGCTAACAGGCGGCCCCTAGCCGCCCAACCTATCCTGCCGAATTTATTATGTATTTTGCCTTTAAATAGGTGCTATTATGGGGCAAGTAGTGAAATTTTATGTATTAGATAGGGTTATATTTTGAAATTATCAAATATTTTTGGTGTGAGATTATGGCTGATAAAGACGGCAATCTTAAATTTGTAGTCGCAGGAGTTGGCGGAGGCGGATGCAACAGCCTAACCCGCCTTGCAAAAAAAGGCTTTAAGGGCGCAAAATTAATCGCATTTAATACTGATAAAAAAGCGCTTGGCATTCTTCCAGAAGGAATAGAGAGGGTAATAATAGGCAAAAGCATTACAGAGGGCTTTGGAGCCGGGGGAAAAATAGATATCGGAAGGGACGCCGCCCTCTCCGCCAAAGCAAAAATAGAGGAATGCGTAAAAGACGCTGATTTGGTTTTTATTTTGGCAGGAATGGGAGGCGGAACTGGAAGCGGAGCCGCGCCAGTAATAGCAGAAATAGCAAAAGAGCAAAAGGCGCTGGTGCTCGGCTTTGTGTATTTCCCTTTCGCGCTTGAGAGGGGAAGAATAAGAATCGCGCAAATAGGAATAAGTAAATTAACAGACTTTTGCGACTCATTGGTGGTAATAGAGAACGACTTGCTTGTAAACTGGATGGGAAACATCCCTGTAGAGGAGGCATTCGCGATGGCTGATGAGGTCGCGGAAACCGCTGTCGCAGGAATAAGCAAAACAATCCTTGAGCCATCTTTAATGAATATAGACTTTGCAGACATTTGCGCCATAACGCGCGACAAGGGGCTATCCATGATGTCCACCGGCTGGGCGTCCGGCCCCATGAAGGCGCACAGCATAGTGCCAAACGTGCTTGAGCACCCTCTTCTTACTGTGAATTATTCTGCCGCATCCGGCGCGCTCATACATTTTACGGGCGGGGATGATTTGAAGCTTGGGGACGCCACAATGGCGGGAGAGCTTTTGATGTCAAAGCTTCCTGACAATGTAAATGTTTCATGGGGCGCGCGCGTTGATGAGTCAAAGAAAGGCGAGCTTGAGGCATTTGTAATATTTACAGGAATTCCCTCTCCCCTTTTGCTTGACCCTGATGCAGGAATGGAATAATTCTAAAAATCAGATAACCTGCTCTGCCCCGCCGCTTTCTTTCCTTTATTTTTGAATTTTGAATCTTTTTCCCCGCCTTTTTCTTTCCCCGCCCTTTTTTTTCCGGATTCTTTTTCTTTTTCCCCACAGCTTTCTTCCTCTCTTTTTTTTGCATATGAATTTTGCAGGCTCATCTTCCCGACTATTTTTTGCATTTTCTCCTCTCTTTTCCTCGATGCCCAGAAAAACGCCTCATCGCGGGTGCCTTTTGCAATAAGCCCGAACATGTTTCCTATTTTTGCCCTGCCAGCCCGCCCTCTTCTCTGTATTGCCCTTATCTCAGATGGCGCCGGCTCAAAAAATATCACATTATCAACAGACGGGATGTCCAGCCCCTCCTCGCCTATGGAAGTTGCAACAAGTATGTCAAATTTTCCCTCCCTAAACCGCTCTATTGTTTTTGCCTGGATTTTTTGCGTCACGCCGCCTTTTTTGCCCATAAAGGCGGAGCACAAAAGCCCGGCATCCCCAAGCTCTTTGCATATTACATCCACCTGGTCCCGGTATTGTGAAAACACAATAAATTTCTCCCCCGCAGGCCTCTCTTTTATTATTTGCACAAGCTTTGCAAGCTTTGGGTGCTCTGCGCATTTTTCAAGCAATCTCTCAACTTCCGCAAAATTCGCATCAGAGAGAATGCGCTGCTGCGCCTTGCTCTCATCCCTCTCTTTTACGCGGGAGATGAATTTTCGCAAAGACTGCACCCCCTGAGTCTCAAGCAATTCAAGCATATGCACCGAGCTAAAAAGGCTTGCATGAAACGAGATGGCAGAATACTTTAATTTTGAATTTGAGGCAAGAATTTTCGCCCTCATCTCTGCCATGCTTTTTTTTGTGTTAAACTTTGCAAAAAATCCCATTTTTTTAAGCGTGGTGGAATATTTGGAAGCCATTTTCTCAAGAAGCATTTTTATCTGCAAAATATCCAAAGTAAGGGGCACTTCTATCCATTTTATCTGCAATTGCTTTATGTATTTTTTTACATCCTCATCCTCATGGGTGCGAATCTGCACATTCTTTATTCCCAAAGCATCCAGAATTTCCTGAATTTTCTTTTTCTGCGCGCCGGGGGATGCGGTAAGCCCAAGCACCATCGTATTGTGCGCCAGCGCCTCTTTTGCAACTTTTGTATACGCATATTTTCCAACCGCGCGGTGCACCTCATCAAATATGCATAATGAAAAATCCCACTTAAGCCTGCCTGCCTCCAAATCATTTGCAATTGTTTGCGGGGTGGAGAGGAGAATTTTCGGCTCTTTGGCATATATTTTCGGGCGCTCTTTTGCGCTTATAAGCCCGCTTACAAGGGAAATTTCCTCCTCTTTTAAATTAAGCCATTTTCTGCACACCTGCTCATGCTGCGCCGCCAGGGGGCGGGTGGGCGCAAGAAAAAGCACGTTTCCCTCATCTAATTTTTTATTTGCCACAAGCAGAGCAACAAGCGTTTTTCCCATTCCTGTGGGAAGCACCACAAGCGCCGAGCCTCCATTAATTACTGCATCAGCAATATCGCTCTGGTATTGGCGGGGAAGAGGCGCCTGTGCGTTAAGGTAGCTCATGCAATTATTATGCCCTGCGCAGTAAATAAAGAGTTTGCCCTTATTTCAACATTATAAATGTTGCCAGCATAGGATTTTTCGGGAAAGAAAATGGGGAATTATTATAATATAAGCGCCAAAGAGGCTTTGGAGCAGCTAAATTCCAAATTTGAGGGGCTTGGCTCTGCAGAGGCGTCAAGAAGGCTTTTGCGCGAAGGGGAAAATATTTTGCAGGAAGGCAAGAAAATCTCCCCCATTGCAATTTTTTTAAGGCAATTCAAATCATTTATGGTGCTTATTCTCATTGTAGCTGCCGCCGTATCCGCGCTAATAGGGGAGGAATTTGACGCAATAGTAATTCTTGTAATAGTAGTGCTAAACGCTGTCCTTGGCTTTGTGCAGGAATACAAGGCAGAGAAGGCAATCGAGGCTTTGCGAAAATTAAGCGCGCCAAAAGCAAGGGTATTGCGAGACGGGCATGAAATTGAAATAGATTCAAGAAAGCTTGTTACAGGAGACATAATAATTTTAGAGGCAGGCATGAGGGTGCCTGCAGACGCGCGCATTCTGGAGGAGGCGTCATTGCAAATAGATGAGTCAATGCTTACAGGAGAGTCAAACCCTTCCAAAAAACATTTTGAGGCAATAAGAGGCTCACCCTCTTTGCAGGATATGGCAAACATGGTGTTTATGGGCTCAAATGTTGCAAGGGGGAGGGCAAAAGCATTGGTGTGCGCAACAGGAATGAATACAGAGATGGGAAAAATCGCGTCCCTTATTTCAGGGGAGAAGGAAAGGGACACTCCGATGCAGGTAAAAATTTCGCGCATGGGGCGCACAATAGGCTATGCGGTGCTGGCGCTTTGCGCAATAGTATTTGCAACAGGGGTGATACGCGATTACTTTAGCACAGGCTCTTTTGTTGCTGAAAACATAAGCAGCCTGTTTTTAGCCTCTGTCGCGCTTGTGGTTGCGGCAGTGCCTGAAGGGCTTCCCGCGATTGTCACAATTTCCATGGCGCTTGGTGTCAGCCGCATGGTAAAAAGGCATGCGCTTATACGCCGCCTCCCCTCTGTCGAAACCCTCGGCTCCACAGATATTATCTGCTCAGATAAAACAGGCACATTGACAAAAAATGAAATGACTGTAAGAAAAATATTTTTAGGGGGAAAATTCATCTCCGTTAGCGGAGAGGGATACTCCTCTAGCGGAAAATTCTCATATGATGGCGGAGGAAGCGCAGGCGGCGCGGATTTGAGAGAGCTTCTTATTGCAGGCGCGCTTTGCAACGACTCCAAGCTTGAGAAGAAAAAAGGAAAGTTTCATATGCTAGGCGACCCTACGGAGGCGGCGCTTCTTGCCTCTGCATCCAAAATGAAAATAAGCAAAAAGCAAATCGATGCGCGCTTTGCAAGAATAGATGAGATTCCCTTTGATTCAAAAAGAAAAATGATGAGCACCATTCACAGGCAAGGAAAGGGCAAAATAGCATATGTAAAGGGCGCGCCGGACGTAATTATCTCAAAATGCAAATATATTTTAAAAAACGGCAAAGCAAAAAAAATAAATGCAAAAGAGAGAAGGCAAATTTTGGAAGCAAATGAAAAAATGGCATCCTCTGCTTTGCGGGTGCTTGCATTTGCCTATAAAAAGATGCCTGCATCCTCTCCCAGCGCAAACGCAGAGCAATCCATTGTATTTATCGGCTTGCAGGCAATGATAGACCCTCCCCGCCCAGAAGTCGGGGCAGCAATTGCAAAATGCAAAAAGGCAGGCATTCGCACCATAATGGTTACAGGGGATTTCAAGCTAACAGCAATTGCAATTGCAAAAGAGATAGGGCTTTTGCAAGAGGGGGATTTGGCAATTGACGGCTCTGAGCTTGAGAGAATGAATGATTCCAAGCTTTCAAAAATAATTGAGAAGGTGAGAATATTTGCGCGCGTAAGCCCCTCTCATAAGGTGCGCATATTAAGCGCTTTGCGCGCCCGCGGGCATATTGTGGCAATGACGGGGGACGGGGTAAATGATGCGCCGGCCCTGAAAAAGGCAGACATAGGGGTTGCCATGGGGCTTATGGGCACAGATGTTGCGCGCGAAGCCTCTGATATGGTTTTAACTGATGATAATTTTGCCTCAATAGTAAACGCAGTGGAAGAGGGGCGGGGGGTATATGAGAGCATACGCCAATTTGTGCAATATACCCTTTCCTCAAACTTAGGAGAGCTTCTTGTAATATTTATTGCAGTAATAATAGGCTGGCCATTGCCCCTTATAGCAATACAAATACTTTGGATTAACCTTCTCACAGACGGCTTGCCCGGGCTTGCATTAGGGCTTGACCCCCACTCAAAAGACATTATGGCTGCCTCTCCGCGCAGGAGGCATGAGGATATCATAACTTCCAATATGGTGGAAAATGTGCTTCTTTTAGGGTGCATTATGGGGGCAGGCACCCTTTTCCTTTACAGCCTCTACGGAATAGGCAGCGCAATTGCAAACTCTGTGGCATTTAGCGCCCTCATTATTTTCCAGATGTTTCATGTGCTTACCTATAAGGCGCAAAATTTCTGCTTTGACTTTATAAAAAACAAATTTGTAAGCCTGGCTATAATAATTTCCATTTTATTGCAAATAGTTGTGCTATACACCCCGCTAAACGCATTATTCAAGACAGTGCCTCTTGGAGTAAGTGAGTGGGTGGCAATATTGCTTGTCTCCTCCACAGCATTTATTATTCCGCAGGCAAGGCAGCTATTTTCCAAAATGCGCGAGAAAAGCGCAGCCGCAAAAATTTCTATTGCATAAAAGTGTAAACTGCCTCTTTCCAGCCATTCTGCCCCCGCCACAAATAGAATGCGGGGGTAAGGGGTTTTTTTGGCGTGCAGGAATATAAAGGCGCATTCTCATATTCTTTTTATGAAACGCACCTTATGCGGCGCAGAATATTCAATATTGCTAAAAGAGGCCCAATCTTTAGTGGGGGGGAGGCTTGAGAGGGCATATGAATTGGCGCCAGGAAAATTTCGCCTTGTGTTTGGCAAAAAATCCCTCATAATACAAATTGGAAAATACTTCTATATTAGCGAGAATCCCCCTCCCTCTCCGCAAAACCCTTCTCCTTATGCAATGTTTTTAAGAAAACAGCTTTGCAATAAATTTTTGCGAGCCTTTTGCCAGCATAATAATGACGCTATATTTTTTCTTGATTTTTCCAACAACATGCGCCTTGTGTTTGAGACTTTTCCCCACGGAAATTTGCTTTTGCTTGAAAACGATAAAATAATCCGCCCTTATACATACGACCTCTCGCAAAAGCGCCATTTTCGCGCAGGGCAAATTTATGAATGGTCGGATGGGAGAGAAGGGGTTAATTTCTCTGATGAGAAAAGCTTTCTTTTGGCAGCGCAAAAGGTGGGGGATGCAAAAATTCTTTCCTTATTGCAAAAAAATTCATTAAATAAGCAATATGCCTCAAAAATACTTGCAAATGCAAAAATAGGGGAAGAGGAAGCGGCAGCCTCTATTTCAGGGGAAAAATTAAAGCGCCTTCTAAAATGCATGGGGGAAGCAATTGAAAATCCGCATTTTTTTGCATATGCAGAAGAGCCCTCCATTATGCCTCTTGAGGGAAAGGAAGGAAATAAATTTTCCACCCTCTCGCAAGCTATTGAGCATATTGACAAGGGCCCGAATACACAAAACGAATTAAGCCAAAAAGAGAAAAAGCTTCTTCATCGCCTTGATGAGCAAAAAAAAGCTCTTAAAAAAACAGAGGCAAAAATACAAACGCTTGAGGGCGCCTGCCAATGGCTTGAGAAAAATTTAGCCCGCCTTGAGACAATAATAGCCTCAATAAATGAGGGGCAAAAGCCAAAATTTGAAAAAGGGGAATCAGCAGATTCCAAAACCCTTAAAATAAGCCTATAGATTTCTTACCCATTCCTCTGCAGCCAATTTTATGTCTCCGCTTACAACGGTTTTTCTTCCTGCATGGTGGGCATATCTTTTTGCCTGTTCTGCTATTTTGTAGCCTATTCTCTCAAGAGTTGAGGTAAGCTCCATAGAGGCATCATTTGCAACTCTCTCTGCCCCCGAACTTCTTATAAGCCGCTCTACAGGCGCTTTTGGCAAAATCAAGCTATCACCTGTTTATTTTCAGGAAAAGGAGGTTTATTAGGGTGTGTTTTAGAAAAAATCTCAAGCATAGCGCCATTTCACGCCATCTTTGCCATCTTCCAAAATTACTCCTGCTTTTGCCAATTCATCTCTTATGGCATCTGATTTTGCAAAATCCTTTTTTTTGCGCGCCTCTTCCCTTTCCCCAATAAGCCTGCTTATTTCCGCCTCATCTATTCCGGAAGCTTTTCCCGCCGCCTCTGCAGGCATAACTTCTATCCCTAATATCGCAAATGCCTCAGCCACTTTTTTCGCGTTTTTCTCAAGGCATGCGCGCGAGCATTTTCCCATCGCCCGCACACGTGCGATGCGCTTGGAAATTTCTATAAGCTCTGCCAAAGCCAGCGGGGTGTTCAAGTCATTATCCATATGCTCTGAGAAACTTTTTATTGCGGCTGTGGTGGCGCCATTCAAATCTCCCTCCTCCATCTCATCTGGCGCTGCCCCTTCCCCCTCCATTACAGAGAGAGAGCGGCGCACATTCTCAAGCGCATTTTTTGCCCCCTCTATCGCATTTTCAGAAAAATCAATCGGCGAGCGGTAATGCGCCAAAGAAAAGAAAAGGCGCAGCACATTTGCATCCCATTTTTTCAATGCCTCTGCAATGGTTACAAAATTTCCCAAAGACTTTGCCATCTTCTCCTTATTCACAGTCAAAAAGCCTGTGTGCGCCCACATTCGCGAGAAAGGCTTATATCCTGCCCCCTCGCTCTGGGCTATCTCATTTTCATGGTGGGGAAATATCAAATCCCGCGCCCCGCAATGCAAGTCAAGCGGCTCTCCTCCGGTGGAATGCATTGACATGGCAGAGCATTCAATATGCCATCCGGGCCGCCCCCGCCCCCAAGGCGATTCATAGGTGGCGCCGGGGCTCTCCTCAAGCTTCCAGAGGGCAAAATCCTCGGGATTTCTCTTCTGCTCATCAACCTCTATCCTTGCCCCAACTTTTATTTTTTGCAAATCCTGCCCAGAGAGCTTTCCATACCCTGGGAATTTTGAAATATCATAATATACGCCTGTAGCTGTAATATAGGCAATTTTCTTGTCAACAAGCTTTTGTATTAGTGCCAATGTCTGCTCAATGCTTTGGGATATTTTTGGCATCTCATCTGCTTCCAAAATATTTAGAGCTTTCATTTCCTCCCTTGCCTTTTTATCGTATTTGGAAGAGAGCTCAAGCGGCTGCATTTTCCTCTCTTTAGCCCTCTTTATTATCTTGTCATCAATGTCTGTGACATTTTGTATATACTTCACATTATATCCGCTGTGCAGCATCCACCTTCGCATAATATCAAATGCAATAAAGGTGCGCGCATGCCCCAAATGGCAGTTGTCATATGGGGTTATGCCGCAAACATACACAAAAAGGGGCTTTCCTTTCCTCTTTTTTACATCCTCCACCTTGCGGCTTAGGGTGTTATAGAGCCTTAGCATAGCTATATTTGATACAGAAATTCTTTTAACAAGTTGTTATGCAAACTATTGCATGGCAGAATATAAGGGACACAAATTTCTCTCCTCAAATGAGAGCGAGGCATTGCGGCTTTTGCAGTGCGGGCTTGGAAGGCGCGAGGGCAAAGATGTAATTTTGCACCCTTTAGAAGCTGCATATGTCAGCCAAACTTCACTTTTGCCGATAATGCAGGGAAAAAATAAAATGGATGTTAAAAAAATTCTTATTGAAGGGGAAAAACACTTGTCTGAAAAAAACAAAAAAAGCCCTGCTCCCGCCAAAAATAAAAAAAACAAGCCCGCAAAAAATGCCAGAAAAGGCGCAAACGGGGAAGTTATTGCCAAATTGCCTTCTTTGCAAGAGCAATATGCCCTTTTCAAGCATTTGCGAGAGAGGGGAAGGGTAGTGCGCCTCTCCCCCTCACCCCCCCAATACTGGCGGGTGCATGCGCGAGGAGTAGGGCGGGAGCAGGAAAGGGCGCAAACCCTAATTTTCCTTCTTCCAAAAAATTGGCAAGCATCTCTCAAATCCATTGAGGTGCAAATAACTGCCGCACGCCAGCTAAGAATGGAAATTGTGCTTGCATATGTGCAAAATAATGAGCCCAACTGGATAAAATTAAGCAAATTCGCATTTGATTAAAATAAGCTTTTTTAAGTAAAAAATTAGAGCCTTTTTTGCTTTGCCTCTTCCAGCTTTTTCCTATACTCTTTCCAAAGCTCTTTAGTCCTTTTTTTATTCACAGGCGCGGAAGGGTGCCCGTGGCTTAAAAGGGCGCCGGAAAACGTTTTTGGAATGTGCAGCAACTCATGTATTAGCACCTGCTCTTTCTCATCCTGGGGCAAGGAGTCAAAATGCTCGTGCAAGACCTCTATTACGTAAAAAGTGGAAATATCAAGGGCTTTTTGCCAAATTTTGGGAAAATTCCAAATTCGCGCATATGCATTTGCCTTGGCGCCGCGGCTTCGCATGCAAATTATGCGGTGCTGATTCAGGTGCGCGCTGCTCAATGTTGTTATTATCTTCTCAACCTCGCCCTGTATGTCGGGCGCCTTCTCAACTTCCATAAATTAGCTTATACGCCTAAATTAAAAAAATAGAAGCTTTAGCGTTTTTTGCGTTTGCCTTTCTTTGCCTCTGTGTTCTTTTTCTTTTCTTTGGAATGCTTTGCCTTTTTTGCAGCTTTTGCTTTCTTCACAATTTTTGACGCCTTCTCTTTTTTAGCAATTTTTGCAGGCGCTTTTTTTGCTATGGGGCGAATTATTTGCATCTCATCCTCTGTTTCCTCAACAAGCTGCTCAATATCGCTCTCAGAGACTTCCTCTTGCGGGAACTTCTCCTCTTTCATGCCTGTTTTTAGCTGGGCGCGAAGCTGCTCAAGCTCTGCAATTGTTTTCTGAATTGCCTCATCATCAATATCCTCTTCCTTAAAAGAGGCATCATCATCCTGCGCAGAGTAATCATCCTGGGTGGCAGATTCCATATCCTCCTGCATTTTGGGTGCGGGCGCCTCATCCATCTCCTCTTCAGCCGCTTCTGCCCGCGCCTCGTCATCTATATGCATCTGTGGCTCTTCCTGCGAATCATCTATTCGCATCTCCTGCCTTCCATCCTGCATTTGCGCCACACTTTCCTCTTGCGAAGAATATTCTTCCTCTTTATCAACAGTGCTTTGCTCAAAAGCCGAGTGCGGGGGCTCATATATAATTGTCTGCTCTCCCTGCGCCTCTTCCGGGTAAATTTTATTTCCCCTTCTCTTTAGCAAAAGCTCGCGCGTGCCCTCCTCAATTTCACTCTCGCTCGGCTCTTGAGGGGGCTTGGGGTATCTCTCCTTTTTTTGCGCATACTCATAATCTGCCTGCCTGCCAAGCATTTTGGCATCCTCTTGCGCCATCTGCATCCGCTCTCCATCAACCTCGTGCGTAGGCATCTTTGTTGCAGGGGCAGGCGGCAAGGGCGAGCCCTCCTCATCCTCAACAGGGGCGGTGAGGTATTTGTATATTGAATATAATATTGCAATTATCACAATCGCGCCTATCGCGAATGCAAATGCGGAAATTATTGCCCCCAAAAAGTCAAAGCCCGCCTCTTCCTGCGCCTCCTCTTTTATATCCGGCTGCACAGGCACGCTCTCCTCTATAATGCTTGCAATCGTTTTTGCGCCCTGCCCGCCGCTTTGCATCTGAAATAAGTATTCTCCCTCAAGCTCTGCCAAAATTTTCACTTTTCCATCCGCCCCTGTTGCAACAGCGCTCTCCCTGCCATCGGGGTAAGTGACATAAATAAGTGCGCCCGGAACAGGCATCCCTGCCGCAGACTTTGCCTCAAGCTCTATTCCATCCCCTTTGCTAACTTTTGCAGGCACAACAAGCTCATACCCTCCGCTCTCAAAGTAAACCTTTGGCGCAGGAAGCTGCTTTACCCTCTGCGCAGGAATTATTGCAGGAACGCTGAATTTTATCTCAAAGCTTTTTCCGGATAAAAGCGAGTCAATATTCCATTTTGCCCCTCTTCCATCAGAGATGTCCGGAGAAATCACATATGTTATCCTCGCATTCGGGGGCAAATAGCTCAAATCTTCCTCTAAAATAAGGTTTTTCTTTGCATCCTGCGCAACATTTTTCACAATAATTGTAATATGGCTCTCATATGCCTGCACCATGGCTCCTGTGGCGGCATAAACAGTTGTGGCAGGCTTTATTTGCAATATTCTCTCAAGCTCAAGCCCTCCCTGCACATACTGCACGCTCACGTCTCCGGACGCTTCCATTCCTTGCGCAAACGCAAAAGAGGCAAGAAGCAAAGTTATCAAAAATATGAATTTTATTTGCACAAAAATCCCCCATTACCTAAACCGCAGGGTCCTACAAATCGCCTCGGCGATTTGGGATGCCAAAGTGCAAAGCACTTTGTACAAGGGCTTTCACCCCTCCCCCTGGTTTTAGGTTTAATCCCGACCCCCTCCCCACGGCAGGACACTATGGTCTTTAGCCATAGGAAGGGATGCCATTTTTACTGCAATTATTAGGCACTTGAAGGTTTTTATAGATATTGTAATTCTATGGATTGTTTTATAAACACATTAAGCCTGTTTTTTCCTAAAAAGAGGGGGCGGCGGCATAGGGCCTGCCCTTGCCCATTCAGGGCGGCTTGCTTCCCTGGAAAATTTTTCCCACTCAGACTTTGTGCGAATGCTTCTTCCCTTCTCTATGTCTATAAATATGTATTTTTGGCTTTTTATAGTAAATTTTCTCAAAAGAAGGGCGCGCACCTCCTCAAGGCGCATGCTTCTTGCATTTGACGAGGTAACAAATACGCACAAATCAGATTCTGATTTTACAAGCCTTGCAAGAGAGCGCTCAATTTCATCCTGCCTGCCAAATTGCGCCTCTATTGCCACCTGGGAGCCCTTTTTTTTAAGCATTAAAAAAACAGGGGACTGCACAGGCACATAGCCGAATTTTTCCCCTATTTTCGTGTATTGCGCCTCAAGTTCTTCAAGGATGTTTTTTTGCGCCCCTTTAACCTTTATTATGTGATCCTCAAATTCCATGGTTTGTATTTGTTGCGCCAATGTTATAAGGTTTAATTTGCATATATGTGCATGGCATCCCTTTCTCCCGAGGAGGGAAAAACCCTTGTAAAGGCGGCGCGCTTGGCAATAAAGGCAAAACTTAATTCAAGCGCACTGCCCCCCGCGCCTATGGGAGGGGTGTTTGAGGAAAAAAGGGGAATTTTCATAACTTTATCAACTTTTCCCTCGCACGAGCTTCGCGGCTGCATAGGCTTTATAGAGGCGCCCAAATCTATCGGAATTCTTGCGCAAGAAGGGGCAATTCACGCAGCATTTGGCGACCCGCGCTTTTCCCCTTTGCAAAAAGAGGAATTTTCAAAAATAATAGTGGAGGCAAGCATCCTCTCCATTCCAAAGCCGCTAAATGCAAAAAACGCAAAAGAGAGGGAATCTGCAATAAAAATAGGGCGAGACGGGCTGATAATCGAATACGGCAGGGCGCGCGGGCTTTTGCTGCCTCAGGTGGCAACAGAGTGGAATTTCTCAAAAAAAGAATTTTTGCAATGCGTGTGCGAAAAAGCCGGTTTGCCCCGTGACATGTGGACCTCCCCTTCTGCAAAAATATATTTATTTGAGGCGCAAATATTCGCAGAAAGCTCTCCCGAGGGGGAAATAAAGCAAAAAAGGCTTTTTGCATAAAAAAAGCGGGCTTGAAAAATGAAAATTAAGAAGATGAAAATAAAGCAAAAAGCGCGGGCTTGAAAATGCGGGAATGAAAAAGGATTGCAAAAGCGGGCTTGCTAAAAAAGCGGGCTTGGCAAGCAGGGGAATGAAAATGCGGGAATGAAAAAGGATTGCAAAAGCGGGCTTGTGAAATATGAAGTTTTGTATGCGGTGCAAATATTTATGAAGCTAAAAATAAAATCCGACCTCTCCGGCACGTGGGTGTGCCTTCCAAAAGGCATATTTGAAAATCTTGATGAGCTGGAGGCTGCGCGCCTTGGGGAAAAAGTTTTCCTTCTTATGCCTGCAGAGGATGCAAAAAATATTTTTTCCCAAAACGGCAGCATGCAGGGGGGAGAATACAGCGGCTCATACGCATCCGAGCTTGGAAAAGAGGAGCTTGCCATAATCTCAAAGCTTGCGCGAATTCCATTTGCCAAGCGCACGCAGGAGAATGTGTTAAATTCCTTAAATGATGCCGAGAAGCAGATACTAAAAACCCTTCTTTTGCAAAAAGCAATAGGCATTTTCAAAAACAGCCGCTATCCGCAGGGAGTATATAGCATCCCAAATAAAATATATTTTCCAAGCAGGGGGCTGGGGGAAAAAAAGCAGGTTCCCAAATTTTCACACCCCTCAAAATTGGCAGGCCCTGCATTGGCAATAAACACATTTGAACATCTGGCGGCGCTCGGCTATATGGTTCTCTCAAATGAGGGGGAGGCAAAGCAGATGATGCCTATAATAAAAGAAAAGCTAAAAGGGGATGATGTTAAGGGCGTGCGCGGCTTTGATAAAAATTATTATGTTTTGCGAAAATCCTTTATGCGTGAATATGAAAAGGCGGTGTTTTCCCTTCTTGAGGAGGGCTTTGGCTCCCCTGATGAGATAGGGCCAAAGCTTAATATCACCCGCGAGGCGGCGATGGTAATTCTTATGGTAATGGCTGATGAGGGGGAGGCAATAGAGAAAAGAAGAGGCACATTTGCAAGGGCATAAGGCAAATTTTTTCCAAAACCAAATCTTTTGCACGCCTGCGGGATTTTGCCTGCCATGCCATTTTTGTTTTTAGAAAAAGCCCTCTTTTTTATTTTAAGGTTGTTTTTAGGTGTGCCTGCTTTATATATTTTTTATAACATATTCTATTTATGCGCAACATACGAGACCCTGTGCACGGGCAAATAACCCTCTCCTCTTTAGAGGCGCGCCTTGTGGATACAGAAAATTTTCAGAGGCTGCGCGGTGTGCGCCAGCTTGCAATGAGCTATCTTGTATATCCGGGCGCAATGCACACCCGTTTTGAGCACTCTTTAGGCACCATGCATCTGGCAGGGGAAATGGCTCAAAAGCTTGCATTGGATGAGGATGAGAAAAACATGGTTCGCCTCTCGGCATTATTGCATGATGTGGGGCATACCCCTTTCTCGCATGACGGGGAGCAAATATTTGAGAAAAAATTCGGGACACACGAGCAAATAGGAAAAAAGCTTATTCTCGCCTCCCCTCTTGCCGACATAATAAATGAGAATTATGATGCAAAAAAAGTGGCATCCCTTGCGTTTGGGGAAGGTTTCGGGCAAATAATAACCTCTGACATAGGAGCAGACAGGATGGATTACCTTTTGCGGGACGCGCATTACACCGGGGTGGCGTACGGGCTTATTGATTACTCGCGCATAATAGCAACCCTTTGCTGGCAAAACACCCTCTCTTTGCAATACCGCGGGCTTGAGGCTGCGGAGAGCTTAATGATTGGGCGCTTTATGATGTTTCACACGGTTTATTTCCATCATGCGGTGCGCATAGCGCGCCTTATGCTGCAAAAATCTCTTATGCAATATATGCAATCCAAGGAATTAATAGAAGAGGAGCTTCCAGCATATTCGGATATGCAGCTTCTTCTTAAAATGCAGGAATACCCGGATACGAAACAATGGGTTGATTCCCTTCTCTCCCGCCGGCTTTT
Source organism: Candidatus Micrarchaeota archaeon CG10_big_fil_rev_8_21_14_0_10_45_29 (assembly GCA_002778455.1). GTDB lineage: Archaea > Micrarchaeota > Micrarchaeia > Anstonellales > Anstonellaceae > 1-14-0-10-45-29. The sequence goes on along the minus strand of PFCD01000004.1, from coordinate 19,081 downwards.
CAAGCGCGCGCTTGAGATAAACTGGGATTTGCTTACTGCCGGCGCAAAGGATATGGCAGAGAGCGAGAAATTCTCCTCTATTCTGCAGGAAAAATACGGCAGTGTGCTAATTGACATGCCTCCCAAATTCTCCTCTGAGGCAAAAATAAAAGTAATAGGGGATGATGGCGCAAAAACTTTGGGAGAGCGCTCCCCACTTGCATCCTCTTTGGAGGCAACAGCCAATAAAAGAGCCACTCTTCTTGTGTGCGCCCCCGCGCAAATAGCCCAGGAGGTTGGAATTGAGGCAAGGGCGCTTCTTGAGGAAGGAAAATAATTTCGGAGAAAAACTGAACTTCATCCTGTTACACTCCTTTTTAATATTGCGGTGCTTACTTATATTTGTCCACCAACCGCCCAAAAAAGGCAAAGGATGGAGGAGAGTGAAATGGCAAAAACAGAAGAGTCCCGAATAGAGCTATCACAGCTGCATTACTCTAATGCGAATTCTGTTTATAACGGGCTTATTTGTCATTCACCCTTTAGGTGGCAACACTGATAAAAGCCTGTATAGTGGGCAGCGAAAACAGGCCCCTGATTCTGATGCAAAAGTTGCGGGAAGAAAAAGCGCCCTCAACGGAGATGTTCGCTACAAAATACTTAAAACATATTGGAGCGAGCCGGTTTCCCTGCGCGCAATAGCCCGCCGCTTTGGCGTCTCGCACATGAGCGTGTGGAGGCTGGTAAACTCCTCCCCGCGCCCGAACTTTTAATTTCCCGCCGTTTTGGCGGGCATTTTATTTTAAAAAACTTAATAAGCTTTCAAGAGAGAACATATTTATGGCAAAAATGACAATTCAGCAGCCCCAGTCCCAGGCGGGAATACTCGGAGTCAGCTCAGGCACCAACATGGGCGGAATAAAGATGAATCCGCGCATATTTGCAATAGGCGCGGTATTTCTTGTGCTTGCAATAAAAATCCTTGACAAGATAGTCGCAGGGTAAGCTTAAACCTTATTTTAATCTGCCATCACTATTTTGTCTTAATGCCCTTATCCTGCTCTGCTTCATCCCCTATTTTATCGCCTTGTCCCTTTCCTCGATTTTTTTCCTTATTTCCTCGCCGCACCCTGTGCAAAAGGCATGGGTAAAACCGTCCTCATCCATTATCTGGGACATGCTTTTGTAGTCTGCTATCTCTTTTTTGCATTCTTCGCATTTTATGCTCATCATATAAAAACACCCTGGCCGCAGGGGAATTAACAGGCTGAAATTTATAAACAAATAAGTAGGCGCATGCAAAATACGGGTAAAAGAGGCGCGCGCCATGTGAAAAATATAAAAAAAGGAAAATAAGAAAAGGGGCTCAATCCCCAATCCCTTCTGCCCTTACTTTGAAGATGCACTCACCCTCTGGCATGGAAGGCGAGTCTATGAGGCGGGCAATCCTTTTTTCCTCCTTTCCCTTTCTCAAGTAAATGCGATAGGTGGCAGCGTGCGCCAGCACGTGCCCCCCTACAGGAGTTGTCGGGTCACCAAACATGAGCCCGGGGTTATCCATCACCTGATTTGTGATATAAACCGCCAAATTATACTGGTCAGCCAGCTTTTGCAGCTGGTGCACGTGCTTATTTAATTTCTGCTGCCTCTCGCCAAGCGCGCCTCTTCCAACATAATCCGAGCGAAAATGGGAGGTAAGCGAATCCACAACAATAAGCTTGATATTATGCTTTCTTATCATCTCATCCGCCTTATCCACAAGTATTATTTGGTGGTCCGAATTTATCGCCTTTGCAACATGGATATTTTTTAGCACCTTTGCCTCATCCATTCCCTGCGCCTTGGCAATTTGCATTATTCTCTCAGGGCGAAAAGTGCTCTCTGTGTCTATAATAAGCACATTGGTATCCTCCCCAAGCCCTCCCTCCTCAATCTTTTTTTGCGCCGTAACCGCCACCATAAAGCCAATTTGGCTTTTTCCGGAGGAGAATTTTCCATAGCACTCGGTAATCGCCATCGTTTCCACTCCGCCTCCTATAAGCGCGTCAAGCTCTTTGGAGCCAGTGGTTATTCTTCTTATAGACTTTCTTCTCTCCAAAATATTATCCGCCGTCTCATAGCCCATCTCAAGGCAGTCGCGCGCGGCTCCAATTGCTTTTTTAGCCGTTTCCAGCCCCAAATCCGCCACTTCCTCAAGCTCGTATGGGGAAGCCGAGGCTATCTTCTCAAAATCAACATAGCCCGCCTTTCTTAGCTTCTCAGCCGTTACCGTGCCAATTCCGGGCAAATCTTCCAAAATGGTTGCCTTTTTTCCGGCAGGCGCCGCAATTGCCTCTTCCTCATCCATAACTACCACAGCCCTTTGCGCATCTTTTTTTGACATACCTATATCACCCTCTCTAAATATTATGCTATCTATTCCCTCCCCTTCCCTCACCCCTGCAGCTTCTGGTTTGCAAACACCAGAAGCCTAAGCTTTCCCACTTTAAGGGTGTAAAACTCCCTTCCCGTCTTTTGGGAAACATTTTTCCACATCGCGCCCACGTCCCTGAAAATAGTTTTTCCCTCTCGCGTGTCATACTCTGGCTGCACAATGCGAAACTCCGGCTGTTTTGAAGCCGCGCCGCCCTGCCCAGCTTCAGCCGCTATCCCCTTCTCATGCCCGCCAAGCTGTTCCGGCATCTCACCCTCGCCGAAATTTTCCTCTTCCATTTCTCTCAACTCCGCTCAAATCCTTTTTGGGTGGATTTAGCATATTCTAAAGCTCAAAGAGGGCTTTATAAAGAGGGGAAAGGGTGGTTTTCCGCAAAAAAAGCTTATCCTGACTTATAGCCAAACCTTTTTTCATACTGCTTGTGGCTGAACCATTCAAGAATTATTGCCACAATTTCTATTTCGTTTCCCTTAATGGTATAAACAATCCGCCATCCTTCCGGCAGATCCATTTTCCGCAGGTTATTTATCCCGTATCTTTTAACATAAATTTTTGGCCAGAGCGCCTTTTGCACTCTTACTCCCACAAACGGGTTTTTCTCTAATTTATCTCTTGCCTCTTCCAAAGAGTCAAAAAGCCTTTTTTGCTCAAATGTGCCTGTTTTGAGCTTTTGCAGGGCATCCTTTACATTCTGATCAACAAACATCACGCGCCTTTTGCGCTCAATTTTTCCCATGCCATTCCAGCCCTCTGTTTTTCAGTTTCCGAATCCCTTCCGGATCCCAAATCCACGTAATTGTCCTGTCTTTTTCAATCATTATCTTGCCTGAATATTCCAAATAATCCAAAATAGTGGTATAAGTGGTCCAAAGCACTTTTTTTGGCAATTTTTTCCAAATCTGAGTTATTGTAAGGTCGCTTTTTCCCTCATAAATCGCCTTTTCCACCATCAAAACAGTATCCAGCCTTGGGTATCTATCAAGGTTTCTTGGCTTGAATTTTGGGAAGCTTTTTTTCTTTTTTTTCATATCTGAATTAATCAATTGATAAATATAAGCATTTGCATCCGGAGTAGCGCAAGGTTCCATATGCAAATTTCACGCCTGTTTATTTTTAAAGAAAGGAAAGGATATTTTGCCGCAAAAAAAGCTTAAGCTAAGAGAAGATAAAAATAAAAAAGAGAAAAAATGGGAAATTTATTTTTTCTTTCCCACAAATGCTCCAATCGCGCCGCAAATTGCTCCTATTACTGCCCCGAAGATTATTCCAATCACGAGTGCAATAAGCAGAGCAACTGATGCGACGCCTGCCCCTATGCCCATCTGCGCCAAGCTTGCCGCCGCAGCGCCAACGCCGAGCATTATGAGCACAAAGCTTATTATGGAGTTAATTACTCCCGCAACAACCGCCGCAACTGCTCCGGCAGCAGCGCCTCCTGAGAGGTCAAACTTGAATTTCTTTGCCCCTTCATAGCCTGCATATGCGTATAGAAGCAGCCCGATAGGCAGCATCAAAAGAGACAATATTCCTGCAATAACGCCCAGCATGGGGATTATTCCGACGATGGCAAAAACAATATTTAGAGCCACCAAAACCATGATAGGCATTTTTGCAGCCTCAAAAGCCTTCTTAAAATCCATCAACAACACACCTCTAAACTAGGAAAATGAGCCATATTTTTTAAACCCATACGGGAGGTTGCGTCATATGCCGAAAAAGAGAAAAAAGCGTTTTTTGGCAAAAACAGCAAATCTACCCAAACAAATTCCAAAGAAAAAAATTTCCGCCCGCCCCTCTTATGCACACCTATCGCGCCTGCTCCGCAGAACCCTCTTTTTGAGCTCTCTCGTCCGCCTTTAATTTTTGCAAATGCGCCTCAGCTGCTACAAGCATTTTACCAGCATTCTCAAATGTGAGCATTTTTAGCGCCCTTGCATATGGCACCCATCTCGCCCCCTTATGCTCGTGCGAGAGGCGAGTCGCGCTCTCAGAAGTGCTTGCAAGCATAAAAGTAACTCTCTTTGATTTCTGCCTTCCCCCCCTTTTTCCAAACTCATAATCATATTCATATAAAAATCCTGGCAAAACATGCACGTCCCTGATGCCTGTCTCCTCTGCAAGCTCCCTTTTGGCAGTCTGCTCAATGCTCTCCTTTTCCTCAACATGCCCCTTGGGAAAATCCCAGTGCCCTGCCTTGTAGTGCATAAGAAGATAATAATGGTTTTTGTCCACCTGCCTGAACAGCACAAAACCGCATGAATGCTCCTGCATATTATAGCTTGAAACCTGAAAACTTTTAAGCAGGGCTTTTTACGGGAAAGAGCAGCTTCCCTCAAGAGGCTTTGCGCCTATCTGCAGCCTGTCCACCCCGTTTGTGGTGGTGTAATTGAATATCATGTCATAGCTGAAATAATCATATGCCGCCCTGTCGCACTGGGTGAGCCCTGAAATTGAAATGTTTTTTCTTGCATTAGGCCCCACAGTCCAGCCAACCCCAAGGGTTTTCACGTCCCCGCTCAATGAAATGGAGCGCAGAATATATCTCTCGGGCCTTTTGTTTACAAGCGTAATATACAGAGTGTCGTTTATTTGCGCCCATTGCTCTATTCCAAAAGGAATGGCAGAGCCTGACCAATATGCTTTTGAGGAAGTTTCCATCGCATTTCCCCCTCCCTCCGCAAAGCCTCCAAGTATCACAATGCCTATGAGCGCCACTACAAGTATTATTGCAAGCAATACCAAATACTCCATAGCCGCCTGTCCATTTGCCATTAGCGAACCTATCAAATACAACCTTATTAAATTGTTTGCCGTTTTCATTTTTTAGTGCGGATGCAAGGGATATGCTTATGAAATTTTTTGGAACTTCGGGAATCAGGAATTTGTGCCCGCAGGAGGTCAGCCCCGCTCTTGCGCTCTCTTTAGGCTCAATATTTGCAAAAGAAAATTCCCCTCTAATAATAGGAAGCGACGCAAGGCGCACCTCCCACATGCTAAAGGCTTCAATTGCCGCAGGCGCATCCGGCGCAGGCGCGCGCGTAATAGATATCTCCCTTTGCGCAACTCCCACGCTTGCATATTATTGCAAAAAGCTCAACTGCCGGGGCGCAATGGCAACCGCAAGCCACAACCCGCCTGAATACAACGGAATAAAGCTTTTTGAGGCAGGAAAAGAAATAGAAAAAAGCGAGGAGAAAAAAATAGAATCCCTGCTTCTAAAGCGCACTCAAAAAATCTGCTTATGGAAAAATGCCGGCGCAATAGAGAATCATGAGAAAAAAGCGCAGGATGCGCACCTCTCCCTCCTTCTCTCCTCAATTGATAAAAATTTAATTTTGCAAAAAAAGCCAAAAATAGTGGTTGATTTGGCAAATATGTCTGCCTGCGCGCTTATGCCAAAAGCACTGGAAGCGGCAGGGTGCGAAGCGGTTAGCATAAATTCCGCCCCCGGCGAGCCTTTTGGCAGGGATTTGGAGCCAAAGCAGGAAACCTTAAGCGCCCTATCCTCGCGCATCCGCGAGGTTGGCGCAGACTTTGGGATAGCGCATGACGGGGATGCTGACAGGGCAATAATAGCTGATGAGAGAGGGGAAGTGCTGGGGCTTGACAAGCAGCTTGCGCTAATAGTGGACGACATTTTATCAAACGCAAAAAAAGGAAAACCAGGCGCAAAAGAAAATTCTGCGTCCGGAGAGGCAGGCAAAAAGAATACAATAGTATCCACAGTGGAATCCTCCCTCTCTTTGCGCGAAATTGTTGAATCGCACAACGCCTTGCTTGAGATAACTTCTGTGGGAAGCTTAAATGTTGCAAAAAAAATGCGGGAAAAAAACGCGCTTTTCGGAGGCGAGCCCTGCGGGGAATATATATTCAAAAACGGGGCAGGCTCGCCCGACGGGCTGATGGCAGGGCTTTATTTTGCCCAACTCTTTTGCCAAAAGGGAAAATTCTCATCCCTTGCCTCAAAAATAAAAGCATACCCAATAAAGCGCGCCAAAATTTTATGCGCAAACTCAAAAAAGAAAAAAGCAATGGCTCAAATTTCAAAGCATTGGCCCCTCTCCCCACCCTCGCGCGCCGACGGGCTCTACAGCCAAGAGAGATGGGGCTGGGCTCTTGTGCGCCCATCCGGCACGGAAAATTATGTGCGCATCACAATGGAAGCGCGGGACGGAGCCTCTTTGGGGGAAAATTTCTCAAAAATAGAGAAAATAGTGAAAAAAGCATGCAAATAAAAACAATTTAAACTTCCCTTCCCTATTCTTTGCATGGCTTTTTTGTTTCAGGTGTTTGAAAACCCTGAAAATATCGGCAAAAAGCAGGCACAGAGGATGAGGGCTTATTTTCCATATTCCCTTGCAACCAGCATAAAAGGGGCAAAGCAGACTATTCAAAGCATATTCTCGCGCAAAGACATAAGCATAGGGGAGCAGGCGCGCCTTTTTGAGGGGCTGGGAGACGAGCATTTTGAAAAATCAATAAACGAGGGAATGGCAGGAAATTATGATGCGCAAAAAATGCATGAGCAAATTTTCCAGCTTTACAGGGACGCGCAGGGAAAAGCGATAATCTCATCCGTGCCAAGAAAACTCACTCCCGCATCACAGGCGCTTTCCGGGGAAAAAGCGCGGGGCGACGAATCTTCTGCCCTGCGCAAGAAAAGAAATTTTGCGCAAGCAAAAGCCGCCTCCTCTTTCACAATTTCACAGATGCTCTCCAGCCCGGGAGTGAAGGATTTTATTGTGCAAAAAATAGACTGGGGCGGCAAAGTGCGCATAATAAGCGATAGCCGCGCAAAGGATGTTTTGGAAAAAGAGTGGCGAAACATCCTCTCCGATTTCAACCTGTTTTGGGGCAAAAGGGGCGCAAAGCCTTTTGAATTTGCAGGCATTAAGCTAAACGGCACAAACCCTAAAATTTCCTCACAAGAGCTTATGGAAACAATATGCATCTGCTACCTCAACGAGGCGGTTACCGGAATTAAGCCCTCCCTCATGCTCTCTATAATAAGCACAGAGTCAAATTTTGAGGAGAAAGCAAGCACCAAAATAAACGCGCGCGGAGAGTCCTATGGGGAGGGAATAGTGCAGCTTCTTCCCATAACACTGGCCGGATTAAACCAGCCGGAATGGAATGCAAAAATAAACTCATACATGTCATATTACGGCTTTTCCAAATTTGACAAAAGGATTTTTTCATATTATGAGAAAAAAGCAAATTCATTTGCGCCGCTAAATAAAAACCGGCAAATGTTCAACCAGGCCACGCATGACAAATCCCGCGCAATCTATTTGTGCTCCGCGGCAATTTACCTAAAGCTTGCAGAGCATCTTAACAGGATAGTGAAAAATATAGGCGGCAAAAATTTCACAGAGCTTGAAAAATGGTATCTTGACCAGCTGGACCCTCGAAAATGGGGGCAGGGAAATATAAAAAAAGTGGCAGACATTTACAATGGGGGAGGCACTCCCGGCTATGCCGACTCCATAGCCGCGCGGGTTGCATGGATTAAGCAATACTAAAATTTTTTAGCATTTTAATTCTTTTTTGCAGCATCTTCTCATTTTTCGCCTTTTGCCGTAAATTCTTAGGCAGGCTGACGTTGGTTTATTTAACTTATCTTTTGCAAATATTTTACATCTTCTCAAGGTGGTAAAATGGCTAAAATGTTAATTACAGGCGCAAACGGGCAAATCGGCTCAGAGCTTATTTCCTTATTGCGGGAAAAGCATGGCAAAGAAAATGTGGTGGGGCTTGACTTGCGCCCCCCCGCAGAAGCAATCGCGGACGGGCCATTTGAAATAATGGATGCAACAAATAAGGAAAAGCTCGAAGCCCTTGTTAAAAAAGAGGAAATTTCGCAAATTTTCCACCTTGTAGGAATCCTCTCGGCAACGGGTGAGAAAAACCCAAATCTTGCATATAATGTAAACATGAACAGCCTAAAACACGTGCTTGACATTGCAAAAGAGCAAAAAATAAAAGTATTTTGGCCCTCCTCAATTGCCGCCTTCGGCCCCACCACCCCTCGCGACAACACCCCCCAGCGCACAGTGCTTGAGCCAAACACAATGTATGGCGTAACAAAGGTTGCGGGGGAGCTTTTGTGCAATTACTATTTTCACAAATTCGGAGTAGACGTGCGCAGCATGCGCTACCCCGGGCTTCTATCATGGAAAACCCCTCCGGGAGGGGGCACAACCGACTATGCTGTCGCAATATTTTACGATGCCATAACAAAAGGAAAATACGATTGCTTTGTGCGCGAGGATACAATTTTGCCCATGATGTATATGCCGGACGCCATACGCGCAATAATGGAGCTTATGGACGCGGACGCATCCAAATTAAGCGTGCGCACAAGCTACAATATTACCGCCTTGAGCTTTAGCGCAAAGGAATTGGCAGATGACATAAAAAAGCGCAAAATGCCTGCCTTTGAATGCACTTATTCCCCAGACGAGAGGCAAAAAATTGCCGACTCATGGCCAAATAGCATAGATGATTCGGCGGCGCGAAATGACTGGGGCTGGAAGCATGAATACTCTCTTGAGAAAATAGTGGATGACATGTTTTTCAACCTTGAGAAAAAGCTTAAGTGAATATCTACCAGTTGCGGGAATCTTTATTTCAGGGGCTTCTATCCTAATAGATACATTTATATACATCTTCTAACACTATATCATATGGTTAAGAGGTGTATTTATGACAGTTGTAAAGAAAAATCTTACTCAGTTTGAAGCAATCGTTAGGATGAACTCTAAAAAAACTCCGATGGTGTTAGATCCATTTTTCGACAAAATGCTCCTTATCAAAGATTCAAAAGAAAACTTAATTCCCTTGGGTAAAGAGGAGAGGAATGCTCTTACTTGGTTTAGTGGAATGGGTTTTGCTGTTGAGAAAGAAGGCAGGGCATTTGGAAAGCCAATAGAAAAAGAATTTTATTATCTGGGAAAAACAAGGACCGCCGTTTTCAACCTAAACGGGGAGCATACTGGAAACTCTGGTAACATGCTTATTTGCAAGCCAGAAACATCTGGAGACACTGACTACCTCAAACTCATAAACCTAAAAACAGGCAGTCAGATTCTAACCTTGGATGCCTTGGGGGAGGCATATGAAATGCAATTCATATTCAATGGGAAAATTAGCCAATTCAAAATTCCGAAGAGCTATCGCGGGTTGTTTGCCGACAACGGTGATATGCAAATAAGTGCCCATATTTCGGATGAACCTGCTTTTGGCATGATATGGTTCGGAGCTACCTCTGGCGGAAGCCGCCGCATCTATGCAACAGATAATCATTTAGAGTCACGCTTAGCGGTGCCTTTTGAAAAAGGAATGCAAGCTTAAAACTAAAACGCCTCTCTGAATTGCTATAGTTTATATATCTCCTTTCCTTCTCTTTTTTATGGACAGGCAAGCTTTGCTAAGGCGCCAGCATCCCTCATGGATAGAGGAGGGGCTTTTGCAAAAAACCCAAGGAGGAATGGGAGTTTCCTTGCGCTCAACAATAATTGAGGGCGCAATTTCCCGCCTTGCAAACTCTTATTTTCGCCTCTCTTTAATTAATGATGAAAAAGGGCTTCTTGCATCAAAGCAGGAAATCCTTTTTCTTTATAATAAAAAAGAAAATATTCCCGCAGCATCTCTTTTTGAGGCAAAACTTTCTTCCAAAATGCATGAATTTGGCTCATCTGCGCTTGATGCCCAATTTTATGGCACAATGCTTTGCTGGTCGCGCATGCATCGCGCCCTCGCTTCCGGCGCGGGAGAGGCTGCAAGGATGGCATCCCAGCTTGCGTATTCAAATGCAGGAATCCCATCGCGCATTGACGAGCGGCTTGATACTTATGAGGATTTGCAAACTTTTTTCAAGGAGGGAAGCGCATCCTTAACAGCTTCCCATTCCCCTCTTTTTGAAATTGCAAAAATAATGGTTCCATTCTCTTTTGAGGCATCTGTGCCCATGAAAAAATTAGGGGAAGGGTTTTTTTCAATAACCCTTAAGGCAATAGAGGGAGTCGCGCGGGAATGATTTTTTTCAAGGATTTTTTATTTTAAACCAAATCCTCAAGGCTGTAAACCTGCTTCTTGTGCCTTGCCTTATGGTGCTCAAGCCCTTTTTTGCCGCCCTTTCTGCCAATTTTAAGCAAAGTTATTCCTGCCGCAATTATAAGAAGTGCAACCAAAACAAATGCAGCATTTTGCATAAATTCATCCGCCCCGTTTGCGCTTGCCTCTTTTACAGGAGCCAGCGGAGCAGTTACATTCTCCTCTTCCTGCGCCGCAACGCTTTCATTTATTATTGGAAAAATCTCCTCAGTAACATTTTGCACCTCCTCTTCTTCAGGCTCTTGAATTTTTGGAGCATGCAATGCGGTTATCTGCTGTATTTGCGCTATCATCTCATCCTTGCTCTGCGCCATCTGCGCCGGGGTGAGCGCAATAACGATTCTGCTGTTGGCATCCACAAGCGCACCCTCATCATAGCCGATTTCGCCGGAGTAGATGCTGCTTGTTCCCTTTAGTATGCTGCTGTTTTTCATCTGAGAAATTTCATTATTAAGCTGCTGCAAAATCTCCCCATACGCATCAATTATCTGTATGTCGGTTTTCTCCGCTGAGGCGGCATAAAGCGCATTTTCAGCCTCCATTATTTTTTCAATATTCTCTTTTCCTGTGGAATATGTTATCATTGCATAAAGAAGCTCGTCCCCGTCCATTTGATGGGCAAAGTTGCAAACAGAGGATTTTATGCAAAAGAAGCCGCATTCCTCAATGCCTGTGCAGGTGCTGTTGCCAAGCCCAAGAAGCATATTATATTTTTCCTCACCAAAATACCTCGAGGAGTTGAAAATAAGGACATATTCGTGCAGCTGCTCCCGCAAAGGCACTTCCTCATTTCCTGCAGCTATTTGCTGGTCATACCTTCGCTGTATAACCTCTGCTATTCTCTGGTTGTCATCAACTATTATTGCCGTATAGTTTCCATCAACTTTTAGAAGGTTTAGCAAAAACGCAGGATTCCTGTCAATATATGCAATAACATATTCCTGCGAATCATTTGAGAAAAAATTATCAAGCAAAGGCGCCTCCTCAAGCTCTATCGCCTGCTTTAAGGTGTAATTTATTGCCTGCGCTTTTAGCTCAACATCTGTTGCAGCAAAAGGGATTGCAAGCATTGCAAGCAATACGGTTATGAATAGGAATTTTTTTTGCACCATATTTTTCAGCCCCCTGTTTTTTCCGGCAACAGCTAACCCTGGGTTTATGGCTGCCTATTATGTTGCATTCATGCTTCTTTTTTAAGATTTCGCCCCCCTTATCTGCTTTAACAAGGGTGCGGCTTTAGCCGATATGCTGGAAAAAAGATATTTATGAAAATTTTCACCTCGCTTCCCCTAAGGTGGGTTTTGCTTTTCTTTATGGCATTCTGCCTGGCCGTGCTTCTTGACAATCAGGACAGGGTAATCCGGATGGTGGCCGCCTTAGTTCTGATAGTGTTGGCGCAAATAAGGGAAATCAGCTTGGTAAATGATGCAACCCCTTCGCGAAAGCCCGAGGCAGAAACTGCCAAAGCCCAAAAAAAATAATCTTTGCAAAACTATTTTTATCCTCTTGGCATAAACCCTGTGCCAATCGGGTCCATTTTGTTTATTCTCCAATTTGCATATATTTGCGTTAGTGCAAGATTATTCAAAATTCTCACGGACGGATCACCAATATTCTGCATCTGTGTTCCCTCCTGCATCTGTTCAATCTCTTTTAGCATTTTCTCATGCTCTCTCTCTTTGCGCAACTCAGTTTTCTTCTTTATTATATCGCTTATCTTCTCAAGCTTTTCTATTATCCCGCCAATGCCATCCGCGCCAAAATTCAAGGCAATTTTAAAGTCCATAAACAATCCATCATCCCAATTCTCCTTGCAAATTTCATACCCGCATTTTTCCGGCTCGCCCGAAGCGTCTACATGAACGCTAAGTTTTATCGGCAGAATGTCAAACAAGTTCTCTGATTTGGGATTTTTGCTATCAAGCATCAGCTCTTTTTTAACAGAAACCGCTTTTCCGTGCGAATACCAATCAGGCGCCCGCATCTCATGGGCGCACTGCTCTAAAGGAAGCCTGCCAACGCGCTCAAAAGACATGTTTTGAATATGTATCACAAACTCTCTGCCCGAGTATTCTATTTCTGACGGATTTATCAGGCAAACCTTATTCCCATCTGCCATGCTCTCAGCCCCAAACTCCCTTTTTGAGAAAAATTTCCTGTATCCGGATGCTGGCAATAAAATTTTTGTGCTTGTCCCAAGATAATGGTAGTTTGCGGTGATGTCCTCTCCGGTTGAGCCGGGCAGCCTGTTTGCAATCATTATTATCTCATTGCAATATGAATCAAGCATCAACCTGCCGGTAGCAAAGCCTTCGGGAGCGTCAAAAGTATACAAAATATTCAGCTTATGGCGGTTTTCTCTGGGGGCGCTATCAATTATCTTTTCTGCAAGCTCCTTTGCCTCTAAAATTGTCGGAAGCCTGCCTCCAAAGCCGGATGCAATCAATCTTTGGGCTTTGTTAGGTATTTTCGGGGAATGCTCTCCTGCCGCGATAAATTCACAAATAGCTGTTTTCTTCATATTATTATTTAATTGGCAACATTATTATTCTTATCTGCCTCCTCCTCCCAGCACCCATCAGGTTATTTTTCAAAAATCATGGGCAAAGGCAGGTTAAAAAACATCCCGCCCCTTTTTTTACAGAGGTGGTTTGTTTGGCAAAAAGAAAAAAGGCAAAAGCATCCGCAATGGCATCATGCTGCGGCTCAATGCTTTGCCCAAAATGCCTGGGGCTATCAATAGGGCTGATTTGGGCAATTGCTGTGTTTGTGATGAGCATGCTCTCGGCAACCGGATACTCACCCACGTTTATGTCCATAATAAATGAAACATACCTTGGCACAGGGCCGGGGCTTATGGGTTCATTGATCGGGCTGGCATACGGCTTTGTTGACGGCTTTATAGGCGGCTATTTGGTGGCATGGGTATACAATAAAATATGCAAATGCTAATTTTTTTCTTTTTTTAATTTTTTATAAATTTATATCCGGTGTTAATATGGCTGAGAAGAAAAAAGGTTTTTTTGAAAATTTATTCGGCGAACTTGACAAAAAGCTTGAGAAAAAGTCCAAGGAATGCAAATGCAACAAAAATAATGATTCATGCTGCAAGTAAGCGCTGGCTGGAAACAAAGATGATATTTTATGCTGCAAGAAATAGTTGACTGGATGCTTTATAGCATATTCGGGCTTGACTCCTCCTCGGCATTAGTGCAGTCTTTGAATTTTTTTATCTATGATTCCGTGAAAATCCTCTTACTTCTCTTTTTCATGATTTTTGCAATCGGCTTTTTGCGCACCTATTTGCCGCAAAGAAAAATCAAAAAATTGCTTAGCGGCAAAAAGAGGGGAGTTGCAAACTTCGCAGCCTCCATATTCGGCGCCATAACCCCTTTTTGCTCCTGCTCCTCAATTCCAATCTTTTTGGGATTTTTGGAGGCAGGGGTGCCTTTGGGGGTAACATTTTCTTTTCTTATCACCTCTCCCCTGGTAAATGAGTATTTGGTAATATTGATGCTTGGCTTTTTTGGCTGGAAAATCACCGCCGCCTATGTGGTAAGCGGAATTTTAATAGGAGTTTTCTCAGGCATGGTATTGGGAAAAATGAAGCTTGAGAAATATTTGGTAAAGGATCTGATTTCCTCAAATTCAAAACTGGCAAAAGAGAGAAAATACAAAACCATCAGGCACCGCCTTCTCTTCGGCTTTGAAGAGGCATCCTCAATCACAAAAAAAATATGGCTCTGGGTGCTTGCAGGGGTGGGGATAGGGGCGCTGATTCACAACTTTGTGCCAAACGAATTAATTCAGGAATTAATTAATAGCAGCGGAGTTTTGGCAGTGCCTATTGCAACTTTGCTGGGAGTGCCCATATATGGAAGCTGCGCCGCAATAGTGCCAATAGCTTTAGTATTATTTGAGAAAGGGGTGCCATTAGGCACGGCTTTGGCTTTTATGATGGCAACCGCGGCGCTAAGCATTCCTGAGGCGGTAATGCTAAGGCGCGCCATGAAATTGCAGCTAATACTTATCTTTTTTGCAATCACCGCGCTTGCGATAATATTTACCGGCTATTTGCTTAACTTTTTGCAGCCATTTCTGGCATAAGACGCTTATCCTAGAGTAAGCCCCCGGCGGGAATCGAACCCGCGGCCTCGTCCTTACCAAGGACGCGATCTACCGCTGAGCTACAGGGGCATTTAGGGTATTATTTGGATACAAAACAAATTTAAGGCAAATGTTTATATCGCCTCGAGCATACTCTATATCATATGGCTAATAATGGCGAAAAAATCCAGGTTTGCCCAAATTGCGGGCTTATTCCAAACACCGTGAGTTTTACCTCTTGTGACTGGCTTGCATGGCAAGGGACAGATATCATCAGCGGAGTGTTCACATGCCAAAAATGCGGCTATTACGGCTCGCCCCTCTATGTTAAGAAAAAGGATTATAAAAAAATAAAATTCAAAAAAAGAAAGCTTGGCAGGGCAAGGTTTCCAAAGCCCAATATATTGGTAAAAATTGCATGTTGGATTGCATTTCTCAACTTCTTAGTGATAATTTCACTGGCATTGGCATTCATAAACCAAAATTTTGCATTGAATTTTCTCCTGCTTCTTGGGCTTTTTGCTTTGCTTGTTATTTATACAAGAAGAAAATAGGATTAGATTCCTATCTCTTCCCTTCTGTCTATAATATCTTTTGCATCCGCCCCTGTGCCGATAAGCCCCACAGGCACGCCAACTCTTTCCTCCACCTCTTTTACAAATGCTTTGGCATCTTCAGGAAGCTCATCAAATTTTCTTTTGCCGGCGCATGAGGGGAATTTTACATCCAATTTAGTGAGCGCGATGCATGAGGCAGAATTTACTTGCGCGGAAAGCTTTAATTCCTCCCAAATAAGCGAAGGATTTGTCCTGCGAGGCCTGCCTGTAACGGTGCCATATTCCTGCATCCCGACTTTCTCTGCTTCCTCAACAGAAACTTCTCCCGCAAAGGGGCCGTTGCCAAC
>PFCD01000004.1:0-3525 GCA_002778455.1 Candidatus Micrarchaeota archaeon CG10_big_fil_rev_8_21_14_0_10_45_29 | reverse complement strand
AACATCCTTTGAGGTGCAATAAGGGTAAGTGCCATACAAATTTGAGAGCATAAAGCCCTGGCTTCCCTCAACAAGCAAATTTTTGGCAGAATTCACCATTTGCACGCAGTCGCACAAATATTCCTTTAGGCGCTCATCCTCTTGCACAAATTTTGCAACACGCATAGCCCTTGCCGCCGCCGTGGGGCCCATGCCGCTTTTTGTGGTGCCTATTTTTTTGGAATTTTCAGACGCGCCGTCCTCATCCTTATACTTTTGCTCCAAAAGGGTGGCGCGCTTATCTATTAAGCATCTTTTATCAAGCCCGAAATCTTTTACTTCCTGCAAAAACACTTCCGGGTCAATAAAGACGCCCGCGCCTATCACAAGCTTTGCATTTTTATTGATAAATCCGGAAGGAATAAGGCGTATTTTGTATTTTTTGCCCTCATGCTCAACAGAGTGCCCCGCGTTCGGGCCCCCTCCTCCCCTTGCGATTACGTCTGGATTTTCATTTAATGCCAAATAAGAGATAATTTTGCCTTTCCCCTCATCCCCATACTGCCCTCCTATGACTATTGTAGCGGTGCTTTGCATAAACAAGACCTCCTATTATTTTTAGGGGTTTTAACAATTATATACCTATCCGATTAGTATTGCCTTTTTCTTCTCCAATAATACTGCTCCACGGGAGAGTGCGCCCCTCCCTCAAAATATTTTCCAAGAGCCAGCCCCATCACAAGCCCGCCTAAATGCGCCGCCGAGGCAATTCCTGATGCAGGGTTAAAGCTTCCCAAAAATTCAAGCGCAATCCACATTATTGCCGCATGGCGTATATTCATCGGAATAACTCCGAATATATACAATTGCAAATGAGGCACTAAAATCGCCAATGCCCCAAATATCGCGTAAATTGCTCCGCTTGCGCCCAATGCCGGAGAATTTGTTATGCCTATTAGCGCGCTTGCCCAGTAAAGCAAATTTCCGGCTATTCCGCCTATGAAAAATATGGAAAGAAAATTCCTTCCCCCCACCCTTTGCTCTAAAATTGGGCCAAACAAAAATAATGCATACGCGTTAAATAAAATATGGGTAATTCCCCCGTGCAAAAAGATGGAAGTGACAAACTGCCATATTTGCAAATTTCCGGGATTTAAATAAAACATTTGCGTAAATCCGGGTATTGCAATTTGCAGCAAAAACGCAA
Source organism: Candidatus Micrarchaeota archaeon CG10_big_fil_rev_8_21_14_0_10_45_29 (assembly GCA_002778455.1). GTDB lineage: Archaea > Micrarchaeota > Micrarchaeia > Anstonellales > Anstonellaceae > 1-14-0-10-45-29. The sequence goes on along the minus strand of PFCD01000004.1, from coordinate 2,339 downwards.
CAACTATTACTCCTAGCAATGTAAGCGTTACTTTTCCCATTTTACCAACTGTATTATGGATGTTGGATTGAATCTATTTAATGCCTTGCCTAAATTTTAGGAAATTCGGAAATTATCAGTTCTCTAGGCATGCATAAATTAGGTGGCTACAACTCTGCCTTTTGTAGTCACCTCTTTTTTAGCATTTTTTTCATAGCCTTATATTCCTTGAGTATCAACTCTATCGAGGGGCGCAAATTATACTCCTTTTCATACGCTCTAAGTGATTCATAATATTCCTGCCTGTTTTTCAATTCTATATTCAAGGGGGGCATTTTGTGCTTGAGCAATATATTATTCAGCAGCAACCTCCCTACTCTTCCATTTCCATCTTGAAATGGGTGAATGTTCTCAAATTGATTGTGTACAACCGCTGCCAAAACAAGCGGAGAATAACGTTTTTTGTTCTTCTCATACCAGTTAACCAGCTCAGTTAGCAGGCTTTTTATTTGTGCGGCAGGGGCTCCGCGATGTACTATGCCGCCGCGGCCGTCTGTGATAACTACTTCTAGCCCTTTAGGGCGATACTTTCCTGCAAACGGTTTTGAGTTCTCAAATACCATTTTGTGAAGCCCTAAAATAAGGGGCAAGGATATATGCTCTTTGGTTTTTCTAATATAGCTTATTGCCTTTGCAACCCCGTAAGTTTCTGATATGTCTTCTTTTGGCTTATCCGGCCATTTGTCTTCTTCAAGTATCCTGTTTACTTCTTTTGATTCAAGGCTCGAGCCTTCTATTGCATTTGTATTGTATGTGAATAACTCTGTAAATCTGAGCCATTCATCCTCGGAGAGATGTTCTATTTTAATGTTAGCTCTAAGCTCCAATTTTTCAATTTCATTTATTTCTTCTTTTGAGAGAACTGTTTTGAGGGGGTCATGGATTTTTTGAGCCTCACTAAGGCGTTCTTTTAATTTTTTTTGCGCTTCTTTTTTTGCCTTGCTTAGCTCATTTTTACTTAAATCCGCGCCAAGATATACCCGTATTTTCCTGACTTTTGTGCCTCGCCTGTAAGAATGAGCGAGATAGTATTTTTTTCCGTTATTTTTGCGGCGAATCTCAATATGCATAAGTATATAGGTGACTACATATTAATAAACTTATCCAGTAATGTGACTACTAACACTAATCCCATCCAATATCAGTGCTCCAGGCACTAATCAGAACATAATACTTATATACTGCCCCTCCCTCTCTCTCTTATGAAAAATTTGCAGGTTGTCTGCGTCGGGCATCTGGTATATGACATAAGGGATTATGTAAAAGAATTCCCACAGCCGGATAAAACGTCTTTTTTGATGCGCCCTCCTGCGGTCTCTGCCGGAGGAAGCGCGGCGAACGTTGCCTTTAATTTAATAAAGATGGGGCACTCTGCCGGGCTTGTTTCAAATGTTGGAAATGACGCGCACGGAAACTTCCTATTGTCTGAATTGAAAAAAGAGAAAATTTCCCATGCGCATGTGAAAAAAATAAAAAACGGGCGCACAGGGCTCTCGGTTATTTTGATAAACAGAAAAGGCTCTGTAATGGTTGTGGAGGATGTGGGATGCGTTGACGCGCCCCGCAAGCTTCCTGCAAATTATATCGGCTCCTCAAAATGGGTGCATATAACAGGGTGCGACTACTCATGGATGCTTCAGGCATGCAAGGCGGCTAAGAAAGCAGGCGTGCCAATTTCCCTTGACCCGGGAAGGGCCGCCTCCCGCCTTGGGGAAAAAAAGCTCTCAAAATTGTTTTATGCCGCAGAATTGCTTATCATAAACCAAACCGAATTGGAGGCAATAGCCGGTTCGCGCTCTTTTGAAAAAGTGAAATATCTCTCAAAAAAATATGACATGAGCGTAATTTTGAAAACAGGGCACGGGCCTGCAATCGCGTGCATGAAAGGGGAAAAAATATTTGATGTGCCCCCCTTTAACGCCCCCTATGTTGTGGATACTTTGGGGGCAGGAGATGCTTTCGCGTCAGGGGTAATTTCAGGCATATTGGAAAAGCGCTCTGTATATGAGGCAATAAGAATGGGGCACGCCTGCGCCGCGGCAAAAGTTATGAACGCGGGGGCGCAGGCAATGCCAAAAAGAAAAACAATAAGAAAAAGGTTCAAATTTTAGGCGCAAGCGGGCTTAAAAAATTCAAATTTTAGGCGCATTTTTCCCTTCATGGGTACATTTATATACATGTTTTAACACTATAATTACCATTCAACAGAATCAATTGAGGTGTATTCATGGCTCAGCTTAACATGCAAAAAATAGCGCAGTTTGACAAAGGCAAGGCATATAAAGAAATCCTTGACCTTG
>PFCD01000005.1:105689-106469 GCA_002778455.1 Candidatus Micrarchaeota archaeon CG10_big_fil_rev_8_21_14_0_10_45_29 | reverse complement strand
TAGTAGCCGCCGTTTTTCATTACATAGGTGTCTGCGTCTTTTAGGGAGGCAAGGAGTTTGCTTTGTTTTTTGGCTTCGTCTAGTGCTTCCATGGCAGTGAATTCTTTTGTGGTTCCATCAGAGCCGATTAAAGGGATGACTTTGCCAAATGATTTTGGAATTGAAGTTGTCTTTGTAGTTGTGGTGGTTGTTTCTTCCTTCTTTTTGCTTATTGCCTCGTTGTAAAGCTGCGCTTGGGTTTTTCCCATGAATTTGAAGTTTTTGGGGATGAGGAGGTTGGGAGTTTGTATGTTTTGGTTCATTTTTCATCACAACATAAATATTTTCGGCTGCCATCTTGAGGCGGCGGTTTTCACTAGTCGTTATACACTAGCACCCCGTGGCAGATAGACGGCCACCAGTCGGCGCCGACGTCCTGCCTGCCGCCGTCCACGCCGCCGCCGAGAAGGCCGATGTAGGAGGCGCCTCTTTGCCAGAAATAACGGAATGTGTTATCTGCACTGCCTTGGGGCAATGCCGCCCCGTTTGGGATTAGGTTTGCATCAAACTTGTAGTAGCCGTCATTTCGGTGGATTTTTGTTGGGATTATTGAGTTTGGATTGATTATTTTGACCATCCAGAAGTTCTTGTGGGTTTCTGTGAATTCGTAGTTTGGCTGGTTTGGATCTTCTCCATAGGGGAGGATTAGGGCTGTTTCTCCTGTGAGGTTTTGGAATTTGCTTGGTATTTGGAGGCTGTAAGAAACTTTGTTTCCGTCTGTGTAATCCAATCCGTCTCCGA
>PFCD01000005.1:105042-105662 GCA_002778455.1 Candidatus Micrarchaeota archaeon CG10_big_fil_rev_8_21_14_0_10_45_29 | reverse complement strand
TTAGGGAGGCAAGGAGTTTTCCTTGTTTTTTGGCTTCAGCTAATGCTTCCATTGCTGTGAATTTTTTGGTGGTTCCATCAGAGCCGATTAAGGGGACGACGTTGAATGATTTTGGAATTGAGGTTGTCTTTGTAGTTGTGGTGGTTGTTTCTTCCTTCTTGCTCGTCGCCTCCTTGTAGAGCTGCTGCTGACTCTTGCCCATGAATTTGAAGTTTTTGGGGATGAGGAGGTTTGACATAAGAATCACTCGTACACTAGCACCCCGTGGCGGAGAGACGGCCACCAGTAGGCGTCGACGCACTGCAAGCCGCCGTCCTCGATGCGGCCGAGAAGGCCCAGATAAGAGCCATTGCCAACCTGCCAGAAGTATCTATCGTTTACTCCTGTTCCATCAGAAGATTTGCCGTTGGGGAACATATTCGCATCTGTCTCATACCAGTCATTGCTTCGTTTGATGAGCGTAGGAACGATGAGATTTGGAGCGTTTATCTTCACGGTCCAGAAGTTGATCGCCCCTTGGATGAACTCGTAGTTGGGGTTCTGGGGATCGTTTCCGTAGGGGAGGATTAGGGCTGTTTCTCCTGTGAGGTTTTGGAATTTGCTTGGTATTAGGAGGCTGT
>PFCD01000005.1:104282-105023 GCA_002778455.1 Candidatus Micrarchaeota archaeon CG10_big_fil_rev_8_21_14_0_10_45_29 | reverse complement strand
GCGTCTTTTAGGGAGGCAAGGAGTTTGCTTTGTTTTTTGGCTTCAGCTAATGCTTCCATTGCTGTGAATTCTTTGGTGGTTCCATCAGAGCCGATTAATGGGATGGCTTTGTTGAAATGGGTTGGAGGGATGGGTTTGGGCTGGATTGGAGGGGTGTGTTTTTTGCTTATTGCCTCGTTGTAAAGCTGCGCTTGAGTCTTTCCGCCGAATTTGAAGTTTTTGGGGATGAGGAGGTTTTGGTTCATTTTTCATCACAACATAAATATTTTCGGCTGCCATCTTGGCGGCGGTTTTCACTAGCCGCTATACACTAGCACCCCGTGGCCGTTAGACGGCCTCCCGCTGGCGTCGACGTTCTGCCTGCCGATGCCCTCGACGCAGCTGAGAAGACCGATGTAGGAGGCGCCTGTTTGCCAGAAATATCGGAATGTGTTATCTACACTGCTGCCTTGGGGCAATGCCGCCCCGTTTGGGATTAGGTTTGCGTCAAATTTGTAGTAGCCGTCAGTTCGGTGGATTTTGGTTGGAATTATTGCACTTGGATTGAGTATTTTCACTATCCAGATGTTTGTATCCTCTTCTGTGAATTCGTAGTTTGGCTGGTTTGGGTCGTTTCCGTATGGGAGGATTAATGCTGTTTCTCCTGTTAAGTGTTGGAATTGTTTTGGGATTTGAAGGCCATAGGAGACTTTGTTGCCGTCGCTGTAATCCAATCCGTCTCCGAGAGTTTGCCCTGAGGCG
>PFCD01000005.1:91302-104261 GCA_002778455.1 Candidatus Micrarchaeota archaeon CG10_big_fil_rev_8_21_14_0_10_45_29 | reverse complement strand
CCTTTAGGGAGGCAAGGAGTTTTCCTTGTTTTTTGGCTTCAGCTAATGCTTCCATTGCTGTGAATTTTTTGGTGGTTCCATCAGAGCCGATTAAAGGGATGGCTTTGTTGAAATGGGTTGGTGGAATGTGCTTGGGTGGAGTTGGAGGGTCGTTTTGTTTTTTGCTTATTGCCTCGTTGTAGAGCGTCTGCTGAGTCTTTCCCATGAATTTGAAGTTTTTGGGGATGAGGAGGTTGGGAGTTTGTATGTTTTGGTTCATTTTTCATCACATCATAGGGGGAGGGTCAGGAAGACCCTCAAACTGGGGAGGGGGCTTGTGCCCCCTCCGCGGTTCGGTTACACCTTCATCTCAAGCTTTTGCTTCTGCTGTCCGGTTGTTGCGAGAGTGTTCTGCCTCTGCAAAATTCCAACAGCGAATTTCCAGTTGCCGGTAAGGTCTTTTATGTCCTTATTTGAGAGCTGCCCCTCAGTTGCTTTTGAGAGGGCGTGGGAAAAAGCCTGCGCCCCTCCCTTGCGTACGGTTTTTCCGCCTTCCTGCTCTTCTGTGCCGCTCAAAAACGCGTCTGATGCCTCCTTGGCTATTGCGTTTGCGGCCAGATTTGGGTTTTGCCTGTAATCGTCCAGGAGTTTGGGGGTAAGGGCGCCAGAGTATGGAAGGATGAGGCGGTAGGCTTCAAAGACCGAATTGTAATCAAGAGAGAATTCACTGCCTGATTTTGCGGATGCTACGGCACAAAGGCCTTTTGCCAAAGCAAGGGTTTTGGAGACACCTCTAAGAGTGAAGGGGCGCACGTATGAGAGGGCTACTCCGGCGTCTTGTGAGCCCTCTGATACCAGGATGTCGGGATAGACGTTCTTGAGAATGCGCTTGCTTTGAGGCATTCCTGACGCCACATCCACAAAGTCAAGTCCGTGGTCCAGAAACTGCCCCGCAAGCCACGCGTCCAGATAGTCCTCGGATTTTATGCTTTTGAGCTCTGAATATGAGTGCAAAATAGGCTCAAAAGAATCTTTTTTAGAGGCCTGCCTCACGCGCGGGTCGGTTGTGCCCATGGAGACGGAGAGAGTATCTTCAGGGAGAGGGTAGTAAAAGTCAAAGTCTAAAGTAAGGTGCAAACGGTCGCGCAAAGCGTTGTCTATGGAGAAGGTGCCTGTATATACTCCGTCGCCGAGGTTTCCAGTGGCTATTCCGACGGAGTAGTGCTCGCCCTCGCCTTTGCCGAAATATGCTTTTTTCCCCTGAAATTCGATGTAGCCGTCGGTGATGTTGAAAAACTGGTTCTGAATGACGGGCGGGCAGCGGTTTAGCTCGTCTATTAGTGAGAGGTGAAAATTCACTTTTTCAGTAAGCTCGTAAAGCTGGTCTGTTGAGCCCTCCATTTTATTTAGCTTGCCCAAATCCATTCGGGTGAAAAGCGATTTTAGGTCCAAATCCAAAGAGCCGCGCAAATCAAGGGCTTCGGCGTTGAATATAAGATTGGCCAAGTCGGTAGAGAGCTGGGTTTTTCCGGGGCCGGCTTCTCCCACATAGAAGAGGTTTAGGCGGGAGATAAGCGCCGCTATTGAGACGTCCCACATTGTTAGGGAGACTCCGCTGATGTTGGCTACCTCATTAGAATTTGTGTATATTGGTGTTTCTTCAAGTATTGGTTTTATTGAGCTGAAATTCATTAAATGCACCCCATTTTATATGTAATATAGTGGTGAAGGATGTTTATATATGTTTGTATAAAGGGATGGGCGGGAGCATGCTTAAAGGCGAGCAACAGATGGCAGAGTACAGAAACGTTATGCTTTGGACAACAATTGTTATATAAGGGATAACAGGTAAAAATTTTTATGCAAAATATCCCGTGCAGCCGCCCCATCCCGCATGAGCCGGGGGTTTATATTTACAAGGACGCGGCGGGAGAAATAATTTACATAGGAAAAGCAAAGGATTTGAAAAAAAGGGTTTCCTCTTATTTTGCCAAAAAAAAGCGCTGGGACAAGGTTGCCGCACTTGTGAAAAAAATCGCTTCCGTGGATTTTGTTGTGGTGGATAGCGAGGAGGAGGCGATTTTGCTTGAAAGCAACATGATTAAGGAGCATTACCCCAAGTATAACGTTTCTTTGAGGGACAATTCTCCCCTCACATACGCGCTTATTACAAATGAGCAATTTCCCCGGCTTTTAATTGTGAGAAAAGACAGGCAGGGGAAGATACGCGCGCCTGCCGGTACGCTTGGGAAGGCGGGGTGGAACGGGAAAAATGCCCCCAAAGGCGTGAAACGGGAAGAGGGGGAAAAAAGAGAGGATGCGGGCGGCGGAGAATATGAAGAATGGAAAAATTCGGCGGGCGGAAAAATAAGAAAAGATGCGGGCGCGGGCAAAGTATTTGGCCCCTTTATGTCTGGCTCCGGCAAAAGCCTTGTGATGGGAATTTTGAGAAAAGCATTTAAAATTCGAACATGCGGCTCCCCCATGCCGAAAAAAGTGTGCTTGCAATTTCATTTGGGAAATTGCGCGGGGCCTTGCGAGGGAAAGGTCTGGAGGGAGGAATATATGCAGGGGGTGGGGAAAGTTGCGCAAATTCTCTCAAATAAGGCGAATGTGGGCAAATATTTGGATGAGATGGAAGAGGAGATGAGAAAGGCGGCGGAAAAAAAGAATTTTGAGAAAGCCATGCAGATAAGAAATGCGTGGAGAGCCCTGGCAGGGATGGCTGGAAGGGCGAAAGTGGATGATACTGCTGATAAGGATGAGGATTATATTGTGATAATTGAGGATGAGGGGAAGGCGAGGGTGCAGGCATGGAAAATGTTGCATGGAGTTATAAGGGACAGGCAAAAATATGAGTTTGAATATGTTCTGGAAGACGCCCTATCCGAATTTTTGCAAAGGTATTATGAGAAGCATCCGGTGCCAAGGAATATTTTTGTGAATAAAATGCCTGAAGGCGCCGGTGCGCTTGAGGCGCATCTCTCGCGCGTCAGGGGAGGGGCGGCGCATTTGCAAAAATTTCCCTCGCGGGGAAGCAGGGCAGAAATTGGGGCGCTTATTGAGAAGAATATTTTGCTTGAGAAGTCCGGAGGGGCGGATTTGGCGCTGGTGCGCCTGCAAAGGGAGCTTAATTTGCCAAAAATCCCGTACGTGATAGAGTGCTTTGATGTTTCAAATTTGAGAAATGAGAATTTGGTTGCATCCATGGTGCAGTTTGTGAATGCGGCTCCAAAGAAGAGCGAATACAGGAAATTTAAGATTCGCACGGTGGAGGGGCAGGATGACTTTGCGTCCATGAGGGAGGCAGTATTTCGCAGGTATAGAAGATTGCGCGATGAGGGAGGGGCAATGCCTGATATGGTGCTTGTTGACGGGGGGCTGGGGCAGCTTCACGCCGCAAAAAACGCGCTTGAGCAGCTGGATTTGCAATTGCCGTTATTTTCTCTTGCGAAAAAAGAAGAGGAAATTTATGGGGAAGAATTTCTTGCGCCTTTGCGGCTTGCCAAAAATAACGAGGCTTTGCATGTGCTGCAAAGGGCACGTGATGAGGCGCACAGGTTTGCCATAAATTATGGCAGGAAGCTCAAAAGAAAAAGAAATATTGAGAAAGCAAAATAATAGAGGAGGAAATGAAAAATAAATTTAAAAAATTGGGAAAATAAACAGTGCGAAGCGTTTAATAAGGTTGTAATAGATATATTTGTGTGAAAAATGATGGGAATAATAGCCGTTAAAAATTTAGATAAGCCAATAACCCCTAAAAACGGCAAAGGGGCTTTTTCTGATGAAATTCCAAAAATAGAGGGAATACTCGGACGCCTGGATTTCAATAAAAATTTAAACTTGGATTTGAGAAAAAGGCTTTTGAAAAATAAAATTAATGGCGCAAAGCTGGAGTATTTTATGGGTGCCTTGAAGACAGACGGAGGCATAGTGAGAATTTCAGACAGGGCCGCCCTTAGCGTGGAAAACCCTATTGCATATACCTGGACAAAAAATGAATATTCAAAACACGCTGATTTTAGAGATGAATTGAGCAAAGCGCTTGAAAAATGTGAATATAAGCGCATAAGCCAGAACATGTTTGTGCTTGATGAGAATAGCCTTACTGCGAAAAATCAGGAGGATATACGGCTGAGGATTGAGGAGAAGAAAAATAATGTAAAGCTTGGAAAAGGGGCGAAAGTGCTTGGAAGATGCGTAGCCAGATTGGGAAAATGCATAATAATTCTCGGGGAGGCGAAGCTGAAAAAAGACAGGCCGAAGGATTACCAAAATGCGATGCAATTATACGGCTCTTATGAGAAATTAGTAGAAGCTTTGGAAGGGAGATTTGAGGCGGAAGGGTATATGGAGGGAGTGTTGGGAACCTACCGCAAAAATGAGAGTGTGGAAACAGAGAAGAAAGTCCGGCAAAAGCTTAGATGGAACGAATATGTTGAGAAAATAATGCTGATAAAAAAGGACCGTGTTAAAAAACTGATAAATAATAAGTTTGCGCTTGAACTGGAAATTATTTCCAACTCGAATTCAGATGTTAGAAAATTTGAGGAGGATTACCCAGGGGGAATAAGCGCGATAAAAGAGAGGATGATATGCGAGGGGCATATTCAAAGCGCAGAGAAGCATGTTGAGGAAATAGGGGCAGTTGCCAAAAATTACAAGCGTGAAGGAAGGGGATTGCAATTTGAGGAAAAGGATTGGACAACCGGAGATTACAGCGACCCTAAAGATTTGGATTAGCTAATTTTATTTAGACTCTTTTATTAGGGAGAAAAGGGCAGGCAGCTGCGCCATGTTTATTATGGGCTTGCCTATGCGCTCCGAGTCGTCTGTAAGGCGCGGGCAGGCGGTTGTTATATAGGCGTCAAATGAGTTGAAATCCTTTAGCGAGTCAAAATCTACTTCTCCGGTAACAAGGATAGACGGGGATTTTCCAAGCTCTTTTAGGCGCGCTTTTGCAGCCTCGGCGGCTTTTAGGGAAAACTGCCCGGATTTTATTGAGACAAGTATGCCTATTCTTTTTGCCTGCGAGCATGCGATAAGCATCCCAAGCTGCTTTTTTCTTTTTTCCTCTATTTGCTTGTTGAGAAAATAGCTTTCATTTGCATAAGGATTAATTGCAAGTATTGGCTTGGAGGCATCTATCCCCAGCGGGTGAAATTCGCCGCCGCCCACATAAACTATCGCGTCCACCTTTGGCGCAAGCTTTGATGCCGCGGATGCGTCGCAACCAAGTATCTGCCCATCCATTATTGCAAGCGAGCCCTTGCTTGTGAGAATTTCGTGCCCCGCTGCCTTTAGCATCTTTTTCATTTCATCCAATTGGTGAATGTGCGATACTGTTGTTACTACCCCTATTTTTTTATATTGATTTATTTTTTCCAAAGATGATTTTAGTATTTGCAAATCCGCGTCTATTGGGTAGAGGCGGTATTCTATTTCAAGCCCTTTTTCAGTTACTTCGTGATATTTGCAATGCCCGTAATGCACAAGTTTTTGCGCCCCTGTTTTTTTTGCCTCCTCAAGCGCCAAATCGCACGCGCCCCAACAGGGAGTTGCGGAGAGGAAAACCTCATGCCCCTCTTTTTCAAATTTGGCGGATTCTGCTAAGGCAAACTGCTTCAAGCCTTGGGGAAATTGGAGGAGAATTCTCATAAACATCAATCACATGTATTTCGGGTAATTTGTATTTATTATATGCTCGGTGAGAGGGAGAAGCGGGTAAATTCTCTTTTTTTGCTTGGTTTGGGGCGCAGCTGTTTCAGAAAGGTTTCCCGGGAGAATTTCTTTAGGGTGCAGGATTTTTTTTGCTTCAGGCTCTTGCGTCTTTTTTGCGATGCCGTTTGTTGTGGTGATTTTTTTTAGAAAATATGCGGCAATTATTGCCACCTTCAAATCCAAATCCTCTTTTGCGTTCTTGAGAGCTAGTAGAGCCTCCGCAGGGTGATGCGGATGCATGGAAGCGATTGAATTTACTGCCTCAAGGCGCATGGATTCGTCTTTTGAGAAAAGGCGCTTTTGAATCCCCTGCCATTCAAATTTCTTTTCGCGCAGCGCTATTGAGCAGAGGCAATCGAGGGCTTGCCTGGAATCTTTTTTCCCAAGCTTTTGAATTGCCTGCATTTTTGAGAATTTTGTAAAATTTCCCGTGATTATTTTTATAAGGCGGGCGGTGCTTTGCCTTTCATATATCTTTATTTCTTTTAATTGCCGCACGCCCAGCGCATAAGGGTCGTTTGTCGGGAATTTTTTTGAGCCCCTGCATTTTATTGGAAGGGAGGGTTGCTTTTTCTCTGCCATTAAATTTTTTGGGTCGTTTTTTATTTTGTTGTGGTTTGGGTTTCTCTCCTTTGGGTAAGGCGGGGGGCAGATGCCTTTTCCCTCCAACGGCTGCATTTTGTCGAATAAGGGGTTGAATATTTTTTCTGGAGGGGGGCAATATACCCCTTCCCCGGACACGGGCTGGATATTGTCAAATATTGAGCTGCCTTTAGGCTCGCTTGCCGGAAGCTTTCTTTTTGAAGCTAGGGAAAACTGCCTTGCGCTGGAATAGGCTCTTGTGAAATTATTGCTTATTGGCATTTTATTACCTGAAATAGCCTAAAGAGTTATGATTCTATTATGCATTTTGTTGCTTTTAAATGTAATATAAAGGAAAAAATTTCCTTATAGCCCTTCGCGCGAGAAAAAGCGGGTTATGAGAAGGACGGTGTTGTATGCGATTATAATCATGCCAAAGAGAGGGATGAGGGAAATTAGCCCGAATGAGCTTGGAAGCATCAGCAGGCGCACCGCAGGGGGGGAGAGAATAAACAATATGGCCAAAATTGCGAATATAACTGCGTTTTCAGCGATTTTTCTTGTGGTATCCTGCCGCCTCACAAACCTTTGGCTTATAAAAGCCTGCGAGAGAGAGTCGGCGATTTCCTTAAGGTCTGAAATTATCCTGAGGATAGAGGGGATAAGGAGAGCAAAAAGCAAAAGCGCTGCATCCGGATGGACATAGATGTCAAGTATTGGCACAGAGAAATTCGCGTATTTTAGAAATGTGCGGATAATAAGTATCGCAAGCCCGGAAATTGCAAAAAAAGCAAGGTTTTTTGCAAGGTGCGGAAACTGGGCGCGCGCTTTTCTTACAACCCTTCCGTCCATCTCAAAGTCCCTTGCAACCGAAGTGAAATAGCGCTGTGCAGACAAAACCCTTGAGCATAAGCCTTTTGGCTGCAGTCTTGAGAGAAACGCAAATACGGCCTCCCTTTTCGAGAGGATTAGGCTTGCAACTATTGCCGTAATAAATACCACGCTGGAGAGAATTGTCATCAAATCAAATTCAGGCATTAATGGAGAGGCTTCCTTTGCAAGCAGCAGGGAAAATTCCCCCATCACTGCCATTGAAATGCCTGCTATAAACGAATCCTTTGCATTCTGCCCAGAAAGGAAAATCGCAAGCCCCACCGCAATGGATGCGACTGCCCAGAAAATGGCGCAAAGCATAAGAATTACAGGCAATTGCGAGAGCAGCACTGCCGGGTTTACTAAAAGCCCTATTGAGATGAAGAAATAGGATGAGAAGGCAAGCGTGAAGTTTGACATTGTGTGCTCAACCTCCTCGCGTATGGAAAGCCCGGCGATTATGCTTCCTGCAAGAAATGCGCCTACGGAGGGGGAGAGCCCTATTGCCATCGCCAGAAATGCCATAAGAACCGAGAGGGCGAGTGCAAACTGCAATATGCTGTCCTTTTTTAGCATTTTTTTGTATCTTTCAACAATCCTTTTGAGAATCTGCAGAACAATGAAATATGCAAAAGCCATAAGCACGAGCGAGTATAGTATTGAAAATATTACCGCGCTGGCGGTTGCAAGAGCCGCCCCTTCGGCGCGCAGGGAGCCGAAAAACGCCATTGCCGCAACAGCAACCATATCCTCTATCACAAGAATTGAGATAAGAAGGGGCACAAAATTGCTTTTTACAAGGTTGTAGGATTTCATCAGGCGCACAAAAATTGCGGTTGAGGAAAAGGAGAATGCCGCCCCGAGCGCAAGCGATGCGCTAAACCCCAGCCCCAGGAAAATTGCTGCCTCATATCCCGCTATAAAAAGGGCGGCCATTATTGCGCTTGCGCAAAGAATTGCCTTCACTCCTGAGCGCAGCATGCTTCCCAAAGAGAATTCAAGCCCTATGGAAAAGAGGAGAAGGGTTGCGCCAAGCTCGGCCAAAAGGGAAACAAGCTCGTTATTTTGTATTATCCCAAGCGCGTTGGGGCCCACCACCATTCCTACAAAAAGAAGCCCCATCACAGTAGGCTGCTTCCAGCGGGCTGAGAGAAATCCGCCAACTACTGCCACAAGGGAAATAAGCCCGAAGGAGAGGAAAAATTGCTCTATTAATGTTGACATTGTCTCTCACACCGAGCAAATGCGAATGCGCTCAGTCATCAAATTCTATTTTGTTGCCTGTGCCCTGCTCCTCAAGCTTGGAGAGGCGCTTTAGCAAAACCTTCATTTCAGCCGATGCCACTATGCGCCGCGTGCGCTCCACGGCATCAGGGTTTACAGACATTGAAGTGACTCCGAAGTCTACTAGCTTTTCCGCAAAATCGGGGTAAACGCTTGGTCCCTGCCCGCAAAGAGAGCATGTTACTCCGTGCTTTCTGCAGGATTTCACGACAGTTTCAATTGATTTTAGCACTGCCGCGTTTCGCTCGTCAAACCCGTCTGCCAATGTGGCATTGTCCCTGTCAATTCCCAGAGTAAGCTGGGTTAAATCGTTGGAGCCTATTGATACGCCGTCTATTCCCTCCTGGCAGAATTCGTCTATTAGCACTACTGTTGAGGGCACTTCCACCATCATCCACAGCTTGAAATCGCGGGTGCGGTGTATGCCGTTCTCTTTTAGCATGTCTTTTATTGCGCGCATTTCCCCTATCCTTCTCACAAACGGAATCATGAGCCAGAGGTTTTTCATCCCGTATTCCTCCCTTACCTTTTTTATTGCCTGCAATTCCATTGCAAACACATCAGGCTCCTGAATATATCTTGCGCATCCGCGGTATCCCATCATCGGATTTGCCTCGTTTGGCTCGTATTGCTCCCCGCCTTCCAAATTGCGGTATTCGTTTGATTTGAAGTCGGTTGCACGGTATACTACCGGGCGGGGGTAGAAGGCGTTTGCAAATGTGCGCAGTTTTTCCGCCAAATTATCCACAAATGCCTGCTCCCTCCCCTCCTCTATTATTCTTCGCGGGTGGGTTCCGATGTCAGCTATCATAAATTCTGCGCGAAGCAATCCCACGCCATCGCATGGCAGTTTAGACACTTTTTGCGCCAAATCCACCTCTGCCAAATTCACATATATTTTGGTGCCTGTTGGCACATAGCCGCTTCCTGCATAGCCTAAGGGCCCGCTTGTTTTTGTGTCCTCTTTTACTTCTGCCTCGCTTCCCATGTCAACGTCCCCTTCATACACTTTGCCCCGTATTGCATCCACTGTTACAAATTGCCCGTCATGCAAAGTGGTTGTTGCATTTTTTGTGCCTACTATGCAGGGCACCCCAAGCTCTCGGGAAACTATTGCCGCATGGCATGTCATCCCGCCGGTGTTTGTAATAATTGCCGCCGACTTTTTCATTGCAGGCACAAAGTCAGGAGTTGTCATCTCTGTTACTAATATTTCTCCTTTTTGCATTTTTCCCATGTCTTTTGATGAGGCAAGAAGGCGCACCTTTCCTTTCCCTATCCCGGGAGCGGATGCAAGCCCTGAGAGTATTGCTTTTCCTCCAATATCTTTTTGCATTGAACCACCCTTAGGCTTTTCTTGCGCCTCATCAAGATAATCAAACTCTTCTTTTTCCGCATCTTCAAATCTGCTTTGCTCCTCCCTTTGCTGCACTTTGGTTTTTCTGCTCTCTCCTCCCGCTTCTTTTGTAAAATTGCTTTGCAAGGATGCGCTTTTTGCATCCGCTATTGCGCTATCTATATTCATGAATTTGCTGCTTATCATTTTCTCAAATGCGCCGGATTGCACAGCTGCCAGAGTTTTTCCGCTCAAAGTTGTTATAGGGCGGGATTGCACTATGTAAAGCGTGCCGTCCTGCAAAGCCCATTCCATATCCTGGGGTTTTTTGTAGTGCGCCTCTATTGTTGCGCCTATTTTTGCAAGCTCTATTATTTGCTCATCTGAGAGTTTTTGCTCTCCCTGCCTGTCTGCATCAACGTCGACTTTTTCGTTTTTCTCCCTTACCTTCATCAAAGCCCAATCCTGCTCTGCGATGTCTTTTTGCAATATTTCAAATGTGCCTTTTTTCACAACATACCTGTCAGGGGTTACCGAGCCGGAGACAACTACTTCCCCAAGCCCGTATGCGCCCTCTATTGAGAGTTCATCAAATTTTTGGGACATAGGGTCGACGCTAAACATTACTCCCGCAACTTCGGATTGCACCATTTCCTGCACTACTGCCGCCAAACCCACTTTTAGATGGTCGAAGTTGTTCTCTACCCTGTAAAAAATAGCCCTTTTTGTAAAAAGTGAAGCCCAGCAATCCTTTATTGCCTGCACAACATCGGATTCGCCGGAAATGTTAAGATAAGTTTCCTGCTGCCCTGCAAAAGAGGCTTCAGGCAAATCCTCTGCCGTGGCGGATGAGCGCACAGCAACATATACTTCCTCTCCCCCGTGGTTTTGGCATAATTTGCGGTATGCGCCCAATATGTCATTTCTAATATCCTGCGGAATTTCGCCTGAGAGAATTCGGTTTTTTATCATTTCGGATGCTTTTGAAAGCTCGTCGGATTGACTTACATCAAGGCGCTCTGTCATTTCCTTGATAAACGGGGCGATGCCGTTTTGCTCTATAAATTTGAAGTAGGCGCCTGCCGTGGTGACAAACCCCCCGGGTATTGGAAATTTGTTTCTTGCCATCTCTCCGAGGTTGGCCCCCTTTCCCCCTACTTCCGCCAAATTGCTTTTGTCAATTTCTGAAAACCACATTATATTTTTCATTATCCTCACCCCGAAGAAATATAGTTAAAGAAGGGGGATAAGGCTTATATAACCCCAGCCCTTTTCTTTATAAAAAGA
Organism: Candidatus Micrarchaeota archaeon CG10_big_fil_rev_8_21_14_0_10_45_29; assembly: GCA_002778455.1. Taxonomy (GTDB): domain Archaea; phylum Micrarchaeota; class Micrarchaeia; order Anstonellales; family Anstonellaceae; genus 1-14-0-10-45-29. The sequence goes on along the minus strand of PFCD01000005.1, from coordinate 93,196 downwards.
AAAGGTCTATGCTCTTTTTCTTACCAGAAAAAGGCACCACTTTTTGCAAAGCAAAAAGAAGGGGGCTAACCCCAAAAGAAAATCCAGATAACGCCGATAGTTCGCCTTAGGCAGCTATTTTTTCCCGTGCCAAAATAAGTGGTCTTTATCATATGGGTCCAATTCCAAAGTTTGCAAAGTTGTGAAGCCGGCTCTCTCAAGCTCTTTTATAGTTGCCTCATATACAACCCGCGGTGGAAGGGTGACATCTATTGACTGGCTTTTTACGCAAAACAGGGCATGCCCCCCCTTTTTTAGGTAGGCGTTTGCGTTTTTTATGAGTATTTGCGCCTGGTCCGGCTGTGCCACGTCCTGGTATAGCACATCCGCTTTTGTGCCTTCCAGATATTTTGCATATTCCTGCGGCTGGCGCGCATCCGCAAAAATGGGGAGCAAATTTTCCCTCTGGTCGCATATTCTTATCAAATCCCGCATTGAGCGCTGGGCAAATTCCACCGCGAAAACGCCTCCATCCTCAACTATGTCGCTTACATGAGATGCGGTGGTGCCTGTGGAGGCGCCAAGGTAAAGCACTGTTGAATCCTTTTTTATTGGCATCTCTTTTAGCCCTTTTTTTATGGCGCCGGCTAATTTGGATTTGTAGATGTCCCATTCGCGGTATTCTGTTTTGCCTATTTGCATCAGCTTCTCGCCATACACCCTTTTTCCGGGCGTGAGATTTTTGGTGGCAAGCCGCCCTGCTATTTTGAATATGTTTGGGAAAATTTCCTCTGGTTTTTGCATAATAAGGGATAGGCGCAGGCAGATTTAAATTATGGACTATAGGCTAGAGCGCCGTAATTTAACAACATGGCAAAAAGCTGATAGGGCGTTTGTTGCAAAAAAGCAGTTTAGTTGCCATGAATTGGCTCGGCTATCTTTTTTGCCAGTTTGAGAGCTTCCTTGAAACTGTTTTGCATGCTGCGCAAAACTTCGTTCGTTATCCCTGCCGCCAATGCTGCGAAACCGAAGACGCCAAGGGCAACCGGAAGCTGACCTGTGAATGCCATTATGCCTGCGGCGCATGCTGTTCCCACCCCCAACACGGAGAAGCAGAGCACTCGCTTGTATGGGAGAAAGTGGTATTTGGCAAGGTCCCATATGGAAGTTGACTTTCCGCCTACAGATATAGATTCGTCAATGAGGACATTTGCCATGTAGGTTATTTCCATTGCCTCATTTTTCAGGAGAGCGTTTGCATATTTCACTTCCTCTGTTTCATAATCTCCTAGCCCGTTTGCAGGTATTTTTGATGCGATTTTCATGGATTTTTGAAATGAGATTGCTTTTTTGTACAAGAGTTCCGTCAGATTTGCGTTGGATTGAATTGAGTTTTTGAGAGCGGCTTTCCCGTCTTGTTTAAACTGATTGACTTCGCAGATTAGTTCTTCCTTGCCGTGGATTTTTGATAGCATTTTCAGGTAAGAGCCCGCGATTTTTGCCTTTGCATTTGCATATATTGAGGATATCTTTTCTTTCATTTGCTTTAGCAAAAGTTTGGAAACCAGTCGTATTGTCTCAGATATTGAAGGTTCCTTCACAGGCGCGGAAGTTCTTGCCTCTGAAACCCTCTTTGCTGTTTCGTCAACCTGGCGCATATATGGCACCAAAAGCTTCTCGCCAAGAGAGCGGTTCAAGAAATTTCGCCTGTATTTTGTAGCTATGCGGGAGTGCATGGTAGGCAGTGCCTTGTGATATAGAGTATAATGATTCATTTAGTATCAACCCATATATTGTTTCTAATAATGTAGATGTGTGTAAGTATATAAACCTTCTGTTCTATGAAAATAGCCTTTGTTTCTAAAGAAGGCAGCTGCCCCTGCGGAGGCTTGCATAAGCTTGAAAGAGGCAGAAG
>PFCD01000005.1:0-91294 GCA_002778455.1 Candidatus Micrarchaeota archaeon CG10_big_fil_rev_8_21_14_0_10_45_29 | reverse complement strand
TTTAAATACATTTACGCAATAGTTTATCCTTACGGGCTCGTAACTCAGCCTGGCTAGAGTGTCTGGCTTTTATAGCTAACAAGGGTTTGAATTGGAAAGCTAAAGAAACCAGACGGCCGTGGGTTCGAATCCCACCGAGCCCGTTTCATGTTCTTTTATTTTTTTGGGAGAGGAAAAATTTGAAAAAAACAATAAAGGAATTCTTTTCAGATGTGGCGCAGGCAAGAGGGCACTCTGAGGAGATTGTCCTCGGATTTGCGCTTTTGTATCTTATATTTACCCTTTTTGCGATTGTGCTTCCGATTTTTAGCGGAGAGGCGATAATGCTTCATCCGGACTATCTGTTTTTTGCTTTTTTCTTTGTGGCATATGTGATAAAAAAGAAGAATAACACTTTTCTAAAGGATTTTGGGCCGTTGTTTTTGCTTTTGTTTGCATATGATGCAATGCGCGGGTATGCGAATGAATTTGGGCAAAGGGTGGAATTTAATATGCCCATAAAGGCAGATATGCTGCTTGGCGGAGGGGCGCTTCCTGCAGAGCAACTGCAACACGTTGTGAATGCGATTGGAGCCGTCCAGTTCGCAGACTGGATAAGCATATTCGTGTACTCGTTTCATTTTACAATTCCGCTTATATTCGGATTTTTGATATGGTTTAACAACAGGGAGAGATATTACCATTTTATGGTGACAATTATTATATTGTCATATCTTGCGCTGATAACGTTCTGGGTTTTTCCGGTTGCCCCCCCGTGGATGGCGGCTGAGAGCGGCATGGTTGGAATTGAACACAGGTTCCCCATAGCGGCAAAGGAATACGGAATAAGCTTTCTTGAAATTTTGTATTGGGTTGTGAATGCAAACCCCGTTGCCGCGGTGCCTTCGCTTCATTTTGCATATCCGTTTGCGGCGCTTTTATTTGCCGTAAGAAACAAATGGAAAGAATATTCGCTTTTCTTTTTTGCATATTGCATCTTGGTCCTATTTTCTATCCTTTACCTTGGAGAGCATTATGTCATTGATGCCCTCATAGCAATACCATACGTGTTTGTTGCGGAAAAGATAGCAAATTTTCTTTTGGATTCTAAACTGAAAAATTAGCTGTTTTTTACAAGAGACATATTCTGGCTTATATAATAATTGAATTCTTTGGGTATCTTTTCATAGCATTCTGAAACGTTTCCGATATCCTGCCCCGGAATTGGCCCGAAATGCGCCATGTCGTCAAAAAGAGGCTCCCTTGACCTCATGATAAATGTATCCTGAAACCCAAAAATTCCTGCAATATATATTTTTGGGTTGTAATATAATGCCAGTGACTGGTAATATGGATTTGGGAGTGGAGCAGAGCTTTTGCCAGAATAAACAGATGTGTAGTTGCTTGGAATTACGAAAAGGGTTGAATTCTCAGGTAATTCTTTTGCGTATTGCGCCGTTTTTTCAATAATTCCTGCTTGCAGGGCGCCTGAATCCGAGAAAATAAATGCTTGGTAGGGAAGATTTAGTGCAAACAGGATTAGAAAGAGGATGGAGAGGGGCAGAATTAATTTTGAATCCTTTTTTATGGAAAGAAATATGAAGGCGTACATGAAAGGCAGCGCTCTGTCTCCTATGTGGCATATGAATGTGAGGCAATTGGGTATAAGGAGAAAGTGGATAGCAAGGAGTGTTATAAGCGGAAGATAGGCGGGATGGAAATTTGACTTGAGAAAAGATTCTGCCCTTTGCCAGTAAAATCGCACAGGCTTCCCTTCCTTGAAGTGTTTTAGGAGAATAAATAGGCTTGCAGGCAGCCCAAGAAATATTAATGCGAGAATGATGTTCGGAAAAGGAAATACTGTGTTAAACATCCCTAATGGGTTGTAGTGGGCGGCGGTTGTAAGCAGGCTTCCTATAAGCTTTGGGAAAAAACCTGAAACATTAAAAGTTGAGCCAGAGAATTGAGTGTATTTTTCAATAGAACAGACGTAAAGAGAATCAGAGTATGAGGAGTCGCGTGGGATATAGTTGTTTGTGAGAACATCCAAGAATGCCAATACTGCCATCTGTACGAAAATTGCCCCCCCTAGCCCGAGATATATTTTTTCTCCCAGCCAGAATTTTTTATAAATGGCAAGAAAGGCGATAATAAATGAGGCGAGAAGGAACACGTAGAAATGCGATAGATATGCCAAAAAGCCGAAAAGGATAAACAAGGATAGATTTTGCTTCTGCTTTTCAAATATTTTCAGCCCGTAGGAGAGAAAAAGGAGAGAAAAACCTAAAGAGAAGAGAAAGTTTATGTTGCCATAGTAAAAAAATGAGGAATAGCTCATGAGAAATCCAAAGGTTGCGAGGTATTTTTTGGAAGGGTCTGTTGAACTGAAAAATTTATACCAGCAGATAGGGGAGAGGATGTAAAGCAGGGAAAGGGTTATTTTGCCAGATATTTCAAGAGGGAAAAAATATGTTAACGAGGATATGAGAAGATGTACAAAAGAATATCCAAGAAATGAGTAATCAATATAAAAAAACTGGCTTGAACCGCCTTGCATAAGGTAATTTATTTGGCTTGAGATTGCAAGATGTGCGGACCAGTCCGAAAGCGGAGCGATGGGGATAATCCATATTGGGATTATTGAGAGCAACGAGGCAAGCAAAAGCAGGCTAAAGAAGTGCTTTTCATATGCCTGAATGGCAGGGTGCGTTTTCATACGGCATCAGTAGGAGGAGAAGAAAAATAAAAGGGTAGGGATTAAATCCCTATGGCGGTGTAGATGCCAAAGTTCTGGGGGTTTGCCCTCATCTTCTCAAGGGCAGATGGATTTATGTCAAATGTTTCTTCCCCCAGCATTTCCCCTTCAGGCGTGGTGATAGAATATCTCCATTTTCCGCTTTGCAGGTTTACTGTCAATGTTGCAGTATATTTTTCTCCAGGCGTTGCGATCAACCCGGTGGGGATGTCCAGAAATACAGAGTGTTTCATTGTCAAATCCCGCCTGATCCCGATTTCAGGAAGCCCTTTCTTTTCTTCACTTGTAAGCGGAATTTTTGAGCCCTTTTCCTGCACGGTTAGCAGCAGGTTTATGTTTGTCCCCTCCGGCGGGGCTATGAATTCCTGTGAAACTGAGACATAGCTGTTTGCATTAAGGTTTTTCCTTAGGGAAACATAGAACTTATCAGAATGCTGGGTGTAGGCACCGCTGGCGGGGGCATATTGCCCGTATTGTAAAGTCGGAGAGGATTGCTGTTGCTGGCCTGGGCCAACATTTTTTTGCACCTGCTCCAGAAGCTTAATTGCGGCAGAGGGATTGTCAAGAATTTGCTTTATTATTTCTGGGTTTGCCTCAAGGAATTGATAGGTACCAACTTCCTGAAACGCCATGGCAAGGATCGGGTTGGCTACAATGTAGTTGAGCACCTCGTCATCCTTCAAGAGTTCGAGCGTTTTTGGGTATTGGTTGCGCTCCAAAAGTGATGCGACTACAGGGATTGCGAGGAAGGCAGTTGCTTCTGGCGTGATGTCTCGCTTGAAAACGCTTACCGTCTTCCCATAACCCCATTCCCCTACCGAATATGCTGTTGGTGCAAGAAAGAGCACGGCAGTAGCTATCACTCCCGCCATTACATGGTTTGCAATTGCGCTTCTGACGGCGTTTGGATTCATTCTCAGCCGCTTGAGCCCGGGAATTTCGTTCCACGTATCTGCAATTCGGTTGAAAAAGCCCTGCCACCTGCCTTCGCGCAGGATGATGCCCTGGTCCCTGATAAGAAGGTTTGTCGCCCTTGCGGAGGAGTAAAATAGATTAAATGCTTCCGCATCCGAGCCAGCCGCCCTTATGAAATATGATTTGAAATCATCAGGCATGTGCTTCCAAACTGCATTTAGGCGCATTCTTGTGATTTGTTCACCGCTGACTGACTGGTCTGCGGAATGGGCAACGAATTTGTCAAAATCTTTGTTAAACGTTCTTCTGATTTTTGCCGCAATGCGCTCGTCTGAAAGATAATCCCCAAACTCTGTTATTGCCCTAACTCTTTGGGGAAGGTTTGCTGGCTCGGAAAGAAAAACCCTTAGTTCATCGCGGTAAACGGCTAGATTTTCCCCTATTTCCAAAGTCAGGCTTTCTGCAAGTTTTGTTGGGTCTACTATGCCTTCATTGCGTAAGCGCCTTAAGAAAGCAACTAACGCATTATCGCCAATATGGGCTTCTAGGTTTGGGAGAGCCGCACGATTCACAATTATCCCTTCGTTTCTTAATCCAGTTAATATTTCTTCGGTTTGGTTTAGCACTATTCTCCTGATTTCTGCAAGCCTGCTTCGGATTGCCTGCTCCTGCTCTGGAATCGTGAGGGGGGCGTATGTTTCCCTTGAAACTGTTGTCCTTGTAGTTCCCTGTTCGACCGTACTTGTTTTTGACTTGTCCCCCAAATCAGAGGCTTCTATAAAGCTCCGCTGGACAGTTTCGCCTCCGCGCCTTGCCTCATATGTTAGATTATCTGCAATGTTAGAGGTTGCTTGGACGCGCTCAGCCGCATAAGTCTGAACAGCCCTGTCTGCAAAAGCTCTAGAAGCAGCCGTAGTGGCTGGAGAACCCAGAGTCCCTTCCTCAACAAGCTGCCTGAGCGTTGCCCGGTCTGGCTGTTCTATCCTGCCCCTGATAGTAAGGCGCTTCACGAAGTTCTTTCCGTAAAAGTATGAGCCGACTCCTGCCGCCCCTATTACCACGCTCTCAAGGGTAAAGCCCTTGCTTGCAGTGTAAAAAGCGGAGGAAAGCGGCTGCATTAAAACAGCAAACAAAGTGCCCCAGTCGAACACCCCTGCCTGCAACACCTTTGCGGAAGGGTTTATGTAAATGTCTGTTTTCAGCTCATGGGTTTTTGGGTCTTGGTATTCCGCGAAAGTGAGTGCCTCTTTTTTCATTTGCGGCAATGTTGAAAAATCAAATGCTTTCTGTTTCATGCCTATAGCCAACGAACCCACCCCTGACTTGAATTTCTCCGATGCTCTAATGAAGAGATTCTTTTTAAATTTAGCATCAACCGCCTTTTCGGAAAGCAGAGTGTTGGCTGAGGGTATTTTTTTGTGAGAATTCATAGAATTCACGATTTATATATCCCAGCAACAAATATTTAAGGGTTTGTCCCTCTGCCGCTTGAAGCCGCTCTCCGAAGTTTTCAACCGATAAGACGTTTTTTTGCCATTCTGAAATGAAATTCGCAAATACAGGGTTTTTCTCAAGCAGCTTGGAAGGGGTTGTTGAGAGGCAGTAAGTTGAGAATTTTTCCACGTCAAGCCAGAATTGCAGGCTTCCCTTTTCCTTGTATTGCGAGTAGAGGCGCGTGAATTCATCTGCATCATAATGCTGGTATAAAATTTTGCGCACTTGGGAAAAATCATATGTTGCCTGCCCCTCTTCGGTTACAAAGCCGGCGGAATTTGCCGCCTTATAAAAGCGCATATAGCTTTGCTGGAAGCTTCCGTATGCCTCCTCTTGCGAAATCCCGCCATCCGCAGCGCGCCTTAATATTTCGGCTTCCGCGCGTGAATATGTTTCATCATTATTAAAGTCGATGATTATTATATTGTCCCTGAATTTTGAGAGGAGAGGAACCAGCTCTTCCCCCCCTTGCTTGTTTTTTTCAACTAAAACGGTGGTGTTTATTTCCCTCTCCGCCTTTGTGATGTCTGCAGGAGTTGCCTGCCTTTCCTGCGCGCGCTCGTCAAGCACAGGCACACCTAAGTTTTGGGAAACCGCTCTCTCAAATATCGGCTTGTTTACGTCTGCAGAGAATTGCTGCTGAGAAAGCTCTGTGAGCATTGGGCTTACCCCTTTTATTGGCACGTCAAAGCCATAGAAATCCTTGAAAGTGCCAAACGGGTCAAGGATATGCTCTCCAAAGTAGCCTACAGCCACCGCCCCCTGCAATCCAAGTGCAAGAGTGTACTCAAATTTTTGCGAATATGCGATTCCTGTTGCATAATTTCCGGCTTTTGAGGCGGTGCTCACTATTGCCTCGGAAATTGGCTTTAGGTATTCTGTGAAAAACGGGTTTGTTGGGTTGATTGGCTGGTTGGAAATTGTTTTTGAGCCGTCCAAGATTATTTTCTGCACTTGCGCCGCATCCGCGCCTTTTTCGGCCGCCTTGAAGGCGCTTAAATAAAGCTCTTTTATTTTTGGGATTGCCTCGGCAAGCTTTCCTGTGCCTACAATCACTTTCCACCCTACCCAGAAAAGTGCAAGCTCCCGCTTTAAATCCGCATATACCGCCTCTTGTACGCGTTGGATGCTCTCAGGAGAGCCATCGTAAGAGGTTGTTGCGTAGGAATACTTGGGATCTTCAAAAACCCATTCAGGGATTTCTTTTGAATAATGAATATCGAGCGCCTTGTCTACTGCGCCAACAGTATAGCTTGCCATCCCGTATGACATGCCAAAAAGAGCCAGGCTTTTGAATTTCTGCCATTTTGTGGCTATTTCCTTCTCTATTTCTATCGCGCCTTTTACTTTTGTTATTGTGCGCGTTTTGTATGCCTTGCCCGCTTTTTCCGCGGTGTTTGCAAATATTTCTGCCGCTTCATCGATAGTTTTTCCGGAGTATTTGGCAGGCTTTGTGGCAAATTCCCTAAGAGCTTTTCTTATTCCTGCGGCGTATTTTGCCTCGTTTAACCCGGCTTTCTCAAGTTTTATTGCGGCTTTTGCCCAAAATTCCCCTTTTGTGAAAAATTTGGATGCGTTTCCAAGAATTTTCACCCCTTTTGTTGCTATCCCGATGCCTATTGCGCGCAATCCGGCTTCAAGAAAAAGAGTTGAATAATCCCCAAAAGTAACTTCTTCCTGATTTTGATATTTGTTTAATATATTTGATATTGCATATACCGGAAAAGCCAAATCAATCATGGATATTATAAGCCTCTCGTTGAATCCGGGGCCGGTGCTTGCGTACATTGGATTAAAGTCTATTACTTTTCCATCTTCCGTGATGCCAAGCCGTTTTTCTATTCGGGTGTTGTCTGATGCAAATGCCCCCTCTTTTTCACCGGTGCTAAAATTATAGGGAGTTATTTTTACCGGAGTTTGCTTTTTTACAAATTCTTCTGTAGCCCCAGTAATCATCGAGCTTGAGGGGCTCAAAAATAAGTTTTCTGCCTCCCGCTTTGGCGCGGGGGGATTTTGCAGTTTCCCATACGCCAAAAAGTCCCCGTATTCAAAAGGGTGCATGCCTGTTGCCAGCATTTTTTTCATTTTTTCGCTTGATGCAACAGAAACGTTGAGAAAAAGCTTTACATCATAGCCAAAGCCCTTTTTGCTTGGGTGATAGTCAAAGCCCAGCCCGGGAATTTTTTCCTGCAATGCTTGGAGGATTTTCACGTCCGCCTCTTTCATGTATGAGAGGGAAAATGAGGCGTTGGCAGAGTTTGCGCCTATTTGCCATTGCTGAATAAGCGGCTTTGAGGAAAGGGAGGAGAGGGCGTCTGCTAGGGGCCGGGAAATGGAAGGGTTTGAGATGGCGTTATCAATTTCTTTTGAAAATAAGGAAAGCCCGGCATAATCATATGAAAAGAGCCTCATGGAAAAAGCTGAGCCCTGCGATTGCATTTGGGTGAGCGGCATATTTGCAACATGCACCAGATGTTTATAATACTAATCAGCATAAATAGCATACAGAATAAACCGCTATTTAAGGGGTTAATTTTTATGGATAATATTGAAGAGGTAGAAAAGGGAATTTGGGAGGTTTCCATGCAAGGCAAGATGAGGGTGCCTGCAAGGGTTTTTGCAAGCAAAAAGCTTCTTGCAAAAATGAAAAAGGACAGGACTATTTCCCAATTAAAGAATGTCGCCACTTTGCCCGGAATTGTGAATTATGCCGCAGTTATGCCTGACGGGCATGAGGGCTACGGGTTTCCCATAGGGGGAGTTGCCGCCTTTGACGAGAATGAGGGTGTGGTAAGCCCTGGGGGGGTCGGATATGATATTAATTGTGGGATTAGGTGTATAACTACGGATTTAACTATGAAAGATATTATGCCAAAAAAGAAACAATTAGTTGAGAAATTGTATTCTGCGGTGCCTTCAGGGGTTGGGGTGAAGGGAAAATTGCGCCTTGAGGAAAAGGAATTGGAGACAGCAGTTACCAACGGAATAAAATGGGCTGTTGAAAAGGGCTATGGAAGGCAGGAGGATTTGCAAAATTGCGAAGAGGAAGGGTGCATTTCAGGGGCAAATTGGAAGGCGGTTTCCATGAGGGCAAGAAGCAGGGGAAGGCCGCAAATAGGCACTTTGGGCGCTGGAAACCATTTTTTGGAAGTGCAGGAAGTGCAAAAAGTTATGCTGCCGGATGTTGCAAAAACGTTTGGGCTGCATGAGGGGCAGATTGTTTTGATTATACACTCTGGCTCGCGCGGCTTCGGGCACCAGATATGCGATGATTATATCCGCACCATGATAGAGGCAAATAAGAAGTATAAGATAGAGCTGGCAGACACAGAGTTGTGCTGCGCCCCCCTGAATTCGGCGGAGGCGCAAAATTATATAGGCGCCATGAATTGCGCCGTGAATTTTGCGTTTTGCAACAGGCATTTGATGATGCATTGGGCGCGCGGGGCATTTGACGAGGTGTTTGGCAAAAACACGTCGGAAAACATGAATTTGGTGTATGATGTTTGCCATAATATTGCCAAAATGGAGGAGCATATTGTGGATGGGAAGGTACGGCGGGTGTGTGTGCACAGAAAAGGGGCTACCCGCGCTTTTGCGGCTGGAAGGAAAGAGGTGCCTGCAAAATACAGAAGCGTTGGGCAGCCGGTCATAATTCCGGGAAGCATGGGCACTGCAAGCTATGTGCTTGTGGGGAAAGAAGGGGCAATGCAAAAAACATTTGGCTCTGCCTGCCATGGTGCCGGAAGAAACATGAGCAGGGGGGAGGCAAGGCACACGTGGAGAGGGGAGCAGATTTCCGCCGAGTTGGCTAAAAAGGGGATATTTGTAAAAGCAGGGCAGATGGGCGCGGTAAGCGAGGAGGCGCCGGGCGCATACAAGGACGTTGACGAGGTTGTGGCGTCTGTGCAGGATGCGGGGCTCGCTGGCATTGTTGCGAGGATGGTTCCTTTGGCTGTGATAAAGGGTTAGGTTTTTGCAAAAAATGCGCTTGGCTTTGGCGTATTTTTTATTTCGGCGGGCTTTTTTTGCCCGGCTGTTTCTAGGGGTTAGGTTTTTAGCTTTCAGCTTTGTTAGGGAAGCATGGTAAGCGGGCGGCAAGTGGCTAAAAATATTTTCTGGGGGCTTACTGCCGCATCCATTCTTGCTTTTACCCCAATAAAAGTTGGGGGAGAGGAGTCAGATAACAAATTTTTAAGCAAAAATGCTGCTACTTCCAAAAGGCTTGGCGTAAAATACACTCCTTTTCCTATTGTTGGAACTTCTATGTGCAGGGTGGATATTGAGGGAAAAGTGAGCGAGCAGCATGATTTAGGAAATTTTATTTCCACTATAAGCAAGGGGGAGAAAAAATTCTTTGGGCTTGAAAATATAAATATATTAAATGCAGGAAACTCGCAAAAATACGCTATTGCGCCATATGGGATGAGCGGAATAATATTTTTTGAGGATATTTATGGCACTTTTATAGGTGATAACCTTCAGAAGGCTGAATTTAGCATAAGGGCGATAGGCTCTTTTGATATTATAAGTGAAAACGCGTTTGTTTCAAAAAAAATAGGGGATGCCACAATTATTGTTGCAGGAAAAAGCTTTTTTGTGATGCCTGAGGATGGAAAATGCGACGGCTCTTCCATTTCCAGCATGTTTGAGGACATGAGGATTTTATATAAGACGGAGATTGTTGATTATAAGAGGCAGGTGGAAATACTTGGGAGAGTGGAGCAATATGAAGGAAATGCTGTTTATTTTATAAAAATAAAGGGTTTGGACGGCAAATATGTGCAGGGAAAGCTGATGGATGCTTTAGGAAATTATATTCCTGATGGAAATGGCGGGTATAAAATTGGAGATATTGTTTATGGGGTTTGCCCGACTCAAAATATTGTAGGGCTTTGGGCTTCAAAGTGATTTTATGCTTGTTTTTCAATTTGCCACAAAAACGCGGGAGCCTGAAGCTGTTAAAGTGAGCGAGCAGGTGGAAATAGTAAACAAGGCAGCGATAGCAGAATTTGCAAAAGAGAATCCTGAGGCAAATAAAATCCTGCAAGAGGAGACTGGGAGAGAGAATCCCAAGAGGTTTTCCAAGCCGGAAATGAACAGGATAATGGAGAGAATAATGTCGGATGAGGGGCTAAAGGAAGAGTATAAGAAAATTTTCATGCAAAAGGCAAAAGAAATGGGATATGATGCGCAAATGCTTTGGAATTCTTTTGCAAAGCAGCAGCAAAGAAAAATGGAATTTGAATTGGCAAAAATTGACAATATCGCGAAAACCGGCCCGGCAATAGAGAAAGAGGGAAGCAGGGCGGCTGATGAGGATTACAAAAAATTTGAGGAAAACGCATTTTTAAGGCACCCGAAGGGGTAGAATTTGAAGAAATTGCCGAGAATAGGTTTATATTTGAGGCATGATAGAAGCCATTATGGCAAACAAATATTCAGTCGTCTTGAAAGAGGATAAGGAAGATGGGGGTTATGTGGCAATTGTGCCTGAACTGCCCGGCTGCATAAGCGACGGGGACACGAAAGAGGAGGCTTTGAAAAATATTAGGGATGCCATCAGGCTCTATCTTGAGTCCATAGCTAATGAAACCCGAAAATTTCATGCCCTTGCAAAAAAAGGCAGGGGAATTGATATTGCGTCTGTTTCTGCATAGGGTTGTGAGATGGCAAAATTGCCCTGCATAAAAGCAAAAAAGCTTGTGAAGTATTTGTGCAATGAGAAGGGATTTTGCATAGACCGCATTTCTGGAAGCCATTACCAGCTAAAACACAATGCTACTGGGCAAAGGGTTACAATTCCGGTGCACAGGAAAGAGTTGAGAAGGGGCACGCTAAAAGAAATTATGGCGGCAGTAGGGTTGAGAAGGGAGGAGCTTGAGGGGCTTTAGGATAAGAATGTGGCTTTGGGTGCCTCATGGAGAAAATGCTTTTTTGCTGAGAATAAGTTTATATATTCTGCACAAATAAGCTAGGTTATGGGTGGAGGGGAAAAGCCGGCGGATTATTCGCATATCTCAGGGCAAATACTGCATATTGAAGCCTCTGTTGCACACCTGCTTGATGAGATGGTGGAAACAATGGAGAGGGGCGAGAGCTCCGGGGAAATTGATGCGCAGGTTATGGGAATTGCCGCCGAAGCAAAGGCTTTGGCAGCGCATCTTAAGAGTGCTGATAATATTGATGTTGATTCTCATTTGGAGCGCCTTGATGCGCTGGAGGCGCATGCGCAGGAGCTTATGCAAAAAATTCCTGACGCGGTTGTGTTTGCAGAGCACCAGAGATGGGCAGGGGAAATTGAGAGCATTTCCACAAGCGTGCATATCATGAAAAAAGGGCTGTCTGCCCTCTCTTTTCCGCACCTTACCCCTATGCAGAGAAAAAGCACCGAAATAGGCGTGATGCGCACCCTTGCGGGCGCGAAAGCAAAGCTTAGCCAGGCGCAAGATGCCATCGTGCATAAAAAGCATGCGAAAAAAAATCCTGTTTGCCAGAAATTGGGCAATGTGAAAACAGCTCTTGGAAAAGTAAGAGAGCATGTAAAAAGGACTGCTAAAAAACAGGCAAGGAAAAAAGTCGAGGGGCGCTCTCGCGCGCTCAGCTCAAGCCTGAAGGAATTTTTCTCGCGCGAGCTTGAGGGAAAATTATTTGTTGACTGGGACACTATAAAGATGAAATCTTTTTTGAGCGGCAAGGAAATAGAATGGCCGCACAGCGAGATGAATGCGCAAGCGCTTGAAATGGTTTTTGAAAATACTTCTGTAAAATCCCTTATTCGCAGGGCAAAGGCGAAAAAATGCAGTCTGGCTGCAAATTTTGCATGCAAACCCGGGGATGCGGGGCTGTTTATTGAATTTAATGTAGCTGAGAGGAGAATAGGGGAAGATAGCATCAGCTGCAGGCCTTTCAAAACAAAAGTGCTGTTATAAGAGAAGGGGCAGGTTTATAATGCACTTAATTCATAGAAAATACAGCCAAAATGTGGGATTTGTATCCTGAATAGGCAAAGCGTTTCTTTTTGCTCCTATGCAAAAAGGGCTTAAAAAAGAAAATACAGGTGAGACAATGGGAATGTACAAATACATCAGAAAAACCTTTGAGAAGGAATACCATGAGCGCGAGCAGATTTACAGGCAAAGGCTTGCATTGTGGAGAAGCGCAGGCGCGATTGAGAAGGTTGAGAGGCCCACTAATTTGTCGAGGGCAAGAATGCTTGGCTACAAGGCAAAGCAGGGCATTATTATTGTGAGAGTTCGCTTAACACGAGGAATGAGAAAGAGGAGAAAGCCCTCGGGAGGCAGGAAGCCGGGCAAAAACGTGAGATATCTGGCGCCGGGCGTCTCTTTGAGGCACACCGCAGAGCAGAGAGCCAACAGGAAATTTTCCAATATGGACGTTTTGAACTCTTATTGGGTGGGCGCCGACGGGCAGAAAAAGTATTTTGAAGTGATACTTGTTGATGCCAAATTGGCAGGGATGAACCTTGCGCGCACAAGGGCGTACCGTGGCATGACGTCTGCGGCAAAAAAGATGAGAGGGTTTAGGCGCTAAGCCCTTTTTCTTATTTTTTGTTGTTTTTTTCTGTTTTTTTATTCGCTTGGGATTGAGCCGTAGGCAGGCATCCATGCCTCATGTATCATTATAAGGTGCTCGTAATTTCGTATCACATGGGGAAACCTTTTTCTCAAATCATTTATTATTGAGTTGAAATGCTGGTAGCTTTTGGCAACAAATTCAAATTCCACCTCCCACGGCGCGAGGCTTCTGATGTAGTAGAGCGAGTCGGGGTGGGTGCGCATCCACTCAAAGAGCGCCTTTTCGTCCTTTTTTGAGAGGGTGCGAAAATAGATTATTGCCTTGAAGAATTCAAGCCCCAATTTATTGAAATCCACATCTATTCGGTAGCCGAGGATTATTCCTTTTTTCTCAAGGTTTTTTATGCGGCTCCTCACTATTTGCATTGTTGAGCCGCATGTTCTTGCAAGCTGGGCGGTGGGAATCCTGGCGTTGTTTGCAAGAATTGAGAGAATTTTGTAATCAAGGGAATCAATTTTGTTTTCAACCACGTCGCCCCCCCACGCCGCGGATTTTCCCTCCCTTTCCTGCAAAAAGAATTTTTTGTTAAATTGCGCCGTGTCCACCATGGTGCCAAGCACCTTGCTGACTATCAGGTGCTTGTATTTTGAGAGAAGGAAATTTATTTTCTCAAAATATTCTGGAATTCCCTTTGAGAGAATCGCGAACACGCAGTCAAAGGCGCCGTCGGATATTCCCATCCAGTAGATGTCCGGGTTTTTCTTTAGCTCATCAAAGAATTTTTCCCTCTCAAGCGGTATGTTCTCAAGCTTCAGGTAAACCTTGAAAATGTAATAGCCCAGCTTTGAGGGGTTTATTGAGGTTATGAAGCGGGTGAGTATTCCCCTTTTTTGAAGCATGGCTATTCGGTATTTTACGGCTTCCCTTGACTTTCTTGCCTTTTTTGCAAGCGATGCGTTTGATATGCGGCAGTTTTTGTCAAGTTCGGAGAGGATTTTTTTGTCTGTTAAGTCAAGCAATTCTTTTGCCATTAATTAACCATTATTTGCTAAATTATATAAACATTTGTTATTTTCGGTTAAAAAATAGAAACAATTTTAATATAGAAGAAAGTCGCAAATTCTTCCGTTGGTGATAAAATGAAATCAATTGCTTGCTCGGAAAGAAAGTTGGGGGATGGCAGAAAAAAGAAAAATAAGGGCGCCTGGAGATTTATGAGAGCAGTGGGCAAGGGCTTTGCATCAAGATATTTCTTAAATGTGTTTGCAAACGGGCGTGAGCCGTGCCTCCCTGAGAGCATTATGGCAGGGGATGAAGAAGGCAAGAAAAAGCCAAAAAATGAAAATAGCGGCAAAGAGGAGAAAAACCCCCCTCGCTCGGAGAAAGAAATTATGGATACTCTCGATATTACTGTAAAGGATGTGAGGCGGCTTGCAGACGCGTATGAGCAGGACAGAGATGCATTTATAAAAAGAAACTTGATGGGCGAACTTGAGGGGATAATGGACAGGGCCGCTACCGGGAGAGAGCCGATTTATGATGCAACCGACAAGCTGATACATGAACTTGGAATTTTAAGCGACTTGCGCTCAACTCGCCCGCAAGGGATTTTTGAGGGGCTGAAGGCACGATATCTTCGCTCGCATCGCAGATGGTGGCAAGAGAAGGAAGGCGTTGCAAGGACGGAAATTGCATCTAAAATGACATATGCCCTGAGGAAAGCGGAAGGGTACGACACAATCAGCATGCACTACTGGGACCCTAGAATATCCTTGGAAGGGGCGCAAGAGTATGGCGAAATCTGAGTTCCCTAAACCTAAAAAGCTTCAGCACCCTAATTATTTCATGGACGCGCAGCTCTCAAAGGCATGGGATGAGACGTGCCAAATATTGCTTGGCGGGCAGTTGGGCGATATTGCCGATTATGAGAAATACTTGATGAAATACGTGGAAGAGGTGCAATTTCGCAAATCCGCGCTTTCCGGCAAAAAAGTCACCACTTCCTCGCCTTCTTTTTGCAAAAGCGCCAAATTTATTTCTTTGGATGAGCAGGAAAAATATGACAAGATGTTCAGGGAAGTGAAGCTTAATGTAAATGAGATAAAAGACATTGACTCTATTGTGTCTGCGATAAGGGAGAAATTTTATTATGGCGGAAATTTGATTTCTGGCAACAGCTCAAATTTTGAGGACTGCGACTCGTGCGCGAATTCCAGGTATTTGCACCATTGCAATGAATTGTATGACTGCAAATTTATGGCTTATTCGTCAGTTTTGCGCTTTTGTGAATACTGTTTTGGAAGCTCTGGGGGAGGGGAGACGAAATTTTGCATAAATTGCTATGAAGTGTTTGAGCAAAACAGGTGCATGGAGAATTTTAGGTGCTATACATGCAACGACTGCTTTTATTGCGCCACTTTGGAGCAGTGCAACAATTGCCTTTTTTCATTTAACCAGAAAAATAAGATTGATTGCATAGGGAATTTGCAGTTGGAGAAAGAGAAATTCTTTGAATTAAAGAAAAAATTGCTTGATGAGATGAGGGAAGAGCTCAAAAAGAAAAAAGAGATTCCCTCAATTCTTGACTTGATGAAAGGGTAATTCACATGGCAGGGGAAAACATGCAAATATTTGAAAAGGATTTCCAGTCGGTCACAAAAGTGGTATTGGGCAAAGCGCTCTCAAACCACTTTGATTATGAGAGATGGCTTTTGCAAAACGTCGCCCCGCCTGTTGAGCAAAAATCCGCCGTGAGCGGCAAGAGCATGTGGACTCCCTCATACCCTTATTATACTGATGCCAGCAAAAACGCGGTTTTATTGGATGAGGCATGGGTTGAGGGGGAGAAAAAGCTCTCAATGCAGGAGGTTGAGAAATTAAGCGTGGCAAATGCTAAAAATTCTTTGAAAAAGATAAGCAAATATTCCCCTGATGTCATGTTTGGCGCAAATGTTAATATGGTAAAGTGCGGGGTTTATTTCTGGTCCTCAAACTGCTATATGGGCACGTGGATGGGAAAATGCAAAAACAGCTCATACTGCTTCTGGCCGCGAAATTCGGAGTATTGCATCGGCTCGCATTTTACTTTTTCATGCAAATTTGCCCTAAAATGCTATAATTCTGTTAATTTGTCCAGGTGCTTTGAGGTTTCCCATTCCTCAGATTGCTCGGATTGCTATTTTTGCCACAACTGCCAGAATATGCGCGATTCCATGTTTTGCTCAAATGCAAAGGGATTGCACTATGCCATTGCAAATCGTGTTGTGGGGCAGGCAGAATATGATAGAGTGAAGAAAATTGTTTTGGGGGAAGTGGCTGCAAAATTGGAGAAGGATAAAAAGCTTGATTTGAATATATTTAATCTGGGATGCAATGGACATAAATGACGCGTGGAAATCCATATGCAAAATACTCCTCTCAAGGGAAATAGGGGAGCTTCGGCAGTATGGCGACTACCTTTCAGAATACGTGGAAAAACCATCCATGAAAACCTCAAGCATAAGCGGCAAAAGCGTTGCCGTCTCATCCTCTGCCTACTCGAAAGGGGCAAAATTCATAGCCCATGATGAGATGGCGCAATACGAAAAAATTCCCCATTCCGTGAAACTTGGCATAAACCAAATCAAGGATATGGATTCCATCCTCGAATCAATCTCTGGCAAAATATGCTACAGCGGGAATATGGTTGTGGGCAATTCAAGGGAGGTCGAAAATTCTGATACCTGCGAGGACGCCCAGTATGTCTCAAGCTCAATACGCGTCTTTACAAGCAAATTCGTGGCATACTCAAGCGACGTGCGCCTGAGCGAGAGCATATTCGGCTGTGACAAGGTCCCAGACTCAAAGTTTCTCATATGCTCATGCCACACCCACCGCTCCGTGCGCACAATGGAGTGCCTGCGCGTCTTCCTCTCCTCAGACTGCTACTACTGCTGCAACCTTGAGGACTGCTCTGACTGCATATTTACCTTCAACCAAAGAAACAAGCGCAATATGATAGGAAATGTGCAGCTTGAAAAACCCGAATACCTCAAACTCAAGAAAAAACTGATAGCCGAGTTTGCCGATACCCTTGAGTCAAAAAAGTTCATCCCGAAAATAGCCGACATAATGGCTGATTCCTATGAAAAGTGACATAGATGAGGCATTTACAACTGTCAGCAAGATAGTCCTCGGCACACCCCTAAAAAACATGGACAACTATGGGGAATGGCTCTCCGAGAATGTGATGGTCCC
Source organism: Candidatus Micrarchaeota archaeon CG10_big_fil_rev_8_21_14_0_10_45_29 (assembly GCA_002778455.1). Lineage (GTDB taxonomy): Archaea > Micrarchaeota > Micrarchaeia > Anstonellales > Anstonellaceae > 1-14-0-10-45-29. The sequence goes on along the minus strand of PFCD01000005.1, from coordinate 74,376 downwards.
ATCCACCCAAAAATCGGCAATGAGCCAAACCCCCATGCCGATTCCATCCTTCATACAGGTTGAGAAAACCAGAAATCTCCTTGTAACTCTTGAGGAATCCCTTACTCTCTCAGGAAGGAACATCGGAGAGGAAAACACGGGCAAAATAAACTTGCAGAACGCCCCAAAACTCCTAAAGGGGATGACTTTCTATTCCCCGGAAGGGATAGTCGGAAAAAACACTGAGCTGTACGAATGCAGCACAACTGCCTACTCAAGCTACTGCTACAAATTGCTCTATTTTGCAAACAACAAATTCTGCGCCTTTTGCATGTGGCCCCGAGAATCTGAATACGTCTTTGGTTGCGACAGGGCATTCTCATCAAAAACCTGCATAAAATGCTACGATTCCCTCAAGCTCTCAAGATGTTTTGAGGTTTCAAACTCCACAAACTGCTCAGACTGCTACTTCTGCCATAATCTTGAAAATTCAACCGAGTGCATGTTTTGTTTTAATGCAAAATCGCTTCGCTACGCGATTGGAAACGTGCAGTACCCAAAGGAGGAATACATGAAAATAAAGAAAATTGTTTTGGAAGAGATTGCAAAAAAACTTGAGAAGGATAAAAAGCTGGAATTGAACATATTCAACCTCGGCTCAAAGTAGCTATACTGTGCGGTTTAGGTTAGAAAGAGATATAAACAGCAAAAGCAAATTTAGGGCATGGCAAAACTTATTTTATTCTCAATATTTGCGGCTCTTTTTTTGGCAGGGATTTTATTTTCCGCTCCTTGCAGCGGGGACAACAGGGTGTGCGCACCGGGAAATATTGCGAAAAAATGCGTTAGCGGGGAGTGGGTGGTGGAAGAGTGCGCCATAGGCTGCTTTGACGGCGAGTGCATGCAATGCGAGCCGGGGGAGAAGGAGTGCGCATCGCCTACAAAATACAATGTTTGCGAGGAAAACGGAAAATGGACCATAGCTGTGCCGTGCGATTTTGGCGAAGGGTGCGATGGGGGGAAGTGCTCCCAATACACGCCCATAGAGTGCAGGGAAGAGGGAGATGTTAGGTGCTCTTGGGATAATGAGGATATTGTGCTTATTTGCAACAAAAATTTGACCTGGGTAAATTACCAGTATTGCGAGAAAGGGTGCGCCGGCGAGGGATGGTGCGCGCAGTGCGAGAAGGATGCGAGGGAATGCACAGGTGATGTTTCATACAAATATTGCAAAGAGAGCAGGAATTGGAGCAGCGATGTGATATGCACGGACGGAAGGGTTTGCGAGGCAGGGCAATGCGTGCCTGCGGGAGGGGCTCTCTGCAAAGAGGGGGAGAGCAAATGCGCCTCAAACAGCATATTTGTGTGCGATAAGAAAGGCGGCTGGGAGTTTGAGAGAAACTGCCTTTACGGGGACGTTTGCATACAGGCGTATAATGGGGCGCAATGCGGAAGCGGGCTTGAGAAATGCTTTGGCTGGGGGGAATTTGAGCAATATTCTAAAGAGGAGGGCGTGCAGTATGCAAATGACGGGAGGCAGAGAGATTGCGAAAATATTACTTACAGAAAATACTGCCTGGATGCGGAAGGGAAGAGTAATCTGGACGAATTTGAGGAAAAATCGGAAATAACATGCGGGGAATTTTATATGAAATGCGAGTATAAGAAAAAAGGGGAGATAACTTTTCAGAGAATGAGGGATGGCTGGGCTGCAAACTGCACTTCTGTTTCTTACGAATATGTTTGCAAAGACAGCGGGATTGATGCGAGCAAGGAAAAAGAGGAGACGCAGTGCGGAGAATGGGTGCAAGCTGAGCCTCAAAAAGAAAAAGGGATAATTGAGATTATTTTATCATCTCTGCTTGGGCTGTTCGGAATTTCTTAATAATGCGATGAGGGCTTGTGTTGCGCGGGCTTAATGCAAGGCGGGCTTGTGCTATCTAATTTAAATTTTTTAGATGGTTGCAAATTTTGAGGGTGCGGCAATTATAAAGAGCAATTTGCCTAATTTTAGTTATGTTTGATATTGTAAAGTTTGCCCCTAAAGAGAGAGAATATGAGGGGATTGAATTGCTTGAGGCAGGCAAATTGCCGCAAAATATAATTGCATCCACGCCGGATGTTGTGAAGGCGCGGGGGCTTGTGAGAAAAGTGAAATATTTGCATTTTGAAAATTATGATTTTGAGCAAGGGCTTCTTAAAATTATGAAGGAGAGAAATTGCATTCTTGCGATTTGCTTAAGTGATTTTTTCTCCCTTAACGGGATGCAGATGGTGGGGAGAATGAGAAAAGCGGCAAACCTTGCGAGAGCTGCGCAAAAGAGCGGGGTGAGAGTGAGAATTTTCACTTATGCAAAAGATGAGACGCAGCTAAGAGATGAATATGAAATTTATTTTATTGGAAAGCTTTTGGGAATTGGAGAGCCAATGCTAAAGGCTGCTAAAGAGGAGAAGATGCGGGAGATATAAAAGATAGTGTGGAAAATGCGGGATGAGAAATTATGAAATCAACTTTGAGGGAAAATTATAGGTATGTGCTTGCAAAATATGCAGGCAAACAAAATTGCGCAGAGGAAATAAAGGCGATTGCGCAGAAATATCTTTTATCTTCGTTGGGAACTTTGGGGATTTTTCAGAGCGGGGCAAGAGTAATTTCTGCAGAAAAAGAGAATGTGATAATAAGGTGCGTGCGCGGGGAAGAGGAGAGAATTTGCGCCGCGCTTGCGCTTTGCAATCACATTGACGGGGAGAAAATTCGCCTGAAAGTGCTAAGGGTTTCAGGGACGCTGCGGGCGCTGTGCGAAAAGCAAGGCATTAAAAAGCCTAAGAGAAGAAAACGTTGAATAATTTTTATTTTATGGCTTTATGTGTAAAATGATAAGCTATAAAACGGCGTTTTTGGATAAACAGGGCTAAGAGTGGATTGAATTCGCTTATTCAGGTTATAAACTGCCCCCTTTTGATTAGAAGGGTTATAGACGCCCTGAATTTGGTTAGAATGGTTTTAAGCTGTTTTAATTGGGCAAAAAGGGCTAAAAAACCCCTATTTGTTTAAAAAAAACGATAAGCTTATAAATTCGCGGTGATGTAAAAAAACAATAGCATTGCAAAGCAATGCGTTTGGAGGAATTGATGGGAAATGTTTGGACCTCATTTGACTCTTGACATGTACGGGTGTGACAAGAATAAAATCGGAAGCGTTGAATATATTCATAATTTTCTTGATAAATTGCCGAAAAAAATAGGGATGGACAAAATAATGCCTCCCAATACATTCAGATATGAGAGCCCGAAAGACTGGGGCGTGACCGGAGTGGTATTGATTGCCCAGTCGCACATTGCAATACACACTTTCCCGGAAGTGGGGTATGTGAGCTTTGACATTTTCTCATGCAAGGACTTTGACACAGAGAAAGTTACTGTTCAGGTAATAAAGGCGCTTGGCGCAAAGACATATGAGAAGAACATGTTTGATAGGGGAAGGCATTTCCCGAAAGACTACTGGAGAAACATGGAAACAATGTCTATGCAAAGAAGCCAGAAAAAGGCGATGGAAGTTTCTGCGCGAAACTAGTTTGCCTTTTTTTTCTTATTTTTTAAAATAAATTTCTTTAATTTTAATTTGCGTTAATTTATTTTTGTTGCGTTTTATTGCTTCTTTTTATAAGAGTTTTGCACTTTTTTATCATAATATGAGATAAAGAGATAGCCTTCCCAGTTGCTTGCCGGGGCAGAGTAATCCTTTAGGGCAAGCCCTATTTTTTTCGCGTCCTCCACTTTTATGGTGTGGCATCCGCCGCTGTAGTTTCCCCTCAAATAATGCAGCCAAGTGCCCCGCTCTATTGAATTGTAGTTGGTGGTGGAAATTCCGGCAGGCATCCAGAAATGCCCGAATTTCTCGTTTTTTCCTTTTTTTAGGATGTATGCGCCTGAGGAGGATTTGTATGAGCCCTTTTTGTTTGAGACGGAGTCCACCCAGCCGTCTTTGTTTTTGTCGCTTGCAAAGCCGTGGGCGGAATTGCAGGAGTGCTCCACTTCCATTGTATTTGTGTTTATGAGGTAAAAGCGCTTTTCTTTGGAATTTTTGTTAAGGTCCTCAAGAAGGAATTTTCCTTTTTTTGCTTTCCCCGCGTCCGTTGCGCCCTCGTAAATGGAATAGGCGTATGTAAATGCTTCCAAAGAGAGGTTTTCCTTATTCTTTAGTTTTTTGTATGCGTCAACATATTTTTGTGAGATGAATATTTTGCTTTTTGTGTATTTTCCTTCCTGCTCTATTTTTATTGGAATGGTTTCTTTTAGCATTATTTTTCTTTCGATGGTTTTTATTGAGCGCTCAAATGCATTATTTTCCTCTTTTGAGAGGGGAGTGCATTTTGTTTTTGAGCTGTTTTTCCTTGCTGCCTGCATGGTTTTTATCGCTTCGAGGGTGAATTTTAGCGGGTTTTCTTTTGCTGAATTGAAATAACCCATATTTATTATGAGGCGGTTGTCTTTGTAATCCATTCCGCTTTGCGCCCTGTTTTCAGACACTATTATTGAAATTGTTGTGCCAAAGACGCTTTTGTAATAAGAGTTTAGCTCGCAGTAGCTAAAAGTTGATTTTATAATTTCAAGCGCTTCTTTGGAAAAAAGCCTGGTGTTGGAAGCGTATTGGGTGCTTTGAAACAAAAGCATGAAAAAAGAAGGGCGGGGAAATTTATAATGCATAGGGGCATTTGCGCCCCTCCCTGCGGTTTAGGTTAATCAAGGTAGGTTTCATCCTCGTAGCCATCATCCCCTTCAGCCAGTGCCTCGCATGTTTGGTGGGGGCAGCCGTTGGAGCACACAGAGATTGCCTCGTTGTAAAGAAGGATTGCTTTTGTGCCGTAGAAGGGGTAACAGTCGGCTTTCGGGTCCTTTTGCCTCAAATCCGCGCAATAGCTAACTGTTTCCCTGTGCACGTATTTTACTATGTTGTCGCCTGAATCCTGCTGCGCGTAATTTCTTATAAGCGCCTCATTAACAACCCTCATTCCGCTGTAGCGGTAAGCCGCTATCCATGCCGCATACCACTCAATTTCATTTGCGCCTATTCCGCCCTTTTTGGGATTGAAGGCATCTATTGAGGGGTTTGAGGCGCGCATATTTTGCAAAATTTTCAAATAGCTGTCATACCTCCCCGCCTTTTCCTTGAATTCGTAGGAGCCGCAATCGGCTGAATCCACGGGGTTGAATGGATTGTAGTCATCAGATGGGGGCTTTATGCATTGCATAAGCCCAAGGGCGCAAATGCCGCCATAGGCGGTTACTATATTTTGCGCCTTTTGCTCTATTCCGGTGCAATAAGGATATTCAAATTTTGCAAGGTTGGAAGGCTGCTTTTGAGTCTTGTTGCCGCACCAGTCGCTCCTATCAGTTGGGCTTATGGTGCATGCAGGGGCATTCGGGCTTGGCTCAGAGCTTTGCCTTCCAAGGCGGCTTCCCTCGCCCACGGAAATGGCGCGCATAAGTATTGGGTCAAGGCTGTGGGAAATAAACGAGATATCCATTTCAGGGTATTGGGTGCAGGCATCTTTGGGAAATGAAACCGTGCCGATGTCAGATAAAATACTGCAGAAATTAAACGGCATTGGAACTGATGAGAGGCAGCCTCCGCACTGCAAGGCGGCTATTTTTTCAAGCTCTTGCGGGCTTTGCGGCGGGCTGATGCCGTATTGCCCGAAATCGGATGGGCGGGAGAGGGAGGTATAATAAAGCATTTTGCCGGATTCAAAGGGAGCGCAGGTGGAGCCTACGGAATTTGTGGAAAACATCAGCGGCTGCTGGGAGTAGTTGAGCCGAGGCATGTCATATATCATTATGCGCTCGCCGTCCTTTTTGGCAGAATAGCGCTTGTCCCCTGAGAAAAATATTACGTGCCCGTCCTCGGAGGAATTTATTGAGAGCACCTGCAAAGAGGGAAGCCCGCCTATTTTTGGCTTTATTTGGGTGCCTGCGCGAATTTGCGAAATTGAGGATATGTCTGCCTCAAATAGGGGCGCGTTGTTTGTAAAGTATAGCTGGCAGGCAGAAAACCAGGAGAAAGAGGTGAGGTTTTGCATAGAGCCGTCAGTTTGCCTAAAGCCGAAGTTGCATCCTGTGAGGTTGAGCATAAAGGAGAATGTTGGCTCATCATAATATGCGATATAGTAGTTTGAAAATTCATCCTGAAAAGAGAGGTGTGTGTCGTTTTTGAAAAATACTTTTGTTGAGTTTATTTGAGCCCCTTGCAAAGTGGTGAATTTTTTATTTGCCCCTATTGAGGAGAAAGCGGCATAGTCTAAAGAGCCGTAAGAGAGCTGGCTTTTGCATGGAAGAGGCGCGGTTGAGGAAAGAAATGTGTAGGGCGAGACGCCTATTACCCCGCTTGCGACAAAGCCGGGTATTCCTGCCATCAAAAAGCTATACGCATCCGCCACTTCCGCCTCGCTAAATGCGCAGTTGGGGGTGTTTGTGGCGCCTGGGGAAATTCCGACTGCATACCAAACAGAAGGAGAGTGGTAATGCAATAAAAGCTCATCAGAATAGCGCAGATGGCGCGCGATATCATACATAGGGGTGCAGGTGGTGAGGTTTGCGTTTTCATTTGCAATAAAAGCTATTCCGATTGCCCCTATTTTTTTTAGGTAATTCTCGCGGGTTGCGGGGCGTGAGGAATATTGGGACGGGTTCTCGTATTTTGATGAGCAGTTGAGCGGGTCTCCCCCCAAATCCGCAAGAGAGGTGTTAAAGCGCAGGAAATAGTCTATTGGGCACAAATCAGGCAAGCCGTCGGTTGTAAAGGTTGGCTTGAGGGCAAGCACGGGAATGCAGGAGGGGCAGTTGAGGGCAGTGTAATCTATTTGCGCGCGCACTTTCTCAAGCATTTGAATGTTAAGGAATTTCTCGCCTTTTGCGTTTGTTTTGTAAGGCTCAAGCAAAGCCTCTGTGCTTAGCATTATCGGCCCTTCTGTTGGCGGGTCATCTGTTGCATCATTGTAAGAGTCAACCATTTTTTTGTATGCCTCATCATCAATATGCTCGGCGTTGCTATACCATATTACAAAAGGCATCTGGCTTTTTGAGAGATGGCACATTAAGGTTTGGGGAGAGGGGGGCTTGGGCGGCTCCTTGCCGTCCTTGGAATATGCCCAAATTATCGGCATGTTAAGCCGTCCTGAGCAATATCTTTGTGCAAGGGAAAATTCTGCGGAAGAGGCGCCCTGCCCCAGCATAAAGTAGCGGGGGGCGCATACCTTATCATCATATTTGTTTTGCGAATTGCCTGAAGAGGAAGAGGAGGCGTCTTGCGGGCACTGCGCCCATACCCCTTTTCCCGCATCAAATTCTGAGAGAAGAGAGGCGTAAATTGAGGAGTTGCATGCTTCAAAATAGCAGTTGGCGCCCTGCAAATCATTTTCTATTAATTTATCCTGTATTCCTAATGCATACCAAATCTCATCAAAAATAGATGGCTCTTCCTGAGAGCATATCATGCAGGTGCAGGGTGTGGCGGAATCTGATGCAGGCTCAAGATTTGTTTTTTGCGAGACATTAATTGTTGTTTTGGAATTAAAGCGGTCTTGGGCGCCCAGTGTGCCCGGATGTATGCATCCGAAAAGAAGGATAATGCAAAACAATGCCAAAGCTATAAATAGCGCGTTTTTCATGTAAAAAGTTTGGCGGTTGGCTTTTATTAAGCTTATTTTTCAAATTTTAGAGTGTAGCGGTATTTTTTGTCGTTCTCTGCAATCGTTTTTATCTGGTTTTGCAAAAAGACATAGGATTCGCTGTAGCCAAGGCGCTTGTCGCGGCTTATTTGCCCTTGCTGGAATTTGTCATATTCATCGCGCTCGCGCATAAGGCGCAATATTTCCTTGTTTCTTTGCTCTTCATCAAGGTGGCGGTCGCGGGCAGTGCGGTTTATCTCGCGCATATAATCTTTTAGCTTGCGCTGGTATTCGCGCGCAGCCTCGTGGCTGAAGCCCTCAACTGTTTTTACCTGGTTTTCAAGGCACATGGGGCATACTGTGCCCCTCTCAAAGGGAATGCCGTGATGGGGGCAGCGGGCTGAGTTGAAATATTGGTTATAATTTCCGATGGGAATAGTGCCACCCAAAGAGGCGGCAGAGAGAGCCCAGTTTTTTGCAAGCTCGTAGGATTTTCTTGCGGACTGCTTTAGGCGCGAATCCTGGGCATGAAGCTTTCTTTCCTCGCTGCTTGCGCAAAGCGGGCATTGCTGCCCTGTTTGCAAAGTTATGCCGTGCGCCGGGCAGGAGTAGGTTTGTGAAGCAGAGGCGATAGCCATTTGCCTTGCATGCATCATTTGCGCATGCTCTGCATCCTGCTGGGGAGTTATTGCGCTGTCTGTGGGGCGCGCCTGAGTTGATGACCATGGCTGGCTTCTTCCATATGCGGATTTTTTAAACATCTGGTATGCAAGCACATACGCCGGGGCTATTGGGAAAATATAAGGTGAGTTTGAATACTGGAATTGCTGCTTTTGCCGCTCAACTTTTTCAAACTCAAGGATGACAGGGGTTTCGTTTTTGTATAGGTCTCGCAAGGAGTCTGAGGCAAGGTGGCGCCCCAGCCCGCTTTTTAGCATATAATCGTTTGCATCCTCCTCGCTAAATGAGGCTGATGCAAGCTCGCGCCTCTCAGGAGAGATGTTGCGAAGCATTTGCGCAAGCCCGCTGTCTTTTATTTTTCCGGAATCCTGCAAATTGTTGAAAATTGTGTTTGTTACATAGCCGTATGGCTGTGCGCGCCCTTCCCAATCAGTCCAAATCATTCCCGGAATCGGCGCTTTTGCAATTGTTTTGTGCCATGGGCCTGATAATTCATAGCCACGGTGCACTCCTCCGATTGTGTTTATGTCATAGCCTGAGCGGTTTTCCACAGCATAATACCCTTGGCGCGCAAAGTCGCGCACAATAGGAATTTTCCACGCCGCCCTCTCTGCTGTGTGGTAAATGTCGCGCACTTCCTGCATTTGCGCGCGTATCATCTGCCTCTCCTGCGCACTTGTGGCGGATGCGAGGTGGGATTTTAGCGAATCCATCATCTCGTGCGAGCTTGTCTGCATTTGCGCGTCATAGCGCTTATTCCACATCATGAATTCCTCGCGGAATGTGAGCCCGAATTTTCTTCGCCTCATCTCATCTGCGGCGCCTGTGCCAATTTGCTTAAAGCGCGCATCATCTATTCCAAAGGAATCGGCGTTCTTTCCCTGAATGTCAGAGAATTTGAATGAGAGGGGCATTCTATAGCGCATTCCCACAACACTGTCCTCGCGCAGGCGCACGCCGAATTCATCGGTGTAGTCGGAGGGGCGGCGCACCATTGGGCGCAAAAAGGTGCGCGATAGCCAGTCAAAGCTTGTGGTTGGCTTGAAAAGGGATTGTATTGCTTCCACTACGGATGGCTCGTGCGAGCTTGGGGCGCCCTGCTTGTCAAAGCCGTATTCAGGGTCTTGGTGATAAACCGTTGCATAGCCGGTCATCTTTGTGAAAAATGTGCGGGTGTGAAGAGCAAAGGCGGATGCTGCCCAGTAAGAGGGGCGCGCAAAGAAATTCATTAATCTGTCCCCTGGAAGAAGATGGTAGCCTGCCCACATCTGGGGGTGCTCGCCTACGAATTGCCCTGAGTGGTAACCGGATTGCAGCGCAGGGCCCAGCCCCCATGAATTTCCGAATGTGATGCGCGGGTCTCTCATGACGGTGTTTTCCGCCACATTGTAAAACATGCCATAAACCTCAAGGCTTTTAAGATGCCTGTCAACCCATCCAAGTTCGCGCTGCATTTTTCTTGCCATCTGCTCATTTGTGCGCACAGCGGTAATTTGCGCCGGAATTTCCACATTGGTGAGGCGGGAGAGGCGTGCGCGCTCATCCGCGCCCAGGTGCGGGTTTTTCATAAGCTCTATCTGCTGTTTGCGCATTTCATTTAGCTCTTCTTTTGAGGTGAGGGATTTTTGCGTCTCATCAGAGTAGAATATGCCTTTTTTCATGTCGCTCTCATATGTTGAGAGAACCATGCGCGCATATGTTTGGGACGCATACCATTCCTGCAACCGCATGTCAAGGTCGTTTATGCCTCCGCGCGTTACCCTTTCTACAAAGTTTGTTGCCTTATACCATGAGCGCAAAAGCGAGTTGTGCGAGGGGTCATCCTCAAGCGATGCGCGGGTGACAAGGCGCATTCTCTCTCCTAAGGATTTTTGCAAAGTTTCTATGTTTTTCATGATGTCTTTTCTTGAGAGCCCTGCCTCCTGAATGCCTGCAGGGGTTTTCCCGTCAGAAGAATAGCCTGAGAAAAGAAGCTTTCCGCCATAGGTGGAGGAGGAGAGGGCAAAATGGTATTGCTTTAGCTGAGTTAATATTTTGTCTGTTTGCGCGTCTGCGGAGGTGCCTGCCTTCCAGTTGCCTTGCGGGTTTTTGAACATTAAAGTTGCGTTTATTGGGCGCTGTGCATAGTCGGAGCCCATAAGGCCGAAGGTGGTGTGATCATATGTAAGATGCCCGTTTTTGAATTTTGCATACGCCTCCGCCGCCCGCCCCTGCCCGTCGAATTTGAAGCCTGATGCAAATGGCAGGATGTTGTGGTTGGCGTCTATTATCCATACCCCTTTTCTTATGTCCCCGTATGTCGCGCCTTTTTTGAGCCATGCGTTGTAATTTTCTGCATTCCATTGCGCCCCGTCCATGTAATGGGAGATAAGGGATTTCATTGAATGGTAAGTCATTAAATTTTTGCTTACCTGCAAATCATAATTTTTGAAAAGGTCTTCAAACCCGCGGTCAAATTGGTAGGTGAAAAGCTCGCGCAACACCCTTATTTTGTTTTTCTCAAGCTCTACTGCATACGGAGTGTCGTGGGCATAAAAAGAGGTTAGGAAATTTCTTGATGCGGCTTCGCCTCGCAAAGTGTAGTTAAGCGGCTCAAGCACTTTTTGCATTTTGGTGGCATCCTCAAGCGCTTTGAGCCATTTGGAGTTGAGAAGCCCGCTGCCAAGCAGGGGTTCCAGCTGCGGCTTATCCATGCTTGCAAGCGAGCGGTTGGATATTATATAGTCATAGAGTTGCTTTTTCACAAGCTCGGTTTCCATATATACGCGAATAAGCTGCATTTTTGTTGCATCGTCTGCGGAGATTTCCCCGCGCAGGCGGCGCATATCCACGGCTTTGCCGAAAATTTCTGCCAAATCATGCCCAAGCATCACAAGGGGGAGCCTTCCTTTCCCCAAAGTGTCTTTTGAGATATTGTCGAGTATTCCTATTAATTCTGTGTAGCGCCTGTAAACCTGGTTTGGGTCCATTCTTTTTGCCTGCTCGGACGTAAGGTCGGGGTAGCGCCCGCCCCCGGCGCTCAAGCCGTCCTCTACAAGAAGCTCGCGCACTTTTGTCGCGTAAAGCTTTGCAGAGACAAGGAAATCCTGAAGCTCCTGCTTGCTAAGCGCTTGCCCGGTTACGTCTTGCAAAGAGATGTTGTTTTTCTTTATATAATCTGCAAGCTGAATCATCATTTTCTCTTTAAAATAATATTCTGCGAATTCCTTTAGTATTTGCCCTGAAGCGACTTTCCGCTCTATTTCTGCGCGAATTTGCTGCTCAAGCTTTTTTACATATTCCAGGCTTTTTTTATCCATTAAAAGCTCGGGCGCGCCGTCCTTGTTTTTTTGCCTTAGCACTATGCCTAATGTTAGGGTGCGCAGATGCTCATCCATGAGAGCGCGCGCAAGCTGGTAGGATTCCTGGCGCATCTTCTCAACTATTCTCGGAATTTCGCCAAGCTTTTTTTCCTCGAAAATATTTGCTTTTATGAATTTGCTCTCTCGGCTTGCAAGCCCGAGCGCCAGGGCGGATTCTGCTGCCAAAGATTTGTAGAGCGAGCGGCGCATCCTTAAGTTTCCCGCGCGCCCTGCAAGCCATCCTTGCGCAACAATCCCCGCGCGCTCAACATAGGGAAGCCCGGGCAGGTTGTCTGCCCATTCCTGCTTTGCGATTGATGGTATAAGCTTCCAGGGCTTTGCAAGGCGGGTTGCTGCGTAATCTATTACAGGGTTTATTTTGCCTGGGTGCTTGTATTGCCCCCCTCTTGCCGCGCCGGTTACCTTGTCATCGAGCGCCAGCACCTCGCGCACTTCCATAAGGCGTCGGGCGTTTGCATATGCGCGGTTGCGGTCCTTCTCGGATGCTCCGGATTCATCTATTAGTTTTTTGAGGCGGGCGAGCGCTGCCTGATATGCCTCTTCCTTGCCGAACGCGCCGGCTTTTCTTACTATTTTTCTTCTTGGGAAAAGCGCGTCTATTTCCTTTTTTATGTTGCGCGAATCTTTTTTGTTTTTTTTGTAAAGCGAGGTTATCTGCGAGGATATTCCTTTCTCGGTGCGCCCCATGAGGCGGGCGGAGAGGCGCCCCTTCATTGCAAGGTGCACAGGCACGGCGGGGGATTTCATTCTTACTTTTTTTATGTTTGGCATGCGCGGCACGGTGATGTCAAAGAGCGATAGGGGGTTGTGCCCGTGGTATTGCATTGAGGCAAGAAGCAGTCCGAATACCACGATGATGGGAATGCAGAGGAAAATGCTTTGCCCGTTTATCGCGCTTGAGAATGCGCGAAATATTACCGGGTTGTAGGAGTCCTTTGTCCAGAGGGGAATTGATGCCATAGATGGCTTTATTTTCTGGTTTTCAAGCGAGGAGTGAAGCTTTGCTATTAAAATCGGGCGCGGATGCGGCCAGCTTTGGATTGCAAGCGCGCCTGCGCCGGAGGGGTTTTTGGCATAGGCGATATTGCATGAGGCGCGCCCATTCTTGTCTGTGAGAAGGTTTTGGCAAATCGGCTTTCCTGTTGAGTCGGTTATGGGGATTGTTTCGTTGTCTATGTAAAAGCTTACCAATGCTTTTTTTGCTATTTTTATAGTGGTGATGCTTTGCTTGTTGTCTATTATTCCTCCGGTATTGTATAAGCTTATTTCCTTATAGGTTGCGTTTATTGCCATATCGCCCCCGATTGCAAAATTGGAGAGGTCAAATTGTATGTTGGAGGAATATTGGTCGTCCAGAAAATTTGTTGAGAGCGCTTGGGAGGCGGCGGATGTTGTGTCTTGCGCGGCTTGGGCGTAGAGGGGAGATAGCAATATCAGTAGGCATGCCAGTGCAAGTATTTGCGCTTTCACGTTAGAATTTAGGGGCAGGGTATTTATAAATGATTTTAAGTGATGAAAAATAAGGGTGAAACATAAATAAAAGAGGGGGTAAAACTCCCTCTTTCCGCGGTTCGGAATGATTTAAAAGCAAACAGAGGTTAAGTGAATGTGATGGTGGGGCAAAATTTTAGGGCATTTATTGCTTTAGTTGCGATTGTTGCCATAACTGCATCTGTTTGGTCCGCGAGCGCAGGCTCAAGCGCCTCTTTTTCGCTTGCAAAGGATGCTACGCTGGTTTTTGCAGGGCTTATGATAGGGGTGCTTTTTGTTGCCTTTTCTTTTATGGCTGGAGAAGTGACAAATATTCCTGCCATAAAGGCGTTTGCAAAGCAGGAGTTGTATGAGCTTGCCGCCACCATAATTATAGTGGTGCTAATAGCCGGAGGATTGGCGGCATACGGGGAATTTGCAAAAAACGTTGCAACCTCAAAGCTTTTGGACAGCCAGCCTAATGTGCCTATAATGATTTGCGAGGACAGTGCCACAGTGTATAAGATGAATACGATAAATGAGCGGCCTCAAACCCTTCTTTTTGCAAATGTTGACTGGTTCTTGGGCTGCATGCCGCTTGAGAAAGACAAATATGTGAAAAATCTTATGGAAGCAGGGCCTGATGAGGATGTGGCAAGCCTGTATGAGCTTCAATGGGATGACAAGGACACGGGGAGAAGTTCTGGCGTGATGCTTGGGCATATGATGAATATTTATGTGGGGCTTTTCTCTCTTGAGTTTATGCTTGGCACGCTTTCCACTTTCGGGGTAAGCGCCTATTTGCCTGAGCCGCTTATCAGCTCAATTTCCCTTGACATGGCGCCAAATGCGGGGCTGACGCCGATTTCCGAGGCAATGATTATGATTACGGATTTGGTGGGAATGGGAGTTGGCTCTATTGTTGCGCAAAAGGTGCTGCTTCAATTTGTCTACACTAGCGCGTTGGCGGTATTTTTGCCTCTTGGAGTGGGCTTTAGGGCAATACCTTTTTTGAGAAAGACGGGCGCCACCCTTATCGCAATAGCGCTTGTGATGTATTTTGTGTATCCTATGAGCATATGGATAAATGAGCAGATTTACTTTAGCATTGGCGCGGATGAGCTGATAAACTGGACAAATTACCATTCACTGCTTGATATTTGCAAGCCGGGAGCGGGGGAGAGCCAGAGCGAATATGTTGAGAGAGTAAAGGGGCAGCTTATTGAATTTGAGCAGGAAACAAAAGAGACAACAGGGGTTGTGCTGGGGGCATGGGACGGGAGCGACCCGAATTCAAAGTATAGCGTTGATGTGCAGCTTCCTGCAAGCCAGGGAAATGCGCTTGCGGATGCATTTGGGAAAAACGTGCCTATTGTTGCAAAATATATGATTAATTTTGAAGGGATTACCGGCCCTATTTTGCCTACAGAGTATTTTTTTGAGGCGATGGTTGATGAGTTTACCGCAAGCATGAGCTGGTTTGTGCTTAATTTGCTGTTTTTGGCAAATTCAATAGTTATTTCTATTACAATGTTCAAAGACATCAGTTTGGCAATAGGCGGGGAGCCGAGGGTGTTTGGAATGAGCAAATTGATATGATGCGGCGGGAAAAAGTATGAAAAAATAAAAAATGGCAGAAGAAATGGAAAATAAAAAATTTGCATTGTTGTGCTTTGCGCTTGTTTTGCCAGCCTTGGCGCTTTGCGGCTTTTTGTTTGCGCAGGATGCGGGCATTGCGCCCATTGCGGGAGGAAATATATTTGCGATTAGCGAATATACGCCGATAATAAACATTATTACGCTTGGGCTTGCGATGATGGCTTTTGCCGCCTCGCTTGTGTATATGGCGTCCCAGGCGCTAAAAAACCCGGAATGGGAGGCGTTTGCAAAGACGGAAATTTTTCAGGGAATAATCAGCGTGCTTATAGGGCTTCTTTTGTTTGCTGGCGCGGTTGCGGCAGATGCTGTTGTGGGCGACTATGTGCAAAAAACTACCGGCGTCGGGGGGATGGGGGCGTTTGATGTTACCCACAATTACCTTAACAGGATGATTTGCGTCTCAAGCGCCACTACGCTAAAGCTTGAGGGAATGAAAATGGGGGCGCAATACCTTGCAGGGATGAAGGCAAGGTTTTATGCAGCCACATACGGCTGGGGCTTCTCGTTTCCAGCGTTTCCGGGTTTTGATGTTATTGAGCGCTCGATTGATTTGATACTTATGTTTATTACCCCCTTTACCGCAAGCCTTTTTGCACAGCAGGTGGGGCTTGAGATAGTGCATGCAACTGCGCTTGCACTTGTGCTGCCTGCCGGAATTTTGATGAGGGTGTTTGCGCCCACGCGCGATGCCGGGGGATTTTTGATTGCAACTGCGTTTGCGTTTTATTTTATTTTGCCTTTCTCATATATGATAAACGCGCAGGTGATGTATAAGATGTATCAGGATGATTTCGGGTATCCCATGTGCAGCGGAAAAGAAAATTGGGACAGGGCAGATTATGTTTTCGGGGCGGGGGCGGTGTATGATAGCATATCATTGCAGCTTCTTCCCAAATTAAAAGAGGATTTCATAGGCGCGGGAGGGTTTACAAAGCATCTTTCATATATTGTGATGCAGTCGGTATTTTTGCCGGCGCTTAACATGGTGCTTGTGGTGACGTTTGTAAAAGCCGGAACAAAGTTTTTCTCAAATAAATTGGAATAGGTTAATATGACGGTGGAAAATAAACAGGAAAAAGGTTTTGCGTTGCGCGCATTTGCATTAGTGCTAATATTGCCATTTATTTTCCTCTCAGGGTGCGTTGGAAGCGCGGGAGCTTCGGATTATGGGGGGATAATGAGTAAATTTAGCGAGTGGTGGGGCGCATGGCAGGCGCCCATGCTCTCAGCATTCGGGATAGGGATAGGAATTTATGTGCTTGCCTGGCTGTATGCAAGCTTTGCAACAGATGACAAAATTAAGGTTTGGGTAAAGGCAGAGCTTTTGCAGATTGCGTATTCTGCAATTATTTTCGTGTGTGTCGCGATTTTGATATCGCAGGTGCAAATGCTTAGCGCAACTTTGCCTGCAATTACTTTTGCGGGAAATGAAGGGCAGGCATGGGGCGCGTGGGTTGATTTAAGCTGCAATGTGCCGGGAGTGGATAGGCCCTGCCACATAAGAATTGCCGAGGATTATCTGCAAATACTTGCAAAGGCGACGCAGGGGCAGGCAACATCTATTGTAAGGTATGAGTCTTTCTTGTATGTGCTCTCAAGCATGGGGCTTGGGTTCAAAGGCACTCCTGCGCCGGGCGGGGCGCTCTCGGTGTCCCCGTTTGCGGGGCTTACGCCTGTTGTGGAAACGCTAAGCTTTGCATTTGATTTGCTTATGAAAAATTTGCTTGTGATACGGGCGCAGCAATTTTTGATTGATTTTTGGCATCTTGCGTTTTTCCCGTTCTTTTTGTGCGCCGGAATTTTCTTTAGGATGTTTTATTTCACGCGAAAGCTGGGCGGGCTTTTAATAGCGATTGGCATTTGCTTTTATTTGGTGTTTCCGATGATGTATGTGTTTTGGGCATCGGTGCTTTTCTCTTTCACAGGCCCGTGGGTTGGGGCAGATGCAACGCAAATAGGGCTGTCCATTATGCAAACAGATGTGAATTTTGAGGGCGTGACGCCTGCAGTGGTGCGGCCGGTGAATATTTCAGGGATTGGAAAAACAATAAGCGGCTGGGGGCAGGGCTATGACGGGCAAAAGATGATTGATTATTGCGCGAACGGGAAAATTGAGCCGTGGGAGCAATGCAATGAAAATGCGGATGCGCCTGTTGTTGCAAATAGCATGAGCGCGCATAATGGCTCTTTCTCATGTTCTGTAGGAAAGGTGTGCGACACAAACAACTGTGTTTGCGTTGATGATTATTACGGGGCGTTCGGGAATGAGTTTAGGAAGTATTTGGCAAGCAGCGCAAACGGGGAAGAGAGAATTGCGAGGGAAGCGCAGGTTATCGCAGGCGTGTGCTTTGAGAAAACAGGGACAGATGAGGAATCTGCCGCAATCCTCTCAAAGCAGAGGGATGCATGGTATAACAGGCTTATTGAGGCTTATAGGGGAGGAATATCGCGCGCATTTGCAACGGACGAGCTGCTTGGAAAAAACGGGACAATAGATAATATGTCTAAGCTTTTTATGTTCAGCCTTCTTGCGCCCTTTATTTCGTTGATGGTTACATTATCTTCAATAAAGGTTCTCTCGCCAACGCTTGGGGGAGATATTGAGATTGCAGGGCTTAGCAGGTTGATATAGATGAAAGAAAATAAATTGCATATTAATAGGGCGGGGGCGGTTGCCTCAGCGGTTATTGTTTTGGCTGTTTTAATTGTGCCGATGTTTCTTGCGCCCCCTGTGCATGCCGCAGCCGATGAGGGAATTATGGGCTGGCTTGTGCCTGATTTGCTTTTCAAGGATTTCTGGGCGCCTACTCCGGGAATTGATGCCGGGGATGTGAGGGCTCCGGATTATGGATGGGTGGTGCTCTCATTTATCGCGCTTTTTATCGTCTTTCTGCTGGGCGGGCTCTCGGAAATGTTTGCAGGGCTTTTTGGGCCAAGGATAAGCACGTGGGGAAGGGGGCTTATGAACGGAGCGGGGCAGTCGGCTATAATACTTGCGATTTCTGCCGCGGCTTTTGTGTTAATTGAGAATGCGCCATCAAGCTTTATGGGAATAGGGTTTTTGCAGATAACAAACGCGATAAATTTTGCAGAAACCGTGAGAAACACTATTATTTATGAATTTTTGAGCATGACTACGCTGACTGCAATATTGTCCACTGTAGGGAATATTACACCGTATTTTAGGCCTGCCGGAGTTATCGGAATTTCGTTTTCTCTTGCGCCCGCGTTTCGCCCCGTATTTGACTCGCTTGGAATAATGCTATCCATGCTGGCGGTGTCGGTGGGCACATGGTTTGCGCAATTGTGGATACTTTTGTTTGTGCAGCAGCGGCTTATGGCAACCCTTATGCCCCCAGGGCTTTTGATGAAGGCGTTTGGCTATGCAAGGCTTGGCAATGTGCTCATAGCAATAGCGATTGGGTTTTACTTTGTTTACCCGTTTGTGCTTAATTTGAATGCGATTGCTTTTGAGAATTACCTTGAGGCCACTTTCGCAGGAGGAGGGGTGTATGCAAACAATTTGGGCTCGGAATTTACAGATATGCGCTCATGCACAGATTCCACCGCCGGGCAGGGGGAGAGCATAAAATGCTTTTTCAGGCTCATAGGGGTTGAGAGCCTTAATTTTATTGAGAAAAGCATCAATAATTCAGGAGTTGGAAGCCTGCTATTATTGGGCGGGCTTACATTTCTTACAGGCTCTATTCCTTCCACGTTTATTTTTGTGTTTATAATAGTGTTTTTCCTCTCATTGCTAAAAGCCACTTTATTTTACACGCTTATAGTGTCTGTAATAATGCCGCTTTTCAACATATTTATTACGCTGACGGCAATAAAGGAGATTACGAAATTCCTTGGCACCGAGATTGACCTTAGCGCCTTTGAGAAAATATTTTAGGGATAAAAAATGGACATACCAAATTATTGCATTTCGCTGGACTCGGCTCTTAGCGACTGGAGCCTGAATAACATAGTGGGCGGAAACTGGTTTTATCTTGTGTTTATATCCCTTTTTGCAATGTCTTTGGGAGTGGTTGCGGTGTTTATGGCCGCAAACGCGCTAAGAATCCCCAAATTGCAGGCATGGGCGCGCTTTGAGTTTTTCCAGATTGTTGCGACCGCAATTCTTGCGATGTTTGTGATGGGCTGGATGTGGGGCATGTGCCACTGGGACGTCTCTTTTCTTGCGCCGGATTATTATGGAGGGGCGCACGGGCAGGAAATAATGCAAAACTGCATGGATGCCACTAATGTTGCCTCTGCCGGAACGGCGGAAGTGAGCCCTTATTGCGTTGCGCAGGGGTATTTGAAAAAAGTCAAAACCAGAGGAGATGATATATACCAGGCGCTAATTGCCATAAATTATGCGCTCTCATACATATTTAAGGTGACTTGGAATTCAAGCCCGATGGGAATAGGCTACGCGCTTGAGCCGCTGGCAGGCTTTCAGCAGCTTATGAATATTTTTATGGTTGCCATAAGCGCTTTTACCCTCTCTTATTTGAGCATATTGGTGCAGATGAGGGTGCTGGATTTCTTTTTTCTTTCCATGCCATATTTCTTTTTGCCGCTTGGGCTTCTTTTGCGCACTTTTCTGCCTACCCGCGAATTCGGGGGCGCGGTGATGGGGCTTGCGATAGCCTCGATGTTTTTCTTTCCCATAACCCTCATGCTAAATGATGCGATAGTTTATTCCTCGCTTGAGGGGATAACCCGGCAGGTGGGGGGGCAGCAGATTAATTTAATAGATAGCAATTCGCAAACTGCGGCGCAGATTGAGGGGCAGACAATATATCCTTCCGCAACTGCTACAAACATAAGTGAGGGGTTTGGGAAGCTTTATGATCCGAAGGCAGGTGCGGACGGGCAGCTGCAACAGAGTGCTGATACAGACCCTGCAAAAGTGGCAAAATATTTCACTGAAAGCAAGCCCGGGGAAAACCCGCTTACAAATTTTGCATCAGGCGGCATAGACAGGCTTGGCGCGGTTGTTATTTGGCCTTATCAGGCGGTTATGATGTATATGATTGCGGGAGTGCTTTTGCCTATAATTAATTTTATAGTATATATTGAGATTGCAAGAGAGCTTACGCACGCGCTGGGAACGCAGATGGATTTGACGAATTTGACGAGGATGGTTTGAGTGGGTATGCTTATAATAAATAATGATGAGGAAAATGCGGGGGGAATTTGCTAATGTATTCAACGGCTAGTGTGGTTGCAAACGATGCTTTCTTGCAGCAGATTATGAACAGCCAAAGCTGGGTTGCGTGGAGCAATAACATACCTGTGCTGGGGCTTGCCGCGCTATTTATTGTCGTGCTTGTGCATATGGCAGGAATTTCATTTAACATTCCTTCTTTGCGCGCATGGGCAAGAGGGGAATACATGCAGGTAATAGTGACGTTTCTGCTTGTTTGGGCGCTTGTGCTTCTTATGAATTTGGCATGGAATACGATGGTGGATGTGGCATCTGAGATGTATTTGGCTTATCCCGCGTTTGCCGCAGGGCATAGCGCGGGGGCGCGCTTTGACCCATTTGTTTTTGCGCAGGTGTTTTTGAAGGAGACGATGATTGACTGTGAGATAATAATTTACAGGGTGGCGTATGCCATAAACTTTTTCTATAAGTTTATCGGGGCGCTAAAGACCGAAACGCTGGGAGTGGAGATGGTTGGCGGATGGTATAGCACGGTTTATTCAAGCTTTTTGGAATATTTGGCAGGGCATATAAATTTCCTGCTGCTTCTTCACTGGCTGCAGATAAATTTTCTCTCTTTGATAAAGTATGTCGGGCCGGTGCTTATACAGCTTGGGCTTGTGCTAAGAATACTGCCATTTACAAGAGGCGCGGGCGGAATGCTGCTTGCAATGGGATTCGGGTTTTTTGCAGTATATCCGATTACAATTGCAATGCTGATGACGCTTCAGCCTCCGGGAAGCTCTTTTTGCACAACATTTGCCCCCCCGGCTCTTTTGGATGTTGAGAGGTATGAGGGGGGCTTTGATTCGGCGGATATGATAATAGCTTCTGCAAGCGTGCAGGGAAGCTCTGGGGAAATCAGTGAATTTATAGAGAAGGCAAAAAACTTTTTGCCCCTCTTTTATATGCAGGCGCTGTTTTTGCCGATGGTCTCGCTTATTATTACATTTACTTTCATACGCCAGACAGGCGCCCTCTTTGGGGCGGATTTGAATGAGGTGGGGCGGGGGCTTATAAAGCTCATATAATTTGCCGGAAATAAAATTTTTGCATTTTGCGGCAAATAGGGAAATAGGCGGCGCATTTATTTTTCATAAAAGCCGTAAAAAAATGGTGGGCGGATTATGCAGGATTTGATGAGGGGGTTTTTTGGCGGAATTGCCGCATGTGCCATTATTTTTCTTTTTATAGCCTCTTTTTTTCCTCAGGAATTTTCTTTTTCCGGGCAAGGGGTTTCTTTTTTTGAAAATGAGGGATGCGCGCAGGTGGAGCCTGTTTTTTCCCCCGGAAGCTCTGGGGAAATAATAGGAATGATACGCTCTGCGCAAGAGAGCATAGATGTCCAGATGTATGTATTTACAAATGAGGAAATTGCGCGCGAGCTTGTGACGGCTGCCGGCAGGGGAGTGAGAGTGAGGGTTATTTTGGAAGGAAGGGTTAATTCTTATAATTTGGATGAAATTTCAGGGGCGCTTGTTGAGGGAGGGGTGCTTGTGAGGTGGGCATCTGCCGGGTTTAAGCTTACGCATTCCAAGATGATGCTCTTGGACGGGAAGAGGGCGCTTGTGGGCTCGATTAATTTCTCAAAATCGGCGGTTGATAGCAATAGGGAAGCCGGGGCGGTTATAGAGGGGGAGGCGGTGCGCGAATATGCGCAAATGTTTGAGAATGACTGGCAGTTGGCAACCCTTTTGAGGGAAACTTAGGGTTAAAAGCATTAAAGAGCATAAGAGAAACAAGGTGGGAGCATGAAAGGTTCAAATATAATGGCAAAGGTTGTTATCGGGACAATGGTTGGATTTTCTGTTTTTGGAAGCAACGGTTGCACCAAAAGGGTCCCTAACGAGCTTAAGGGGAAGATACTTGTTGAGGCAACGATGTGCGAGAAGAGGGCGGACTCGCTTGTGAAAGAGGTAAAGATGGGAAAAGTTGCTGATGCAGATGTTGAAAAAAATATAATAACCAAATTAAGCAAGGCGCAGACACATATTGAAAATGTGAAGGGAGCGAATTATGAGAATGCAGATACAGGCGCCCTGCAAAGCGAGCTGCTTAAGGCGAAAGAGAAAATAGAGGTTGTTGAGAGGGATTTGGAAGCGGTTGCCTCAAAAGACAGCATGAAAAGCCCTGTTAAGGGAATAGTGCAATAATTTTTTTTCCTTTCCCGCATCTCTTTTTCTTTTGCCCGGTTAGTTCTTTTTGCGGCTTTTCTTTTTGGAAGAGTTTCTTTTCTTTGCTGGCTTTTTGCGCGCTTTTGCAAGAGGGGAAACTTTTGATGAGGAGAGCTTTTTCTTCAAATTTGCTATTGCGGGCTTTTTATTTTTTGCCGGAATTTTTATGCTTGCGCTTATTTGCAGGGCGTGTGATTTTTCTTTATATGGCACAAGCCCATGGTGCGCAGATGCGGCTATTGCCATTTTTTTTGAGCCTGCGAGCAGGGGGCGGGGGGGCTGGAGAGAGGGGGAGCTTTTGCCAGGGTGCGAAAAGCGCTCGGATGCCAAATCATAAGCCTTTAGGTAATTTGAAATTAATATTTTCCAGTCAAAGAGGTGCATAAGCTGGAAAGAATCCTGCTTCAGGCTCTCAAGCTCGCTCGGCTCTGCCGTATAAAGCATTTTCACATATTGCGCAAGCTCATCTGATGAGTGGGAAGCCCCGCCTGAAAGCTTTAGGATTTTTACGCCCCTTTTCTCAAGGTTTTGCTTTGAGAGGAGGTAGCGCCCGAATCCTGCGGCATCTGTTGATACTGCGATGTTCAGGCGCAATCCTGCTTCAAGCGGAGTGTAGCCGAACGGCTCGTAGCGGGAGGGGAAAATTCCGGCATCCATGCCGGAAATAACGTCATCATATGGCAGGTTTAGAAGCCCGTCGTTGGGCTTTAGGTAGGAGGGATAGAATATTATTTTTACCGCATCCTCTTCTTTATTATCAAGCCCGGCTCTTTTGCATGCGGATAAAACTTCATCGTGCGAATAGTTGAGCTCAAAGGCGCATGCCGGGGGAAGGGGGCCGTCTTTTATGAGGGCAGAATGCATTGCAAGAAGCTCCCGCTTTAGCGAGCTTTTTACATCTTCTATGCGGGAGAGTGCGTTCGGGTAATGGGGCTGCTGGCTTGCGGAAGGCACTGAATTTAATATTTCGGTTATTTTATCAAGCAAAAGGTAATTTTTTATAATTGAAATTTTCGGCCCGCGTGTTGCTGATGGGGCGAATATGAATGCTATTACCTGCTTTTGCTTTTTTTGCCCCTCTTTTTTTAGCTGGGAATTTAATTTGCCAAGTGCGCTTATGAAGATGTCAAAGCCCTTATTGGTAAATTCGTATCTTCCCGAAGTGAAAACAAGCAGTGCGTTGTCAAAGCGTGACTGGTAGTATGGGGCAAAAAGAGACTGGGCAAACTGCAAAAGCTCCTCTCGCACATATTTTGAGATGTTGCGCACCTGAAATTCCTTTTTTGCATCCTCAAGGTCAAGGCCGTTAAGAAGGATTGCGTCAGGGTATTTTCCAAGTATGTAGCGCACCTCTTGCGCCACAGATTCCGAGACTGTTGAGAAGACGTGGCATTTTTTTGCAGCCGCCATCTCAAGCTGGTGCTTTCCCTCGACTTTGAGGCGGTAAGCCTCTGAAATTTCTATAGGCTCGGATGATTCTTGCGCCTTTTTTAGCACATCCGCCCCGCTTGCGCAGAGGCTGCGCCCCAATACGGTCGCGTGCGTGGTGAATACGGTGGAGCAGGGAATGTTTTTGAGGCAGGCATAAAGAAGAGCCGAGCCGCATATCCATTCATGAAAATGAGCTATTGCTTTTGATGAGGAGAAGGGGGGGATTTTGCAAAGCTGCTCAAGCAGCATGCCCACAGCCCAGCCCCAGGCAACGTTTTCGCCAAAGTCATACGAGCGCTCCATAAGGGAGTCTATTCCGAATTCTTTCCATAATATGAATTTGATATAATTTACCTGCAAATCGTTCTTAGTAAACCCTCCGTCCTCGTATTGCACGTTTTTTTGGGAGAAATTTTTTGCATCCACCAAAATTATAGGGGTGTTTGCGCCATATATCCAGTTTCCGTAATGGCAGAAAATGCCTTTTTTTGCAAGGGATTCGAAAATTAGCGCCATCTCCTTTGGAGGGGAAGAGAATTTTACGTCGTGCGCGCATCTCTCGTCATAAAAGCCGATAAACATGTAGCGGTTTGTAAAATTCATCGCAGAATAGCGGGCTTTGCTTCGCAATACGGTGTATATGCCCCCCACTTTTCTTCCGGCTTCAGAGGATACTTCTATCAGATAAGGCTCCATGAAGTTGGGACACAGGGGTAATTTATAAAACTTTTTAAGAGAGGGAAAAACCTGAAAACTCCTAAAAAAAATAATTTTTAATTTGCGGGCTTATTCTTTTTCTTTTTTTGTGCGGGCTTTGCAAATTTTGGCTGGCTGTTGTTTATTGCGGGCTTTGCAAAATTTGGCTGGCTGGTTTTTATTGCGGGCTTTGCAAAATTTGGCTGGCTGGTTTTTATTGCGGGCTTTGCAAATTTTGGCTGGCTGGTTTTTATTGCGGGCTTTGCAAAATTTGCAGGAGTTGTGGAGGGGGGGTTTTTTGATTTTTTGATGGGCTAGTGTTTTTCTTTTTTGCCCGGATGTGGCTGGTGAGAGGGCAGGGGCGCATCTGTGCGCAGGCGAAATATTGCGGAATTTTTCAGAAGGTGCAAAGTTTTCATTGAACCCATATAGCTGAGCGCTATGCCTACTGCGAAAACAAGGCGCTCTATCGCCACCAACGGAATAAGGAGAAGCCAGCTCTCTGGGGTGCCGGGGTTTACAAAATATATCCATATCACCCCCCCTATCGCGTGCTGGGTAAAGGTGGCTGAAAGGCTGCGGAAAAAAAGGTTTCTTGGAAGCAAAAGTATTGTTATGGGAGGTATTAGCCAGTAAAGTGAAAACAACCACGCCTGAGAGCCCACGGGGTGGATTGCGAAGAGAAGGATGCAGAGGAGTGGGATTGATGCCTGCAGAAAATTGGAATATTTGGAAGAGTCCTTGTATTTGGCGAAAAAGTATGCTGCAAAAAGAACCGGCAAAAAGCGCAGGAAGGTGACATAATCAAGCGGAGCCCCGGAATATATGGTTGTTGCTATTTTTGCCACCAGAATGGCGAGTATTCCAAGAAACGGGCCCAAAATTGCAGCCGGCAGGGGGCCTATGAATTCGAAGAGGGTGAATGTCTGCCCCTCGGCGCCCCAAAGCTTTGAGAGGTGCACAAATGAGGCAAGTATGGCAACTATTGCAAAAAGTATTGTAAAGAGCAAAGCATGCTCTTTGGCAAAGTTTTTTTCGCTCTTGCTCATGAAAAATACCTCAAACCAGCAAATTGATGTTGCTTGCCAATATTAATAAAGCGCATGGTAAATTTTATTTTTTTATTTGTATTTTGAAAGCATTGCCGAGAGCTCTTGCGCAAGGGCGGCATAATCATCTGATGCGGGCTTTGGGATTCCGTAGCCCTGCATTTTGAGCTTTACTGCCAATTGCCTCAGTTGCTTGAGGGTGCCTGCAAGCACCGCGTCTGTTGTTGGCTTTGAGCAATTGACCGCGTGGGCAGACACTGAGGCGTCTGCGCCAAGTGAGAGCGCTTCCTGCTTTAATATGTTGGCAACAGGGCACCTGATGCCGCTTATCTTTAAGGTGATGAAAATAAGCTTTGGAGCCATTATGGGGATGCTCTGCTCGCACGCGCCGGTTTGCCTTATTGCCTCTTGCGCCTCTTTTATGGTGGTTATGCTTATTTTGGATATTTTTTCCATAATAAAAATAGGAAAAGGAAGAATTTAAGCTTGAGCCGGCGCGCGAAAACTAATTTCTTGCAAAAAAAAGCTTTTCTTTTTAGCCGGGTTTTGGCTTGGCGGGAGAGGAGGGCGGGCGAGGAGCGTTGTTTGTTTTTTTGGTTTTGGGCTCTTGCTTTGGTTATAAGCCGGAAAATGGAGAAAACTTGCGCGCAAGTGAGGTTTAAAATCTATTGCGTATTAGTAATAAGCAGTAGAGGGCTGAGGGGAAAACATGGATAAAAGAAAATCCCTTTTAAAATACACGTGGGACATTTACCGCAAAAATTTCGCTCTTTTGGTGCTTGCGGCTGTGCCCGGGCTTTTGGGGCTTGTGATACCCCTTATTGTGAGCGCCCTCAATACTGCGGACCCCATATATATTTCACTTGGCGCCACTTATTTGCGCACCATGAGCATTGTGGACCTCTCCACAATCGACGTGGTTGTGATGGGAGTGTCATTTTTGATTTCTCTTTATTTGATGAGCTTTGCAATTGTCGGCATAAATTTGGTTGTGAAAAGGCAGAGGACTTTGCGCAGATTGGAGATGGAAGTAATAAAATCCATTGCACAGATGACGAATTCGGTGTTTGTGGTGTTTTTGAGCGCTACGATGATTTTGCTCATTATCCAGGTTGTTGCGTATGAATATAATGCGCAGGCAGTGCTTGCGCCGATTCTTAATTTTGTTGTCGGGCTTGGGCTTCTTTTGATGCCTGCGGCGCTTGTGATGGATGATGTGAGGGCCTTTAGGGCGTTGCAAAGGGGCTTGAGAGTGGTTGCAAAAAGCCCGCGCGCTGTCTTTGAATGGATTGTGGTTGCGCTTATTCTTCTGAGCGTGCTTGACTTTATTTTGTTTTTTGTGTTCGGGCTGCTTGACAATGTGTTGCCCTTTAACGTGCACTTTGTTGCATCATGGATTGTGCTTGCATTCAATTCGCTTATTATATTGCCTTATTTGATTGTTATGCTGGCGCAAATTTATATCAGCAAATACACCATTTTGGTGGATTGAGGGAAAAATTCTGCCGCCTGCAAAGAGTTTTGCCTGCAATGAATTGGATTTTCGGCAAGGATTTTTATGGCTTTGGCGGGTTTGAAATGGCAGGCGTGGTTTTGGGTTTGGAGGAGTTTTTATGAGATATCCGGCTGTTGCAGGAACTTTTTACCCTGCAAGCGCTCAGGCGCTTGAGAGGATGGTGGATGCTTATTTGCGAAAAGCAAGGGATGAATTGAAAAATGTGAAAAATGAAATGGCAAAGGCGCCCTTAAAGAAAAGCGGGCGGGAAAAAAAAGATATTTTGGATTTGGATGGGAAGGAAAAAGAAGAGTTTGGTGCGAAGGATTTTGAAAAAAATATTAAGGCAATAGTTGTGCCTCATGCAGGGCTTGTGTATTCCGGGCAATGCGCGGCATACTCTTATGCTGCGGCGGAAAGCATCCTGAAAAAAGAAAATACCACGGTTATAATGGCAGGGCCGAACCATACCGGGGTGGGCGGGTTGGCAAATGTTTCTTTTGAGGAATGGAAAACCCCGCTTGGAAAAAGCGAAACTGATTTGAGGGTTGCCGGGGAAATTATTAAGAGAAGTAAATTTTGCGAAAAAAATGAAACTGCGCATATGCGCGAGCACTCTTTGGAGGTGCAGCTTCCCTTTTTGCAGAAGATAAACCCGAAAATAAAAATTGTTGCGGTTAATTTGGGAATGCAAACAATTGAGGTTGCAAAAGATGTGGGAAGGGCGGCTTTTGAGGCAGTGAAGATGAGTGAATTTAAGGATAAGAATTTTGTGTTTGTGGCATCAAGTGATTTTACCCATTATGAGAGTGGGGAGAGGGCTAAAATGCTGGATAAAAAGCCAATAGAGATGATAAAAAACATGGATAATGATGGGTTGGCGCGTGAAGTTGAGCTAAAGAATTTGAGCATTTGTGGTTATGGGGCTATTTGTGCGGGTATTGAATATGCGAAATTGGCTGGTGGAAGGAGGGCTAAATTGCTTAAATATACCAACTCTGGGCAGCAAATTGGTGGGAGTGAGGAAAAAGTTGTGGCTTATTCTTCATTTGCAATAGCATAAAATAAGGAAAAAATCCGGTTTGGTGAGGAGAATAGAGTTTTTTCCTTTTTCGCTTATTGACGGCATAGCACTCTTTTTAAACTGAAAATGCCAAATTGAGGGTATGGAAAAAATGCAGAATGCATTTTTGCCAGACTTTGACTATAAAGAATGAGGAGGCAAAGCTGATCGGCAACCGAATCGTCGGTTGGCGAGACTTTGACTACGAATGAAATGAGGAGGCAAAGCTGATCGGCAACCGAATCGTCGGTTGGCGAGACTTTGACTACGAATGAAATGAGGAGGCAAAGCTGATGGAAAAGATAGACAAAAGAAAAGATGCCCATATTGACATATGCCTTGAGGAAGATGTGCAATATAAGAGTGGCGCCGGCTTTGAGGATATTGAGCTTTTGCACAATGCATTGCCTGAAATAAATATGGATGAGGTAAATACTCAAATAAAGTTTTTGGGAAAAACCTTGGATGCCCCATTTATTTTCTCTGCCATGACGGGCGGAACTTCGCGCGGGCATGAGATAAACAAAAAGCTTGCAAAAGCCGCGCAGGAGGAAAATATTGCATTGCAGCTTGGCTCCTCTCGCCCGATGCTTGAGGATAAGGAAAAAAGCAAATATTACAAATTAAGGGATATTGCCCCTGATATCCCCATTATTGCAAATGTCGGGGCGGCGCAGCTTGGGCAATATGATGCAAAAAAATTAAGGGAAATGCTTGATGAAATAGGCGCGGACGCGCTTGCGGTGCATCTTAATGCCTTGCAAGAGTGCGTGCAGGGGGAAGGGGAGAGAGATTTTGCAGGTGTGTTTTCAAATATTTCAAATGTTTGCAAAAAAATGGGAAAACCTGTAATTTTAAAAGAGACAGGCGCAGGAATTCATGCAGGGGTTGCTCAAAAATTATTTGAGGCAGGCGCAAAATATGTTGAATCCTCCGGCGCCGGCGGCTCTTCCTGGAGCAAGGTTGAATATAAGAGAGGGGGAAGAGTGGAAGGGTTTGAGGAGTGGGGCTATTTGTCCTCTGCGGCTATTGCCGAAATTTCCCCTCTTGGGAACTGCATTGCATCTGGAGGATTGAGAAGCGGAATCGATGTTGCAAAAGGAATATGCCTTGGGGCAAAAATGGGCGCTGCCGCCATGCCGTTTTTGCGTGCTGAGAAGGCGCGCGAAAACGTGGAGAAATGGAAAAACCAGCTTAAAACCGCGATGTTTTTGTGCGGGGCAAAGGATTTGGATGAGCTCTCCCGAGCGCCTGCGCTTGTTATGGGAAGAACGGCGCAAATTCTAAGGTTGCGCGGCATTGACCCGGCAGGCTTTGCGCAAAGAAGCGTTGAGGAGAAGAAGAAAAATAAAAAAAACCCCACCCATTATTTGTAGTTGGTTTTATGGATGAGGATGTTGTAATTGCATGCATCAGGAAATGGGCGCTGAAAATGACTGCAGAGGTGAAGCTTGCAATACCTGCAAAAGTTGCGGACAGGGTGATGCAAGAGCTCTCTATCCCCCGCGAGGAGCGCAAGAAAATAATTGCCATGGCGCGCGAGGTTTGCACCAAAATAAACAATATGGATGAGGCGCAGTTGGCAGATGAAATGGAAAAATATTCGGACTTTAGCGAAGGGACGCAAATTTATGAGTAAACGCTTGGAAGAGGGGCAGGAGAGCAGAATGAGGGGCTGGGATAGCGCCCCTTGCATCAGATAGGAAAGTTGGTTTTATGGAAAAAGAAATTGAAGAGACGATAAAAAAATGGGCGCTAAAAAACGCGCATGATTATGGCAAGGCGGATGCGGGCAAAGTGATGGGAAGGGCAATTGCGGCTTTTCCTGAAGAGAGGAAGAATGCCAAAGGGCTTATGCAAATGGCAAGAGAGGAGTGCGAGAGAGTAAACTCGTTGGAAAAGAAGGAGATTGAAAAAGAGATGCTTGAATTTACTTATGAGGAGAAGCAAAAAGAGGAAGAGAAGGGAATAAGTTTGCCGGATGCGGTTGAGGGAAAAGTTGTTACCCGCTTCCCCCCCGAGCCTTCGGGGTATTTGCATATAGGGCATGCAAAAGCCGTATTTTTAAATTATGAGGGGGCAAATGCGCACAAAGGGCATATGCGTCTGCGCTTTGATGAGACAAACCCTGCAAAATCTTCACAAAAATTTGTTGATGCCATAATGGAGGATTTGAAATGGCTTGGCGTGAAGTGGAAAGGGCAGGTGACTTATTCTTCTGATTATATGGATGAATTTTATAAATTGGCAAATGAGATGATAATGCTTGGAAAAGCGTATGTGTGCACCTGCGCCCCTGAAAAAATAAAGGCAGGGCGCGAGAGCGGGGAAAGATGCGTTTGCGCCGCCAAGGATGTTGGGGAGAACGGGGCTGATTTTTCAAAAATGCGCGGCGGGGATATTGAAGAAGGGGGGGCGATATTGCGCTTTAAGGGAGATATGAAAGATGAGAACACCGTGATGCGGGACCCCACTTTGTTTAGGATTGTGGCAGGGGAGCATTTCAGGCAGGGGAGGAAATATTCATGCTGGCCATCATATGATTTTGCGGCGCCTATACTTGATTCTCTTGAGGGAGTGAGCCATGCCATGCGCTCAAAGGAATATGAATTGAGAGATAAGCTTTATTTTGAAATTTTAAAAATTCTTGAGATGAGGGAGCCGAAATTGATTTCATTCTCCCGCCTTGCGATAAAGGGAGCGCCGGTCTCAAAAAGGCTCATACGCCCGCTTATCGAGGAGGGGAAAGTGAGCGGATATGATGACCCGCGCCTGCCTACCCTGAGCGCCTTGCGAAGGAGGGGAATATTGCCCGAAGCCATAAGAAAATTTGTTTTGTCATTTGGCTTGAGCAAGGTGGAGAGCGAGCCGGGATGGGAAAAATTGCTCTCAGAGAACAGAAAATTAATTGATGCTGATGCGCCAAGGCGGTTTTTTGTAGCAGAGCCGGCAAGAATAAAAATAGATGGAGTGAGTGCGGGGGAAATTGAGATAAAAAACCATCCGCAAAACGACGGGCTGGGAAAAAGGGCTGTGCAGACCTCAAGTGTTGCTTACATAAGCGGCTCGGACGCGGATGCTTTGCAGGAGGGGGAAGTTTTCAGGCTAAAAGACTGGTGCAATTTAAAGCTGGTATCAAAAGAGGAGGCTCGCGGAATACTTCCGAGCGGGGAGGAAGGGGCGGTGCGCACCCTCTTGTGCAATTTTGCCTCTGATGAGGGAAAAGTTGAGAAAAAGGTGCAATGGGTAAGCGATGTTGCAAAAATTCCTGCCAAAGTGCTAAAGGGCGGGGATTTGCTAATTGATGGAAAATATAATGAGAATTCTTTGCAGGAAATCTGGGGATGGTGCGAGAGAGAGTGTGCAAAGATGGCCGAGGGGCAGGCTTGCCAGTTTGAGAGGTTCGGCTTTGTAACCCTTGATAAGAGTGGGGATGTTTTGCGGTTTATTTATATTTCAAATTAATTTTGGCGGAAAACCACCCTGCCACCCCTATTTAATTTTGAGGAAAGTGGATTTTTTATGCTTGAGGAATTTGGCGCAAAATGGGTTGTGCAAAAGGCGCGCACCGCAAAATATGAGGAGAATTTTGAGGTGAGAGGTGCGCTGCATGAAGTGCTGAAGGGAAGGGGGATAAAGAAATTGTATTTGCATCAGGCGGAAGCGATAAGAAAGGTGAGGGAGGGGAAAAATATTGTGCTTATGGCGCCTACTGCTTCCGGCAAAACCGAATGCTACATGGTGCCTGTTGTTGAGGCGGCGTTGCAGGGAAAATGCTCGCTTCTTCTTTTTCCTACAAAGGCGCTCTCGCGCGACCAGTGGGCAAGAATTCGAGAATTTTCAATGCTTGGAGTGCGCTCTGAAGTATATGACGGGGACACTCCCGCTTCAAAGAGGGCGAGAATAAGGGCAGACATGCCGCATGTGATAATCACAAATGTTGACATGCTTCACTTCATGCTTTGCCACAGCCGCCTGTGGGAGGATTTTTTTTCCAGGCTAAAATACGTTGTGGTTGATGAAATACACGCTTATTCGGGAAACCTTGGAAGCCATGTGGCAAATTTAATGTGGAGAATGAAGCGGGTGCTCAAAAACAGCAAAAGAGCTGCAAAGAAAAAAGACAGGGCGCAAAAAAGCCTTCTTGAAGTTGGGGCAGGGGTTGAGCTTGATGAGAGGGGGGCGGGCTTGAAAAAGATAAAAAAAGGCGGGTTGATGGGGAATGAGGTGCGGTTTATCGCATCAAGCGCAACGGTTTTTAATGCGCATGAATTTGCGCAAAAAATATGCGGAGAGGAATTTCATGTTGTGAAGGGGGAGAGTGCGCCGACCGGAAAAGTTATGCACGCGGTTTTGGAGGAAGGGGAGGGAGGAATTGTCGGGATAAGCTTAAAGGCGGCAAAGCAAATCGGGAAAAAGACGATTATTTTTGCAAATTCGCACAACGTTGCGGAGAGGCTTGCCTTGGTTGCGCAGAATATGGATATGGAATTGGCAGTATACCGCTCCGGCCTGCCGGCGGAGGAGAGGCGGGATATTGAGGCAGGATTTCGCAGCGGAAGGATAAGGACAATGGCGGCTACAAGCGCGCTGGAGCTTGGGATGGATGTCGGGGATGCGGATTGCGCAATAATGTGCGGATTTGCGGGCACGGTTACGCGCATGAGGCAGAGAATTGGAAGGGTTGGGAGAAAAGGGCAGGATGCTTATGCCATTCTTGTTGCAAAAAACAATGCGCTTGATGCATATTATGCGCAAAACCCTAAAAATTACCTTGAAGGGGAAGCGGAGAGCTGCTATGCCAACAAAGACAATGAATATATACGAAGGGTTCATCTTCTGTGCGCTGCGCGGGATTTTGCGCTTGAGCAGGAAGAGATTGGGAAAAATGATTTGAAAATCTGCAAAAAGCTTGTGGAAGAGGGGCTGCTTCGCGAATTCTCGGGAGTATTTATGCCCACGCGAGAGGGAACAATATTTGCAAGAAAGATGAGCCTGCGCGGAGCGGGAAGAAGCATACGCATAATTGATGCGAAGGGAGGGAAAGTTTTGGGGGAGCGGGAATTTTCCATAGCAATAGGCGAACTTTATGCGGGTGCAATATATTTGCTTGGGGGGAAAAGATACTCCTCCCTTGGAATTGATGCGCAAGAGGGGGTTGCGAAAGTGAGAAGAATTGAGGATGATTCGCAGTATTATACGCAGGCGCTCAGAAGAAAGGGGGCAGAGGTGCTGAAAATGCACGGGGAGGGAAAAATGGGAGATGTAAAATTGCATATGGGAGAGGTGCATATCACCAACGAGGTTTACGGGTATATGCTAAAGGACTCTTATACCGGCGAAGTGATATACAAAAAAGAAATTGATGAGCCGCTTGTGCACGAGTTTGATACAATGGCTTTTTGGGCGGATTGGGATGAATTTGCCTGCGGCGGGGAATTTGCCGATGCGCTTCATGCGCTTGAGCATGTGAGCATATCCATGATGCCTGCAATAAGCGGGTCAGACCCTTCCGAGATAGGGGGGATATCATACCCTTCGGGGAGAATATTTTATTATGAGGGAAGCGAAGGCGGAAGCGGGCTTGCGCAAATAATAATGCCAAGGTATGCGCAGGTTGTAAAGATGTCGCTTGAGCGCCTGAGAAAATGCGGATGCAAGGAGGGGTGCCCCAAATGCATTTTTAGCCCCCAATGCGGAAACAGCAATATGCATCTTGACAAGGATGGGGCGGCAAGGCTTGCGCAGAAAGCGATTGAGAAGATTTTAAATTAAGGGGAAAATAAAAAAATAAGAAGAAGAACAAAAGGAAAAAATACTAATTTGTGGATCGGCAACGCCGTGATTGCGCCTTCCCCCTTGATTTTTTGGCTTTGGCGAGTGCCTTTGCCGTTTTTTTTCGGGACATTGAACGCTTGGCGTTACCTGATTTCTTCAAAGAATCCACCTATCTCCTTTTTTTCTTCTTTGCCTTCTTCTTCACGGTTCTTTTCTTGCCTTTCTTCTTTACTTTCTTTCCTTTCTTTTTTGCTACCAAACAAACCACCTCAACTTTTCATAATTGAAAAAACACGTGACATATAAAAACCTTTTGTGAGTTTTGCCTCTTTTAGCCCATTTCTGCGCCAATTTGCGATAATTTTTGCAAATAATCGGAATACGATTCCCATTTTGATCCGGAAATTCTGTAAATGTCATCATCGGAAATTATTACAACAATGTTGTTTGATGACATGTAGCAGTTATTCTCGTCGGTAGAGCAGATGTGGAATTGCTGCGCAATTTTTCCAAGAAACCTTCCGTTCTGCGGCTCGAACACTGTTGAGTTTTCAATTAAGTAAATCTGCGAAGAAGAATTTATTTTATTTGGGCTTAGTGCAATTGTGCAATGCCCGCTTGTCTGGCTGGTTGAATAGCAGATGACATAGGGATATGTGCTATCAAGCTCTGCTAAAATGGCTTTTCCGGCGTTGGGATAATAAAGATAAGTGGCGGTGTCGTCTCCTTTTGGCCAGACGCGAAACTCGGAATTAGCATTAACCGGCGCCCATGCCTTTATTTTTTCTTTTTTTCCAGAATCTTTTAGAGAGTTTAATATCGCCTTGAAGAAAAGCGCGTAATCCTCGCAGTCGCCGGTTTTTTTCTTAAGAGTCTGCTTTATTGACTGCAGATGGTCTGCCTCAATGTCTGAGGCATAATCAAGTTTGACTACAGTCCTGTCTGTCAAATAATTTATGCATGCAAGGTTTAGCTCCCCCTCCCATATGCAGTCGGTTCCTATCCTCTCGAGGAAAATATCCACACCCCATGAATAATTTTGCGGCAGGCGCGAGTTGTCGCTAAACCATTGCATAGAGGAATTTACGCTCTCCCCGAGGGATTCTATTTCTTTTTTTGCATTTTGTATTTTTTGCATTGTGCCGTTTAATTCGGAGTTTGCCTGCGCGAGGGCAGCCTTTGTTTTATTCAGCTCGCTTTTTGTGGAATTGAGCGTTTGCAATGCGCCTGAGAGCTCTTCCTGTGTTTTTTCAAGCTGAGCCTCCCGCTGCAAAAGCTTTTGCGAGAGGGAATTGTAATTCGCCTGCAAAATATTCAGCTGGTTTGTTGTTTTCTCGAGGGCGGAGTTAAGGGCAGAAATGCTTGCATCATTCTTGTTTTGCGTGTCATAGGTGTATAGAAGGAAAAACGCGGTTGCCATAATAAGGATAAGAATTGAGCCGGCTGCGGCCAGCATGCACAAATCGCTTTCATTTTTCCCCGGTTGCATATAAGTGAGGGCGCATGGGAAGTATTTAATTTTATTTCTTTTTCTTTTTTGGAGAATAGTGGGCAAGAAGCTTGTCAAGCTCGCTGTCATCGCTCTCCGGCTTGCCGAAAATTATGTATTTTGCCTCAAGAAGAAGCCGCAGGGACCATTCCATCGCTATGAGAAACGCAAATACGGTGAAAAAGCGGTTTGCGCTTGCAAGAAGTTCGCTGCTGCGCTCGATTATTATGTTTTGCGAGAGGGAGCCGGGGTCTGCCACAACAAGCGCCAGAAGCGCTATGGGGAGAAGCTTTGCGACATCCACCGCGATCTGCTCGTCATAATACGCGCATATTCGCGTTGCGGCAACTATGGACAGGGAAAGGATTGCCACATCCGCCACAGGGGCGCTTGAGAGAGCAAGCAAAAATATTGTGAGCGCAGACACCCAGATGAGAGTTATTAACGGAAATATTATGGTGTATTCGAATATGAATACAATAATG
This sequence comes from Candidatus Micrarchaeota archaeon CG10_big_fil_rev_8_21_14_0_10_45_29, assembly GCA_002778455.1. Classification (GTDB taxonomy): domain Archaea; phylum Micrarchaeota; class Micrarchaeia; order Anstonellales; family Anstonellaceae; genus 1-14-0-10-45-29. Next base: position 38,695 of record PFCD01000005.1, on the reverse strand, counting down.
TCACGCAGGCCAATGTGTATGTCCTCCTGCCCGAAAAGCAGGGGCTTTGGCATCTGAAGGCGAAATATCGCGCGCTTTGAGAGGGTTTCGTAAAAGCTTCCTGCAAATATTGCATAAAGCGTTATTGCGCAGATTGTGATGAGTGCGCGCATCTCCAGAGGGTCCATTGAATTTGCCGCCTGCTGAAGAGGAAGAAGAATTGATGCGAGCAGCTGAGCCGGAGTTGCCATATACAACTACACTTGGGCGGAGTTTATTAAATTTTCCGAAAAATGCTTGCAGCGCCAGAAGTGGGAGAATTCTCATTTATCCTTGGCTCCGCATGTTTAAAAAATTTCAGCCGAAAGTAAATGCATATGCTTTGAAGCCTGCGCCCTTTATTTTAATTTTAAGGCTGTTGCGCGCGTATTCATCGGTTTTTACGATGCGGTAAAGCCTTGAGCCGCCTATTGCAATTTCACCTTGCCCGTTTGCCTCCGGGCCGATGTGCAATTCTTCGCCCAGAAATGCGGACGCGGTTGAACCACGTGCAGATTCTGCTACAAGATGCACGGATTGCGAGCCGTAGTTTATCTCTATTGCGCCCTCATTTGAGGCAAGCTCCATGGTCTCCCCGTTGTTTTTCCACTCCCCCTCAAGGTAAATTATGTTTGGCGCAAGCAACCCGGGCAGAGTATAATTTTGAGCAATTGATTCCAATATCGGGGCTTTTTGGTTTCCAAGCGGCACTCTTCTGAAAGAGGAGCCGAAATAAAGCTCAGGGGTTTGTATTTGCGAAAAATCCACGCCTTCTGCGCTGACGTTTGCCATTTCGCTTTTTATATCAGGGTTAAGCTCTTTTAGAAGGGACTGTATCTGCCTCTCGGTTTCATCATAGCCCCCCTCCCCTATGTGGTCATAGCGAATATATCCGTCCGCGTCTATCAAGTATTTTCGCGGCCAATATGAATTTTTGAAAGCGTTCCATATTTTTCTGTCATTGTCTATTATTGTAGGATAGGTGAGGTTGTTTCGCTTTGCGGCATCCTCAATATTTTCCCTTTTCTTTTCAAATTCAAATTCTGGTGAGTGCACGCCTACAATTACAAGCCCGCTATCGGCATATTTTTCATGCCATGCCTGAATATATGGAAGAGTGCGTATGCAGTTTATGCAGGAATATGTCCAGATGTCGACAAGCACCACTTTCCCCTTAAGCTCTGAGGAGGAGAGAAAATCGTCTCCGTTTTGGTCGTTTATTACTCCGGCATAGCTCTCAAACTCCGGAGCCTTTTGATACATGAGCGATTTGGGGTTGAAGGCTTCGCTTTCTTTTTCATCCATGCCAGAATCTTTTCCCCCCGCCCCCGCGCTTGCTGGAGGCAAGCCGTATTGGGAAGGCTCTGCCCCGGTTTTTCCTTCCTTGTTTGCACCTGCGCTTATTGCGTCAAAAGCCGCAAAAAGAAAAATTCCGGCAATCATCACAATTGCAAGCTGCCAAATCCATTTTTGCATAAAAATCACCTATAGCCCCCCTCCCTGCAAAAAGGGAAGAAGCTCCATCGGGGTGAGTATGTTTGCAACTTTTGCAATCTCTCCGGTTGCCACAAGCAGGCCAAGAATTATGAGCAATCCCCCGGTAATTTTGTTGAAGTGCGGCATAATCCACCTGAATTTTCTTAGGAGAGAGATTGCCTGCGCCCCCAAAGCCCCGATTATCAGGAAAGGAATTCCCAATCCGATTGCATATGCGAGCATCGGGAAAAGCGCGCCTGTAGGGTCTGTTGCCGCCAAAGTGAGTATTGAGCCAAGCACCGCGCCCACGCACGGGGACCAACCTACCGCGAAAGTAAGCCCGAACGCGGCGGATGTCAGGTACTGGTATTTTGTTTGTATCGGCTTTAGCTTGTGCTCTGAACTTAGGAATGGAATTTTCACAAGCCCGAGTATGAAAAGCCCGAAGAATATTATCAAAAGCCCGCCAACTCTTGAGAGCCAGAGGCGGATGTCATAGCTTGCCGCTGAGAGAAGCCCGGTAAGCAGAATTCCGATCGCCGCAAAGCCTGCCGTGAATCCGAGCACAAAGAAAACTGAATTTAGGAAAAGGTGAAGCCTGCCCTCTTTTTCTGTTTTTATTGATGAGGAGAGCCCGCCCAGATACCCCACAAATCCGGGCACAAGGGGAAGAACGCATGGCGAGAGAAACGAGAGGATTCCCGCAATAAAAGAAATTGGGATTGCAATAGATGCCATATAAAATACCTGTAAAACAAAAACAACATAAAAATTATGAGGATGCTTTTTATTCGCAAATGGCGGCAGCATCCCCAAACACTGCCATAGAGATAGAACAAATCCGCCCTTTTTTAACATTTGCCAGAATTTTACCGAAAATTTGCCAGAATAAGGATTGGGTTTTGGGGAAGCTTGGCATAATTGGATAAGGGGCTGCGCCTTGTTCTGGTGATATGCGTAAAGAAGGTGAGCGCATAATGCGAGCGGGCAACCGCGAGCATTATGTGCGAACACGGGTGTTTTGAGAGGGGTTTAGAAAGGGGCAAGTGAGTGTTGGCGGTTGGCCCCTTCTAATGGACACGGGGGGATTCGAACCCCCAGCCTCCTGCATGCCATGCAGGCGCGCTACCGTTGCGCCACGCGCCCAGAAAAAGAATAAAAATAAAAAAAGAAATTTCAAAAAATCCTTAGCCGAAAAGGTATTTTTTCTCGGCGCTTAAGATAAGAAATTTAGGAGGGAGAAATGTAGACGACTGAGTCGCCGCGAAGAAGAACCATGCCTATTCCGCGCTTTACCTCGCCGTTTACAAGCTGCTCGGCCTTTTCAAGCACTATGTTCATGTGAACATCATAGCTTATCATTTTTCCGCGCATCTCGTAGTTTCCTTTCATTCCGATTATTACTGTGTTGTTTAATGATGCGTTAAGCACATCAAACGGTCTTTTTTGCTCTGGCATAAAAAATTCACCTCTAAAAAACAATTAAGTGTAGGGGGATTAAAGCTTAAAAACGCAATTACTGCCCGTCCGGGGCAGTTTGATTGCCCTCAGCCGAATTTGCCGGCGGGTAGGCGACTATTCCCGCCGCCTTTTCCCAGAAAACTGATTGTATTTCATTTATCTGCTCTTGCGTGTATGGAGGCGTTATTTCCGAGAGATTTTTCGGCTCGCCGGATATCGTTTCGGAGCCATCTTCCCCGCTTTCGCTCCCCGAATTTTCATTTGTTTGGTTTTGTGAAATTTGCTCGATAAGGTCATCTATGTTGATTACTTCGCCTTCAAGCTCTGGCGCGCTTGCGTATTTTCCTGCTGAAAGGTCAACCACCATGGCGCCTATTGAGCGGAACTGAAGCTCTACTGCCCCCTCATCTACAGGAGGAATTTGCGATATTAATTCAATTTTTCTCCCTTCCCCTATGCTGTAATTTTTCCCCTCATGCTCCAAATATTTTGGAAGGGTTAGCTCAAGCACATACGCAGGGGTTATTTGCGCAGGGGTGTTTTCAAATTCTTTTTCAAAAGCTGCGGATGCGGCGGCGGAAGTTATTTGCGTGCCGTTGCCGGGGAAAATGCTTAGCACAGAATCAGGGAAAACCGGGGAGATGCCAAGCGCCTCAAACTCCTGCACTATTGTTTCTTTTTCAAAAAATTTCGGGCTCACCGCCATTATGGAGGATTGTATGCTTAGGGCATAAGCGGGCTTTTGAGCGGAGAGAGCCACAAGGGTTTCGCGCGCAAGAGGGGGATTGAATGTAACATAGGATTTAGGAGTATAATTTATTGTTGCGCCCGAAAGGGAATTTGATAAAGTTGAATAATTCTTTCCCCTCTGCTCCCACGGGATTAAAATGTTTAGGGAATAGGAGAGAACAGTGGCGTTTATCGGGGTTGCTATTGCGGAAAACGGGCCGTCGGGCACCGCAAGAATTTCCCCGTAAGCATATATTTTTGAGTTTACAACCTGCACCTGAAATTCTGCGGGGAATTTTTCACCTTCGCTTAATACGGGAATCATTCTCTGCTTGAGGTTTTGCCCTTCAATTTCAACAATTTTTCCCTGCCCGTCGGTTACCTGCAGGGGGTTGCCGGTGTAAATAGTGGCGTCCGAATATGCGGTTGCGCCCGCGGCTTCAATCTCCTGAGATACGCGCACTATTTCATCCGTGCTTGTGAGCATAATAAGGCGCCCGTCAGAGGTTTTTGTGTCATATAATATGAGCCCCTCGCCCTTTAGCTGTTTTATTTTTTCTGAGAGGCGCTCGCCCCCGCCTATAATGTATAGGGAAGGGTCCCATGAGGCTATTGATGCATTTGCATGCGCAAGCCCTGTGAATGAAGAGGTAATCTGCTCGGGCGCATTTTCCCCGCTTCCGCTAAAATATCCGCCCATATATACTGCGACTGTGGAAAGCATGAAAATTGCTATTAACGCTATTGTGCCAAGCTTTAGCTCATCCTCTTTTTTTATTCCAAGCATGGAAAAAATATGAATAACCATGTTTAAAAAATGAATTGGGCATAAATGTATTAATTGATTTATATGAATAAGCTGCAAAAAGGGGACCTTGTAAAGATAGAGCTTAGCGGCTCGCTTGTCTCAGACGGCTCGTTATTTGAGAGCACGGATGAGAAGGAAGCAAAAGATGCCGGCATATGGTCAAATGCATCAAAGTACGGCCCCCGCCTTGTGATATTTGGCAAAGGGGCGATGATTGCAGGCATTGAGGAAGAACTCTCAAAAATTGAGGTTGGAAAAGAAGTCGAAATAATTGTGCCTGCCTCCAAGGCATTTGGAGAAAAGCACCAGGAGCTTGTGCGCGTCATGCCTGAGAAAGAATTTGCAAGCCATGGAGTGAGGGCGCAAGCCGGGCTTATGGTAACAATTGACGGAGTGCCTGCAATGGTGAAATCGGCATCTTCGGGAAGAATCATGCTGGATTTCAACCACCCGCTGGCGGGGCAGGACCTTAAATATAAAATTAAATTGCTTGAAATAATAAGCGAGCCTGAAAAAAAGGCGCATGAGCTTGCGGCTCAATTTGGCTGCGATGTGAAAGTTGAGGGGGAAGGCAAGGGAATAAGCGTTATTCTTCCAAAAGATGTTGAGGCATCAAAAAGAAAAGGGCTTGAAGCGGCTCTTAAAGCCTCTTTGGGAGAATGGGCGAAAATAGGATATGCCTGAATTTCTTATTATTGCCTTGCCTTTGGCAATTTCTTAATATTTTTCTGTTTTGGCTTAAACTATTTTTGGCAATTTAGCATTATTTTCTCCCCCTTGCCTTTCATCCAATTTCTCAATTTTGCAGGGATGCTTGAGAGGTATGGCTTTTTTTCAATTATTTTTTTTCTTATTGCTTTTCCTTGCCAGCTTTTTCGCCTCACTAGGAGAAATTTGCCGAATTCATAAGTTGCAAGAAGCTTGCGCACAAGCGGGTTTGCGGAGTAGATGATATATTTTTCTTTTGGAAATTTTTTGCAGAAAATTTGCGCCCATTTTTTATTTGAGGGATTGTCGGGCAAAAATGTGAATTTTATTTTTTCTTTTGCTTTTTTTTGCGAAAAAAGCTTTTTTAGCATGAAAAGGCGCTCTTTTGCGGAAAATGGATTTTCTTTTTGCCTTTTTTTGCAAGAGGAGCCTATTGCCACCGTTAATTTTTTGTGTGTTTTTAGCAAAGAGAGAATCAGCCCCTCATGCCCTTTGTGCGGGGGCTGGAAGCGCCCTATTAAAATGGCGGTTTTTTCATATGTTTTGGAAGGCATGCAATAATGAAAAATAGCCATATTTTATAATATAATTGATGCGGCGGGCGCAAACGGGTTTTTTGGAAGAGGACATGTTTTATAAGCAGGAGGAGAGAAAAATATTTAGGGAGGTTTTCTTATGGCAACTGATATTATAGCATGCATAATTCCGCTGGCAATATTCGGGGTTCCCATATTTTTGATGACAGTAAGAATTGTGAATCAATGGGAGAGGGGGGTTATACTTACTCTTGGAAAATTCTCCCGCGAAGCCACGCCCGGGCTTAACATAATTATCCCTGTAATTGAGAATTTGATAAAGGTGGACACAAGGATTACGACAATAGACATACCAAAGCAGGAAGTGATGACGAGGGATAACGTGCCGGTGATGGTAAACGCAGTAGTATATATGCGCGTGGAAAATTCAACAAAAGCCATATTGAAAATAGACAATTACCGCTATGCGGTGTCCCAGTATGCCCAGACGGCGCTAAGGGACATAATCGGCGAGATTGAGCTTGACCAGCTTCTTACAAAAAGGGAGGAAATTGCAAAGCAGATAGAGGCAATAGTTGACAAGGAGACGGACGAGTGGGGAGTGGATATCACAAACATAAAATTGCAGGACGTGGAATTGCCTGAGAATATGAAAAGGGTGATGGCGCGGCAGGCAGAAGCTGAGAGGGAGAAGAGGGCCACAATAATTCTCTCCACAGGAGAGGTTGCGGCCGCGGACAATTTGAGGCAGGCTGCGGAGATAATATCAAAGAGCCCGGCTGCGATGCAATTGAGAATCCTCAAGACGCTCACAGACATCTCTACAGACCCCAACTCAAAGATAATAATGCCGATTCCGATGGAAATTTTAAAATATTTCCAGACGATGGGCGAGAAGGGGAAAAAGTAGTTTCCTTGAGTTTTTTCTTTTTTTATTTTATTTCTATTTTTTATTTTCTTGGATTTATGAAAAACAGTTTACTTGGCTGACAGAAGTTTTTGGGTTAACTTAAGCCTTTTTCACCGTTCGTTTAAGCTCTGATTCATAAAAAGGCTTAGTGCTTGAAATGCCTTATTCCTGTAAACGCCATTACCATGCCAAGCCTGTCTGCTGCCGAAATTACTTCCTCGTCTTTTATTGAGCCGCCGGGCTGCACAAGCACGCCAACACCGGCTGCTGCAAGCTCCTCCAAAGTGTCCGGGAAGGGAAGGAAAGCATCCGATGCGGCTACAGAGCCTTTCAGATTAAACTTGTTTGCTTTTGCTTTTCTTATTGCGATTTTTGTGGAATCTATGCGGGACATCTGCCCTGCGCCAATTCCAAGTATTTGCTCGTTTTTTGAGATGATTACTGCGTTTGACTTTGTGTGCTTTGCAACAGCCATTGCAAAATGCATGTCCCGCCAGTTCTCGTCTTTTGGCTTTTTTCTTGTCATTACCTGCGCGGTGCGCAAATCATAGATGGAGGGGTCCTCGTGCTGGTATAGCATTCCCCCTGAGATGTGCCTGAAAGTAACGTCGCCGGGGTGCACCGGGAAAAAGAAATCTGTGATGTCTAAAATGCGCCTTGATGGCTTTCTTTTGAGAATTTCAAGAGCTTCCGGCTCGTATCCTGGCGCAAGCACCACTTCCAAAAATTTGTTCCCTATGGAATTTGCTGTCTGCACGTCAAGGCGCTGGGAAAACGCCATTATTCCGCCGAATGCGGAGAGGGGGTCGGTTGCAAGCGCCCTCTCAAATGCCCCTTTCAAAGTTTTTGCAAACGCCACGCCGCACGGGTTGTTGTGCTTTAATATGACGCATGCGGTTTTGCCGTAAAATTCGCGTATTAAGTGCAACGCTGAATCTGCATCCAAAAAGTTGTTGTAGCTCATTGCCTTGCCCGAATATATTCTTGCATCAAAGAGTGAACGCTGCCCCACAAGCCGGTATGCGGTTGCCCTCTGGTGCGGGTTCTCCCCGTAGCGCAAAGGATAGGCGCGCTCAAATATCATTTTCATTCGGTATGGGAATTTCTCATCTCCCTCCCCCCCGAAAAAGCGCGAAATTGCCCAGTCGTAGTGAGATGAGCGCTCGAAGGCTTTTATCATCAGGTTATGCCTTTTTGCATCGCTTATTGAGCCGTTTCTCTCCTCAAATTCCTGAATAAATTTCGGATAATCCTCCGGGTCTACAAGCACGCTTGTGAATTTGTAGTTTTTTGCAGCCGCGCGAATCAGCGAGATGCCCCCGATATCTATGAATTCCACGGCCCTGTCCTCGCTTATTCCTTTTTGCTTTACCACCTTCTCAAAAGGGTAAAGGTTTACCACAACCAAATCTATGGGGAGAATGTTGTTTTTGCGCAATTCTTCGCTGTCGTTCTTGTTGTCCCGCCTGAAAAGTATTCCGCCGTGTATTTTTGGGTGCAAAGTTTTTACCCGCCCGTCAAACATTTCCGGCGCCCCGGTGTATTTTGAAACATCTGTTACAGGGATGTCCGCCTTTCGCAAGGCTTTGGCAGTGCCCCCGGAAGAGAGGATTTTCACCCCTTTTCTATGCAAAGCATGCGCTAAATCAAGCAAACCTTTTTTGTCATAGACGGAAATAAGGGCTCTTTTTATTCTCACGTTAATTATTTTGGATAACTGGTGCTTATAAACCTATTTTTTGCAAAGAGATGAAAAATTTAAATGCGCTTTTTTGCTCATTTTTGGCATTTTATTTTTTATTTTTCTTCGGCGGTTTTTTGCTTTTTTGCAGAAAGCTTTCTTTTTCTAGGGGTTTTTGGCGTGCTTTCTTTTTCTGCAAGCTTTTTGAGCTTTTTGGGAGCAGGAGATTTTTTGGCGGGTTTGGAGGCGGCGGATTGGGTTTTGGTTTTTTTGGCGGGGAGAGCAGAAGTTGGGGCGGCGGATTTTGCCTGCGCGGGAAATTTTTTGGCGGCTGTTTTTTTCGGGTATTTGCCCCAGTTGGCTTTTGTTTCGCACTCTGGAAACACGCACATCTCAAACGGGCGCTTTGCGCGCCTTATTACTTTTATTATGGGGGTGGAGCATTTGGGGCAGGTGCGCCCTGTTGCCTCTATGAGAGCCATTTGCGGCAGGGGGTAAGTTTGGGTGCAGTCAGGGTAGCCTGAGCATCCTACAAACTGCTTTTTGAAACGGGAGATTAATTTTTTCAAATCCTTGCCGCATTTTGGGCATGGGCCTATTATTGAGGCTGCCGCGCGGGCGCCCGCAAGCGCGGAGGAGAGCTCCTCTCCGACGTCTTTTTCATGCTTTTTGTAATTTTCAAGGGTTTTTATAAGGATTTTTTTGCCGTTTTCCACAACGTTTTTTGCATGCACATGGTCCTCTTTTATCGCTTCCATTTCCTTCTCAATATCGCGCGTCATCTCCTCGCTTAAAATATCTGGCGCATATTTTTGCATAGTGTCTGCAACCTGCATCCCGAATTGGGTTACTTCTATGGACTTTGTGCCGCTAAGATAGCCGCGCTTGAAAAGAGTGTCTACCACGGTTGCGCGCGTCGACTTTGTGCCGAGGTTGCGGTTTTCCAGCTCCGAGATTATTGAGGCTGGAGTAAATCTTTTTGGAGGCTGTGTCATTTTCTCCTCCATTTTGAAATTTTGCGCATCTGCATCCTGCCCCTCTTTCCATTCGGGCAAAGTAATCTCATCCAATTTCACATATGGCTTGTAAAATTCGTGCCAGCCTGCAAAAATTGTCCTTGCGCCGGCTGTAGTATAATTTTGGGTGCTGCAAAGAGCAACTACTTTTTGCCCTTCCCTTTTCGCGGGAGGCGCGAAGCATGCCAAAAAGCGGCGCACAATCAAGTCATAGAGCTTTTTCTCTTTTATTCCGGTTTGCGTAAATTGCCCGGTGGGATGAATTGCCGGATGCGCCGGGTCCTGCTTTTTCCCCTCCAGCGGCTTGAACATGCGCGCCTGGGAAAGCTTTTTGCAAAGAGAAGTGTATTCAGCCTGCGCGGAGAGAGCCATAATTATTTTTTCAAGCCCCAGCTTTGCAGGAAGCTTTTGCGATGAGGTGCGCGGGTAAGAGATAAGTGAGCTCTCATAAAGTGTTTGTGCAAGAGATTGAGTCTGCTTTGGGGAAAATTTGAATTGCCGGTATGCCTCCACCTGCAAGGAAGTTAAGTCGAATGGGGGGCTTGGGTTTTGCTCAAAGGGCTTTTTTGTTATTTTAATTATTTTGTGCGGCTTTGGCTTGGAGGAGGCAAACGCCTTCTCCGCCTCATTTTTGCCTGTGAATTTTTTGCACTCGTGCTTGAAAAGAGTTTTATCTATTTCGCATGTGAGCTCCCAATAAGGGGTTGGAACAAATGCCAATATGCTTTTTTCCTTGTCTGAGAGAAGCTTGAGGGCGGGGCCCTGCACGCGCCCTATGCTCATAATCTGAAATTTTCCAACCGCCTTTATTGAGGACATCAGGGCGCGGGAGAGGTTTATGCCATAATACCAGTCAAGCATATGGCGGGATTCGCCTGCCAGGGCGTTTTCTATGTCAAGGTTTGAGCGGTCCATATATGCCTGCTGCAAATCGTTTTTTGTGAGCGCCGAGAATTTCATGCGCGTGCCGACATCGCGGTGCGCGGCATAGCGCAATGCATTATAGCCTATAAGAGAGCCTTCCACATCATAGTCGCATGCAATTATTATCTCATCAGCATCTTTTGAGAGCATCTCTATTGTCTGTATATATCCTTTTGTGTAATCCGCGTCTTTTGAAGTTTCATATGCAGGGCGCCATTCTATTTCAAATGAGGGGTAAGTGTTGCTCTTTGTTTTCTCCTCTAAAGAGTAGATGTGCCCTACAGCGGGTGAGACTGCCACCCGTTCCCCGTTTCTCTCAAATTCAAAATAATATGCCTGCCCTTTGCCTTTCTTGCGCTCAACTTTTCCGTCAGCAAGCGCCTCGGCTATCTTTTGCGCCACTTTTGGCTTCTCTGAAATTATAAGCTTCATAAAAATCCTTTCCCTTGCTGCAGGTTAGAGTAAGCGGCAATATTTAATAAAAAGGTTGTGGAAAGAAGAAGAAAATGAAAATAAAAAGAAAAAAGGAAAAAATGGGATTTTTATCCCATTTGTGCGTCTATTAATGCCTTGAAATTCTCTATCGGCTGGGCGCCTACAAGAATCTCCCCCACGACTTTTCCGTTTTGCATTTTTCCGATAAGAAATGTCGGGGTTCCGCGCACCCCGATCGCCGAGGCGGCTGACTGCTGTGCCGCAAGTTCCGCGCTCTTGCCTGCAGACATGCATGCATTATATGTTGCCATGTCAAGCCCGACTTCGGCGGCAAGCCCTTTGAGCCCGTCCGCATCAGTTATTTGGGTGGTAAATATCTTGTCATGCATTTCATAATATTTGTCCTGGTCTCCTGCGCATTCCACAGATACCGAAGAGGTCGTCGCTGTCGGGTGCACTATGAAATTCATGTGCACAAGGTTTAGCTTTCCGTCATAATCGGAGAGAAGCTGTTTCACTGTCGGGTGCGCCCTTGTGCAATACGGGCACTGAAATTCTGAGAATTCCACCATGGTGATTTGGGCATCTGCTGAGCCGAGTATGTCCCTTCCGCTAACATCAACCGTGTTTGGCGCAGATGGCTGTGCGGCTGAAGGCTGGGCCGCTGATGGCTGCTGCTGCGTTGGGGTTGGGTTTTGCGCCGCCGCTGCAGCGGTTCCTGTGCCCACAACTAAATTCTTTGCCATAATTGTCTGGTCAAGGCTTGAGAGGGCGCCGGATATTCCGCCTGCAGAGAACCATACCGCAGAAGCTATCACCGCGCATCCTACAAGGACCGCCAATGCTATTGCATAAAGTGCGGATGAGGCCCCCTCATCGCCTTTTGCAACTGTTACATGTTCGCTCATTTTAATAACACCTCAAATATGCTGTTTTTTTCGGCAGATGCGCGAAAAAATGTTTATTATTTTCAACTGTATTTGCGCTCTTTATAATCCTTTACCCAAATGTTCGGCTAGATAATATTTTAAATGCGTGTGGCAGGAAAAAATTATTGCTTTTTTTCGGCGTTGAGGCGCTCAAGCTTTTTATCTATGTTTTTCTCTGCCTCAAGGCGCTCAAGCTCAACATCTTTTGTGTTTGCGAATTTTATATAATTTGCAAGAGAGGGGTGCACTTTTTCTATTTCCTTTAGCATCTTTATGGTTACCCTTCTATAGTCCTCATGCCCCTGCGGGGTGGAGCGCAATTCTATGAAATGAAACGCCTCCCTCAAATTCATGCGCATATGCCATTTTAGCTTATATGCCATCGGCACCGCATATTGCGCCAGAAAGGGGTTGGTTTGCCGATTTATTTTCTCATATGCTGATTTTGCATCCTCAAGCGCTGATTTGAATTCTGCATCAAGCCCTGCCGCTATAATTTCTGCAGGCACATCATAGCCAAAATCGCATGAGAGAAGCTGCCTTGCCTGTGTGAGCATGCGGTGCCTGTGCAAATCGCGGTATTGCCCGAAGTTGGCGCAAAATGCGAAAGTATAATACGGATGCTCGAATGCGCGGCCGGGCTTGTGGCGGCGGTTGAGGCGCCCGCCAACATATGCGTCAAGCAGTTGCTTTCTCTCCCCCCCCTGCATTTGAGATGCTTTTTTTATTGCCTCTTCATAATCCATGCCGCATTCAAATAAAATTGCTGAAATTATTTTTTGTTCTGCATCTTTGTCATAATCCACAAGCTGAACCTCTTGCGCGTCTTTTTGCGCCTGGGGCAGGAATTTCTCTTTTGCAAGCGAGCTTGTTTTTTGGCGGCAGTCTTTCATATATTCCTGCATTGAAATGCCGTATTTGTCGTTTGCGCGCTTTACAAATGAGGGGATTATTATGGAAAGCTCGCTTTGCGCCTGCGAGGCAAGGGAATTTATTTCAGGCAAATTTGAGGCATACATTTTTGTAAGCAGATACTCGAATGCGCGCCCGTTTGCATAAACTCCCATGTTGGTGAGTGTGGAGGCGGGAAGAAGCCCGCGCAAAAGGTCGCATGTTTTTGCCCTTATTGTGGAAGTGTAGGCGCGCTCGGAAACATTCTCCTCTTTGGAGTATTTTTTTTGCAGATAAGCTATCACTTTTGGCTGCAAATCGCAATAAGCATCAAAGAGCTTGTCGCATATTTTTAGGTATTCTTCCCCTGCGGGAGAGGAAATTAATTCCTCTCCGCGGTAATATTTGTATTTGCCATCAACTTTCTCATCAAAATACACGTAACGGGTGGATTTCTCAAGCGGGGAGGCGCCTATTCGCGAATCCTGTATAAACTTTGTTGCCAGAATTGATATTTGCTCTAATGCAACATGCGCCCCGCCTAATTCTGCCACAGAGTCGTCCCCAAATCCGACAAGTACCCTCTCGTAAAATTCCTCCGCCCTCTTTGTTGCGATAAACTGGCTTTGCGCCCCCTCTTTTTGTGCCCCTACTATCTGCTCAAACTGCATGTTCGGGTCTTGTATAAAATCTTCCAAAAGGATTTTTCTTGCGCTTTTTTTGGAGCGGGAATATCTTGAGAAAAGGCACCCTGCCACCACCTGCGGAAGGTTGATTAAGCCAAAGACGTTTTTATCCGTATTTGTAAAATACCTTGAGAGGATTGTTGCCTCCTCTTTGCTGAATTCTCCCATGAAAATAGAGAGGAATTGAAAGATTATAAACAAATATGAAAAGTTTGGGCAGGTTATAAAAAGCATGCGCTGTGCGGGCTGGCTAAAATGCACAGGGCCGGCTTGCTTTGGCGGGTTTTTTGGTTTTGGCAGAAAGTTTGGCTCGGCGGGCTGCAAATTCGTGTTGCGGGTTTGCTGGCTCGGGTTTTTTGGTTTTGACTAAGGTTATAAAAGTTGCGAGGGTTGGCTAAAGCATGGCGCTTGCATATTATGCTGATGCGGTTTTTCCCGGCGCGAAATATAATCTTGTGAGATTTTCTGTTTTTGAAGAGGAGGACGCGTATAAAATTGCAAGAATTGACGAGAATATAGCAAAGCGGATGGAAAAAATAGGCATGAAAGGGAAAGATGTGCTTGGCAAAAAGGGAAATGAGGAGAAATGGCAAAAATATATCATGCCCCTTGACAACAAAAGGTATCTTTTTTATGAGAAGGCAAAAAAAGGGGAATTTTCATTTTATGAGATGAGCGGGGGATTAGCGCCAATATTTCAAAAGGGGGATGTTATTAGCGAGGAGGCGGCAAACGCGCTAAAGGAGAGGGGCTATCTTGTTGAGGCGGGAAAGGGGCAAAATAGAAGAGCCATGGTTGCTTGAGAGAAGAATTGGGCTTGCTAAAGAGGCGGTAATTGCTTGAAAAATTAGAATTCTTATTTTTCTTTTGCAAGTATTTTTCCCTTCTGAAAATCGCGTATTAAAATTTTGGCAGCCTCGTCGCAATTCGGCTCCCCTCCTTTTAGCAAAAGCCCGCGCGAGATTGCTATCAACGCAAGAACTTCTTCTATATCCATTGATTTTTTTATTTTGTAAAAGGCAAAAATAGAATCATCATCCGCTGCTATGAATTTTGCCAATACTTTTTGCGCCACAGAGTAGGGGTTTTTCAGCCTTTGCGCGTCTATTGCGGCGTTGAGCGCCAGATATTCCTCCCCTGTTGCCAAATCTACCACTCCGGGCGCATCCACAAGCATGATATTCTCATCAAGGCGGATGTTTTGCAGCCCCCGGGTTATGCCTGAGCGAAATCCGGCTTTTGCGGATGAGCGCCCGCTAATAGCATTTATGAGAGAGCTTTTTCCCACATTGGGAATTCCGAAAATAAATATTCTTATTGGCAGCCTTTTTTTGGCAGCTATTTTTTGTGCGGCTATTTTTTTTATAAGGGATTTTAATTTATCTACCCCTTTTCTTGTTCTTGAGGAGCAGTAGTAAGTGGGAGGAGAAATTTCCCCTTTTGCATTAAGCGAGGGTTTTCCCTCCTCTTTTTTTGAGCCAAAATGCGCAGGAGTATTTGATGGAATAGTTGGAAGCAAATCCGCCTTTGTTGCAGCCAGCACAAGCTTGCCTCCAAAGCCGGACTCAAGGCGGGGGATTCTGGTGCCTTGGATGTTTCTTGCGTCCACTACCTCTATGAGAAGAGAGCATTGCTTTAGCATGCCAAGCACGGATGACCAGCTCCTTAGCTTGAAATTTGAGCGCACCATGAAGATAACTGCATTTTGTTGTTTAAGAAACTATTTGGGCATTGTGCTGGAGGAAAATGCGCGCCTGCATTTGCGGTGTTTTGTTTTTGCGTGTTTGCGGGCTTTGTTTTTGTGGGCTTTGTTTTTGCGTGTTTGCTGTTTGCGGTGTTTTTGCTAGGTTTGATGCAGTGTTTGCGAATCTTGCTGGGTGGTTGGTTTTGTTTTGGAAGAAAGGGATGTTATGTTTTTATTGTTTGATAGGCAATATTCCATTATGCTAAAAGCAGTTATATTTGACCTTGACAATACGCTTGTGAATTTCTGGGAGTTTAAGCAGGAATCGTCAAAAGAAGCAGCAAAAGCCATGGTGGGGGCAGGGCTTGAGATGAGCGCGGGCGCGTGCGAGAGGCTTATTTTCAAGATATATGAGACGCACGGGATAGATTACCAGCTTACTTTCACAGAGTTGCTAAAGCCATTTAAATTTGAAAAAGACAAATTTGAGAAAATAAGAAATGCGGGAATAACTGCGTATTTGAGAAAAAAAGGGGAAATTTTGCGCCCGTATGGGGGAATGGAGGCAACCTTGCATGAGCTAAAAAAAGATTATTCTTTAGCAGTCCTTACCGACGCGCCTCGCGAGCAGGCGCACTCCCGCCTTGCGTTCACTGGTTTGCAGAATTATTTCTCGCAGGTGGGGACTTTTCATGACACAAATATTTACAAGCCGGGTGTTGAGCCGTTTTTGCATATTTGCAAAAAGCTTGAAGTAAAAGCAGAAGAGTGCCTTATGGTAGGGGATAATTTATCAAGAGATATTAGGGGCGCAAAGCTTGTCGGCATGCATACATGCTTTGCAAAATACGGGCAGGTATTTGGGGATGATGGCACTAAGGCGGAGTTTGAAATTGATAAGCCGGTGCAATTGCTCGAAGTTGTGAAAAAAATATGAAGCTAAAATTTTGAAAATATTTTCTAAGAGCACCCTGTCGTCTCTCCGCAGTCGATGCATACCATGCAGCTTCCGTTTCTTTTCATTTTCATTGAGCCGCAGGTGCCGCATTGCTCGCCGGTGTAGCCCATCGCCTTTGCCTGGCTTATCTTATCCCCTTCAGGTGATGCTGGTTTTGGAGGCTGAGGCTGGTGGGATGTATCAGTAAGCCTTGCCTGTTTCTGTGCCTCTGCCCGGGCAGAATTTTCATCGGCTTCGCCATCTGCTTGGTTAAGCTTCTCCTGCACCGAATCGTCTTTTGTTTCAGGCTTGATGTGCACAAAGTCGGTGCGCCCCAGATATTCAAAGCCAAGGGCGCGGAAAAGAAAGTCCACTACAGAGGTGGAATTTTTGATTGCCTCATGCCCTGAAACAGGCCCTGCAGGCTCAAAGCGGGTGTAAGTGAAGGTTTCTACAAATTCTTCCAGCGGAATTCCGTATTGCAACCCCTTGGAAACTGCAACCGCAAAGCAGTTGAGAAGAGCGCGATAACTCGCCCCCTCTTTATACATGTCTATGAAAATTTCGCCTAATTTGCCGTCTGGGTATTCGCCTGTCTTCAAATATACTTTTTGCCCCCCCACTCGCGCCTCCTGCACAAATCCGCGGCGGCGGGAGGGAAGCTTGCGCCTTTGCAGCATGGAAATTACCTGCGGCTGGAATGCCTCAAAGTCAAATGCTTTTTCAGCCTCTTTTGCAAGAAGCATAAGCTCTGCCGCCTCCTCCTCCACCCCGCTTGCAGAGCTTAGAGGCTGGGATAGCTTTGAGCCGTCGCGGTAAATGGCGTTTGCCTTTATCATATATTTGTGCGAGAGCTCATATGCGCGCATAACATCCTGCACAGTTGAATTTGATGGCATATTTATTGTTTTTGAAATTGAGCCTGAAATAAACGGCTGCACAACCGCCATCATTTTTATGTGCGCCTGGTAAGGAATTGAGCGCACCCCTTTTCTCCCCGCCTTGGAGGCGCAGTCAAATATTGGGTAATGCTCATTTTTTAGGTGCGGGGCGCCCTCTAAGCTCATGGTGCCGCAAACATAATCATTTGCCTTCTCTATGTCATCCGCGCCAAAGCCGAGGAATTTTAGCAAATCAAACTGCTGGTTTGCCAGGTCAGCATCACTCACGCCCAGCATGCGCAAAAATTCGTCTCCGAGAACGTAGCGATTGAATGCGAATTTTATGTCAAAAACTCCGGGCATCTGCATTTCCACAATTTCCACTTTCTCGTCGCTAAAGCCTTTCTCTTTTAATGATTCTCTGTTTATTTTCGGGCACCCTACAAGGGTGCCTGTGCCTTTTGCAAATTTTTCTATGTCTTCTATTTGGCTTGGCGCATACCCGAGGCGCTTTAGCGCTTTTTTCACGGATTGATTCACTATTTTGAAATAGCCGCCCCCTGCCAATTTTTTGAATTTTACAATTGCAAAGTCAGGCTCTATGCCTGTTGTGTCGCAATCCATCAAAAGCCCGATGGTGCCTGTCGGGGCAATTACAGTTGCCTGCGCGTTTCTATAGCCCCATTTCTCCCCCCATGAGAGTGCGCGGTCCCAGCACTCCCTTGCAGAGGAGAGAAGGTTCTCCGGGGTGAATTTTGCCTCTAATCCCATGGGCTTTATGCTAAGCCCCTCATATTCTGCATCAGGCGCACAGTATGCGGCGCGCCTATGGTTTCTAATTACCCTTAGCATTGAGTGCTTGTTTCTCTCATAAGCATCAAATGGCTCAAGCACTTTTGCCATTTCGGCAGAAGTTGCATATGCCTGCCCTGTGAGAATTGATGAGAGTGCCCCGGCTATTGCAAGCGCCTGCGGGCTGTCATACGGAATTCCCAAAACCATCAAAAGAGTGCCCAGATTTGCATACCCAAGCCCGAGGGTGCGAAATTCAAATGAGCGCTTTGCAATCTCTTTTGCAGGATAGCCTGCCATAAGCACAGAAACTTCAAGCACTATTGTCCAGAGGCGTATTGCATGCAAATATTCATCTGTCTTGAATTCGCCTTTCCCTTCGTCCAAAAATTTAGCCAGATTGAAAGAGGCTAAGTTGCATGCAGTATCATCCAAAAACATGTATTCGGAGCACGGGTTTGAAGCATGTATCCTGCCGTCTATCGGGCAGGTATGCCACTCGTTTATGGTGTCATCAAACTGCAAGCCGGGGTCTGCGCATGCCCATGCCGCATATGCTATTCTGTCCCAAAGCTCGGCGGCTTTTATTGTTTTTGATATTTGCCCGTCTGTGCGGTTCACCAAATCCCAGCCGCCGTCGCGCGCGAGAGCATCCATGAATTTATTTGGGATTCTCACGGTGTTGTTGGAATTTTGCCCCGATACGGTGGCATACGCATCTCCCTCGTAATGGGTGTCAAATATTGGAAAATCTATTGCAGCATATCCCTGGTCTGCAAGGCGCAGGGTGCGCGTAACCAGATTAAGGGGAACATTTCTTGCCATTGCGGATGCGATTGCCTGGCGAAGGCGCTTGCTTGCCTTAAAGTCGGTAGTGTGCTCATCTTTTGCTGTTTTTAATATTTTATTTAATGATTTTTTTATTGCCGCCGAGCCGGACACTAAGGAGGCTACCTTTTGCTCCTCTTTTGCCTTCCATTCGGTAAATTCCAAAATGTCGGGGTGGTCTGCGTCCACTATTACCATTTTTGCGGCTCTGCGCGTTGTGCCCCCGGATTTTATTGCTCCTGCGGCGCGGTCATATATTTTCAAAAATGACATAAGCCCGGATGATTTTCCGCCGCCGGAGAGAGCCTCGCCGCTGCCGCGCAATGCAGAGAAGTTTGTGCCTGTGCCAGAGCCGTATTTGAAAAGAAGGGCTTCACGGCGCAATAAATCAAAAATTCCCCCCTCATTTACCAGGTCGTCTTTTAATGACTGAATAAAGCATGCATGAAGCTGCGGGTGGGTGTATGCATCCTCGCATTGGGAGAGTTTTTTTGTCTGCGGGTCTACAAAATAGTGCCCTTGCGAGGTGCCGCGGATGTCATATGAGCGCGCAAGCCCGTTGTTAAACCATTGAGGAGAATTTGGCGCCGCTATTTGGGCAAGAAGCATAAAGATTAGCTCGCCCTCGAATTTTTCTGCATCCTCCTGCGATGAGAAGTAGTTGTATCGCTCGCCCCAGTACCTCCAGGTGCCTGCCAGGCGCTTTACTATCTGCTTTACAGACGTTTCGCTTCCCAATACGGCTTTGCCTGTCTGCTTGTCTATTATGGGGTTTCCTTCCGCGTCCTTTTGGGGCACGCCGGCTTTTCTAAAATATTTTTGGGCAAGAATATCTGTTGCCACCTGCGACCAGTTTTTTGGCACTTCTATGTTTGTTAATGAGAATACTACCGAGCCGTCGGGGTTTCTTATTGTGGATGAGCGCAATTCATACTCAAACTGAGAAAAGACGTCTACTCCTTCGCTGGTGAATTTTCTCTGGATTTTAAGCCCGCCGTTGGTTCCTGTTTGAGAGCTTATACCCTGCGTTTGAGCTTCACCATCCATCTGCACACCCCACCTATATTGATTATAAACAAATAAAAACCCAGCCAAAAAAGGGCTTTTAAAATGCACGGAAAATGCGAAGAGATTTACCCCCCAAATATTCGTGCAGGAGGAGTGATGGGCTGAGAATTTAAAAAGGGAAAAGTATTTTGTGGGCTTTGGGCACTGGTGTGATACTGAAAAAATAGCTTTGGCAACTAGTATAAAAATCTTGTGCAAAAAGAGTTTTGGAAAAATGAAATTAGGGGTTTGACATGATAAAATAAAGGTTTGGCATGCAAATAGGCAGTATTATTAGGCTTTTTTTCTATATTTTCATATGGACATTGATTCTAAACTGGAACTTGTGAAAAAGGGCAGCATTCAGGAGATAATTACAGAGGATGAGCTTCGCTCTTTATTTGAGAGGGAGGCGCATCCCAAGCATTATATCGGGTTTGAGATTTCCGGGCTTGTGCATTTGGGCACAGGGCTGCTTACGGCGATAAAGATAAAGGATTTTATGGAAGCCGGCATTAAACCGACCATATTTTTGGCTGACTACCACGGCTGGATAAACGGCAAATTAGGCGGAGACTTGCAAAAGGCGCAAGAGGTTGCAAAAGGATACTTTAAGCAGTGCTTTGTTTCTTTGGGGCTTGAGGAGGGAAAAGTAAATTATGTGCTGGGAAGCAAGCTGTATGAAAAATTGGGAAACGATTACTGGGCGGACGTATTGAAGATTGCAAAAGACACTTCCATGGCAAGGATGCTTCGCTGCACCACCATTATGGGAAGAGATGAGAGCGAGAAGCTTCCCTCATCCGCATTTTTGTACCCGGCGATGCAGGCGGCGGACGTTTGGGCGTTGGACGTTGACATAATGCAGGCGGGAATGGACCAGAGAAAAGTACATATGCTCTCGCGCGAGATGGCGGACAAATACAAAAAGAAGAAGGCGGTTGCTATTCACGGGAAATTGCTTGGCGGGCTTAAAGGGCCAAAAAGGATGGATGCAAATATTTTCCCCATAGAGCAGAAGCCACTAAAGGAAGGAGAGGGATTTTCGTATGAGGAACTCAAAGACAAAATGATGCTTGAAAATAAAATGTCAAAGTCAAAGCCGGATTCCTGCATTTTTGTGCATGACTCTGTTGAGGAAATACAAAGAAAAATGAAAAAGGCGCACTGCCCAGAAAAAGAGATTGAAAATAATCCGATAATTGACTATGCGCAGGCATTTGTGCTGCGGGATAAGCCGCTAAAAATTGAGAGGCCTGAGAAATTCGGCGGAAATGTGGAATTTGCAAATGAGGCGGAATTGAAAAAGGCGTTTATGGAAGGAAAATTGCACCCCGTTGATTTGAAAAATGCGGTTGCGCGCGAATTGATTGAAATGCTGGAACCCTGCAGGAAATATTTTGAGAAGCATGTGGAATTGGTTGAGACGGTAACGGAATAGGGGTTATTTGAAGATGAAGGCTGCAGAATAAATTTTATTTGAATTTTAGGAGTTGTAAAATATGCCAAATTTTTTGCTTGTTGGAAACGGTGCGCGAGAGCATGCGGTTGCAAAGGCAGTGTGCGGCAGGGAAGATGTGAAACTTTTTGTTTATATGAGTGCCAAAAACCCGGCAATAGTAAAATTGTGCAAAGAATCAGGAGGGGAATTTATAATTGGAAACATTGAGAATGGAGAGGAAATTGCAAAATGGGCAAAAGAGAGGGGCATTGAGTTGGCTTTTCCCTCACCTGACGCGGTGCTGGCGGCAGGGGTTGTGGATGAGCTGCAAAATGCAGGGATAAAATGCGCCGCGCCTAAAAAGGCGGCGGCGCGCCTTGAATGGGACAAGAATTATGCAAGGGAATTGATGCAAAAAAATTCTATTGAAGGGTGCCCGAAATTCAAATTTTTCAATTTGCACAAAAGAGTGAAGAGTTTGGGGGAAATTGAAAAAGGGGCGATGAATGGAAATGAGGAATTAGATGCTGTTGAAAAAGAGATAAAAGAATTTGTAAATGAGCTGGGAGGCGAGGTTGCGATAAAGCCCTGCGGGTTGACCGGGGGAAAAGGGGTAAAAGTAACAGGCTTTCAGCTCAAAAATGCTGATGAGGCAATTTCTTATGCAAAAGAGGTAATAGAGAGAAAAGATGGCGGCGGGCTTGGAGTGATTATAGAGCAAAAGTTAATTGGCGAGGAATTTTCTTTAATGGCATTTTGCGACGGGAAAAAAGTTGTGGGAATGCCCATGGTGCAGGACCACAAGCGCGCTTATGAGGGAGACGAGGGGCCGAATACAGGCGGGATGGGCTCATATTCTGGCAAAGGAAAAGTATTGCCATTTTTGATGCAAAAGGATTATGATGATGCGATGAAAATAATGCAAAAAATTTGCGATTGCATGAGAGAGAAGGAAGGGGCGGAGTATAAGGGAATAATGTATGGGGGCTTTATTGCAACCAAAGACGGGGTGCTTGTAATAGAGATAAATTCGCGCTTTGGGGACCCGGAGGCAATGAATGTGCTTGCTGTTTTGAAAACGCCGCTCAATGATGTTTTGCAAAAGGTTGCGGGCGGGAAATTGGAGGATAATTTGCGATGGGAGGAGAAGGCAACTGTTGTGAAGTATTTGGTGCCGCAAGGGTATCCTGGCAAAAGCGCTGAGCCAAGTGAGATTGAAATTGATTTTGAGAAGCTGGGGAAAAGTGGGGCGCAAATATATTATGCATCTGTAAATGAGAGAGAAGGCAAAGTGTATTCAGGAAAGTCAAGAAGCATCGCGGTGCTTGGTGTTGGGGAGAGCATTGATGAGGCGCAGGAAACAGCCCGAAAAGGATGCGAAGCTGTTAAAGGAAAGCTTTGGTGCAGAAATGATATAGGCACGGAAGCGCTTTTGCAAAAAAGGTTTGAGCATATGCAGGAGTTGAGAGGATAAAGATATTGGGAATAACGTAAAATTTTGAATCAGGAGATTTGCAGAATATTTGCTTTTGGGAAAAAAATTTGAAAGAGGCGGCAGGTTTTATGGAAATGAAAAATGTTGGCAACTCAAAATTTATGCAAAATAGGCGAAAGGCTGCAACGTTTGCGCTCAAAGCCCTTTTTCTCCCGCTTGCTGCAAAGCTTGTTTCATGCGATGAGGAGCCTGCGGCGCCTGCAATAAAAACTTACAAAAAAGAAAAAGTTTTGCTCGGGCTTGGGGAGGAGGCAACTATTGGCGGAATTCGTGTTGTCGGGCTTGGAGTAAGCCTTCTTGCGCAGGGAAAAGAGATGCGAAAAGTGGCGGGAATTGAGCTTCAATACGGCAAAAAAGAGGAGTGGCAGAAAAAATTTAAGATGGAAAATATGGGCGAGGGGGAAGTGAGGGAAATAAGGAAATTCAAAAGGGATGTGGAAGTAAGATGCGTGCAAATTTTTCATCCGGATAACATATCAGGCAGGCGCGCCGAATTTGAAATAAAATATGATGTTTAATTCTCTTTTGAGAATTTTTCAAAATATTCTTTTGCTTTTTTTGGCTCAAGTGAGGCTTTTTTTGCGTTTTCCAAAAGCAATTCCATGCCAAGCTGCACGGGAGTGGTGCGATGCAAACGCTCGCCCCTTATCCGCTCTATCTCATCAAGCAGGGAGTTTCCCTCAAGCTGATTATCTATTGTTACAAAGGCGCCCTGCTCCCCAAAGCCGGTTGTGTCTATTTCCCCCCCGCCTTTTTGCAATGAGCCGCATAGGCGCAATTTTATTATGGGCGGCTCGGCAGAATTCTTTTGCAGGAGGGAGGAGAGCTCTTTTTCTATTTGAATTCTTACCTGTGAGGGAGAGGCGTTTTCAAATTTTAATTCATGCACTATAAACGGGCGGGTTTTTATGGGAATGAATTCTTGGGTTTTTGCAATTGTGTCTATTAAATAATAGCCTTTTTGCCCCTGCTCCTCATCTTTGAGTTGAGTTATTACGGTCGAGCCGGGAATAAGCAATTTTCCTTCCAGATACTCTTTTCGCGCATGGATGTGCCCGCACAAATAATAGTCATAGCCCGCAGGCAAATCATGAATTGATGCGACGTTTTTTGCCTGCGGCACAAATTCCTGCAATGTCTGGTGAAACATGAAAAAATTTGTTGCGCCTTGCACGGGCTTGCATGAGAGGCGGGGAAGCATTTGCTTTACCAAATCATCGGGGATGCCGCCCATGCCTGAAACCGCCGCCTTTTCATATTCTTCTGCGCTTTTTCCTGCATTTTTCTCTTTTTTTTCGCAAGCGGGCTCTGCGGATGAAGTTGAATTTTTTTGGGCAGGGTTTTGATTGGGAAGTTTCTTTTTTTCAAGCACCACCGTGCGGTTGTGCACATCCTCAAGAAGCCCCAGCCTCTCCATTAGGGAAATCGGATTCATGGAATTCTTTGAGCGGGCTTCGTGGGTGCCGTGAATTGCCAGAATTTTGGGAAAGCCGCGCTCAGGCAAATTTTGCCTTGCCGCCTTTAGGGTGGATGCCACATCTGCCAATATATCAAGGCGGGGCACCCGCTGGTCAAATATGTCCCCTCCCAAAAGGATTGCGTCCGCCTTTTTTGAGGCGTCAAGAAGAGCCGCTTCCCCCTGGCACCTGGCATCATTCTCAAAGCGGGAATAGCCAAAATGCGTGTCTGCGACAAAGGCAAGTTTCATGAATAGATTTATTAAGCGCAAATTAATATTTAGATGCATGAGCGACCAATTGGTATTTTCCGCATTTCTGATAAGTGTCATCATATTGGCAGTGTATTTTCTCACAAGAGGCAAGTGAATGAAAATAAAAAAAGTATCTGTTATTATACCGACGCTAAACGAGCAAAAGCTTATTGAGAGCACCCTAAAGTCCATAAGGGCGCAGCAGTTTGATGGAAAGATAGAGCTTATTGTAGCAGACGGGGGCTCGGAAGACAATACGGTAAAAATTGCTAAAAAGTACTGCGACAAGGTGGTGAGGGAAACCACAAATACAATAGCTGCCGGAAGGCAGGCAGGAAGCGAAGCTGCTACTGGGGAGGTTTTTCTTTATACTGATGCTGATACAGATGTTGATAAATATTGGGTAAAAAACCTCTCAGCCGCCTTTGAGGACAAAAAAGTCTCGGCAGCATACGGGTGGATTGTGCCATATGATGCAAAGCCGATGGAGAGGATTTTTCTTGAATATGGGGCGCTGTTGGCAGGGAAATTTCTGAATTTGGTAAGAATAGACTATGTAGCAGGAAGCAACATGGCATTAAGAAACAAGGCGTTTTGGAAAATAGGCGGGTTTAACGTGAATTTGGTTACCGGAGAGGATACGGACGTGATAAAGAGGGCGCGAAAGGCGGGAAAAGTCGTGTTTGTGCCAAAGGCTGAAATAAAATATTCACTAAGAAGGATAAGGGATTGGGGTTACCCCAAATATATCTTTTTTCATACAAAGAATTTTTTCAGCTCCCACTTTTTGAAAAAATCCGCCGGCGGGTATGAGGCGGTGCGGACAAAAGTTTAATTTATTTTTATTCTTCCTTGTTGCAAAATTGCATTTAAAATCCCTTTTGTGGCCGCATCCGCATTCTTTGAGCGGGCAAGCTTTCCTATAAATGAGAAGATTTTCACATACTCAACCGCTTCGGCGGATTGTTTGAGCCAGTATCCCAGCCCGCTGTTTTGAAGCTTTGAGAGATTGCGCCTTACTTTCTTCTCGTCCTTGTCTGCTAATCCGCTTTCGATGCAGAATAAAATAAGGCGAAAGTCGTCGTATTTGCTGCAGGTTTTTGGCGCAGTATCTGCTAGCGGCTTGCGGGTGGTTTTGCCAAAAGGAAAATGCCTCCCCAAGCTAGTGAGTTTGCTAAGTTTAGCAGGCTCTACAGGTATGTTCCCCTGCATTTTGCCTGAACTAAAACGCCGGTAAAGAAGAGAATATGTGGAACCCATAGAATAGTTATGTTTCAGAAAGAATATAAATATGTCTTAGCCTACCACGGTGCCGTTATGCTTTTTCCCAAGGATTGCGTTTTTTACATCAGAGGAGTTTCTGCCATCAACAAAGTGGGCTTTTATTTTTGAGCGGGAAATAAGCGAGCATGCAAGCAAATCAAAGACAAAATGGGTGCCTGCTTTTCTTTTGTCCCCTTTTGTTGCCAAAGAAATGAGCTGGGAATATTTGAGGCGGGAGAATTTTTTTGCATTTTTGTTTTTTGAAGGGTCGCCGGAGTAAATGGCGGTTTTGCTTAAATTTACAAGTTGCTTTGCGCCTATCGCTTCTGCAAGAAGGCAGGCGTCCGCATCTGTTGTGATGCCCGGAATTGTGCCCCCCATTATTACATATTTTTGGGTGTGGGATGCTTTTGCTGCCCCCTCAAAGTCGCTAAATATTTTTTTCCCAGCCTCTTTGCCGAGGGCTTGGCGCAGGGCATCCGCGTTTTTATGGGTGACCTTTATTCCCGCCATATCCGCATAAAATTCGCTTTTCCCCATTTTTCTCTGCGCGTCAGCCGCCTCTCTTGCCTCTTTTCCCCCGCCCACCACTATTGCAAGGCGCATTTTAGTTTGCATAAATATTTTTGCAAGCGAGGATGCCATTTTTGCATTGGGCTTTCCGTCGTTGAGAAGAGAGCCTCCGACGGAGAGGGCAACCCATTTTGTCTCTGCCATGCCTCAATAAATGAAGCTATGCTTTTAAACGCAGGCGGTTAAGAATAAAATATGAAAACACAACAGCTTGGCATAGGCGCAATCATAAAAGAGCTTGAGAAAAAGGAGGAGGCTCATGACAAAATAATCTCGTCGGCAAGGCCGCTTGTGAGAAAATGCGCAAATTGCATCCGCATGCTCCATTGCGGGGAAATAGAGAATGCCAAAAAGGAATTGGCATCTCTTGAAAAAGGGATTTCCTCGCTTCCGAAGGGAGGGGGGAGCTGGGAATATTTGCTCTCGCCGATAATGCAGGAAGTGGTGGAAGCAAAGCTGTTTTTGGCGGCTGTTGAGAAAAAGCCTTTGCCTGATTATAAAAAATTAAAGGTTAGCCCGCAGGTTTTTCTTTTGGGGCTCTGCGACGCAATAGGGGAGTTTCGCAGGCAGATGCTCGAGGAACTAAAGGCGGGAAATGAGGCAAATGCGCAATATTATTTTTCGCTTATGAATGGAGTCTATGAGCAGATTTCTGTTGTAAGGTTCTCGAATTCTGTTCTGCCTAATTTTAAGAGAAAGCAGGATGTCGCACGCGGGCAGGTTGAAATGGCAAGAAGCGAGCTTTTGCGCGCGTGGCAGTAGTGTTTTTTAATTAAGCCTTCTTTTTTCTTTTATGAAAATTTTTGCTATTGCTCTCTTGCTTGTTGCCTTTATTTTTATTAGCGGATGCATAAATTTGGATGAGATTTTCCCGCCTGAACCGCCTCCGGTGGTTGCGCAAAATGAGACCATAGAGCCCCCGCAGGCGCAAAATGATAGCAATTTATTAAATGGGAGCGGTGCGCTAAATGATAGCAATGCGCAAAATGGAAGCATATTTTGGGACAATGAAACTGCGGCAAATGAGAGTGCCGGAATGCAGGTGAATGGAACAGGGGGAATAAATAGAAGCGGCGGCAATGGCTCTGCTGTTGCAGGAATAAATTCTACTCTGGCAAATGAGAGCTTGCAAATAAATGCGACGGTGAATGGAAGTGATGCGGAGAACGCAGCCCAAAATGCGAGCAATGCCACGGTTGAGCCGGTAAATGAAAATCTTAATATTATTTTTGCAGACGTCGGATACGGGGATGCCACCATTTTAATGGCAAACGGATATACTGTGCTTATTGATGCAGGAAGCGCGCAGGGCGCGGACGCTCTTGCGCAAATATTGGCGCAGGCAGGGGTAGAAAGCGTGGACAGCCTTGCCATCTCCTCATGGGATGAGGGAAGGATAGGGGGATTGCACGAAATATTGCGAAGGTTCCCCGTGCATGAGGCATGGGTTGGCGAGCAGGTGCCTGCAGGAAATGTTTATGATAATGCAAAAGAGAATTTGGCTCAGCATGAAATATACACAATACACCCGAATGCGGGGGATGAGATAAAACGGGGGGGAATAAGCGTAAAAATACTAAATCCCCAAAACGAAGAGTATGTTGACAATGCCCCGGCAAATTCTATTGTTATGATGGTTCAATACGGGAAATTTTGCATGCTTTTGCCCTCGGCTCTTGAGCAGGAGATGGAGCCGCTTATAGTCAGCAGGCTGGATAATGGATGCCCTGTATTCAAATGGAGCGGGCACGGGGAGGGAAGAAGCACGCCTTCACAGTTATATGCAAGGGTTTCTCCCGACGATGTTATAATAAGCGTCGGGAAAAATGATGACGGGCTTCCCTCGCCAACAACAATTGACAGGATAAACATCTCCGGCGCGGCCATTTGGAGAACAGACATTGTGGGAAGCATATATGTAAATGCAAGCAAAGGCGGAAGCTATGAGATAATGCCTGCGAATCTGAGCGCAATTTCGCAATATAACAAGCTTGTGAATTAATTTTTTTCCTGAAGAAAATTAGCAAATTGCCTTAAGTTATTTTTTGGAGGCTGCCTCATCAAAAGTTATTTTTTCCGGAAGCCCTTCCTCTTGCACTTCTGCCTCTTCCCCGCCTTTTGTGAATTGGGAGCCGGAGGTAAGCTGCACACCCACTATTTTTGAGCCTTCATTTGTTTTTGCAACACCGAGCACAACGTCTGCTGCCGAGAGGAGGGCGTCATGGTGTGTTATCACTATAAATTGCGCCTTTTTGCTCATCTGCTTTAAAAAGTCTGCCATTTTGGATGCGTTTGCCTTGTCAAGGGCGGCTTCCGCCTCATCAAGTATATAGAAGGGGGCGGATTTTCGCATCTGCAATGAGAAAATAAACATCGTGGAAAGAAGAGTTTTCTCTCCCCCCGACATGGATTCGAGGTAGCGGTCGCGCTTTTCATTAAGCCCCCTTGCCCGCATGCTAAGCCCTGAATCAAGCGGGTTTTCAGGGGTGTCGAGCACAAGCGAGCCCTCTCCTTTGAAAACTGTACTAAAGAGCTTTATGAAATGCTCGTTTACGGAAGTGAATGTGTCCATGAAAATTTTTCTTTTTTTATTCTCTATTTCCTGCATAAGGGAAATTACGGCTTCCCTCTCGCTTTGCAAAGTTTCCACCCTTTTTCCCATTTCCTCAAGCTCTTGCTTTTTAGCCTCGTAAAGTTCGGGGGCCTTCAGGTTTACCATGCCAAGGGAGTTTATTGTTGCCTCGCACTCGCCTATCATTTGCTCAAGCTTGGTTTTTGTGAAATCTTCCAAAAGCGTTGCCTGCTTGTATTTTTCCCACTCGGCGCTCACATCCGCAAGCTTTGTTTCCACTGACGCGTGCTTTATGTTTATTTCATTTAGCGCCCGGTTTTGAGAATCAAATGAGAATTTTATTTGCCCTTCCTCTCCCCCCAGCGCGTCAAGCCGGCTTTGCAGCTCCTGCATCTGGTTGTAATATTTTTGCACGCTTGCGCTCACATGCCTTAGCGAATCCTCGCATTTTTCAAGCTTTTTGCGCGCTGCGGCGGAAGCTTCCTCTAAAGTTTTTATCTCAAGCGACACTATTTTTTTGTCTTTTTGCATTTGGGAGAAGGCATTTGAGAGGGATTGCTTTGAGGAGAGATGCATTTTCTCCTCCTGGCGCAAAGAATCTAATTCTGAGGAGAGAGAGGCGTGCTTTTCAAAAAGCTCGCGGTAGTGCTGCTGCTTGTCCCCGCTTTTCTTTTTGGCGTCCTCGCGCGCCTTTTGCGCGGCCTCTTTTGCCGCATATAGCTCTTTTGAGAGCTCTTTTTCTTCTTTTTCCAAAGAGGAAATTTTCTCTTTTATTTTTTCAAGCTCTTTTTTCTTTGCCCCTTCCTGCGCCTTCAGGGCGGTTGCCTGCTCTTCAAGCTTTTTTATTCTTGCCTTTTTCTCTGTTGCAGAGCCGGCTTCAGCTTCCCTTGTGCGCAGCTTTAATTCCAAAGAGGCGCGCTCTTTGCGCAGGCGCTGCATCTCGTCTCGCACAGAATACAGATCAGAGTAAAGCGAGTCGCGCCTTGTTTTTATTTTATCAATTTCATCTTCCGCCTTTTTTAGCGATGAACGGGAGAGAAGGCTTGACTTTTGCGAGCCGCCTGTTATTACTCCGGAGCGCTCCAAAAGCTCGCCCCCCATTGTAACCATTCGCCAGCTTCCTACACCTATTTTTTTGGCGGATTCCACATTTTGCACAAGCAGAGTGTCCTCGAAAAGGTAGCGCATGGCATTGTCTATTGCGGGGGAGTATTGCACAAAGTCGATAAGCCTTCCTAAAGAGCCGCTTGGAGTGCTTTGCTTGCGGGTGTTGAAAACCACCTTGTCAAGGGGGATAAACGAGCATCTTCCCTGCTTGCCTGCCTTTAGCTTTTTTATTATTGAATTTGCATTGTCAAGGCTGTCTACCACTACGTAGTTGAGCCTGCTTCCTGCGGCAGCCTCTATTGCCACCTGGTAATCGCTATCCATGCTTATGAGGTCTGCCACGGCTCCGAAAATGCCTTCCCCTCCTTTTGAATTTTTCAGCTCTTGCACCGCTATTAGCGCAGGATTTCTGGATGCGGGAGAGACAGAGCCGCGCAATGCCGCAACCCTCTCTTTTGCATCAAGCATCTGCCTGTCAAGGGAGGGGATGTCTTTGTTAAGCGCCTTTTCTTTTTCAAATAAAGAGGTGAGCGACTCGTTTATTTGCTCTATTGAGGAGGAGAGCTTTCCTGCCTCGTTGTCCTCTTTTTCATTTTTTAGCAAAGATAGCTCGCTTTGCGCGGATTTGAGAAGCTGGGTTGTGCTCTCAAGCACATGCTCCATTCCCTGCATTTGCCCGGCAAAAGTGGCTTTCTGCTCGCGCACGGATGAGAGTTTTTGCGATATTGCTTCCGCCTCTTTTTCCCCCGGGCTTTGGCGCTCATCATCTATTCCTGCGGCCTCTTTTGCGTTTTTTACCTGTATAGCAAGATTTGTGAGCATCGCGTGCTTTGCTTTTATTTGAGCCGAGAGCCGGGTTATTTGAGACTCTGTTTCCCCTTTTTGCGCCTCCATCTCTTTCTCTTTTACGCCAAGCTCTTCCACGGCTTTTGCTTTTTCCTCGCAAAGCGCCTGGCTTTGCGCCATTTGCACCTTTAGCTCCTGTATTTGGGAGAGAAGGCTCTCTTTTTTCCCTCCGTCAGACATTTTTTGGGCAAGCTCTTTTCTTTGCGCCTCAAGGGAATTTTTTTGCGCGGTTATTTCCCCAAGCTTTTTCTCAAAAGAGCCTATTTCTTTTCCAAGCTCTGCGCGCTTTTTTAAAAGCTCGTCAAACTGGGAATTTAGCTTTTCATATTCAGAGTGCAGAAGGGTTGCCCTTGCCTGCTCAAGCATTGCCTTTGCCTCGTTGTGTGAGATGGCTGCGTTTTTTTCTGCCTCCAGCTCCTGCAAATACGCGCCCCTCTCGGATAGCACTATTCTTGATTCTGAAATTTTTGCCTCTACTTTGCCAAGCTCTCCCATTGCCTCTTTTTTCTTTTCATCAAATTCGGAGATGCCTGCGACTGAGTCGATGATGGTGCGCCTATCCTTTGCATTCATTTCAACTATTCTTTGCACCTGCCCCTGCGCTATTATGTTGTGGTGCCCTATCTCAAGCCCGTAGGGGCGCAATGCCTCCAGTACGTTTGTGCGGGTGAGGTGCTTTCCATTTAATGAGTATGATGTTTTTCCATCCTCGCTTATTGAGCGCCTTATCTCAAAATTAGGCTCCTCCTCCCCGCTGCCTGTGAGGTTTATTGTAACTTCTCCCCTTGAGGAATTTATGTAAATAAGCTCTGAGGCGCGCTTTACGCGAATCGCCTTTGTGCCCATCTCGCCAAAGCAGAAGCGAATAGCGTCAGCAACATTGCTTTTTCCAGAGCCGTTTGGCCCTGCTATTGCGACAAAGCCCTGCGGAAAACTGGCTTCCGCGCTTTTGAAGGACTTAAAGCCCCTAAATTTTATTTTGGAGATGTGGTACAACTTATCTACCCAACTATTCCCTGGTCATGGGGAATTACTGAGGATATATTAAAAAAGGGTTAGGGGGCTTTTCCCCTTAAAAGAAATAATGGCGGCTAAAAACAGGCATTTGCAAGAGGGGTTTTGGCCTGTTTTAATTGACGCACGCATCATCTTCGAGCGCTCCGCCGTCTTTGCATATTGGCGTCGGGTCCATGCAGGGATATGTGGGGTAAGCCATCCACTGCTCTCCGTCGCATGTTTGGTATATGTTGGTGCCTGGGATGCATTTTATTTTTCCTGAGATGCATTGCGTGCACTGGGGCGCTCCCAAAAAGTCTGAGCAATACTCTTTTGTTGAATCCAAATCCTGGCAATAAATCGATTCCCAGCCCTCGCCGTTGCAGGTTGCTATTTCCCTCTCTGAGAGGCATTGTGTTTCCCCGTCTTTGCAAAGCTTGCAGTGAGGGGCAGGTGTTGATGAGCAGCCATTGTCGCAATATTCGCTGACTAGGCTGTTTCCCTGGCAAAAGTTTCGCACATTACCGTCGCAAAACTCATCCGCTGGAGTGCATGAGGCAGATGCGCAGGCGGCGGTTGCGCCTTTTCCTGTGCACGCGTCAGGCGCGCAATTTTTGGAAACCATTGAGCCGCCTGAGCAGAAGTTGAATACTGTGCCGTCGCACCAGTTGTCGGCAGAGGTGCAGAGAGGAGAGGCGCCAGCTGTTGTTGTGCCTCTAAGGGCGGCGTGAATTCTCCCTGAAGTCGTGTAATATGCAAGCGTATCATCAGTTAGGCAGGTTGTTTCATCCATTCCCTTGCACCCGCGAAATTGCAATGAAAATTTAAGCTTTAGCATCTCGTTGTCATAATATTCCCGGCTTGTAAGGGGCTCGAATGTGAAGGAGGCGGATTCGCCTTGCAATAAATAGCGGGTGCAGTCCGGGCATGAGCTTTTTACCCCTTCAGAGTCGGAATTTACCCCTAATATTGCTATTGGAAAACCCATGGTGTTTGTGAGGTTAAATGAGACTTTTGCCTGCGCTCGCCCCTCTATTGCCTGCGCATAATACTGGGTGCAGGGAAGGTTTGGCTGAAAAGTGCACTCCTCGCTTGCAAAACGGGAAGGGCTGAACACTCCCGAGCCGACCAAAAATGCGATAACCAAAAATATGAGAAGAAGCGCCCAGCCGTATGTGGCAAGGTATTCTATAGAGGATTGCGCCTTTTTTTCCATAAAAAAGAGAAGGGCTTAAGGTATATAAAGAGAGAAGGTGGGCTTTAAAAATTGCAAAAAAATGGAAAAAAAGAGGGAAAAAGTTTTCCCTGCCAATTACTTTTTCTTCTTTGCTTTCTTTTTCATTTTCCAAACCCCCGGAAAAAATTTTCCAAGCCCGTTTGCATTTTTTATGCAATAGAAAGCGTGCTTGCATGCTTTTTAAATAAATTTGCAAAAAATATAAAAAATGTTAATAAAAGTGTAAAGAAAATTACAAATTGAAAAAGAAGGCAAACTCCTGCCAAGTGTTATAAATTTTATATGCGTAGGAGATACAGGGCGGAATTTGCGCTAAATGCGGGGTTGGTGTTATGGCAATTCAAAAAGACAGCATATACGGGCTTGTGTCTGAGAGCTATCCTATTTTTGAGGACGGCTTTGACCAGTCGGGCAGGATTTATTTGTGCGAGGGGGGGCTTGTGATAAAGCATAATAACAAGCTTATTCGCGCGCCTTATGAATATGTGAAAAAGCTTGAGAAAGTGTCCGAATTGCCTCTTGGAAAAGTGAGCGTTATTTTCAAGGTATTTGACCAGATGGGGCAGGTGTATGACATGGCTGTAGGGCTAAATGACATGCATTATGATGTTTTGAAAAAGAAATGCCCGAATGCAGAGCCAAAAGAGCTTTGAGATATTTTAAAATTTAACCTTATTTTTTCTTCCCAAGCCCGCAAACAATTTGTTTTCTTAAATCCCGCTGTTGCTCTTTTGCCTTATTTTTCCAAATATTTGTTGTTTTTGCTTATTTTGCTGACTTTTTCTCAGAATTAACCAAACATATAGTTTTGTATAAGTTAGGTTGATTTTGCGGTTTTGCTTTAGTTTTGCAATATTGCCTGCATCTCTTTCTTTTTTCCCAATTCCTCTATTGCAAATGCGTTTATTCCCTCTTTTTGCAGCTCTTTTGCGGTGGATTCGTTTTTGCCGTGCGCCAAATACACTTTTTTTGCCCCGCTCTCTTGCGCGTATCGCAGAATTTCGCCAAAATCCGCATGGTCTGAGAGTGGAAAGGAGGCGTGCGCGCTCATGCGCCTGATGCCTGTCCAGCCGGTTGCTATTGCGACTTTTGCCTCCCGCCTGTGGGCGTGAGAGAGCTGGGATGCGAAATTGTAATTTAGCTGGTGGGGGGGAAACACGGCGCAAAAGGCAGAGCGCATTATTTCCTGCGCCTCATAAGTGCCTGCCTGCACATAGTCAAGGGATATGCCGTTATTTTTATAGTGGGAGCATATTTTTGCCACTTTTTCAGGCACAATTGGCGCCTCATCAAGGTAGGTGTTTATGAATTTTACAAGCTCCTGCGCCTTTCCTGTCGCGTAGCCGCCCCATAGTTGGATTGAATTTTTGTTTTGGCGCGACCATTTTTCCATGCTTTCATATACTTCCTGCGGAGGGGGGAAAGAGACGCCGGTTTTTCCATAGGTGCACTCCATTACAAGGGTGTCGCACTCTATTATCGGCGCCTTTTTTACGGTCAAACCGTCCCTTAATTTAAAATCGCCCGTGTAGACGAATTTTCCGAATTCCTGCGTATCTGCGCATAATTGAGTGGAGCCTAAAATATGCCCCGCATTGTGCAGGGAGAATCCATTTGGAATTTGAATTCTTTTTGGAGATGCTTTTTTTCTTTTTGAGATTTTATTTTGCCTGCCTGAAAAATTTTCTTTTGCAGGGTGCGCTTTTGCGCCCTCTTTTAAGAGCGGGCTTTCTTTATTTTCAATATTTTTTTTGGCGGTGAGAATTTTTTTATTAATGGTTTTGGTGTTGGGGGAAATTTCTGTTTCTTCCTTGTTTTTGCCGTTAAAATCCAAAGAGAGCATTTGCGCGGTTGCGTCAGAGCAGAAAATTGGCGCGCTATCTTTCATTGCATATGAGTGGTCAGAATGCGCATGCGAGATGTAATTTATTTCCCCTCCCTTTACATCAAGCCCAAAAAGGGCTGAGTTTAGCTTTATTGCAAGATTCTTGTCCATCGCACTTTTTTATTCAGGGAGAATTTTTATAAGAATGGGGAGGGGAAAATTATTGCATGCCTAATTTTTGGTTTGCCTCAAGGGCATAATTGGCTTCAAAGTAGCTGTTGCCAAGTTTGCCATGAACCTCGGAGAGTTTCATAAGCCATTTCGCCTCCCCGAAGCGATTGCCGGAGGCGGCTTTTATAAGAATCGGGTAAATATACTGATTTTTTTCAAAGTTGTTGGCTTTTTCATAATTTTCTGCTGACTTTGTATACAATCTGCAAAAGTGGACTTTGAAAATTTCAGACACGGGAGCATAGGTGTTTTTGATGTTTTTGTAACATTTGCGCAAAATGCGGGCGGCATCCGAGTAGTGGTTCCCGGCTAGCTGGTAAAACCCAAGCTGCTCATATATGAATGCTTTTTTAATATGGTTGTGCGTAACCGCCGCCTTGTTGATATCTATTTCGACAGAATCCAGGATTTTTTGCCTCAGCATGGCTTTGTTTTTTTTAGTTGGAACCAAGCTTAGCGTTGTGCTCAAAAAGGCAGACATTTTTTGTTTCCCGCCGGTTAGGGCAGGCACAGTAGCTTGCATGCAGGAATTATGCATGCCAAAAAATATAAAGATTTCATAAAATTAAAGGAAAAAAAGTTTTCAAAAAAGAGGGCTTAATCCTCGCCGCCGTTGCGGTGTGCGTTGAGCTCGCGCTCCAATTTGTCAAGCTGCCTTCCTATGCGGTCAAGCGCCTGGCGCATTGACGCCATCTCAAAGCTCATTGACTGCAGATACACCTTGTCAAGCACCAAGGGCGGCTTTTTTATTTCCACTTCCCGATGGATTTTTATGTCCTCTCCCTCGGATAGGTCGCTTTTTATTGCCTCCAAACTTTCGCGCACCGCACGGGATACCGAGGGCGGGCGTGTGCTTGGGGTAAAGGCCGGGGCGGCTGCAGGCTTCTCCTGCCTTTTCGCGGATTTGGCTTTTGTTTTAGGCATTTTTTTCTTTGCTGCCTTTTTTATTGCCTTTTTGGCTGGTTTTTTTATTGGCTTCTTTTTTGCCATGTGAGAGAGCGCCTCCTTGCGTTTTTTGGCTTTTTTTGATTTTATTGGCTTTTTTGATGGCTTATTCTTTTTCTTTTTTGGCTTTGATGCTACGGATTTCTTGCGTTTTGGCGCTTTTTTGGCTTTTTTAGCCATAAAGCAGCCTCCGGGCATGTTTTAGAGAAGAGAGAATAGTCATCTTTGTTTTTGTTAAAACCAAGGTATATTAATCTAATGATTTATGTGCATGTTGTTATTTTTTTAAACACTAAAAAACACAAAGAATTTAGGTTATTTTTCACACATAATAAGGAAAAGAGAAACAAATAAAAGAAAATGGCACATATAGTTATACTAATTAAAACTAAAAAACAAGCAAATTTTTACATATTTTTGCAATTATAATTACTTTCCAAAATATTTTTTATTGCCTTTGCCTTTTGCCCCCCCATTCTTGGCACAGAGAGAAGCTCTTCCTCGCTGGCTTCAAGCACTTTTGCAGGAGTTTTAAAATAAGAGAGAAGGGCATGCGCCATCGCAGGCCCGGTGTTGGGAAGCGCCTCTATAAGCGCTTGTTGCATTTTTGGCAGGGTTAATGCCTTTTTCCTTGCATGCACCCGTAAAGTGGATTTTTTTGAGATTTGCTCGTATTTTGCGACAGAGGAGAGAAGCTGCGCCGTTGCTTTTTTGGTTTTTGTGAAAAATATGGAGGCGCCAAAGTCGCAGAGGGCGCACGAATAGGCGCCAAGCAATGCGTTGCGGGAGAGGCGTGAATTTGGGGCGTCCCCTTCCACTATAAGAAGGAATTTCTCGTATGTTGCGCTCAGGCGGGAGAGCTGCTCAAAAAGGCGCCCGTCTATTATAGATGCCTCAAAGTCGGCCCTGCTTTTTCTCTCTGCCGCGGTGCGCTCTGAGAGAATAAAATCGCCTATTGAGAGGGTTTTTCTCTCTGTTAAAAGCCCGCATTCCTGCAAAAGGGAGGCATATTCTGATGGCTCTCTTGCGTCTATTATTATTTTTGCCTTTTTATCGCAAAAAACCCCTTGTTCTGGTGTTTTTATTTCCTTGTTTTTATCGCCTGCAAAAAAGGCGGGCTTGCATTCTGCCCTCTCTTTGAGGGGAGCGGGAATGCTTTTTGCAACACTGAGCAAAAGCTGGCGCCCTTCAGGCGTAGAATCGGATTTTTCTTGCATAAAATGATGTGCATTAAGAGAGATATGAGGCAATTGGAAGGGCATTTTTCCGCAAAAAAGCCAAGAATGTTTTGGCATTAGTGTGTTAGCATAGATAATTGTGTTGGATGAATAAGATGTTTTTACCTCGAAGTGTCGATAGGTATATAAATTAATAGTTGGCATGATATAGTCATGATAGAAGCATGACATTGTTATGACAATGCCATGAGAAAATTGTGATTTGAATGGCAAGGGCAAAGCAACTTGAAATGGAGCTGTCGGCTGTACTGCACTCTTTGCAAAGGCAAATCACAAGAATTGAAGGAAGGCTTGACAAGATAGAGAGCAGGCTTGAGGATAAAGGTGCAAGCGATCCAAGAGGCGCCTGGGCGGCACCCGCTGTTGGGGCGGGGGGCTTTGCAGGGGTGTCAGTAAGTACTTCATCAACTCCGGCATCCGCTATGCTGGAGAGAAAGGAGATATTGCTCTCAAATGTTGATGAGCAGATAGTTGCGCTTATGCGCGCAAGGGATATGGTGTGCGCAGAAGATGTCAGGGCGCACTTTAAGTATAAGGGGAAAAATGCCGCCTCCGCACGGCTGAACCGGCTTTACGAGCTTGGGCTGCTTGAGAAAAAGCAGGCAGGCAGGGCGGTTTATTACAAAATCAGGTAATTCACGCTTGCAAAACATCAGTTTGGCAAGGCGACCGAAGAAACTTCGGCGCTTGCTTTAGGCGGCAGGCGCCATTTCACATTTTTGGCCGTGGTGACCGGGGACGCTTCACCTCCCACACCGTTTTGTTTCCCCGGTCTCCTAGGTCAAAATCTACCTTTTTTATAGATACTAGAGAAACAGCCGCCTAAAAAAAGGTAAGTTATCAAAAAACATTCTAAGACTAGATTTTTCCAGCTGCCTCAAAAAGCAGGGGTTGCCAAAAAACGTTCTAAGACCAGGGTTTATTCAGCCGCCTAAAAAATAAAATAAAAAAAGAAAAAATTAAATGCCCAGCGCCTTTGCCGCAAAATACATCCCTGCCGCAAACGAGATGACAACCATTACCAACGTCGGGACAAGCCATACCACAACCGCTTTTAGGGTGCTGAATTTATAGGCGCTCTTTATTGCAATTGTGAGCACATAAAATCCGTAAAGCACCACTGCGAGAAGAATCAGTGCCCCGAGGCAAGGAATAAGATTCAAATACAGGAGAATTGAGGTTATTATTAGGAAGGGCGCGGTGTAGAGGGATACAAGGTAAAACAGCTTGTTGAATTTGCATTTTCCGCCCAAAATCGCAGCTATAACATAGTAAATGCCCACGGTTATGAAGGGACCTATCAGGATTGTGAGTAGGTTAAGGACAATCGTTACCGGAAACGAGATCATTGTTTTTGCCGCAATGGCGCTTGATGAGAAGGCGGAAGACAACGATTGCATAAGAAGATAGTAAGGAATAAAGAATACGGAATAAATCGCTCCTCCTATTAGAAAGTGCTTGTAGCCGTCCATTATTTTCAAATTTTCTTTTTTTGCCTCGTTTGCAAAAGTCGGCTTTGGCTTTAGCACAACGTTTTTGTAAAGGTTGAATAGTGCCTTCAAATCCACATTACCACCTGCAAAAAAGATGCATTCTGCCTCTTATAAGCTTTTTTAATCCAAAAATAGCGGGAGTGAAGGGAAACAAAACAGGCAAGCGGGGGGAGTGTCAGGAAAAAATCGGGGGGTGAAGGGAAACAAAACAGATGAGCGGGGGGAGGGTCAGGAAAGAACCTCAAAACTGGGGAGGGGGGTGTCCCCCCTCCGCGGTTTCGGTGTCTTTTTATAGTTTATCTTCAATAGAATAGCCGTGGAAGAGGTAGTTATCACAAGTTCTGA
>PFCD01000008.1:1585-13442 GCA_002778455.1 Candidatus Micrarchaeota archaeon CG10_big_fil_rev_8_21_14_0_10_45_29 | reverse complement strand
CATCACTCCCTCAAGGGCTTTTGCATTTTGCCCGTAAATAAGGGTAAGCGCCGCCTCCGCCGGGCTGATAAGCATATCTCCCTGCGTTTGTCCTTGTGTTTGGTTAAGCTTTTCCAAATCATACATATATGTTTTAAATTGGTCGTTAAATTCTTTTTGCGGCACATCCGAACTTATAGAATTTATCAAAAATTCGTTTATTTGCTGCACCTTCACTATGGCGCGCATATACTTGTAAAAAACATCGTCGGTGTATTTGTCATAGCCGAATTTGTTGTCATCTTTTAGAAAAGCGTCATAAAACACAAACTCAGGGTCTATTCCCTCCATCGCGCCTGCCCAGAACTTGTGCATGCCTGCCTCACTTTCCTTAATGCTTGAGGTTGTTGTGCTGTTTTGCATCTCCCTTCTCATCTTCGAATCAAGGGTGCGTATGTTAAGCAATATGGAATTTATGGCATCAAGGTTATCTGGGTTTATTTTGTCAAGCTCTGTAAGGTATCCATAAAGCGTATTTTGATTCTGCAAAATTAATTGCTGCAAATTAAATTCAACCCTTTGCTCGGGCGAGAGGTTTTTCTCATCCTTTTCCCCACCCGGCTTTTTCGCCTTTCTTTGCTTGCCTGCCTGCTCCTTCTCTTTTTGTTTTTCATCCTCTGTTTTTTTCACAGGCTTTTTCCCCTGCTTCGCTTCCTCATCAGCTTGTGAAATATTTTTCTTCTCCTCTTTTTTAGTTTTCTTGCGTTGCTCTATTTCTTTCTCTTTCTCCTGCTTCTGCTCCTTTTTCACAATTTCCGGAGTTTTCACCGGCACAACTTTCTCTTCCTCCTCTGCAACAGGCTCTTTCCCCTTCTCGTTAAATATCAAATAATATTGTGTTTTTCCACCCGACGCCTCTCTTAGCACTTGCGAGCACTCATAGCCCATCGCAACAATCTGCTCCCGCAGCTGCGCAACCTTTGCCTGCGCGTCTGCCATCTGCTTGCTTGAAATGGTTCTTGCCTCCTCAGACACCCTAAAGCCTTCTTCGGTTTTCTCAACCTTGTCTACTCCAAGCTCGGCTGCAATCTCACTAATTGTCCTGCTCTTTGTTTGCACTTCCTCCTGCTGCGCACCCGTGCCGCTTTCCTGCCTCCTCAAAAATTCATCTTGCAGCCCGCCCCTTCCTTCAAGCGCTTCCCTCACCTGCGTTGCATCAACATGGGTGTATATGCTGTAGCTCAACTCGGTGTTTTGTTGCATGTTAAATGCGAATTCTACTCCATATTTTGCATCAAGAAATGTTTTCAATGCCTCAAGAGAACTCACTACGCTGCCCATCATTTTGTCAAAATTCTTTTTGCCTGCATCATCTGAATAAGTATAATTGTAAACAACAAAGCCCATGCCAGCATCTTTTTGCAGCGCCGGGTTTACCACCAGGTTAAAAAGAAAATTATTTCCCTCTCCCACAAGCCCTTGCGCTATTTTGCCGGCAATCCCCTCTTCCAGCCCATAATTTTTCAAAAATATTTTCGCGTCCGCAGCAAAGGCATTGGCAAGAGTTTCCGCCTGAACAGGGGATTTTTGCATCTCCCGCTCCCCTCCTCTTTCCCCATCTGCAAATATCATAGTAATAGCCCCATCCGCATTAGCCCCTGCATCTGTAATTGGAAGGATATTTTTAAATCCTCCTCCCGTTTTTCCCTCATGAAATGCTTCAAGCTTCGCATTTTCGGCAACGTGCAGGGCGTCGGCTTTCGCGCCCTTGCGCAAAGAATAGCCCTCTCCCTCTCCCTCACCGGCTGGGTTAAAAACGAGGAGGGAGGCAGCGTGCTTGCCCTTGTTTGCGGAACCAACACTGCCATCAATTCCTTTATTGCGCGCATAAGCAGCTTCAACTCCCAAAACGGAGCCAGGGTTGAGCGCGTCCAGAAGCTGGAAATAAAGGAGGAATCGGGCAACTCTTCCCCATCCTTTCTTATTGCCCCCTGAATCCTTTTGATTAAACGCAAATATTTTTTTTATTTTCATTGACACTTTCCTCCTAACTCCAAAAACCAAAAACCCGCAAAGCTGCAGGAAAATTTCGCTTTCAAGGCATAAGCTTTCTTTGCAGCCGCCATTTTTCCAAAAGTTGATTTTTTATTAGGGCACAAAAAGAATAAAAACAAAAGTAACGCGCCAATTCATGCGAAAAAACAGGCAGGCACGCCAGGCTAAAAAATTAGTTTGAAAATAATGCGCAAGCAAGCCCGAATATTTTTTTTACCTTAGCACTGCCCAGCCAAGCACAGCCCCGACAACGGCGCATATCGCATTTGTAGTCGCTTTGGTGCCTATCCCCTTCTCCTCCAGCACGCCTGCAAGCGAATCAGCAAACGAGCCCACAAAGCCAACGGATGCAATCAATATCATTTTCCAGCCGTCAACCTGCGACGGCATTAAAAAAAGAGCCGCAATTCCAATTACAAGCGCCCCGTTAAAGCTCATCAGTGTGCCAAGGGGCGAGACACAGCCGCTCTCGCCTCTTTTTCCTGCCTTTAATGTAAGCAGGCTTATGGGGTCCGCCCTGTCAAGCACCCCGAATTCTGAGGCAAACTTGTCTGAGGCAATCGCCGCAACCGAGCCTATATACGCGCCCCACCCGATAAACGGAAAAGCAACCGCGGCTGCCATAGGCACAATTCCGTTTGCAAGCACGTTTTCCCAGCTTCTCTCATGCTCATAAAGCCCGACATCCCTTTTTTGCAGATGCCCGTATTTTGTGGCAACCACCGATGCTACAAGAAACACTATAAAAATGGCGAAAAATTCTACAGAGCCCAAGAAAAGCACTACCGCGCCCATCGCAAAAGCCAGAATTAGCCCGAGCTTGTCAAGCATTGCAGGATTTGTTGCCATAAGAACAACTCTCAGTTTAAACTAACTAGAATGCAGATATTCAAAAACCTTTAGCTTGCGCTAAGGGGGATTATAGGCAATGAAAAATCAGCCTAATCATTTCTTCTTTTTATCCTTATCCTCAAGAGGGGAGGCAAACTTTTCCATCAATTTAGCCGTTTTGT
The DNA here is from genome assembly GCA_002778455.1 of Candidatus Micrarchaeota archaeon CG10_big_fil_rev_8_21_14_0_10_45_29. Classification (GTDB taxonomy): domain Archaea; phylum Micrarchaeota; class Micrarchaeia; order Anstonellales; family Anstonellaceae; genus 1-14-0-10-45-29. Next base: position 10,395 of record PFCD01000008.1, on the reverse strand, counting down.
TAAGCGCCTGCTGAACCTCTTTTTCGCTCTTGCAGCCGGTGCAGATTATTTTGCCGTTCTTAAAAAGCAAAAGCGAGCTTTTCGGGTCAACCATCTTAAAGATGGCGCCAGGAAACTGCTCTGGTTCATACTCCACGTTTTTCACGCTGGAGGCAATCCCATACAAATCAAGCATAACCGCAAAGTTTGCGGATGCCACAATGTTTTCAACCGTGAATTTTGCCTTCCCCTTCCTGCGGATGTTTTTGGCGTATTTGAAAAGCATTTTCTGCGTCTTGTTTACCGCCTGCTGCACTTCCTTCTCGCTCTTGCACCCTGTGCAAATTATCTTGCCGTTTTTAAATAAAAGCAAAGAGCTTTTCGGCTCTTTCATTTTAAATATTGCGCCAGGGAACTGCTCAGGCTCATATTCAACATCATAAACTTTGAAGGCTATCGAATACAAATCCAAATCAAGCTGCAAATCCGCGGAAGCGACAATATTCTCAATATTAAATTTGGGCCTTCCGATAGTTGATTTTCTTTTTGCCAAGCAAAACACCTATTTTAATTTTAAACCTTACTATTATTTGCAATACAAATATTTATAAACATCCATTCGCCCAAGCAAATAGAAACATCTGCTGTTATTTGCTAGCTTGCGCCTTATGTTTATAAAACTTGTAAATGGTGAAATTTTATGGTTAAACGTTCCCACGGAAAAATGTCTGGGCGCACCCGTGTATTGGGCGCCTCCTCGAAGAAATTAACTCCTACTGTTCAGGTAAGAACATACAAGGTAGGCGACGTCGTATTCATAGACCCCCAGTCAAGATACACCGGAATGCCGCATCCGCGCTACCGTGGCAAGACAGGAATAATCTCAAAATTGAGGGGAACCGCTTATGAAGTGCAGATAAAGGACCAAAATGCGCACAAAACCCTTATAATCTGCCCCGTGCATCTGCACCTTAAGAAGTGATTTTTATGTTAGGAAAAAAAGAGGATTCCACCCGCACCGCAACCCTGGCAGAGGTAAAAGACATCCTCAACAAGAGGGCCTCAGAGCCGGATTTCGGCTATGAGCAGCAGACATGCCTTGATTATGCAAACAAATTCTGCAAGCTAAAGGCAGGCGATGCGGCGCAACTGATGGAAAAGCTTATGCAAATTGAGGGGGTAAGCCAGGAAGCTGCCGCCAAAATAGTTGACATCATGCCGCAAAAGCCATCCACTTTGCAGGTTATTCTCGCAAAAGAGAAGACTACTGCCGGTGAGAAGGAAATAGGGGAGATTGCCGCACTTTTAGCCCAATATGCTAAAAAAATAATTGAGCCTCCTGTGCAAAAAAAGGAGGATGAAAAGCCTGAGGCTTCCGGCGAGGGGGAAGAGGAGAAGCCGGAAAAAAAAGCAAAGAAAAAGGATTGAAGTTAAATACTTTGACTCCTTATCTTTTACGCAGGTATTATTATGGTGCAGGAACGCGAAGAACATGGGTGGGTATTGGATTTTCTTCCAACCGGCCGCTCTTCCGAGCGAGCCCCTGAGCCGATAGCCCAGCTTGTAGGCGAGAAATATTTCACTCTTTTTGAAGTAACCACAAAGCCCAATATAACCCTTAGCTTCGGGCAGCGCGTTTATTTGGGAAAAGAAGAGCGCCCTGAAGTGGAGCGCATAAGAAAAAGAATAGATTACCCCGAGCTTACCTCTGCTTCAAGAAGCGAGCTTGTGCAGGTATTGCGCAAAATCGTGGAAAGCCGGGAAGCGGACTTTGTGAACTTTTTCAACAAGGCAGGGCCGCTTTCAATACGCCTTCACCAGCTTGAGCTTATACACGGAATAGGAAAAAAGCATTTGGCGCAAATACTTGAAAAAAGGCAGGAGAAGCCGTTTGATAATTTTGCGGATTTGCGCGAGCGCGTAACCCTTCTGCCGGATCCGGTGCAAATAATAGTAGGGCGAATACGCCAGGAGCTTGAGGGAAGCGAGCAAAATTTCCTTTTTGTGCGCCCTCCCAAAAAAGACGACGGCTACGGCGGAAGGGGCGGCTACCCCTCCAGACGGTTTGGCAGGTAATTTTCTCTTATTTTTTGCCAAATCCAATACACTTTTCCAGCATTTTGCCCCTTCCTTTCCCTTTTTATTCTGCAGCTTCCATTTTTTCACATGGCTAAAGAAAAAAAAGAATCCAGGCACGAAAAACCCAAGCCATATAAAAAATTAGGCTATTTTGGCAAAAAGCGAATGGCAGAAAAAATAGGGGCAAAAGGCGCATTTGCAAAAATTGGCTCTAATTCCCAATGGAAGCCGCAGGGGCTCTCCCGTGAAAAATCCCAGCATTTTTTAATTGACGAGGCAGCGCTAAAAACAGAGGCAGGGCTTCTAAAAGCAAAGGGGAAAAGCGTGCTTGAAATAGGCGCAGGCGACGGGCGCCTCTCAAAAGAGATTCTCGCATGCGCCCCCAAAAGCCTCACCTTGGTGGAGCTTGATGCAAAATGGGCAAATTTTCTAAAGCATAAATTTAGAAAAAACAAAAATGTAAAAATAAAAAACAAGGATTTTCTCACCATTTCCGACAAGTGCGACGCCCAAATAATATCCGGAAACGTGCCATACAATATAAGCTCCTCGATTTTGCTAAAGCTCTCAAAATTAAATTTCTCAAACTGCATTCTTTGCATGCAAAAGGAGGTTGTGGAGCGAATTTGCGCCCCTCCCGCCACCGCGCATTACGGGCGCCTCTCAGCATTCTGCCAGCTGCATTTTTCCCTTACCCCTCTTTTTGAAATTCCTGCATCCTCTTTTCACCCGCCCCCAAAGGTGGATTCGCGCCTTTTGCAATTAACTCCCAAAAAGGAAAGGCAAAAAATCCCGAAAAACTTTGAGAAAATAAGCGCCGCCCTCTTCTCACACCGCCTCGCAACAGTGCAAAACGCCCTCTTTCACTCAAGAAAAGCCATTCACATGCAAAAAGGGCAGGCGCGCGAATTTGCCAAAAGCCTTAAAACAGCAGGCAAAAAAGTATTTATGCTAAGCCCGCAGGAAATTTTGCATATCGCAAAAATGCTGGAGGAAAAATAATGCGCTTCACATTCCTAAGCCCGCAAAAAACGAAGGCTCCCTCTTTCAAGGCAGACTACGACTTTGTGATGTTTCTAATGCTTTCAATAGCGCAGATACTCTCCCTCACCATGGTGGCATTTTTCATACTCACATTTTATTCAAAATTGGATGCCCTTATACTTTTCCCCGCATCGTTAGTATATTTGGCTTTGGCAATATTTGTCTCATACCTGAGCCCCCAGCATGCGCAAGGCATTATATTTTTCTCAATACTTGCAATAGAGCTTATGGTGCTTTACAATTTAACGCAAGAAATTGTCTCAGAACTCGTGCCCCTTGACGCATCTGCCTTCTCATTTCTCTCAAACAATGTTATGCTCGGCTTTATTGTGCTTGATGTGCTTATATTAACCGGAATATTCTGGCTCAACGTCTCATTTCCCTCGCACCGCCCCATCGGAAAATAAATTATATTTTTGCAAGTTTTTTCTTTTCTTCTTTTTCCAATTCATTTTTGCCTGAAAATTCATCTATTTCTTTTTTTATTCCAAGCCCGCCGAAAGTTTTTTCTCCCTCTCCAAAAAATATTTTTCCCTCTTTTATTTTAAGGAAAAATTCCTTTTCTCCTTCCTTCCATTTCACCCTCGCCTCCCCCCCTTCAGCATATTCATAATCCATCTGCAGGCACTGGCACGGCCCGAGCTTTTTTGCATGCATCCTCATAACCCCGCTACTCCCGCAAACCCGTGCATCCCCTGCCAGCTCATTTTGCACTGCTCTACCCTTTTCCTCAACCGCGCAATTTACCGCGCCCTTGCTTTTTCCACCGGTTTCATCTTCCAAAAAAACATTTTGCGCCCCCTTTTCTCCCGCGCAGAATTTTACAAATACAAATTTTCCCTCCCTTCTTTTTGAAAGAAATGCCTTTTTTGCAATTTCCGGCTCTATTGCAAATTTATACGCAACTGCGGCCGCCCCTCCCGCAATCGCAAAAACAAAAATAGCAAAAATAAATATTGCAAAAAAATGCTCCTCAACCCTATATTCCCCCCTCCCGCCAATTTTTGAAGAAATATTATTCTCTTTTACAAAAATATCCTCCCTTTCCCCCTCAAAATGCGCAACCCATTTCCCCGCAACATTTGCAAAAATTTCAAGCTGCCCGTTTTTCAAATTTTTCTCAAACCTCTCCCCGTTTGAATTTATAATTAAAATGCTTTTGTTTCCCCCTCCCTCCACAAGCAGCTGCAAATTCTCACCCTCCTGTGGGGAATTAAAATAAATCTTTGCAAAAGAAAAACCAGAGAAAAAAAGCATTGCAAGAAAAATAAGAAAAAATGAAAAACAAAACTTTGCAGGGAATTTTTCACCCATCTTCCTCACTTGCAAAGCGAGAGTATCCTTATAGCCAAATGCGCCGCATTTTTCCCGTTGTCTATTCCCACCGTGGCAACAGGCACCCCGCTTGGCATCTGCATTGATGAGAGAAGCGCGTCAAGCCCCTCCAATTTCACGTTAAGCGGAACCCCTATCACAGGTTTTTTTGTCTTTGAGGCAACCACTCCCGGCAACGCAGCCGAGAGCCCCGCCATGGCGATAAACACTTTTGCAGATGAATTTTTCACAAGCTCCTCCACTTTTTGCGGCTCCCTGTGAGCCGACGCTACTTCCAGCTTATACTTTACTTTATTTTCCTCAAGCACCTTCGCGCATTTTTTCGCGTGCTCCTCATCGCTCTTGCTTCCGATTATTATCAAAACATCCTCTCCCATTGCACCCACCTCATTTTTATCAGCTACTATCCTTAATTTTCTCTATACATTTAAATATCTCATAGACAAGTGTTACTGGGTTTGATTCCCTGCGAATCAATTTAACTCTATTTCGCTCATGGGCATTCTTCATTTTTTCAGCATTTTTTATTGCAAGCTGTGTTTTACTTCTAATTCTTCCATATACCCCGCTATCTCCCTTTCTATATTCTCCCATATGTCTTTCTATCTTTTTCTTAATATCTCCATATTCGCCCCCATCCTTACAATATTCATAATGGCATAAAATCCAATATTCAAAACATGGGTTTGAAAAAGCAAGGCATACTCCGTTGTCTTTGGCTATCTTTTCAACCTTCGAAAGCTGTTCATTGGTGTTTCCGTTCCTATCAAAAACACAAAACAGAATGTCTCCCTTCAAATAATCCGATTTTCCCATAAATTCTATGGCTTCGCTAATTATGCCAAGCGCATCTGTTTTTCTTGCCCTAATAGCTTCCACCCTAATTCCCCTAACACTTTCCATGTGTTTGTATTTTTCAAAATAGTTCTTCTCTGTCTTACCTTCACAGAATATCCACATCATTCTTATGGTTTTCTTGCCCGTTTTCCGTACCATTCAGGCATCACTCTCGTCTATGTTCGGAACCCCCCCAACTCTCCCTGAAAGGTAAATATTCTCAAAATTAGATTCCTCGCGAAAGTCGTAATCTGAAAGGGATTCTAATATTGTATTCTCATTAGGTCTCTTAGAACAAATATAAATCTGGTCTCTTCTAAATATTCGGTTATCCAAAAGATTAGTGTTGTGGGTAGTGAATACAAATTGGGACTTTTTATTCTTCCCATCATTAAACATCCTTACCAAAAATTTACATATATCTGGATGCAGGCTAGATTCCAATTCATCGATGAACATAGCTCCGCCCTTCTCAAGGGTTTCAAATATATATACTAGCATGAATATGGATTTTCTGGTTCCATCTGACTCTTCCTCTAAGTCAAACTCAGCAGTTTTACCTGATTTCATCAAATGTATTGTTTTAACTAGGGTAATGTCCACATCTTGGCTTTTGCTATTCTCAATACTAAAATCCCCCTTGTCAATCTTAAATTTAATCTCACTGCTTTTCCCCTTTTTCTTTTCAGTTTTTATGTTCTCAATACCTCCAAAATCTATCCTTTTTAATGTAGAAATAATTCTGTCCCGGAGTAATGGATCCTTGCGTATTCTCTCTATAGCCTCGGTTATTCCAACGTATTGGTTAACAGTTATGCTATTTACAATAAAATTGTAGGCATCCTTTGTTTTTTCATATCCTAACTGCGTTGCTCTAGAAAGATATAATGAGTTTTTTGTCATCTGCTTTTCTATTAATTTTTGCCTGGAAATTTGTGTTCTAAACTCAAATTCATCTGTCTTCTTTCTGGAAAATATCACGGCAAGTCTGCCTTTAGGCCAGTAATGGAGGTATTCATCAATGACTTTTTTTTCATCACAAGAAAATCCATATTTATATCTGATACCCTTTACGATAAATATAATCTCAAACCTGCTAGGTTTTGATATGCTTGCTTCATCTAATTTAAAAGGGACTATGGGGATTAGATTATCTATATTAAATGTGTGAGATTTCTTAACCATATTCCATAGGAAAACTATTGCTTTGATTATATTTGTCTTTCCAGATGCATTTGGACCATAAATCGCTGCAGTTTTCAAAATATCATTATCCCTAATCCTTGAAACATTTTCCCTTAACTTCTTAGTTGCTGTAGCTTCTAAAGAAAGGGTAATTTTTTCTCTTATGGATAAGTAGTTTTCAACAGAAATCTCAAGTATCATATCCATCTTATAAACACGAATATTTATATGTTTATCTATATTTTCTGCAGTTTTTCTGCATTTTTTGCATTTAAATTCAATAATTCCATCATCTCTCAAATTTTCTCCCGGTTATCCTCTCGTAGCACTCAATATATTTCTCGCTTGTATTTTTAATAACCTCATCGCTTAACTGCGGAGCGGGGGGTTTTTTATCCCACCCAAGCTTCTCAACATAATCCCTCACATACTGCTTGTCGTACGATGGCGGGCTTGTTCCTTCCTCATATTTTGAAGCAGGCCAATAGCGCGAGGAATCCGGAGTCAAAACCTCGTCTATCAAAATAATTTCATCTTCATAAATTCCGAATTCAAATTTCGTGTCTGCCAAAATAATCCCTTTTGTTAATGCATAGTCTGCCGCCTTTTGGTAAATGGCAAGGCTTTTTTCCCTAACATCGTCATAAATCTCTTTTCCAACTATCTCCCTTCCCTCCCGCTCGCTAACATTCATGTCATGCTCTCCAATTTCAGCTTTTGTGGAAGGGGTAAATATCGCTTCCGGCAATTTTTGCGCCTGCTTCAAGCCCGCAGGCAATTTAATAGAGCACACGCTACCTGATTTTTGATACTCTTTCCATCCGCTTCCAACAAGATAGCCCCTTACAACGCATTCCAATTTTATCGGGGTTGCTCTCAATACGCGCATGGCGCGCCTCTCAAGCGCCTCCTCCCTGTTTTGCAATTCTGGGGGCAAATCAATCGATTTAATATGTGATTTCACAACTCCCTCAAGATAATCAAACCAAAACTTTGAAATCTCTGTGAGAACAATTCCTTTATACGGTATGCCTTGCGAAAATACCACGTCAAACGCGCTTAGCCGGTCTGTCGCAACCATAAGCAAATCCTCATCAAGCTCATACATTTCCCTCACTTTTCCGCTTGACACTCTTTTCAATGGCAAATTTGTTTCTGTAATTGTTTTCATTTTCTCACCCTAAAATGCCGGCAAGCAAAATCGCCCCAAGCGCAATTGCAAGGGCAATCAAGCTTCCCCTCCTTATTCTCTCAAGCCGCCCCTCCCCTTTTCCAAACGCGCCCATATAAGCCATCGCAATAAACGCAAATGCGCAAATTGCCAAAAGCCCTAAAGAGAAAATATTCCACCCAAGAGAGGGGATTGCCATTCCGGGATACCTTATTTTCATGCCTGTCTCTGCAACAAAAAAAGGCAGGCTTATAACAAACGCCAAAAAGCAAACTGATGCCAAATAAAGCGAATTTTTCTCACCTATAATATGCGGCAAACTCTTGCTGCCCCTCGCCTTCGCATCCCCTTCCATATCCTGCACCGTCTTCACAATCTCCCTTCCCATCCCTGCAAAAGTTGCGCCTATTGCCAATATCCATATCGCGCCGCTTGCCTGCGCCAGAGCCTGCCCTGCCGCAACCGCCCCGAAAACAAACGCGATTGCCATTGAAATTGCAATAAACAAATTTCCAGCAATCGCGATGTCTTTGAGCTTCCAATTATACAGCGCAGAGAGAATTGCGAATGCAAGTGCAATAATTCCCGCCTCAAAATTTATCAAAAACCCAATAATGCTTCCTATCACAAGCCCTGCTATCGCGGTATATATTGCAACATTTTTGCCAAGCTCTCCCTGCACAAGCGGCCTTTTTCTCTTATTTTGCTTATCTGCCTCAATATCAAAATAATCATTTAATGAAAATGCCCCGATATTTATGAAAATCGGCACAAGCAAAGCATAAGCCCATGTTCCAAGAGAAGCTGCAGCCCCCTGCTTTGTTGCAATCATAAGCCCAACAAGCACTCCAATCGCGGAGAGAAGCGCATGCTCAATTCTCACAAGCCTTAGCCACGCGTTTATCTTTTTTAGAAAATTTGCATGCTTCATAAAAATCATTTCTAAATTTATTTTGCCGACCTAAATTTCATTTTTCAAGCCAAAGCCCGCGCACTTTTTTAGAAAATGCGCCGTAGCCAATTCTTTTCCATCCCTATCGCGCATTTATCATTTTTGCTTCAAAGCTTATAATTGCTTATCTATAATCCTTGTGAAAATCTTTTTTTGGCTGAGGCGGCGAGTGAGAAATTTCCATATTCTCAAGCAATTTGCTATATTCCTGCGCCAAAGATTCAATAG
>PFCD01000008.1:367-1574 GCA_002778455.1 Candidatus Micrarchaeota archaeon CG10_big_fil_rev_8_21_14_0_10_45_29 | reverse complement strand
GTTTTTTGCCTTGATAATATTAAGTATTCTGTTTGTTTCCTCATTTATGCTTATAATTGCTTTAACCATTAATATCCCATTATCATTATATTAATATCTCACTAATGTTACATTAACATTTAAAACTCTTGCCTTTTAGCATATTCTTTGCATTCTCGCAACAAAAGCTTTTATCCAACCCTCTTCCTATTATTTGCATGGAAGATGACACACACTCACTCATGGGCTTTGCCTATCCATACGCGAATTCAAAGGCAGTTATTTTGCAGGCACCGTATGAGAAAACCGCCTCATACCTAAAGGGGCAGGCATCAGCCCCGGCGGCAATAATAAAGGCATCCTGCCAAGTGGAAACTTATGATATCGAATTGCAGAATGACTTTATAGATAAAGTGGGATTTCACACCCTCCCACCCCTTCAAATAGAAAATTTGCCTCCGGAGAAGGCAGTGGATGCGCTTGAGCAGGCAACATCAAAAATTCTTGCAGATGGCAAATTCCCGATAATATTGGGCGGCGAGCACTCTCTCACAACCGGCGCAGTGAGGGCATGCAAAAAAAAGCATGCTGATTTGTGCGTTTTGCAAATAGACGCGCACGCGGATATGCGCGAAGAATATGAAAATTCCAAATATTCTCACGCCTCCGTGATGGCAAGGGTGCGCGAAATTTGCCCAGCCGTCTCTGTAGGCATAAGAAGCTATAGCAAAGAGGAGGCAAAATTAATAGGAGAAAAATATCCTGATGTTATATTCGATTCTCGCATAAAGGGAAAAGAAAATATAATTCTCTCAAAAATAAAAGAAAAAAACGTGTATATCACAATAGACGCAGACGGCTTTGACCCCTCCATAATGCCGGGCGTGGGCACCCCTGAGCCAGGCGGGCTTTTATGGGATGAAACCCTCTCCCTCTTGAAAAAAGTATGCGCAGAGAAAAACATAGTCGGCTTTGACATTGTGGAGCTGATGCCTATTCCCTCAAACGCTGTCTCCGACTTTACATGCGCAAAATTAGCATACAAATTAGCCGGCTACTGCCTTCTCTAATTGCTTTTTATATTACCTTGCATAAAATATTATTATGCAAAGCGCGCAGTTTACGCCCCAAAATTTTGTAAAATTCTTATTTTCAAGAAACTGCATCAAAATAGCAAATTCGCCTGAGGAAATGTTTTTGCTAAAGTCGGGCAGAAAATCCCCTCTTT
>PFCD01000008.1:0-327 GCA_002778455.1 Candidatus Micrarchaeota archaeon CG10_big_fil_rev_8_21_14_0_10_45_29 | reverse complement strand
ACGCGTATGCAGATGCCATACACTCATTAATTTCATCTGGAAAAATGCAGGAATTTGACTTTCTTTACGGCCCCGCATACAAAGGAATTTCCCTGGGCGCCTTAGTGGCAGCGGCGCTTTACCGCCGCCACAAAATAAACGTAAAATTCATATACGACAGAAAAGAGCCCAAAACGCATGGGGATAAAAATGAAAGCTTAATAGTGGGCGCCGACTCTTTGCAAAAAATCTCAAAAGTCCTTATAATTGACGACGTAATCTCCTCCGGAAAATCAAAGTTTGAAGCGGTTGAGAAGCTAAAGCGCATCTCCTCTTTCCAGCTTATAG
>PFCD01000016.1:66837-75068 GCA_002778455.1 Candidatus Micrarchaeota archaeon CG10_big_fil_rev_8_21_14_0_10_45_29 | reverse complement strand
AAGAAAGCGGGTTGAAACTAATTTTAGGAAGGATTTTCTCCTCAGAAAAGGGGCGAAAGAGGAGGATGCCCATGTTGTCGCGCTTACAAAGCAGGTGGCGCAGATAGATGAGCGGCTCGCGCCGCTTGATGAGAAGGTGAGAAGCGCGGATTTGGTGACTATTGTGCCCCACAGGGCTGAAATAATAGCGCTTACAAGCGAGATTGAACAGCACCCGAAAGAGAAGCTTGATGAGGCGATGAAGCTGCGCAGCGGGGAAGTTTTTGAGCTTATGAAAAAGCGCTCTGAATACACAAAGGCAAATTATGATAACAGGGACCAGATTGCACGCGCCATAATATTGATAAATTGCTTGCCAAGAAAAGAGGCGGAAAAGCTAAAAACGGTTGTAGAGTCGCATACAAACGAGGAAATAGACGTTGGCGCGCTTGATGAGCAGAGGCAGAAAAACCTTGTAAGCACAATGGGAAGGCTCGGAGTGTTTGCATATATTTCCAATTCAAAGCTTACGCTTGATAAAAAAAAATTTGAAGGAGAGCGGCCCCTTGTATGGGAGAGAGAAGTGAAAAAAACCCCGCCTGAGAAGGGAAGAGGAAACGAATTTTGGGTAAGCGGGGAAAACGAGCAGAAGTGGGATGAGAATGAGAGAAAATTTGCGGCAGTATCCAAAAGGATGCTTGTGCTTACAACAAAGGGGCATGCGGAGCCGATGAGCGAGGCTGAAAAAATAGAGCTTGAAAAGCTGCAAAAAGAATATATTTTATTGCGCGAGGAGAGGGAAAGGCTCGCAAACACTGATGAGGATATTTCTATTAGTATGAGCCAGGTGCCGCCAAAAGAGGAGGAAAAAGTTCCAAAGCAGGAAGAGAGGGAAATTAGCCGGTCGGATATCGCAGAAGAGGGGCAAACTGGAGAGGATGAGATTTTAGCCGATAAGCCAGTGGCTGAAGAGGCGCAGGAAGAAAAAGATAAGCCGGAAGCAGTTTCGCAAGATTTTTCTAAAGATGAAGATGTGCAAAAAATACAGGATGTGCAAAAGGCAGGGGAAGAATAGCTTTTTTTGGGTAAAAAAATGGGCAAAAAAAATATTTTTGGCAAAAAGGGAGGCAGAAATTCTTCAGGGAAAAAAATCTCCGGCTTTAATATAAAGGGCGGGATTAGTGCGCAGGAAATTCTTTTGCAGATGCAAAGTGCAGGCCTGCAGGCAAGCCAGGCCGGAAAGGCGGCGCAGATAATAGAGGAGATTTACAAAAGCAGGAAGGATACGAAAATATTTCTTACATTCACCACAAACCTTGTGACTTCGGGATTGCGCGAAGTGTTTGCAAAAATATGCAAAGAGAGAAAAGTGGATGCCATAATAACCGCCATCGGCTCTGTGGAGGAGGATGTGATGAAATCTTTCTCCTCTTTCTCTTTGGCAAGCTTTGAGGAGGATGATATTAAACTTCACAAAGCCGGAAGAAACAGGGTTGGAAACATTATAATTGAAAATGAAAGCTATGTGAAGCTGGAGAAATTGCTTCAGCCTTTTTTTGCAAAAGAGCATGAAAAGCAAAAAAGAATGGGAAGAATGCTCGGCCCCCATGAGATAATACATGATTTGGGAGCCGAAATAAAAGATGAGAATTCTTTTGTTTACTGGGCGGCCAAAAATAATATTCCGGTGTTTTGCCCTGCGGTGTGCGACGGGGCTTTCGGGCTGCAATTGTATTTTTATAAGCAAAGCAAAAAAGATTTCGGCATTGACGCAAGCGCGGACTTGCTTCCCTTGGGAAGGATTGTGCTTGATGCGAAAAAAACCGCAGGCATAATATTGGGAGGAGGGGTTGCAAAGCACCATGCAATCGGCGCGAATTTGCTTCGCGAAGGATTTGATTATGCGATATATGTGAGCACAGGCACACCGTACGACGGGAGCTTGAGCGGGGCAAGGACAAGCGAGGCTGTTAGCTGGGGAAAAATAAAAGAAGGCGCGAAGGCGGTGCATGTTGAGGCGGACGCAAGCATAATTTTCCCCTTGCTTGCAACAAAAATACTAAAATAATTTTATTTTTAGCAGAAATGGCTTTTGGCGCCGGAAAATTGCTTGCTTTTAGTAATACCAGATTGTTGAGTAATCCCCTATTTTTTCGCCCTCGCCCTCAAGGCGGCGCAGGTAATCGTAGATGCCCACATCGGTGTAAACATAGCTTTCCGCGTCAGGGTTTGCCACTTCCCACGGGAAAAATTTATACACTCTTTCTCCTTTTCCTGTGAGGCCTATAAGCCTGTTGGAGGTGCCTGCGGCGCGAAGGTGCGCCTTCCCTATTTTGGGAATGTTAAATACCGGCTCATCAGTGCGCACTATTCCCGGGAGAAGGCGAGCCTCCTCCCATCTTTCCTGCTTTATGCGCGAAATTGGAACCATAAAATGCCTGGTTTCCTCTTTTCCTTTTGTGTTAAAAGAATAATACGGGTCTATTCCGCAAAGCTTGAGGTTTTTTCTTAAAAATGCCGTCTCAAAGCGGCGGCTGTTGTAATAGGTAAACACCTGCTGGTTGTAAACATTCAAGCCCGCATTTTTTATTTTTTTTATTGCCTCAAGCGCCTGAGGGGTTATTTCGGATGCATGCTCAAAATGGGTTACAATGCAAATTTCCCTCTCCCCCCATTTGTGAAATTTTTTCAAAATATTAATAAGCCCCGAATCTATCCTGAAAGGCAAAGTTACTGGGGTGCGGGTGCCTATGCGTATTCTTTGCACATTGGAAATTTTTGCAACTTTGGATATTATATCCTCAAGAATTTTGTTGTTTAATGTCAACGGGTCCCCGCCGGTTATAAGCACCTCGCTGATGCTTTTGTGGGCTGCCACCCAGTTTATTGCATTATCTATTTTCTTTTTTGCAGGAAGATTCGCATCGCCAACCGTTTTTAGCTCCCAGTTGCGCTGGCAGTATTGGCATATCTGGGGGCAAGCATCAAAAGGCTTTATTATGACTATTTGCGGATAGCGGCGGGTAATAAGCTGTATCGGGCTTGTGAAGCGCTCGCCCATAAAGTCAAGGGCTTGGGAGATGTCTTTTGTTTTTGAGATAAGCGCAACACTCTCTTTTTTGGGAAGCACCTGCGCGCGAATAGCCCGGTCTTCCTCTGATTTCCCATTAAAGTCAAAGAGGGAGAGGTAATAGGGGGTGATGTTAAATGGGATTTGCTTCTTCTCTGCCAATGAGAGGCCTGCAAGCTCCTCTTTGTTCAAATGCAGCAAATCTTCAAGCACTCTTTTTTCCTTTATTATATGCCGCAAATGCCACAGCCAGTTATCCCAGTCCTTTTGCGACCCCCCAAAGTATGCGAGGATTTTTTTCTTGTTTTTCTCCCGCTTTTTTGCAAGGCTTGCGTCAAGCCCGCAGGAAAATTTTTTGAAATGCTTTTGCATGCCAAGTGAATAGCCGTCAAGGAGGGATGAGCGGTATTGCGCCTCCTTTTGCTGGCTTGCAAATTCACGCCTTGGGCGCATGTTTCTATCCGCAGGTATGGAGATGCCCATGAAAATGTGAAGAAGCTCGTTTAGGTAGGCGGTTGTGAAATTTTTTGCATTTTTCGTATCTTTTGCTATTAGGTATAGCGCCTCAGTTGTGGAAAAGCCGCTCTCTTTTTCGTTGTGGGGGCGCATTATGTTTGTAAGGCGGCGCCTGCAGATGACTCCCCAGTTATGCACAGTGGCTCGGGCGGGGCTGATATGAATATGGGCAAGATAATTCTTTGCATTGTGGCGCGCCTCTTTTTGGGTTTTTGAATTTTTGAGCGCGTTCATAAGCCCCGGAAGAAGCTTGTGAAGGGTTTTTGCGATTTTTTCCTTATCCTCCATAATAACAGGCAAATATTTTTCCATAAGTATGCATAGGGTTGAACCTATAAAAGAGTTTATGAAAATTTCAAGGCGCTCCTATTCTTCGCGCTTAGCGCGGAAAAATATTTTTTGCTTTATCAGGGCGCAAAAGGTTTCGAGGTGAGGTTTTTAAACATTTGAATCTAATCTAATAGTCGCAAATAAGGGGCCCATAGCTTAGCCTGGTTGGAGCGTTCGACTGATAATCGAAAGGTCCTGAGTTCAAATCTCAGTGGGCCCACTCGTTTTGCTCGCGGCCCCACTGTTTCGCCTTGCGGCGAAAACGCCTGCACTTTTTGCTATGCAAAAAGGCATCCCATTTTCGTTAGAAAATGAGGACCAACAAGTTGGGGCTCTCAGTGGGCCCAATTTTAAAAGAAATTGGGGCGCCTTGCCCGCTTAGGGCAAGCAAAAGCCCAATTTTCTATTTTTGCCTATGATTCATCTTCGGGCGTGGAGAACATTTTGTAGGTTGCAAAAAGCACCACAAGCAAAAGCACGGCTACCACCGCGCCTATCACAAGCCCGTAATCTTCCAAAAGCGCGTCAATGTCTGAGCGGCTTGGGCTAACGGTTGTGCCTGCAACTTCCTCTGGGGTGCATTGGCGCCATGAGGAGCATGTTGTGGATTGTTTTGTGTTTGAATAATCTGTTTTTCCTGAGGGCTGGCATGCATATGCATAAGTGCTTCTCTCGCATGTGCGGCATTTTTCCCCGGAAGTGTCTGTGTAGGCTTGCGAGCTCTCAAACACATAGTCGCATTTGTCTGCACCCGACCATTCGCCGCATTCGTAATTTTCATTTGTTTCATAATGGGAGAAGTCAAGCACTCCTGTTGAGAGATAGCAATATCTTCTTAGTGTTTCATCAGTGCATTCGCGCGAATTGGTGCCGTCCTTCTCTATTTTTGTAGAGGATTTGTTTATATACCACTCGCTCCATGAGGTGCATTTTTTCACCTCTCCCCCTCCGCTGGAATAATCCTCAGGGGCTATTCCCGATTCGCCAACAATTCTGCCGGAGCCGCCTGAAGGGGCTGCAGTGCATGCTGCAGTGAGTGCGATGCCTGTGCAAACCTTTCCTTCTGCAACACAGCTTTTTGTTTCCCATTTGCCGTTAACGCATTGGGTCAATATGTTTCCGTTGCAGAAATTTTCAAGTGAGGTGCATTCCGGGGAGATGCAGCTTCCGGTAAGCTGGTTGCATCCGATGCTGCATGATTCATAGCCTATCCACATGTTGTTTGAGCATCTGTCTCTTTGGTTGTCAACTGTCGGGCTGCAGCGAAAAGTTCCGTCTATGCATCCCACCACAGTTGGATTTGGCTTGCATTGCCCTGTAAGAGAAGAGTAATCGCATCCGTAGATGCAGGATTCATAATCCAACCAGTTTCCATTCGAGCATGTTTGCCGCGTATTAGAATCTGTTGGGCTGCAGCGAAATGTGTTGTCTGCGCATGCTTTGCAGGTGTTTGTAGAATAGTCGCACCCGTATAAGCATCCGTCGTAATCAAGCCATTGCCCGTTTTGGCAAAACTGGCGGGTGTTTGGGTCAGTCGGGCTGCACTGAAAAGTGTTTTCTATGCAGCCGGCAGGCACTGACGCCGAGCAGCCAGCCAATATTCCGCTGCCTATGCACACTTCTCCGGTATCTGCGCAGCTTATGGATGACCAAACGCCCCCTATGCATTGGTTTAATATGTCATTGTCGCAAAAATTCTCATCAGGCGTGCAGGCAAGCAAAATGTTTGAGAATAAAAATAAGGAAACTAAAGAAATAGCCGAAAATTTCAACATGCCGTCCAACAACACCACCTTTTTGCAAACATTTGATGTTGCAACTAAGGGGGCGAGAGTTATAAAACTTATTCAAGCGCAAAAGCAGAGAACTAAAATATAAAATAAGGAGAAATAAAAAAAGAAAATAAAAAGAAAAAAGAGGGGAATTTTATATTCCCGGCTCTGAGCCTTTTCCGAATCCGTCAGGGTCTTCCGGCTCCTCATCGACCATCTTGTATGCGGTGTAGGCAACTGCCAATATGAGAAGGATTAGGATTAGCCCCAAAAAGAGCCCGTAATCCTCCAAAAGCGCATCAAGCCCTGAGCGCTTCTGCTCCTCCTGCGCCGCCATCTGGCATGGAGCCCACTCTTCGCATTTTGCCGACTCTTTTACGTTGTCTGCATAAAGCTTTCCTGAAGGCTGGCATGCGTATGTATATATGTCTTTTTGGCAGCTTCTGCAAAGCCCCCCGTCGCTCTCATCGTATTGGAGAGTCTTTGTATACACATAGTCGCATTTGTCTGACCACTCGCCGCAGTCTACAGTGTATTTTTTCTCGTAGTCATAATAGTTTATTTTGCCGCCTTCCCTGCAATAGCGCACAAGGGTTGTGTTGGCGCAGTCGCGGCTGGAGCCGTCGGCGCCTGTCTGCACATACTCTATTGAGGAGTCGGCAGTCCAGTCGGTAAATTGGGTGCATCTTGAAACAGAGCCGCCTCCGCTGGTGTCATATACTCCCCCAAACTGGCCTGAGCCGCCGCTGATTACTATTGGTATGCCTATGCATGTTGCCACGCCTGCGGATTCTGTGCACAATGGCGCGGATGCGGGGCAGGTGTAATCAAATGCCCATACTGTTGAATTGCCTGATGCGATGCATTCCCACACGTCGTTGCTGAGGCAAATCTCATCCCCTAGCGGGCATCCGCCCAAGGGGATACAGACAGCTGATGTGGGGCTTGCCTGCACGCAAATTTCCCCGCTTGCAGAGCAATCGGGCGGAACGTCTGTCCATGCGCCTCCTGAGCAGAGTTGCCTCATGGTTGCATTGCATTGCATGTCTCCGTCAGTGCAAACCGGGGTGACTACTGCCTGGCAGACAGCTGAAGTTGCATTAATTGAGACGCAAATTTCCCCGCTTGCAGAGCAATCGGGCGGAACGTCTGTCCATGCGCCTCCTGAGCAGAGTTGCCTCATGGTTGCATTGCATTGCATGTCTCCATCAGTGCATGTTGGAGTTGCCTGGCAGATTGCAGAGGTTGCATTCACTTGCACGCAAATTTCCCCGCTTGCAGAGCAATCGGGCGGAACGTCTGTCCATGCGCCTCCTGAGCATAATTGCCTCATGGTTGCATTGCATTGCATGTCTCCATCAGTGCATGTTGGAGTTGCCTGGCAGATTGTTGAGGTTGCATTCACTTGCACACATGTATCAGGTGCGCAGTCAACTATGTCGCCCCATGCGCCTGCGCTGCATAGCTGGCGCACGGTTGCGTTGCATTGCTGCTCTCCGTCAGTGCACGCTGCTGTTGGCGAGTTGCAAAGCCCTGTTGTTGGGTTGCATCCTGCCGCCCCGCAGGGAGTGTCAACATAATATCCGCCTTTGTAAAATGTGCCGGTGCATTTTGTTGAAGTTGTTGCATCAGAGCAAAATGCGGCTTGTGAATTGTCGCACTCATAGCACTCATTTGTTGAAAGGTCGCAGTTGTATGGGCAGTAAAGCCCCTCCTGCCATGTGCCTGAAGTGCATTGTTTGTAATAGCCGCCGTTGTTATCATTTGATGTGCATTCGGTTATTCCCTCAGGAGTGCAAATTTCCCCGTCAGGGTCGGAAGGGTAGCAGGCATTTGTTGCAGGGTTGCAGCCAAATTGGCAGAAAGTTTTTTCTCTTATTCCGTTGGTGCAAACCCATGCATAGTCGCCCTCACAGCCGGTTGAGCCTTCTGAGCAATACCTGCATGCTTGCAATGATGCGTCGCAGCCCCATACTATGTTGCAAACAGTTACCTGGCTGTATTCGTTGTTTAGGCATGTTGCCTGCTTATATTCATCAACGCAAATAGTGTCGCCATCAGTGCAGGCGGCGGTTGCTGTTCCTGCAAGAAAAAGCAGGGAGAGTATAGATAATCCAAATATTCCAAATGTTCCAAAAAGCCTGTTATTCAAAAGCTCACCTTCCACAAAGTTAACATGATTTATAATTTATACTCACCACAACTTTATAAATTTACACATAAGTTTATTCGCATCAACTAAATAAAAAGGTTTTAAAGGTAAGTTGTGTTTGGAGTTGTTTTTATATGAAAGAATAAAAATATTTTACGGGGGCGAAAAATAAATAGAACATTAATTTAGAAGGCATTAAAAATAGATTTGCCTTTTAATGCTTTGGATGGGTTTTTTGTGCCAAAGAGAAAAATTAAGGAGTGAGTTGAGTGTATGGGTGCGAATCCTCCCCGTCGCCAAGCCATAATGAGCCAAGTGTTGCTGAGCTGAATGGCAAGTCCGCGCCTGCGTCCGCCCAGAGGTCGGAGTTTGAATCAGTTATATCAAGCAATGTCCAAGAGGGTGCGCCGTT
>PFCD01000016.1:0-66824 GCA_002778455.1 Candidatus Micrarchaeota archaeon CG10_big_fil_rev_8_21_14_0_10_45_29 | reverse complement strand
CCTGTTGCGCCTGCCTCGTTGTTTATCCAGAGGGAAGTTGAGATGTTATTTAGCAAGATTGTGCCGGTTTCTGAGCCGGAAAGTGTTTCTATTGCAGTTGCTTGCGAGCCAGATTGCTTTATGGTGTTTTCAAGAATTGAGACGTTTTCCCCTTCAAATATTATTCCTATTGAATTTTCTGCGGCCGTAATTGTGTTGCCCTCAAGCAAAAGGTTTTCTGTCAAATAGGCGCCTATGCCATAGCCATTATCTGCTGTTGAGATTGTGTTGTTTAATGCTTTGTTGTTTTGCGGTGCTGAAACAGAGTCAGTGTCAAAGAAGATGCCCACATGGAAGGCATCCATTACGCAGTTTTTCACTGTTATATTGTTTCTTGCGGCATTGGTTGAGAGGGAAAGCACTCCGTATGCCTCGTCGTTGTTGGGGCCTGTTATGGAATTTCCTTGGCAGTCCAAGGTGATGCTGTCTGCTTTTATTGTAAAGCAGGCAGAATTAGTATTTTCTGAAGTTATGTTTTGCTCTAAGGTGTAATAGCCGCCCTCTGCCCCTATGCCTGCGCAGGAATAAAGATGGGTTGATTTTTGGGTGTAGGGATGATAATCCACCCCCTCGCCAAGCCATTCATTTGAAGCCGTTGCTGAGCTTAGGGTTTGCCCTATGTCTGCCCAGCCGTCAGGGGCTGTCGGGTTTGAGTCAACCAGCTCATAAATTTCCCATGCGCCTGTGCCGTTGGGGTAATAGTAAATGTTTCCGGATTCAGAATCGCTGAAAGAGAGCCCTGTTGCGCCCGCCTCATTGTTTATCCATGTTGAGGTTGAGATGTTGTTGTGAAGTATTGTGCCGGTTTCTGAGCCGGAAAGTGTTTCTATTGCAGTTGCTTGCGAGCCGGATTGCTTTATGGTGTTTTCAAGAATTGAGATGTTTTCCCCTTCAAATATTATTCCTATTGAATTTTCACCTGCCGTGATGGTGTTGTTTGCAATTAAGAGGTTTTCGTTGAGGTAGGCGCCTATGCCATAATCGCTTCCTGAAACAAATATAGTGTTGTTTAATGCTTTGTTGTTTTGGGGGATTGAATCAGAATCGGTATCAAAGAAGATGCCAACATGGAATCCTTCTATTTGGCAGTTTTTCACTGTTATATTGTTTCTTGGCCCGTCGCTTGAGAATGAGAGCACTCCGTAGGAGTTTGGGTCTTCGCTGTCGCTTATCTTGTGCCCCTGGCAATCTAAAGTGATATCATCTGCCATTATTTGCATGCATATTTCAGATTCTGCCGCAACATCCTGTTCTAAGGTGTAGTTTCCTCCCTCTCCGGTTAGGTTTGCGCAGAAGTAGAGTTTTGTGCCTTTCTTGCTGTATGGATGGTAATCCGCGCCGTAGCCAAGCCACGGGCTGGCAGTTAATGAGGAGAGAGGCGAGTCCTTTCCAGTGTCTGCCCAGCCGTCTTGGTTGAAATCTATTATATCATAAATTTGCCATGCGGGTGTGCCGTTTGCAAAATAGTAAATGTTCCCTGTTGAAGAGTCATTGAGAGAGAGCCCTGTTGCGCCTGCCTCATTGTTTATCCATGTTGAGGTTGAGATGTTGTTGTGAAGTATTGTGCCGGTTTCTGAGCCGGAAAGTGTTTCTATTGCAGTTGCTTGCGAGCCGGATTGCTTTATGGTGTTTTCAAGAATTGAGATGTTTTCCCCTTCAAATATTATTCCTATTGAATTTTCACCTGCCGTGATGGTGTTGTTTGCAATTAAGAGGTTTTCGTTGAGGTAGGCGCCTATGCCATAATCGCTTCCTGAAACAAATATAGTGTTGTTTAATGCTTTGTTGTTTTGGGGGATTGAATCAGAATCGGTATCAAAGAATATTCCTAAGTGGAATCCTTCTATTTGGCAGTTTTTCACTGTTATATTGTTTCTTGGCCCGTCGCTTGAGAGGGAAAGCACTCCGTAGGAGTTTGGGTCTTCGCTGTCGCTTATCTTGTGCCCCTGGCAGTCAAGTGTTATTCCGTCTGCCATTATTTGCATGCATATTTCAGATTCTGCCGCAACATCCTGCTCTAAGGTGTAGGTTGCGCCGTTATATGTGAGGTTTGCGCAAGAGAATAGTTTTGTTGAAACCGGAGTGTATGGGCGGTAGTCGGCTCCTGGCCCGGACCAGAGGGTTGAAGTGAGAACTCCTTCTGCAAAAGGCAAGTCCCCTCCCGCATCTGCCCATTTGTCTGAGTTTGAGTCAACTATTTCATAAAGCTCCCACGCGCCGGTTCCGTTGGGGTAATAGTAAATGTTTCCGGATTCAGAATCGCTGAATTGAAGCCCTGTTGCGCCTGCCTCGTTGTTTATCCAGAGGGAAGTTGAGATGTTATTTAGCAAGATTGTGCCGGTTTCTGAGCCGGAAAGTGTTTCTATTGCTGTTGCGGATGAGCCGGATTGCTTAATTGTGTTGTTGAGAATTGAGACGTTTTCGCCTTCAAATATTATTCCTATTGAATTTTCACCTGCCGTGATGGTGTTGTTTGCAATTAAGAGGTTTTCGTTGAGGTAGGCGCCTATGCCATAGCCATTATCTGCTGTTGAGATTGTGTTGTTTAATGCTTTGTTGTTTTGCGGAGTTGTGCCAGAATCAGTATCAAAGAAGATGCCCACATGGAAGCCGTCCATTACGCAGTTTTTCACTGTTATATTGTTTCTTGGCCCGTCGCTTGAAAGGGAAAACACTCCGTATGCCTCGTCGTTGTTGGGGCCTGTTATTGTGTGCCCCTGGCAGTCCAAAGTGATATCGTCTACTTTTATTATGAAGCATGAGGAATCCGGCGAAGATGTTTTTGTTGAGATTATGCTTTGCTCGAGGAAATAGGTTGCCCCGCCCGCCTTTATGTCTGCGCAATCATAAAGATGGACTGACTTTGTTGTGTAAGGGTGGTAGTCGTTGCCGCTTCCAAGCCATGCGGAAGGGAATGCCGCCGGGTTTAGGGGAAGCTCTCCTATGTCTGCCCAGCCATCCCATGCGGTTGGATTTGAGTCAACTATTTCATAAAATTCCCAGGCCCCTGTGCCGTTGGGGTAATAATAGATGTTGCCTGCGCTTGAGGAGTTGTATTGGTTTGTGCTTCCGGAATCGTTTATCCATATTGCCGAGCTTATATTGTTAAGGTAAAAGAGGTTGTTTGAAGAGAATGGGGAGGCGTAAATTGCAGGAGTGGAATTTGATGAGGTGAGGAGGATGTTGCCTGAGAAGGTGTTGTTTGCCGCATTTGAATTAAGGTAAATTGGCTTTGCGCTGTTTGGGGATGTTGAGGAGGAATTTATCGTGTTTTGCAAGAAAGTGTTTGCATATGAACCTGAGATGTAGAGTGCCCCGTACCCGGGAGGGGAATAATTGGTGTGCATGTAATTATTGCTAAAGTAGTTGTGCGAGCCGTGCATTATTGAGAATCCGAACATCGTTGTCCCGTAATTTTTATTTTGTGAAAAAGTTCCGCTTGTGGAGGTGTCAATCAAAAAGCCGCTGTATTTTGAGGTGTGGGCACTGTTGTTTGTGAGAGAGGGGCGGATGCTTGGGGCAAGCCAGAAGCCGTAATTTCCGGAATTATATGCGTTGTTTGATGTGAGAGTATTGTTGGAGCCGGCTGAGAGATGGTATCCTGCCACGCTTTGGTTGTGTGCATTGTTTCCCTCAAGCAAGTTATTAGAGCTTGAATAAAGCAAAACCCCGTATTCGCCTCCGAAAATAGTGTTATTGAGAATTGTGGAGTTGCCCGAAATTGGGCTGTTGAGAAATACGCCTGTTGAGAAATTTTGGATTTGGCAATTTTTTATTGTGGTGCCTGGGCGGCTTGAATAAAGCCCGTAGGTATGGGAGGAGTTTGCGCCTGTGAGATAGCCGCCCTGGCAGTCAAAAGTGTTTGCCTCCCCGCCCTCAACATATATGGCAGATGCGGAAGCAAGGGTTTGTATGGAAATTTTTTGGAAAATGTTCCTGCTTGAGCCGCCTGTTACATAAATCCCCTTGTTTGTGATGTTGCGAAATGTGAGGTTAATAAAGTAGGAGTCATTGGTGTTGTTTACGATAATCCCGAATTCAGGGTCAATTACCATATTGCGCACTACTACATTTGTTACAGAATCCATGTGAATTGGCACATATGACTCAAAGCCCGCGCCGTCTAGCACTATGTTGTCTGCCTTTACTACAAAAGAATCCTGCGAGTGCTCAATATCTCCTGTGAAGTAGTAGGTTCCTTCGGTTTCAATTATTGTTGGCGCAGAGAGGGGGACAGCGTCGGGGGGAAGGGTGGATGATGAGCCGCCGCCCGAGGCAGAAGGGGTTTGCTTTGTGACGGGAAATACGGGAGGTGCGGGGGTTGGGGCAGGAGTTGGCTCTGCAACTTCATCCTGCGGCTCTTGGGAAGAGGGGGCGCTGCTATCTTGCAAAATAGGGCTGGTTGTGGGTGCCTTGTTGGAAACTTCTTTTTTCGCGGGGAGAGGAGTTCCTTTATCTGCATGCGCATTCGCATCAAGAGGGATGGAAATTCCCTGCTCTTGGAAATTTATTTGGAGAGGGGCAAAATCATCCTGCTGCCCGGAGAAATAAAGAAGTCCCCCTGAGGCGGCGAGAAAAAGAAACAATGCTGTTATTATTGAGATAGATGCGGCGGCGGCTATTTTTCTTGCAGGCGTGCTCATGCGCAATCCACCCCCTCAAAAATTCGGCTGCCTTCTGAGGAAAATGCGACATGCATTTTTTCCCGAAGGAAAAATGTGCCAAAATCAGCTGAAAGCATTATTGCCAAACCTTTTTGCGCGATTTTTCTGCGAACGGCTCCCACACCATGGCAGAAAGGGCGCTTTATTTATAATTATGATAGGGTTGTGCAGGTTTATAAACTTTACATATTTATATATTTTAGAAAACAAATACAAACAATTATAAAGGGTAAGACCGGCGGTTTTCACTGAATATATACTGGCTTATTTGCCCCACTTTTTTATCGCTTCTGAAAGCTCTTGGCGGGTTTTTGCATATTCTTTTAATGAAATTTTCTTTTTAGCCGCCTCTGCCGCCTGGCACATGGCTTTTGCTCCCGCAACTGTGCCTTGAGGGTGCCCATGCACTCCCCCTCCCGCCTGTATAATGACGTCGTTGCCAAAGGCGCGCATCACATCAGGCACCTGCAATGGCGAGAGCCCCCCGGAGGCGACGGAGAAGACGGGTTTTAAGTTAGCCCATTTTTTATTTATTGCATCATGTATTTGCAATACTTCTTTCTTTTCCCCTTCCATTTTCCCGAATATTGCGCCTATATGCAATTGGTCGCATCCTGCCATTCTTGCCATTTTTGAGAGGGCAAGCATGGAAATTCCGTGTTGCTTATTTCTTGTTATTGCCGCATGCATTGCCCTGTGCGCGTGAATTAGCATTTTGAAATTTTGATGGCGGATGAATTGCACTCCTGAGAAGCCTGCTGTTAAAATATCTATCATAATGCAGTTTGAGCCCATGTCTTGGGCTAATTCTGCCCTTTTTAGCATAGTGTGAGCCGGCGCAGTAATATTTGGGCAATAAATTTTGGGCGAGCCGGTTTCCTCCTGCGCCTTGTCTTTTGCTTCGAGCATTTTTGAGAGCCTCTCCTCAAAGCGGGAGAATGGGTGGGAGGTGAGGTTTTCATCATCTTTTACCAAATCAAGCCCGCCTACCCAGGAATCATATGCTACTTTTGCCCCCTCTTTTGGAGTAAGCCCCACCTTTGGCTTTACTATTGTGCCCAAATGCGGGCGGCGGGTTTTGGTTGTGCCGGCTATTTTTCTTACTCCCTCTACGCCGTATTTTGGGCCGGGGAATGTGTTTGCATAAGAATTTGGAATTGAGAAATCCTCAAAGCGCAGGGCATCTATTTCTTTCATTCCAAAAATGTTTCCAGCGATATCGGATAATATTTGGGGTATGTTGTTTGGCTCAAACAATTCTGTCGGGTATGCTATTTTTACTTTCCCGCTTTTATTTATAAAAAACGCTTTTGCCTGCAATTTTTTTAGCACCCTCCCCTGCATTGTGGAAAGGGAAGTCCATGTGCCGATTGATGATTCTGCCGCCGTGGCTTGGGCGGCTTGCGCAAGGGTTTTTCCTTTTGCAGGGATTATTTGAAATTCTGCTATTAAGTGAGTTTGCTTATTTGGCTGCCAGCCAAGCTTTAGGTAATCAGAGTATCCGCCATATGCCATGATGAGGGGAGGGTTGCGAGGTTTATATGCCTTTTTATCCAAAGCATTAACATGAATATTTCCAAAGAAAAGGATTTTTCCAATTGGTTTAACACTATAATTTCTGATGCCCAGCTTTGCGACTTAAGGTATAATGTAAAGGGCTTTGTTGTTTTCCGCCCGTGGGCTGTAAAGACGATGAAGCTGATGTATGAGGAATATGAAAAAGTGCTTGAGAAAAACGGGCATGAGCCGGCTATTTTTCCCTCCCTTATTCCTGAGAAAAATTTTGATATTGAGGGGGAGCATGTGAAGGGCTTTACCCCGGAAGTTTTCTGGGTTGAGAGCGCGGGAGATAGCAAGCTTGAGGAAAGGCTTGCAATGCGCCCCACATCCGAGACCGCGATGTACCAGATGTATTCCTTGTGGGTGAGGGGAAGGGTGGATTTGCCGATTAAAATTTACCAGTCATGCCAGGTGTGGCGGTATGAAACTAAAGCTACAAAGCCGTTTTTTAGAAGCCGGGAATTTCACTGGATAGAAGCGCATGATGCTTTTGCAACAAAAGAGGAGGCAGAGGCGCAGGTGGAGCAGGATATGCAGATGAGCAAGCAGGTGCTAACAGAGAAATTGGGGATTCCGTTTGTATTTTTCCAAAGGCCGCAATGGGACAAATTTCCCGGCGCAGTAAATACTTTTGCGGCAGATACGCTGATGCCTGACGGGAAGGCCTTGCAATTGCCATCAACGCATTTGCTGGGGCAGAATTTCTCAAAAGCATTTGATGTGGCATTTCAAAATGAAAAGGAAGAAAAAGAATTTG
The DNA here is from genome assembly GCA_002778455.1 of Candidatus Micrarchaeota archaeon CG10_big_fil_rev_8_21_14_0_10_45_29. Lineage (GTDB taxonomy): Archaea > Micrarchaeota > Micrarchaeia > Anstonellales > Anstonellaceae > 1-14-0-10-45-29. Next base: position 59,804 of record PFCD01000016.1, on the reverse strand, counting down.
TGTGGCAAACATGCTACGGGCCCTGCATTTCAAGAATTTACGGGGCTCTCTTTTGCATCCACGGGGATGAGAGGGGGCTTGTATTGCCTTTTGAGTTTGCGCCCCTGCAGGCGGTTATTGTGCCTATTTTAGGAAAAGGCAAAGACGGGGCAAGCATAATAAAATACTGCCAAAGCATTTGCAATATTTTGCAGGGGGCCGGAATTCGCGCAAAAGTTGATGAGAGCGAAAATACTCCCGGCTTCAAATATAATTATTGGGAATTGAGGGGCGTGCCTGTGAGAATTGAGGTTGGGGGACGGGAGGCAGAAGGCGCCAAAGCCACTATTCTTGTGAGAGACGGGGAGAAAAAAGATAAAAAAGAGGTTGCCTTTGACGAGCTTGTGGGGCATATAATGGAAGAGGGAAAGAAATTGAGCATGCGGCTCAAAAGGCAAGCTGATGAGAAATTTGCAAATTCGTTGCATGAGGCAAAAACTATGCATGAATTGGGCGAGAAATTAAAATTGGGAGGAATTGTGAGAATTCCTTTTGTGTCTATGGAAAATGATTCAAAAAAATATGCTGATGAGATAAAGGAGAAATTTGCAGGGGATGTGAGGGGAATAAAATACCCTGCGGAAAAAGCGCCTTCTGGGGAGAAGTGCGTAGTTTCTGGAAAAGAGGCAACTTGCTGGGCATATGTTGCAAAGCAGTATTAGGTTATAACAGGCGGCGCCCTATTTCATTGAAAAGAGTTTCCCCTATTTTTAGATGTAGCCCTTCATCGCGCGCTTGAGAGGTGAGTTCTGTATTTGACATGAGAGCCAAATTTGAAATCGGCCTTGAAGAGCCCATAAGGCGGCTTTCTATTTCATTGAATGTTTTGTTTCCGAGTACGCCTATTTTTTCGCGCGCATGAGAGGCAAGAGCCAAGTTGGACATGAATTTTATATTTTCGGCTGTTTGCTTATCTGTTAGCGGGTTTTTGGAATTTATTGCGGTTTTTTTGCTAGGTTTAGAAGCAGTTTGGGAATATGTTATACATGCCATAGATGCACCTCAAATATATGTTTGATATTATTGTAGTGTTGGAACATGTTTATATCTGTAACGCTCAGTTTTAGAGAGCCATTTCTAATTTTATTTTTCTCAAATAAGTGACAGGGCGCAGCTTTTTCTTTTTGCCGACTTTGTATTTTTCAAGACTGTTTTTTAAATACTGTTTTGCTTAAATATATGCCGAAAAATTTTAGCCCCATGGTCTAGCGGCAAGGACGTCAGCCTTTGGAGCTGAAAACAGCGGTTCGAATCCGCTTGGGGCTAAATAAAATTTCTTTCGGAAATTTTTCGCATCACAACACATGTTTTCGAAGCGTTCTGATTTGCTTCTATTTGTCCAACCGCATAAAACAGCGGTTAGAATGGTCAAAGTGCGTTAGCACTTTGAGCCGCGACATCCTCAGACGCGAAAGCGGCTGGGGACACGACAGCCTTAAAGGCTGGCTGTGGCGTTTGTGCTGGCTGCGCCGCTTGGGGCTAAATTTGAAAGAAAATATTATGGGACGCTTTTTGGCTTGCTTGGGCTTTTTTTGCCGGCGGGCTGAAAAGAAAAATTTTTGGCATGGCAGGTTAAAATGCGCGTTTTTTTATTTTGCCGTGCTTTTTTTTCGTACTCTTTTACGGCCTTTGGCGCGCCTTTGAGGGTGCGCCTTATTGTGTTATATACAAAGGGAACTTTTTTTGAATCAAGCTTTTTCAATATTTCAAAAAGCATTTTCACAAGCGGAGGCTGAAATTCACGCGGAAAGTCGTTTATTTTTGAGAAGGCGGAGAGAATGTGCACGCACGAGTATTCGTTTATATTAGCAAGGCGCAATATTATTTTTTTCAAAAATGCCCGCCCTACAGAGGTTTGCATAGAGAGGCGCTTGTTGTGCGCAAAGCGCATAAACATGCGGTGCTCATTCGACTGGGAGATATCAAAATTGGGGGAATTTTGAGCCCATTTCATCAATTTTATGGCATCAGGAGAATCATTGCCTCCTAAAAGAGAGAGAAAAACCTCGTATTGCACAGGGTCTTTTGCGCATTCTTTTTCGTATTGCTTTATTATTTTCATTTTTGAGGGAAGTTTGGAGTCGAGGATAAGGGAGAGGGCGGCGTATTTGTCTGTTGCGCTTTTTGCTTCTTTGAATTGGGAGAGGATAAGCTTGTGCATTTTTGGCTCCCCCAGTGAGGAGAGAAGGGAGAGGGATGCGTTTTTCACAGAGCGCGCCTTTATTTGCGCAAGGGTTTTTTGCACAAATGGAAGGGAAGGGAATTTTTTTTGCTTGTGTGAAAAATATATTTGCAAAAGCTTCTCTTTATTTGCTTTTGCGATTTGATTTCTGAAATTTTCCCTTATGATGTGCAAGGCGTGGTAGCGGTGCTTTAGATATTTGTGCTCGACTGAGGAGGAAATTGCCAAGTGTTCTGTGCCCATCTGGAAGGTTAATTTTTCATCTGCAAGGAGGGAAAAATATGCTTGCATAAATTTTTTGGAAAAGTGCTTTTTCTTTTTTTGCAATATTTGCATTCTCTCTTTTTGCGCCAGCTTCTCAAGCGCCATATAGCGGCTTGTGGCGTCGGCGTCAAATTTGAGCTGGGAATAAAGCCCGCTTTCTGCGTAAGGATAATTTATTTTGCCGTAAAATAAAAATGAGGGGCAGAATGAGATGAAGGCGGGCGGAAATTTGCAGGGAAATGAAATTTTTGCTGTTTTTGCTTTTACCCATATCTGCTTAATTGCTATTTTGTTTCCTTTTGCATCATACAAAGAGGCAGAAAACGGAAATTGCCAGCACATTTTCTTAAAGCCGGTTTGACGCAGGGAGAGAATTAGTAATTTTTTCTTTGCATTAAATTGTTTTTTCACATGCACAGTAGGGTATCCGGTTTGCGTAAGCCATGAGTCCGCCATTTTAGAGAAATTTATTTTTGTGGATTCGCTTATTGCATCCACCCATTCTTTTGTAGAGGCGTTGGAATGCGAATATTTTTTATGGTAATATGCAAGCGCCTTTGCAAACTTTTCTTTTCCGGCTATTGATTCCACCATGCGAATAAATTCAGGCCCCTTGCTATAAGTAACATCTGAGATGAGCTCGTCGGGGGAATTGAAGCCCTTTGCAAGAATGGGCATTGTGATGGCGCCTGTGTCAAAGTCAAGGGTTCCCCCGTCCGGGGAAATTATGCGCATTACCTGAGAGAGGCGCGAGTATTGCGCGCCTGCGCAAAATTGCATGTATTTGTCCTCAATAAATACGGTTGCGGCTTCATTTAGCCATAACTCAAAGGGAGAGCGCCCGGTGACTTCCGAGCCGTTTATGTTATGGTAAAATTCGTGGGCTTTTACCGCTATCATGTATTCAAAAGCGCCGTCAGGCATATTTGGGTGCGGCATTATGCGGTTTGCAGTTATTGTGGTGTTGCCCACGTTTTCCATCCCCCCGAAGTTGGAATTTTGCATCCCTATTTCGCGGTATATTGTGCCGGTGTATTTGTAGCCCAATTTCAAAGAGGAGGCGAGGGCGGAAATTTGTTTTCTTAAATTTGCAAGCTTTGTGTTTTCTTTAATTTTATTTTTTTTGCTTTTTATTTTCTCCCGTTGCAGGCATAATTCGTAAAGCTTTCTTCTTTTTTCAATATTTTCATAGCAATGCTTGCCTGTAAAAATGTGAATCCAGAGGATTGCGTTGTGCAATATTTCAAGGGATTGCTCAGCTGCCTTTGTGTCAGAGCCAGGGAAAAGAAGCAGCTCAAGGGAAAATTTTGAGCCGCCGGGATATTCGAATTCGCGCGTGTGGGAATCATAGGTGCCGGCGCAGAGGAAAAACAGGTATGGCGCCATGGGGGTTTTTTTGTTTTCATATGTTATTGTGCATCTTTTATTGCCGATGTTTTTTCGCTGGGAGGAAACGTCCCCGTTTGAAATGATGTGAGTATAGCGCGAGTCTGCGCTTATTTTTGTTGTGTATGTGCATTTTGCGCACATGTCATCAAAGCACGGCACAAGGCGCTGGAAGCCCCATTGCTGGCACTGGGTTATCTGCGTCGGCGGGGCGTTATTTGGAGTTCGGTCATAGTAAAGCCCTTCCAAAATGTTTTTTGTCGGGCGGCATATGCTATTTGAGCTTATTGTAAAATTTTCCCCTTTTTTAATTTTTTTTGGGAAAAAGAGGGTGAGTTTTGCGTTTTGCTTGTCATATTTGAAATTGCATTCTTTTGAGCCGATTTTTGTTGAGAGGATTTGCAAATCGCGGGCATCAAGGGAAACCTCTTTTAGCTCGCGCAAAGCTTTTGCGTGCATTGTGGAAGAGACATTTGCATATTCATTGTAGATATCAAAATGCAAATCCATGTGAATTGGCTTTGCTGGGAGGGAGGCAAAATCTGACGGGCAGTATTTGAATTCTTTTTGCATCTTTGCACCTTATGAGAGCACCGCGTGCCCGCGGCGCTGCAATGCTTTTAGAAGCTCAAATATTATGAATATGGGCGCGGAAACCCCCAGAATTATTGCCCAGTCAAAGAGGGAAATTGGGTGGGTTTTGAGAAAGTCGTTTGCAATCGGGCTGTATATTGCAAATAGCTGCAATAAGATTGAGAGGATTGTGGCGCCTGCCAAATATTTGTTTGAAAATATCCCAAGCTCAAAAACGCTTTTCTCAAGCGAGCGGGCGTTTTGCGCGCTCCATATCTGGAAAAATGCAAGAAGGGTGAAAAATACGGTCTGCTTTTGCAAAAGCGGAATGTCCACTTTCATGTAATATATGTAGGCGGCAAACATTCCCACAGCCATTATTGCCGAGGAAATTGCGATAAAGCGGTGAACATCATGGGAGAAGAGCGACTGTGAGAATGCTTTTGGCTTTTGCTTCATAAGCCCTTTTTCCCTCGGCTCTGTGGCAAGCGAGACGTCCAAAAATCCGTCTGTTACCAAATTCACGTATATTATGTGAATTGGAAGAAGGGCGAGGGGAAGCATGCTGCCTGCCCACAGGGGGGAGAGTATTATTGCGACAAGAAACAGTATTTCGGTTAAATTTGTTGCAAAAAGGTATTTTACAACCTTTCTTATGTTTATTGAGGAGCGGCGCCCCTCCTCTATTGCGTCCACTATGCTTGCAACATGATCGTCCGAGAGCACGACGTCGGATGCCTCTTTTGCAACATCTGTGGCAGAGCCTAAGGAAATTCCCACATGCGCGTCTTTTAGGGCGATGGCGTCATTTACTCCGTCCCCTGTCATCGCCACAATATGCCCGCGCGCTTTGAGCGCATTTACTATTTTTGCCTTATGCTCCCCTGTTACGCGCGCAAACACGCTCACATCCCCGATTATTTTTCTCAGCTGAGCCGAGCTCATTTTCTCTATTTGCGAGCCCTCAAGCACCCCTTCTTTTCCGGTTGTAAGTATTCCCGCCTGCTTTGCTATGCTTGCTGCGGTGAGGCGGTGGTCCCCTGTTATCATTATCACTTTTACCCCCGCATCATTTGCCTTCTGTATTGTGGCTTTTACGTCCGGGCGTATGGGATCCTCAAAGCCCACCAGCCCTAAAAATGTGTAGCCGGAGGTGAGGCGCGCCACTTTTTTCTCATCTGCCTTTTGCGCGAATGCAAGCACGCGCAGGCCCCGCCTTGCCATGTTTGTTGTGAATTTTTTTATTTTCATTCGGTCTGATGCGCGCATTTTGCGCCTTTTGTTGTTTTCAAGGGTATGGGTGCAGAAGTTGAGAATGGCTTCGGGTGCGCCTTTTGCGTGAAACGAGAATTTTTTGCCGAATTTGTTTGCGGTTACCATGTATTTGTTTTTTGGTTCAAATTGAATTTCTCCCGCGCGGGGGTGGGCGGAGGAGTATTTTGTTTTGTCAAGCGAGAAATGCCTTGCGTAGTCGACAAGGGCGATTTCAATCGGCTCGCCTATTCTCTTTTTTGAGGAGGAATCGTATGAGGAATCGTTGCATAAAATCCCCGCCTCAAGCAGTGGAAGAAGCCCTTTCTCGTCTAACGCATGCATTTTTTTGCCGTTGCATTTTAAGTAGGGTGAGCCGGAGGCGCAATAATGCCTGTTTGAGAGGACTAATTCCGACACTGACATTTTGTTTATTGTAAGGGTGCCCGTCTTGTCAACACACAGCACGTCAACCCCGCCTATTGTCTCTATTGCCTGCAATTTTCGCGTGATGGCGTTCTTTTTTGCCATCTGGGATACTCCAAGCGCCAAAGCTATGGTGATTACTATGGGAAGCCCTTCGGGAATAAAGGAGACGGCTTGGGCAAGGGAGAGTTCAAGCACCATGTGAAAGCCGTACCCAAAGTCGGGCCCCAGCACAAATGTGAAAAAGAGGAGGAAAAGAGTTATTGCCACTATTGCGGCTTTGCCCAAATTTGATGAGAATTTGTTTATTTTTATTTGCAAAGGAAAGAGCTCTTTCTCCCCGCTTACCCCCTTGTAAATCGCTCCTATCTGGGTGTTGCCGTTTGTCTCTGTTACAAGCAAAAGCCCTCTTCCTGATGAGATGAAGGTGCCGGAGAATGCCATGTTGATGCGCTCTGCCAAAGGCTTTTTTCCGCTTAACTTTTCGGTTTGCTTGCTTATTGTGCGCGACTCCCCGGTAAGAGTGGATTCGTTTGCCATCAAAGACGCGCACTCTATTATTCTGCCGTCCGCGGGCACTTTGTCGCCCGCGCGCAATATTATTATGTCTCCTGGCACCGCCTCGCGCGCAGGGATAATCATTTCCCTTCCCTCCCTTATCGCGTTCACATAATTTGTTTGCAGTTTTTTGAGGGCTTTGAGCGCATTTTGCGCGTTGTATTCATGGTATGTGCCTATTGCTGCGTTTATGAGAAGTATGAGAAGGATTATTTGCGCCTCCAGCACATCATCAAGCAAAAAAGAAATTGCTGCTGCGGCCAAAAGTATGAGAATTATCGTTGATTTGAACTGGCTTGCAAATACCTTTGGGAGGGAGTCGTGCTCTTTTTCCTCAAATTCGTTATATCCGAATTTTTTTAGGCGGTGCGCCGCCTCTTTTATTGAGAGCCCTTTTGGAGTTGAGCCGATTTCGCTGAAAACCTGCGCTGGGGGCTTGTTATACCATCTCTCCGAATGCATGGGAGAAAAACACAGCTACTGTTTAAAAAGAGTAAGATTTGCGCATTTTGCGGATGCCTCAAGCAACTAGCTTGTTTGCAATTTTTGCGCATTTTCGGCGGCTCAAGCCGCTACCCTGCTTTCAATGTTGCCGTTTTTGTTGTTGCCGTTTCTTCCGTTTCCGTTTTTCCTTCCGTAGCCGTTTGCCTGTGTTTTTTTAATTTCTGTATTTTTTGCAAGCTTTCTTTTTATTGTCTTTAGCATTACAAATGAGTCGCGCTCCATCTCCTCAAGCCTGAATTGAATAAGCTTTGATTGGGCGCCCATTCGAGGCAATACAACAAATTCAAGCGCATTTACCCTCCTCTTTGTTTTCTCTATTTCGCGAATAAGCTTGCGTATTGCGTTCTCTGTTTCAGCCAGTTTTATAACAAGGGAGAGGGCGCTTGTGAAATCCTCGCATGCCTCATCTATTTTTGCGGATGAGCCGACTATTGAGTAGCCCCTTTTTGTAAGCTGCTTGGGCTTTACTTCCTCAACTTCTATTTTGGAAATTTTCAGGCCCATGACGTTTTTTACCTCTATTGCAACATCGGGAGCATTTGTGACAGACATGGAAATGTTCTCAACTTCAGCCGCGCCGTGATATGCTTGCGCGATTGCTATGGATTTGTATGCTTTTGCCATGTGCGTGTTTAATTCTGTGCGCAAATCTTTTGCCTTGGAGAGAATTTTGAAAAACTCCATTATAAGCACATCCCGTTTTTGCTTTAGGAGCTTGTGCCCTTTTTTGGCAAGCTTTATGCGGCTTCGCGTGCGTATGAGTTCCATCCGGGTTGGGCTTGGGTTTTCTGCCATATCCTATTCCTCGCAAAATTACAATTACTCTTTTGGTTCCTCGTAGTTGCCTGCATCCTCTTCCTTTTTCTCCTCAGGCGCAGCTAAGGCGGACTCTCCTTCTTTTTTAGCATTTTCCGCTTTTTTTGCCTCGTCTATATATTTGCGCCCGAATTTTTCTATGTGCGCCTTCTTTACACGCGTAAGCTCTGATTCAGGCAAGCTTGCAAGAAGCTGCCAGCCCAAATCAAGGCTTTGCACAATTGAGCGGTCCTCATGGTGCCCCTGGCGGATAAATTTGTTTTCAAACGCATCCGCAAACTCAAGGTATTTTCTGTCTGTGGAAGAGAGGGCTTCGGCTCCTACCACCGCGGAGAGGGAGCGCAAGTCGCGCCCTGTCGCGTATGAGGCATAGAGCTGGTCTGCTACTCCTTTGTGGTCCTCCCGTGTTTTTCCCTCGCCGATGTTTGATTGCATAAGGCGTGAGAGGCAGGGCAGCACATCCACTGGCGGGTAAATTCCTTTTCTGTGCACATCCCTTCCCATTACAATTTGCCCTTCTGTAATATAGCCTGTCAGGTCAGGAATTGGGTGTGTTATGTCATCTCCGGGCAAAGTGAGAATTGAGAGCTGGGTGACTGTGCCTTTTTTTCCCTTTACCCTTCCCGCGCGCTCATATATGGTGGAAAGGTCTGTATACATATAGCCGGGATAGCCTCGCCTTCCCGGCACTTCTTCGCGCGCTGCCGCGATTTCACGCAATGCCTCGCAATAGTTTGTCATGTCTGTTATGATGACAAGCACGTGCATGTCTTTCTCATATGCAAGATATTCTGCTGTTGTGAGCGCAAGCCGGGGGGTGATAATTCTCTCAACAGAGGGGTCGTCCGCCAAATTAAGAAAAAGCACCGCCCTCTCAAGCGCTCCGGTTTTTTTAAAGTCGCGTATAAAGAATGAGGATTCCTCGTGAGTTATTCCGACTGCGGCAAACACCACTGCGAACTGCTCTTTCTCTTTTGAGACGGTTTTTGCCTGCCTTGCGATTTGCACTGCCATTGCATTGTGCGGCAGTCCGGAGCCTGAGAAAATTGGAAGCTTTTGCCCGCGAATTAATGTGTTGAGGGCGTCTATTGTTGAGATGCCTGTCTGAATAAAGTCCTTTGGAAAATCTCGCGAGTAAGGGTTTAGCGGCTCTCCGTTGATGTCTATTCTTTTCTCTGCGTTTATTTTCGGGCCCTTGTCACGCGGGCGCCCCATGCCATCAAACACTCGCCCAAGCATCTCGGTGCTGACGCCAAGCTTCATCGTCTCCCCTAAGAATTTTACGCTTGTGTCAAGAACATTGATGCCTGCGGTTGGGCCGAAAATTTGCACCACTGCCAGCCCTTTTGAGGATTCGAGCACCTGCCCCATGCGCCTCTCCCCGTTTGAGAGGGAGATTTGCACAAGCTCGTTATACGCTACATTTTTCACGTCGGAGACAAATACCAGCGGGCCCGCGACTTTTGAAATTGTTTTGTATTCTTTCATAAAAACCACCTACTTTTTATCAAGCGCGTCAAATTCTGAATCTATCTGCGAGTAGAGAGCTTCAAGCTTTGAGAGGTCTTTTTCCTCAATTTCGCGCATTCTTGCTATTTTCTCTTTTACAGGCATTGCGATTATTGCCTTTAGCTGCACACCAAGCTCTACTGCGGCTATTGCGCGCTTGTGAAAATGCAAAATGTTTCTTAACATATAATATTGCTTTTTCAAAGAAGAGAACGTGTCAACTTCGGAAAATGCGTTTTGCTGCAAAAAGTCCTCCCTTAACATTTTTGTTACCGCAAGTATTACCTGCTCGGATTCTGGAAGCGCGTCAGGCCCCACAAGTTGCACGACTTCTTGCAATTCTGCTTCCTTTTGCAAAAGAGCCATTGCTTCTACTCGCAAAGAAACCCAGTCGGAGGAGATGTTTTGTGTAAACCATTTGCCAAGCATATCATCATAGAGCGAGTATGAGCTTAGCCAGTGAAATGCGGGAAAGTGCCGCCTTTGCGCCAGCGAGGCTTCTAATGCAAGAAAAACCTTTGTTACCCGCAATGTGTTTTGCGATACAGGCTCGTTGATGTCACCGCCTGGCGGCGAGACTGCGCCTATTACTGTTACAGAGCCGTATCTCTCCTCGCTTCCAAGGCAGCGCACTCTTCCTGCGCGCTCATAAAATTCCGCCAAACGGCGCGCCAAATATGCGGGATATCCTTCCTCACCAGGCATTTCCTCAAGGCGCCCGCCGATTTCACGCATTGCCTCTGCCCATCTTGAAGTTGAGTCTGCCATAAGGGACACATCATACCCCATGTCCCGGTAATATTCTGCGATTGTGATTCCTGTGTAAATTGATGCCTCACGCGCCGCGACAGGCATATTTGAGGTGTTGGCTATTAGCACGGTGCGCTCCATAAGAGGCTTTCCTGTTTTTGGGTCTATTAGGTGGGGAAATTCTGTTAGCACATCAGTCATCTCATTCCCTCGCTCTCCGCATCCTATGTATACCACTATTTGAGTGTCAGACCATTTTGCAAACTGGTGCTGGGCGACGGTTTTTCCGGCGCCGAATGGGCCTGGAATTGCGCATGTGCCCCCCTTTGCGATTGGGAAAAATGTGTCTACCACACGCTGGCCTGTGATAAGCGGGATTGCGGGGTCAAGCTTTTCGGCTGATGGACGCGGCTTTCTTACATTATGGCGCACCATCATCTGCACTGCCTGCTTTTTTGCCCCTGTGTCTATTGTTGCAATATCTTCCTCTACAGTGTATTTGCCTTTTTTAATTGAGAGAATAGTACCGGAGACAGGCGAGAGAATTCTGTGCTCGATTAATTCTGTTTCCTGCACGGTTCCGAGTATGTCTCCTTTTTTCACATTGGCGCCTGCATTTAATTTTGGGGAAAAATCCCATTTTTTCTGCTTGTCTATTGCAGGCACGTTTATTCCTCGCGTAATAAACGGGCTTTTTGCAGCCGCGGCAATTCCCTCAAGCGGGCGCTGTATTCCGTCATAAATGCTGCGCAAAAGCCCGGGGCCCAATTCCACTGAAAGGGCTTCGCCTGTTGATTCCACATTCTCCCCAGGCATAAGCCCGGAGGTGTCCTCATATACCTGAATGGTGGCAACATCGCCTATAAGGCGGATAATCTCACCGCGCAAACGGCTCTCGCCCACTTTTACTACATCATACATTGAAGCGCCGGACATCCCTTCTGCCTCAACGACCGGACCTGAAATTTTGGTTAGCTTTCCCATTTATCACACCTCTAAAAAATTACTTCTTTTTCATTATGTCAAAGCCGAGCGCGCGCTTTATGAGCTTGGCAAGGGATTCGCTTCTTTCCATCGGCCCGTCTTTTCCCGGCACCGCGATGACGACAGGCTTTGCCGCCGCCTCTACCCTTTGCTTGAGCCTCCTGTCGGCTTGCTCAAGAAGCTGCTCGCTTACTATTATTATTCCCGTCTCTTTATCATTCATAAGCGAAATAAGGGATTTTTCAAACTCCCCCACCCCCGCTACAGGGTGCAGGCTTTTTACTCCCGCGAGCTTGAAGCCGCCAAGGAGCGACTGGTCTCCCAACACTGTTATGTGCGCAAGCTCTTCCATTATTTCACCGTTTTTGCGGGCTTTCCCTTGCCGCCAAACCCAGCTTTCCTTCCCTTTGCCATCATTTCACCATTACCATCATTTTCCCTATCTCATCCGCGTCAAGCCCTAATGCTTTTCCTCTTGCGATTTTTCTTATGTTTGCAACTTCCTGCTCTTTTAGCAAAAGCGCGCCAACTATAGTTGCAAGCGACATTTGAGTGTGCCGAAATTGGCGCAAAGAGCGCTTTGCACTCTGCAAAGAGATTGCAACTTCCACAGAGGATATTTTCTGGGATTTTTCATAATGCGCTATGGCATCCTCCACAGGAAGGTGGCGCGAGACGCGCTGCAATATTTTTTTAGTGTCTTTTAATGCGGAAATGTCAATCCATTGGCGCGCGCTCAGGCGCCCGCCTGTTACTATGTGGGGGCGCAATTTTTGCGCATCCGCGCCTGCGCAGAGAAGGCGCAGAACCGTGCTTAAATTTTTCTCATATGCCTGGCGCGCAAGAAGGGAGGATACCTGCCCCTCGCCGTTTGCAGCCTTTGCAACTCCTGCCATGAGAGTATATGCATAAACATCAAGTATTGCCAGAATAGGCTCAAGCGCGGCAGAATCTTTTCCTATTGAAAGAAACATCTGCCTCACAGAATTCTCACTCTCTGTGGCGCTTGAGGGCATGCGAAGCAAGCCGCGCCCGAATTCGGTTGCGCGAAGAGCCTCGTAAAACTGCTCGCTGTTTTGTGCCTGGAGCATCTGCTTTAGCTTCTCCTCGCCTACGCTTCCTGCAAGCACCAGATAAGGGGCTATTTGGGAATAATTCTTTTTTTGCTTTCTTGCAAGTATTACTGTTTTTATATTGTGCGCGTCCCAGCGCGAAAGTATTGCCTTAATTGAAACCTTATCCCGCTCCGGTGTGAGCTTTATGAGCGATTTTGCAAATTTTGCAAAGTTTTGGCCAACTGCAAGCTCAATTAGCTCTTCCCCCTTAAAGCGCAGCGAGAGGTCTATCAAATCCTGCTTATAAGCCGTTCTCTCAAGCACTTCTGCAAGCGATTGCACGGTGCGGCAGGAAATCATTTCATCTATTTTTTTTGCAGGGATAAAATTTGCAAACATGCCGTGCACTCGAGCATTTGCATATCCGTAAACAAGGGGGCGGAAAGTAAGCCTTGAGTAAATTCCCTCGATAAGCCTTGGCGCAAAGCCGGCTGCTGCTGCGGATGCCAATGAATTCATCTAGCGCCCACCCCGCCTTTTGCGGCTGCTTTTCTTTTTTGCATTTTTTCCTGCGATTTTTTTTGCCTTTGCCTTTTTTGAACCGGCTTTTTTTTGTTTTGCCCCCTGTTTTTTTGCGCCCTGCTTTGCTAAAGAGCCGGTTTCGCCTGCAAACAAAATCGAGTGCACCTTGCGCGAGAGCTCTTCCTTTTTCTGGTCAAACTGCGCCTCAAGGGTGTAATCCACCACAATTTTGCCATCACGGCTTGCCGCCCTTGCGCCTCCGGCGCACTCTATCGGCTCCGGCGAGAGCTTAAAACCGGCGTTTAAGAGAGCCTGCCTGTCTGCTTGGTTGCATTGCACAACTGCACCGGGCAGCGAGAGCTCATCAAGCGCCTTTTGCGCCCATGCGCGAAGCTTTTTTTGGTATTGAGGAAGTTTTTTTGCATCAGAGAACTGCTCCCATGCCTGCGAGAGGCTTTTTTTTACTGCCTCGTCCCTTGCCTCGGAGAGAAGCTTCTGAGCTTCCAGCTGCGCCGCAGTGATGCGCTCCTCGCTCTCGGAGCGGGAGAACTTTTTTGCCTGCGCCTTTGCCGCCTCTACAGAGGATTTTGCGCCCTGCTTGGCAGAAGAGAGAATCTCTTTTGCCTCTTTTTGCGCTTGTTTTATGATTTCATCTGAGCGCTTGCGGGAATCATCCTCAATTTCTGCACAGAGTTTCTCCAAGCCCATAGTCTCACTCTTTTTGGGAAATTAGTGAGCCACCGGCACTTTGAGCTCCTCAAGCATAAGGAAGGATACCACGAAACCGAGCAATACCAAAAGCTCGGGCAAAGCCATGTAGATGATAAGTTTCATCATCTCCTCAGGCCTCTCGGCTATTACACCCATGATTGCAGAACCAATGGATGCCTGTGCCCATGCTGTTGCAAGAGCGGCTCCTGCCATTGAGATTCCTGCAGCCAGCGCAAGGCCGGCCTCCTTTCCTATCAAAGCCCCAGTTGTTGCGTCTGCCATACATTTACACCTCTTTAATTTTATCAATCCATGTTTGGTTGAACATTAGGCTCAAGAGTGTATTTTCTCCTGAGCGTGAGAGGGGAGAATGAAGTGCCTCCCCCTTTGTAAAACTTGCCGAAAAACTCTATCACAGACAGCCTGGAGCCGTGAATAAAGCTCTCAAACATTGCCACAAACGCATTTACCGCGTGCGCAATAGCATATGCTATTGATATGAGAATAAATATAACCATGCCCTCCAAGGTTGCCAGTGACGCCGGGTCTGGCGCAAGAAGGGAATTTATTGCCTCTGCCAAAATAACCCCCGCTATTCCCACCGCCGCGATACGGACATATGACATGATATTGGATGCAAGGCCCGGAATTTCCACAAGCCCCATTACTCCCTCAAACACCAAAAGCCCGGCGGCGCCTATTGCAAATATTATTATGCTTGGCAATCCCACTTCCATGCCTGTTGCTCCCAAAAGAAATGTTGCCACAAGCCCGGTGCCCCCTATTTGCACCAAAATCCAGGAAAGCTTTGCAAACGCATGCTTTTTGCTATGCTTCCACTCGTTTATTATTCCTAAGAGGAATCCGAAAAGAATGTTAAACCAGCCCACCAAAATTGTGAGAAGCAGAAGCCCCTGCACATCCCCCACCCTGTGTATGAGAGGGGTGTAGAGTTTTTCTCCCAAAATTTGCGCGTGCGAGTAGCCAAAGTATTCATCAAATAAAATCCCGAAAATAAATGTCGGAAGCGCGCCCAGCATCCAAATGCGGGTGAAGTTGTCCATCATCCCGCCTTTTTGCACTTTTTTGTTTATGAGGTAAGCGAGGATAAGAGTTACTACCGCGTATCCGGCATCCCCTACTATAAGCGCATAAACAATGGGAATCGTGAAGAGAAGGAAAAATGAAGGGTCTATCTCATCCGGGCGGGGGATTGAGAGAAATTCCACCAAAAATTGGAAAGGGCGCGCAGGCTTTGGGTTTGAGAGAACTGTGGGACAGCCGATGTTATTGTGCAGATGCTCGGGGATGCACCTTATGTCTATGTTATCGTTTAGGAATTTTCGGCTGGTTCGCTCAAATCTTGCAAAATCATCCGCCTTTATCCAGCCTTGCGCATAAAAGCATTTGCCGCTGTTTGCGAATTTTGAAGCCGTGCGCGCAAGCTTTGCGTCCAGCGCCAAAGCCTCCTCAAGGCGGGCGCATTGGGGATAATATTTTTCAGAGAGCTCGTTTAGCCTGAAATTTAGCTTTCTTTGCGTTTCGTTAATATCCGCGATTTCTGCGTCCATTTTAAGCACTGCCTGGCGGGCGGTTGCGCATATTTTTGGCACCTTTAGCTGCTCGCACCCCTCAAATACTTTTGCGCAAGTTTCATCCCTTGGAACTGCCACAAGCGCAAGAAGGTTTTTTTTATTTTGCGGGTCTGCCGCCTCAAGCCATTGCGAATGCCTGAAATGCTTTGCAAATTTTTCCCTTATCTGCAAAATTTTGCTTTTTTCTATACTATAAATATGAAATGCAAGGGATTTTGGAAGCATGGCAAAATCCACATTCAGCTCGATAAGGCGGGAGATTTCGTTTTTTCTTGAGGTGAGAGGCTCTATTCTTTTTTTCATCTTATCCCGCTCTGAGGCAATCTGCACAAGCTCCTCGCTGATGTCTATTTTTTTTGCCAGTTCCACGGGGCGGGCATTTAGCGGCTCGGGAGTTATGGGAACAGGGATAAGTGCGTTTTTTATTGCCCTTATTTTGACAAGCTGCTCGCTTATGGCATCATATGCCTCTAAAGGGGTGCCTTTGCTTATTCCAAGCGACTCGAAAGGGGTTGCCTCCAGTTGGATGGCGCCAAGGCGCCTCCATAGGGAAAGTGCGGCGGGAAGGTCTGCAAGAAGCCCCACCATCCTGACCTTTTTCATGGCAACCGGCTTTAGCATAAAATTTATACCTCTAATCTTCCAGAAGGGATTCTGCAAGCTTTTTCGCATCCCGCTCACTAAGACGGGTTGAAGAGAGTGAAGCCGCCTTTTTGTTTGCAGCCTCAATAATCTTTTTTATGGAATTGTCCGCCTCTGCGCGCCCTTTTGAGATTATGCTGTTTTTTTCGCTGACTGCCCCTTTTGAGGCGTTTGTTGTTATCTTTACGGCTTCCGAATGCGCATCTGAGACGATTTTTGACGCCTTTGCGGAAGCATCTTCCACCTTTTTGTGGGCTTTTTCCTCTGCGGCGCACACGGCGCTTACCTCCTTTAGGAAGCTTTCGGAGGATTTGTCTTTTGTTGTCTCGCTCATTTTATCACAAATTAACGGTTGAATTAAGATAACCGCCTACTTCAAAAGCGCGATGTTTTATTTAGAGTGTGTAAAACTTATAAATGTGCTTTTAAAAGGGAGAAATATTTTCCCCGGGTTTTTTCTCTTTTAATAGGGGTTTTTATTTTCTTTATGCCAAAAATGGCATATGCCAAAATATGAAAAATATGCGCTTGCGAAAAAAACTCAGGAAAGCAAAACAGTATGGACTCTTGAGTTTTCTCCTAAAGAGGGAAACGTTTTCCCTTACAAAGCAGGGCAGTTTGCTATTGTGAAAAATATTCATGTGCCTGCAGAAATTAAGCATAACTTTCGCTCATATTCCATTTTGCATCCCTTTGACGGGAAAAGAATTTGCTTTGGGATAAAGGTGGAGGGGGAATTTACAGCCGCGCTTACTGGCTTGAGTGAGGGAAGCGAAGTTGAAATATCCGGCCCTTTTGGAATTTTTGGATTGCCTGAAACCGCTTCAAAATATGTTTTTTTGGCTGGGGGAGTAGGCATTACGCCGCTTTTGTGCATGATTGAGGAGCTTTTGCAAAAAGAAAAAAAAGAGATATGCTTATTTTACTCAAATAAGTATTTGGAAGAGGTTGCATACAAAAAATTGCTTGACGAGTATGCTGCCAAACACCCTGAATTTAAGCTGATATATTCAATTACCCGCGAATGCCCGGCAGGTGTGAAATGCGAGAGAGGGCATATTGATTTTAATGTGATAAAAAAACACTGCCCAAAAATGGAGGGGGCGCACTTTTTCATTTGCGGCTCGAAAGGGTTTGCAGAGGCAATAAATTCCCAGCTTTTGGAGGGCGGCGTGGAGAAGGAAAGGGTGCATTGCGAGAAATGGTGAAAGCCTTGGAAAATACAGAACCTTGCAAAGAAATAAATAACGCTTGGAAAACAAGCTGCAAGATAATTTTCGGGCGCGACATAGGCGACTTGGAAGATTATGAAAAATGGCTTGGGCATTATATTGAAGGGCCTTATGAGAGAAAATCCTCTTTAACAGGGAAAAAAGTTGTGCTCTCAAAAGATGATTTTGCGCAAGATGCAAAATATTTGAGCCATGACGAGCTTGATTATTCCAAAAAATATGAGCCGCTTAACATTAATGAGTTAAAGGATATTGACTCTATTGCAAACGCTATAAAGGAGAGGGCTTATTACACAGGAAACATTGTGCTTGGAAATTCCTCAAACATCGAAGGCTCAACAGACGTGATGAACAGCCATTTTATACGAAATTGCGCCATTGTGCAGGGCTCGAAATTTGCCTCGCGCACAAGGTATTTGCATGGGTGCGAATATTGCTGGGGGCAGTATGGGGCAACGGCTTCTGTGCATGCAATGATGTGCTCTGGCAGCAAAATTATGCGCTGCCTTGAGTCACACTCCTGCGAGCTTACCTCAGACTGCTATTTTTGCGGAAGCATGCAAAATTCCAATGACTGCATGTTCTCTTTCGGGGGGATAGGAAAAAGGAATCTTATAGGGAATTTGCAATTAGCGAAAGAGGAGTATTTGAAATTAAAGAAAAAACTGGTTTGCCAGATTGCTGATGAGCTTGAGGCAAAAAAGAAAATTTATTCGCTTTTCTCAATTTTTCAGGAGTGTAGAAAATACCCGCATGAGAAGCTGAATGTTGCGGATAATGATAAGGAGAGAAGCTTTGACATAACTCCCATACAAAAGGCGTTTTCAAAAACCTCAAAGCTTTTGCTTGGCGTTGATTTGGGAGAGATGCGCCAGTATGAGAAATGGCTGTATCGGCATGTGCCTGAAAATGTTCCTATGAAATCCCCTTTTAGCGGTAAAGAGGTGCTTGTGACAGGTTATCGCAGGCGCATATCAGAGCTTTTTGAGCTTGAGGGAAGGTTTTTGCCTGAGAGCGAGATGAGGCGGGTGGCAGATTATTTTGTTGAGAGGGAAAATGTTGAGGGAGTGGATGCGGGAAAGCTGGAATCTGTTTGCAAGAATTTTCATAAAGTGGCATATTCAAACCTTGACAAAGAGGTTGGAAAATGCGTAAATTGCAAAGGGGCGACCGTGCTCATAGACGCGCAGGATGCTTATATGGGAAGCGCGCCGATTCGCTCAAAGCAGACAGCTTATTCTTTCTGGCCTTATGAGTCAGAAGCTATATTTGGCGCATATACTGCGTGGGAGAGCGGGTTTTGCATAAATTGCTATAATTGCCATAAAATTACAAGGTGTTTGGAAGTTAGCGATTCGCACCAATGCTCTGACTGTTATTTTTCCCACAATATTGAGAATTGCAATGACTGCATGTTTTGCTTTAATGTGAAAAATCTCAGGTTTGCAGTCGGCAACGTGCAATTAAAGCCGGAAGAATATAAAGAGTTTAAGAAAAGGATTTTGGAGAAAATTTCAAATAAGCTTCTTAAAGAAAAGGATTTGGAAACAGACATCTTTAATTTGGGCGCTGGAAAAAAATAATTTACCTTATCTCAATTCCGTGCGGCATTATGGTGTAGTCATGCCAGTTGTGGCTTGCGCCCTCAAGCCCTTTTATTCTTACTTTTCCTTCCTGAAATTCTATTACCCCATCCATTATGTGCTCCACCATGGTAACATCTTTTTCATCATGCATTCCAAGCTCTAGGGAATATATTGAGGTTGCCCCTGATTTTCTTAATTTGCCTGCAGTAAACTGCAAAAAATGGTGAAATGTAGAAGGCGTTGATTCCTCAAGAAGGGAGGAGAGGGAATGAAAAGCCAAATTATAAGAGCCGAAGTTTTGCCCCATTTTTTCCTGCATTTTTGCAAGCTGCAAAGAAATGGCTGAAAGCGCATTCGGGCTTGGCACATGGCTTATGTGGGGCTCATCCTGCAAAGAGGGCTCAAACTGGGAAGAGTAGCAGTCGATAACATGCAATGCGCCGTTTTTCTCAAAAGGCGCCAAATCCCAGCCAGAGGATGCCATTTTTGTTTTCCACTCTTTATAGCCAAAGTCGGTAAGCACAAATACCCCCGGAATGTCTGAGCGCAATCCTTCGTAGATAAATTGCATTAAAAGAGGCTTTTTGCCGCATAAAGGCGAGCCGTGCAACAGAAGGTTTGTGCCCTGAAAAAGCCCGCCCCCCAAAATTGAGTCAAGCCCTGAAATTTGGGTTGGTATTTTCTCTTTTTTTGCAAGTTGGGCCGTTTGTTCTGCCACCCCCTGCCCTGAATTGCCTGCCATCAAAGAAATGGGGGGGAAGATATCTTTTAAATATTGTCTAAAAAGCTATGAATATGGCAAAGCAGGAGGCAAAAGTGAAAATATCGCAGATAAGGGAAGGCGAGCCTGAGGATTTCTCGCGTGTGCCGACAGGAATTCCGGGGCTTGACGAGCTTTGCGGCGGAGGGTTTGAGAGAAATTCTTCCGTGCTTGTGATGGGAGGGGCAGGAAGCGGCAAATCCACTTTTCTAAACCAGTTTATTTACACAGGCGCCGCGTTTTATGACGAGCCTGGCATCATACTTTCTTTGGAGGAGCCAAAAGAGAACATAATTAGGCATTCCCTTGATTATGGGTGGGACTTAAAATCCCTTGAGAAAGAGGGGAAGCTCTCAATAATTAATTATACTCCCAACGAGGTGAAAAAGCTCTCGGAGGAGGGAGGGGGGCTTATCTGGGACACGATTACAGATATTGGGGCAAAAAGGGTTGTTGTTGATTCGCTTACATCTTATGTGGTTCTATTCGGCTCAAAATACCAGGCAAGAGAGGCGCAATTAGAGCTTTTTGACATGATTAGAAAATGGAAATGCACTACCGTGTTTTCCGGAGAGGCTGTAAGAAACGCCTCCGTAAGGACCGACTTTGGAATGGAATATTTGACTGATGCCGTAATTGCGCTTCATCGCCCCCGCAAAAATAATGCGCGCATAAGGGCGATTGAGATATTTAAAATGAGAGGCACAAACCATACCCAAAAAATATGCCCGTTTGATATTGTGCCGGGCGAGGGGCTTGTAGTGTATCCTAACGAGGATGTTTTTGAGGAAATTTGAATTTTTCTTATTTTGCAGAAATTATATAAAAGGTTTTTTCAGGCTTACTGCTCTTTTTTATCCTCAAATGTTTGCAATCTTTTTTGCTGGTCGCTCTTGCTTCTTGCCTCATCCACTATGGCAAGCCAGCTGTCCCCTATTTTGGAAAGATAGTTTCCAAATGTTTTTGAGAGGTGCACGCTCATGGGGCGGTATTTTCTTTTGCTCTCTTTTGCGATTATTGTGTGCCTGTGAATTTTTACCATGCCGACTCTTCTAAGGCGCGGCAATACGCGGTTGTAAAAGGTTGCCTTTGAGATGCTGTTATCTTTTATGAATTGGGAAATTTGCGCGCCTTCCACCTTTGTTTCCTTCATTAATAATGCAAGGAAGGCGGAGGCTATTGAGTGGTATTTATCCTGATATTGCTTTGGGAAAATAAAGGTGGAAACCTCCCCTAAATCCCATGTGTTTCTTGTGGGATTTTCATCCTTGTCCTGAAAAGAGCGGATTAAGGGGGAGTCATGCGGCGGGAGAAACATTGATTCTTTTGATGGCACTCCGCGGGATGCGACGCTTTTTTTCTCTTTTGCCGGCTCTTCCATACTGTAGCAGTAAACTGAGAAATTATAAAAAGAGAGCGGTTAGAATTGAACTTGTTTTTATTTGAGGAGAGCGGCGGCTGGCGCTTGCGCGCCAGTCTGCTCTCCTAGCACCCCAAAACGGCCGAGCCTGTCGCCGTCGATGATGCGCCCGTAGTTGAAGCCGAAGCCGACGCCAAACCTGCCGCCGTAGCTGAAGACGCTGTAGCCGCGGACGGCAGGACCCGGCTTGAATGAATAGAATTTGCGGGTGGTATTTATATCAAATGCATCTGAAATTTCCCCAACAGGTATTGAAAACTCGGCATCAATATACCTCAATTCCCCGTTTTTGAAAGAGCCGTAATAGACGCGAAGGTTTGGAAGGGCAATTTCGGGCACATCAATTGAATATGCGTCTTTGGAGACGTTAACTATGTTGTAGCCGTCCTCAATTGCTGCAAATGCCGGCTTTGTTAGGGCTATATTCATTGCCTTTGCCTGCTTTTCGCTAAAGAGATACATTCTTGTGGTTTTTCCCCTGAAGCTTCCTTCAACATAAAATTTGCCGTTTTCCTTGTCAAGCTCTCCAAGAGGCACTATTTCGCCTTTTTTTGCTGAATTGGCGCCCATAAGTTTTGAGATGACAGGGTAGATTTCCTGCAGGATATTGAAGTATTTTTCCCTTATTTCTTGGTTAGTGTAAAGAAAATCCAAATCCTTGTGCTTTATTATGGATGGCCCGTATTTTTTGAAGGCATCAGGCACTCTTATGCCCCCTGCATCACATGACTCCTTGACAGTAAAGATTTTGCCGTTTGCCGAGATTTGCTTTCCTATAACGCTCATAAATGCACCTCAATTTTTATAGTAATATAGTGTTGAGAGATGTTTATATATGTTTTGATAAGCCATATGTGGCGATAAACAGAAGAAAGCTTTAAATATATTCCATATCTATATGAAATAGATGTGGTATTATGGTATTGGCGCAAATTGAAATTGATGATTATTCCAACAGGGTTCTCAACGTAATAAAGGCAAAATTTGGCTTGCATGACAAGGCGCAGGCGTTAAGCAAATTTATCCACATGTACGGGGAGGAGTATGTGGAGAAGGAACCCAAAGAAGAGTATGTGAAAAAAATCCTTGATATGTGCGATGAGCACATGAAAAAATATCCTGATAGGAGAATGACTCTAAAGGAACTTGAAAAGCTTGCCAGAGGGGAGTAGATGTTTGAGTTTGACCTTTCTCCTAGTTTGCGGCTTAAGATGGAGAAATTTGCAAAAAAGGACAGGAAAAAGTCGCTTATTATAGAAAAGAAAATAAATGAAATAGTGAAAGCAGACAAAGAGTCAGTAATGCGTTACAAGAATTTGCGCTATGGGCTAAAGGACCTTAAGAGGGTCCACATAGACAAGCATTTTGTGCTTATGTTTAGAGTTTATCTGGATAGAAATTTGATATTGTTTGTTGATTTTGACCATCACGACAAGATATACTAAAACCCTAATTTTTCCCTTACCTTTCCCGTCTTTGAGTGCTCTGATGAGGAGAAAATATCCAGCTTTATTGTTTGTATCCCTTCAATTTTTTTCTCTTCTTGGTCATAGCCGAAAATAACTATGTCTGGAGAGACTTGCTGCAACGTTTGGCGCCAGTCGGCTCCGCCTGCAATTGCCAAATCAACAGGCTTGAGAGAATTTGCCATTTGAACCCTCTCGGGCTGCCGGTGCATGGGCTCCCGTTTTTTTGTTTTTTTCACGGTTTCATCTGTTGCGATTGCAACTATCAGCAAATCCGCCTGCTTTTTTGCCTCGCTTAAGGTGAGAATATGCCCGGGATGGATGATGTCAAAGACGCCCCCAGTCATCGCGACGCTTATTAATTTGCGAAATTCTATCTTTAGGAAATATTTTTCCCCTCTTTTTTGCAGATAGCTTTTCCCATCTTTCCCAAGCTGTAAATATTCTTTTTCGCTTATGCCGTTTTTTTCAATTTGCTGCAAAAGCGCTTTTTTTATTGCCTCAATTTCCATCTCAAAAAACCTTATTGAAAAGCCTGCTTGCGGCGCAGGGCGGTAATTCTTTTGGCATCACAGATTGCCGATTGCCCAGAGAAGTTTTCTGTGCCCAGAAATAAGGCGCTCAAAGGCTGCCATCTTTTTGACACTTGCATAATGCATTGCTTTCATGATATAGAAACGGCGGGATAGTTTAAGATAATTACGGATAATACCTGTTTATGGTGCGGGGGAAAGGTATTGTGTCGCGTATGTGCTCCAAATTAAGCATCCATTTTACCACTCGCTCTATTCCAAGCCCGAATCCGGCGTGCGGCACAGAGCCGTATTTTCTCAAATCAACATACCATTGGTAATCTGCCAATGGAAGGTTTAGCTCTTTCATCCTCTCAAGCAATTCCTTCTCGTCCCATATTCTCTCAGAGCCGCCTATTATCTCGCCATGCCCCTGAGGCGCAAGCAAATCGTTTGAGAGAACCGTGCCCGGCTCGCTCTCATCCTCTCTCATATAAAACGCCTTGAATGCTTTTAGGTGGTTGTGGATAAATATCGGCTTGTCCAAATTTTTGGTAAGCTCAAATTCCTCATCCGCGCCCAAATCCTGCCCATACTCTATTTTTAAATCAAGTGATTGGCATTTCTCTATTGCCTTTTTGTAGGGGATTCTCTCAAAAGTGCCCTTTATTTTCAGCAAATCCTTTGGGTTTCTTCCCACATCCTGCAAAAGCTGCGGGTGCCTTTTGGCAATGTTTTGGCAGAGATAGATAAGCATTTCCTCCTGCAAATCCATATTCATTTTCTGGTTATAGAATGCCATTTCCGGCTCTAAGTGCCAGTATTCTGCCAGATGTCTTACTGTTCTTGAGGGCTCTGCGCGAAAAGAGGGGGCAAGCACATAAATGTTCTCCAGAGAGGTTGTGAAAACTTCCCCATACATTTGCCCGGACTGAGTTAAGTATGCAGGGGAGCCGAAATAATCCATCTCAAAAAGGGTTGCCCCTCCCTCGCATGCTGACTTTGTGATTATGGGTGGAGGAAGAGAGAGAAATTCTTTTTTGTCAAAAAATTCTCTTAAAATTTGCATGGTGTAATGGCGCAATTTGAATATTTTTGTAAGCTTTTGGCTTCTTAGCCAGAGGTGGCGGGTGTCAAGCAAAAATTCGGTTGACTGGTCTTTTGCTATTGGAAACGGCTCGCCTTTGTAAATGATTTCAAAATTGGAAATTTGAATTTCCCAGCCGCCGGGGGCGCGCTCGTCCTTTTTTACAATTCCTTCCAGCATGCAGGAGGATTCTACATAAACGCTGGTGGCAGCCTCAAATATTTTCTTTTTTTCTGATGCGGCTTTTCCCGCTTTTGCGCCTTCTGCCCCGCTTTCTTCGTTTTTGAGGGTGCACTGGATAATTCCTGTGGAGTCGCGCATTACAACAAATGCCATTTTGGCAGAATGCCTCTCCCTGTGCACCCAGCCGCGCACTTTCACTTTTTTCCCCTCATGCTTTCCTTCAAGAATTTTTGCTATTGGGGTGAATTTGTCATTTATGCAGTCCATAGATACCGCAAATATTTGGGATATAATGCTTTTAGAGGCTTTGGATGGGGTTGGCTCAAGCTTAGAAATTGACCTTAAGCCATAATCTGTGCTCCAGGATAGAATTCATGATGTTTGGCTGATAAGGCAGATAGGAGAAATAAATTTTAGAATAATCAAAATCAAGGTAAAATAACGCTTGCAAGCCCGCCCCCCGAAAGAACCTGCTGTCGTTTATGCTGCAATCAATTATCGGAGTTAAAACCAGGGTTAAATTGCCTAACATTATTTTGCCGGGGTTTATGTCTGCGTTCAGCTTGTTTGCTTCTTCCATTAAAACTCTGGATGGATTTTGCCGGAAATATAGGTCGCCTGAAATGCTTTGGAGATATGGCAATTGCATGCTAAAAATCGTGCCTGTGGAAAAAGCCTGCCTTGAGATAGGTGAAATGGGAGTTTTTTCCCCAAGGTGCGCAGGCAGGGCAAAAGAATAAGATGGCTGATAATTCCCCTCCGACAAAAAGCCGTGCGTTTCTTTTGCAAATATGGAATGGGCGGACGGCTTGATCTTAAATAATTTGCTTTCCTGCCCGGGTTTCCCTTGTGAGAGAGCATTATTGGGGAAAAGGAGAATCCCTTCTGCTAATATGGCAAATGCGGTGAATTTGCAAAATGCGCTTTTGAATTTTTGCGGCAGTTTTTTCAAAATATTTTTTTGCATAGCAGCACCGAAAAGAATCGCCCCCCGTGCAGATAGATAGGGGCGACATAAGAATATAAATTAAAGCGGGCAATATATTTTCGGGAAGTTGGGGTGTACTTAAAGTGAGCTAAAATGAAAATAAGGTGCATTCCTCAAAGAAAAACCGCGATTATAGCGATAGCTTCCTTTTTCCTGTTTTTTAATGCGCATAACGCGAATTATGCGCAAAGCGCCTCATTTTCACAGGGGAAGAAAATTTCAAATGCCAAAGTGATGCCTGCAAAGCAGATGGCAGAGCTTGAGAGGGCGAAGGAATTTATAGAAAAGGCGAAAATAAGCGCAGGCAGGGAGGGCAGTTTGGGAAAGGAAAAATCCGCCGAAAAGAGAAGCGAAGAAGTTTCTGAAACAAAACTATTTCTTGACAGCGCCAAAGCGTGCCTGCAAAAATATGAGAATCAGAAAAACAGGAATGGGGGCAAAAACTTGCTGGTTGCCTTTATTGCGGGGGCGGTTATCAGCATTACGGTTTATTTTGCAATAAAGCTTGGGGTAATGCATATGCAAGAGCACAGGTGAGAAGTTTTGCGGCAATTAGGGGGCAGGGAAAGCCGCTTTGCCAAAAGGATATTCTTTTTATTTGCTTATTTGCTTAGTTTATCATGCTTTTTGAAAAAGTGGCAGCTGCATGGGATGAAATAGAGGCGGCCGGCTCACGCATAAGGATGGCGGAAATTTTCGCATCCCTTATTTCTGATGCTAAAGAGGAGGAAGCGCCCCCTCTTGCATATATGACGCACGGAATTCTTCTCCCCCCCTATGATGGGCTGGAGTTGGGAATAGGGGAGAAGCTTTGCCAGAGGGCGATATGCCTTGTTAGCGGGCATTCGCAAAAAGAAGTTGATGCAAAATTCAAAAAAATGGGGGATTTGGGGCTTGTTGCAAAATGGGCGCTTGAGAAAAAGAGGCAGATGTCGCTCTCAAGCGGAAAGCTGGCGCTTCTTGATGCGTATGAGGGACTTGTGAAGCTTGCAAAAATGCAGGGGAAGGGGAGCCAGGAGGGAAAAATAAAAGAGATAGCGCAAATGCTAAATTCTGCCAATGCATGCGAGGCAAAATATATTGCCCGCTTTTGCGTGGGAAAAATGCGCCTTGGCATTGCCGAGCCGACGATGATGGACGCGCTTGCCATGATAAGAAGCAGCATTGCGAAAAAAGAAATTTGCGCGTTGATGCATGAAAAAAAGGAATGCAAAATAAAAGTTGTGAAATTTTTGGATGAGGATGAGGTTGCCGGCTTGAGGTTTCATGCAAAATGCGATAAGGAAATAGAAGCGATAAAGGGTAAGGAAGTTGAATTAATATATTCCAAAAATCTGCGGGTGGGCGGGCTTGTTGCCTCACGGGCGAAGGAAGTTGAAAAAGGAATTTATGATATTGAATTGAAGGGCTGGAAAAAAAGCATAAGAAAGCCTATTGAGAGGGCATATAATTTGTGCTCTGATTTGGGGTTAATTGCTAAAGAGTGCCTTTTTGATTATGAGAGGATAGGAAAATTCAAGCCAATGGTTTTCTCCCCCATAAGGCCCGCGCTGGCAGAGAGGCTTACAACTTCTGCAGGAATAATTGAAAAAATAGGAAAATGCGCGGTTGAGGGAAAATACGACGGGTTTAGGCTTCAGGTGCACAAAAAAGGGGAGAGAGTGGAATTATATTCTCGAAAGCTTGAGAAGGTGAGCCATGCGTTTCCTGAAATTGTTGATGCTGCGCACAAATTAAAGGCAAAAGAAGTTATTTTTGAGGGAGAGGCGCTTGCATATAATGAGAAGGAGGAGAGGTATTATTCTTTTCAGATGACAATACAGAGAAAAAGAAAATACGGAATTGAGAAAATGCAAAAGGATTTTCCGCTAAAATTATTTGCGTTTGACATCATGTATCTTAATGGGGAGGATTGCACCCTTATGCCTTATGAGAGGCGAAGGCAGGGGGTTGAGGCGCTTGTGAAGCATTCAAAGGCGATTGCGCCCACCGAGCTGAAAATGGCGGGAACGGCTGACGAGCTTGAGAATTTTTTTGCAAAATGCATAGACGAGGGGCTGGAAGGGGTAATAGCAAAAGATTTGCAGGCGTCATATGTTGCGGGGGCGCGCGAGTTTGCCTGGATAAAGCTCAAAAAAAGCTATGGCAAAATGGCAGATACTTTGGACGTTGTTGTTGTGGGGTATTATTTGGGAGAGGGGCAGAGGGCTGAATTTAATTTTGGCGGGCTTTTGGCGGCTGTGAGAAACGAGAGCAGCGGGGAGCTTGAGACTGTTGCAAAGATAGGAAGCGGATTCTCCGAGGAAGAAATGGCTGAGCTTGGCAAAATGCTTGCAAAGCTTAAATTGCAAAAAAAGCCCGCGCATTTGAGGGCAAAGCTCAAGCCGGATTTCTGGGTTGAGCCAAAAATAGTGATATCTGTTTCTGCTGATGAAATTTCCCTCTCAAATGTGCACACATGCGGAGAGGCAGGAAAAAAAGGGTATGCGCTTCGCTTTCCGCGCATGGTGCAGATAAGGGAGGACAAGGGGATAGGGGAAATTAGCACCACAAGCGAAGTGGAGAGGATGCACTCATTGCAAAAAAATAAGGGAAAATGAATTTGCGCTTTTGCAAAAATTGGAAAAGGATAAGGGAAAATAAAAACAGGGAAAACTAGCTAAAGCCCCTTCTTTCTTCTGCCCCCCAAATCTATTTTAAGCTCTATTTTAGGGGCGCTGAATTTCTCCCCGGCGCCTGCAAGCCCTTTTTGCCTGCTTTTTATGAGGATAAAGGCGGCCGCCCCCAATATTGCAACAGAGAAAAGTATGGCAACAAATGCTATTAGCGCGAGCGCAAGCGGGCTTAGCTCCAGCATTGCCCCGCCTGAATTTGAGAGTTGGATTGATTCTCGCGCAAGCGCCTGCGCCTGCTGCGGGT
Organism: Candidatus Micrarchaeota archaeon CG10_big_fil_rev_8_21_14_0_10_45_29; assembly: GCA_002778455.1. Classification (GTDB taxonomy): domain Archaea; phylum Micrarchaeota; class Micrarchaeia; order Anstonellales; family Anstonellaceae; genus 1-14-0-10-45-29. The sequence continues at coordinate 31,884 of PFCD01000016.1, read as the reverse complement.
TTTCAAAGAGCATTATGCGCGCCTCTTCTGCTTTTGCCATTGCCTCCGCAGAGCCGGACGCGGCGGATGCTTTTAGAGCCTGCGAGAGAGTAATATTTGCCTCTATTATTTGCGCCTCATTTGCGTCCATTGAGGCGGATATTTCATCAAGGCGCGCTTGCGCCGCCTCAAGGCTTGCCTTTGCCTCGTCAAACTGGCTTACCTCCAAAAGTGCGTTTGCGCTTTGGATAAGGGAGGGGACTGGCTCGAAGTTTATATATATGCCAAGCATTTGCGCCCTTTGCTGCAAAGAGGAGAGGGACAGGTTTGCCCTATCCGCCTGCGCCTGCACCATTATGCGCAAAGTGCCTGAAGCCGGCTCGCTTTGCCCGGAGCCGGTATTGTTTGCGGGGGGAGAGGCCGGCGCGTTTGCGATGCTTTCAAGGGAAGAGGATGCCAAGTCCGCAAATGAGAGGGATGTTTTGTAATTTTTTGATGCGAGCGCCGCCTTTGCGGCATCTATTGAGGATTGCGCCTCTGCAAGCTTTTCCTGCTGGCTTAATGTAAGGGAAGCCCCGTTGTAATATTGGGCGGATTTTGAAGCAGAATCAATTTTTGAGAGAAGCGCGGATTCCATTGCCTTTGTGTCGGCTTTCTTTCTTGCCTCAAGAAGCTCCAGCGTGTCGCTTAGCTCTTTTCTTGCTTTTGCATAATCCCCCGCCTCAAAATACGAGAATGCGGTTTGCATATTTGAGCCAAGAGCGTATGCGGAAATTTGCGCGCCCATCCCTTTGGCAAGCGCTATTGTGGTCCGATTATAATTTTGCACGGTTGTGTTTGCGCTAATTAATTCTGAGAAAAGGTTTTGGGTGCTGGCGCTCCAGTTTATCGAATAAACAAAAACCTCTGCCAGGGAGCCGTCAACCACATATAGCTTCTCATCCTTTACCCTTACTGAAACCGGATTTTGAAATGAGATGTTTCCTGCTATTGCCTCATCAAACTCGTCAAGCACAAACCCCTGCAAATCAAAGACGATTATTCTTTTGTTATAAGTGTCTGCGACATAAACCCTTTTGCCATCTGATGCGGCTGATTTCGGGCCGTTGAGGCTCAGGCCCCCTTTGCCTGTGCCTATCACCGAGAGGTATTCAAAATTCTTTGAAAATACCTGCACCCTGTTATTTCCAGTGTCTGCTATATAGAATCTTTCCCCGTCAAAGAACAAGTCGGACGGGGAGGAGAGCTTGCCGTCCCCGAATCCTTCAGAAAGGTAAGTGCCCTCGTATTTGTCAAGGCTGATGTTGTATGCATATACCTTGTTTTTTGCCTTGTCAAGAATCCAAATTCCCCCGCCCTCAACCCAGAGCGCGGATGGGTTTGTGAGAAAAGGGGAGATTACATTCATTCGCACAATTCCGGTTCCTTTAACATCGTAGTATATTCCTGCAAGCCCGGAATCAGTTATATATGTTTTCTGCCCGTCATACCAGGAGGCGGTTGGATTGCTAAGCTCGCTTGATGCGCCTTTTTTGCCGATTGAGCGCACAACCGCGTCATTTTCATCAAGCGCATAAATAGCTGATGCCGAATCATCGCTTACATACATAAGCCCGTCGGAATCTATGAATATGGAAACCGGCTTCTGAAAGCTAAATGGCAAGTCGCCCCTTCCTGCAGAGCCGTTGTAAACTTTCTCAAGCGTAAAGGCGCTGCTGTTTGTTGCAAAAGAAAATGTTGCAAGCGCCAAGATTGCCAAAATTGCCCAATATCTCATAAAAATTCACCAGGTGTTGGCTAAATTTGGAAGAGGCAGAATAAAAAGCATTTGATTGGCATTTTTTCAAAAATTCCTGTGCAAAACGCATGCCAGAGCTTATTGCCGCCCGTTTTGCTTAAGCAAAATGCGGGCTTGAGGGGGGCAAAGGTTCGCTGGTGTTTCCCCCCGCGGTTTAGGCTGAGACAATTGTTTTTAACCTTTTAGAGGCAGAATAAGTTATACACAACATTAGAATAAATGCTAAAAAGAACGGCAGGTTGTGGGAAAAATAACGGTTAATTGGGATTAGAATGGGTGCCAGAAAAAGCAGGAAACAAAAACCTGCCAATGCGAAAGAGGCGAAAGCGCCTGGTGCATTAGCAAGGGCTTCGTTTATATTAAATTCAAAAATCCCGTTTTATTTGACGGATGAGGCAAATTCCCTAAAAGACAGGGGTGCAGGGCATTTTAATATTAAAAAAGGCAGAAAAATTCCCCCAAAGCTTGCAAAAGAGGCAAATGCGGGAATTTTGCAAAATGAAAAATATGCTAAAAATGCGTCTGTGCAGGTTGTGCCCTCCCTCTCGGGGGATGTTGCGCTCAAAAGAATAATTTCAGCAATACGCACAGAGGAGAGGCGCGCGGACATTTTGATAGGGGAGAGAAAATTTCATGTATCGCAGGCGCCGGGAGGAGAGATGGCCGCGATAGTGCTTGAGCTTTTCTCAAGAGAAGATGTGCCTGAGCAGATATCCTCGCTTTTTAATTTCCCTGCAGCCGCATTCAGCCGCTCACGGGAAAACATGTATGAGGCCGCGCACAGGGCATACCTTGTCTCGTTTTCTGCCAAAGAAGAAAAAGAGCTTTCGGCGGCGGGAGAGATAAGAATTGCGGTTGCTGGAAATTTGCTTTACAAGCTTGCGCGCCTTCACGGGATAGGGATGCTTGCCGGAAACGTGTCCTCGGAAGACATTGTGCTCTGCGGCATTGAGCCAAAATTCAATTCTGCGGCGCACCTTGAGGCAATGCAGAAAATGGGGGAATGCATTCCGGAAGCCCTTAATCTGATATGCCAGCTTGAAGGAGCAGGCTTAATTTTGCACGGGGAAGAGCGGGCTTTTTTGCAGCAGTACCTCAAGTCGGATGCAAACGCTTATTTGCATGCAACTTATTTTGTAGAGGAGAGGTTTGGCGCAGGGGAGAAAGATGTAGAGGGAAAGCTTCTTGAGGCGCTGGCTCAAACAAAAAAAGAGTTTTATTAATCCGCGGCAAATACCTGAGTGTCCTCGCCTTTTTCCTTATCGCGTGAGAATTCAAATACGCGCGCAGGCGCGCTCTCAAGCAGGCGCGGCTCATGTGTGATCACTATTACCTGCGAAATTATGTGCGGCATTTTTTCGGAGAGGGCGCGCCCCAGCGCCTGCACCGCCTGCGAATCAAGGTTGTGGGTGGGCTCATCCAATATAAGCCAGCCCAGCTGGGGCGTGAGAATTATTGAGAGCGCGGCGCGAAGGCAAAGCCCCATGCACGCCCTCTCCCCCCCGGAGGCATGCGATTGCAAATCCAGGTATTCGCCCTGAAACACCTGCAAAGAATAATCCTTTTGCCCTGCCACTATTTTCGCTCCGCTCCAGTCGTTGTAAGGATACAGCATTGGCCATAGGCGGGCGAGGGCGGAATTTATGTCTGAAATTAAGGTTTCGCGAAGCTGGGACTGGGTTGCGATAACCACCTGCCTGAATTTTTCAAGCGAATCCGCTTCCTGCAAAAGAAGCTGCATCTCATCGCGCTTTTTTTGCGCCTGCGCAAGGGATTCTTTTGCGATCTCAAGCGAGCTTTGCATGCTCTCAAGAATTGCGGCGGCGCCCCTGCACTGCTCCTCAAGCGAGGCTTTTTGCGAGAGAGCCGCGCTTAGGCGAGCAGAGGCATTCTCAAATTCCAGTTTGCAGGGGCTCAGATTTATTTCCATCTCCTGCAATTGAGCCATGCGCGCCTTGCATTGGGAAAGCTCTGCATTCCATTTTTTGAGCTGGGCGTGCTTTTGCAAAGAAATTTGCAGCTGCGAGATGCTGTCTGAGAGCTTTTTCGCCTCCTTTGCGCAATTTTCCCTTTTTTTTGCAAATTCTTCCTGCATTTTTCGCAAAGTGCGGAGCTGCTCGGATATTTGGGGAAGGTTTTGCGCGGAAGGGAGTGCCTGCAGCCCCGCGTCTATGCGGGATGCTTTTTCCAAAATGGTTGAGAGATTGGAAATTTCCCCCTGCTTTTTCCCTGCAAGCTTTTTGCTTTGCTCAATTTCCTTTCCGATAGAGAGGGAGAGTGAGGAATTTTTTTCATAAAGCTCTTTTTTCTTTTTTTCATCAAGCGGGCTCTCGCATACAGGGCAGGCGCAGCCGGTGTGGGAGCCGCCCTCAAGCGCCTTTATTGCGTTTAATGCGCTTTTGCGCTGAACCTCAAGCATGGCATGATTTTCCGCCATTTCCTGCGCCTGCGCTTGCATATTTTTTATTTGCTCTTTTATTTTTTCTGCTGAAACTCCGTTGAGAAGTGAGATTAGCTCTGCCTGAAGTTTTTTTCTTTTTTCCTGCGAATTTTTTGCGCTTGCCTCCTGCTCTTTTAATTTCCCTATTGACTGTGAGAGCGCCCCCTCTTCTGCTTGCAGGCTTTTGAGGGTTTTTTCTATAAATATTGCCCGCACCCTTGCCTCCCCCTCCTCCTGCGAGAGCTTTTGCAAATCCGGCAAAGAGGCGCACTCTTGCGTATTTTTCTCAAGCGCGCTTGTTTTTCCCTTAAGCAGGTTTAATTCAACAGAGAGTTTTGAAAGTTGGCTGCATTTTATTTTTGCCTTATCGTGCAGGGTTTGCGCCTCTTGCGCCTTTTTGAGGGCTTCCTCAAGGCTTTTGCCTGCCTCTTGCGCAATCTTTTTTTGCGCCTGCACCCTATCCCCCCTCTCCTTTGCCTCTTGCTGCAGTTTTTGCAATTTTTGCAAATCCGCGTCTTTTTGAAAGAGGGATGCCCTCTCCTTTAGCCTGTTTATTTCTTTTACAGCGCCGGAGCGGGCGGATTCAAAACGGTCAAGCCCCAAAAGCTTATCAAGCTCTGCCTTTCTTGCGCCGGGGTTTAGGTTAAACCAGTAATCTATTCCGTTTTGCTCGGAGTATGCGGCGCGCGAGAAAAGCTCGTATGAAATTTGCAGGATTTGCGATGCCTGCTCGCTTGCCTGGCGCGCCCCTTTGCATAAAAGCTTTTCATCTTCGTAAAGCCAGGCGTTCGGGGGGGAGAGCTCGCGCCTTATTTTATATTGGCGCAATTTGCCGTTACTTTCTGCGGGGGAGGACCATTGCACTTCCACACTTGCCTGCTTTTGCTTGTGCCTGAAGTTTTTCACGTCTTCAAGTTTTGCTTCTTTGCCCCTTAATTTCGGATAGGTGCCATAAAGCGCAAAGCAGAGGGCGTCCACTACGGAGGATTTGCCGCTTCCCATCTGCCCCAAAAAAACGTTGGTGCCCTCACTGAATTCTATTTTTGTTTTTGAGTGTGAGCGCCAGTTTTCAAGCGTGATAGAATTTAGCATGCTTAATTTACGCCCACAAAAAAGAAATAGGTTTGCAGGGCATTTTGCCGCAAAAAATTTGGCGCAGGATATAAAAATTCAAAGAAAAAAGAATAAGAAAAAAAGAAAAATGATTATACGCCGAGCCTGTCAAGGTTCGTTGTGTCGCAGGTGGAAACATTTTCTATTTCCTTTAGCTTTTCCTCAATTTTGTCGGAGCCGCCCTCTCCGTCAGGTATTATGATTTTCACTATAAGGGCTTTCATTCCAAACGCCACTTCCCTCTCGCCTATGTTGCATCCTTTTACAAGCCCGCCTGTGCCGTTTTTCATCTTGTCTATGATGTTATGCTTTAGCTGCTCAAAGCCTTCCATCTCCTTTGGCATTATCTGGACAGTCATTTCAACGTCTCCCATTTTACCATTCCTCCTTGTTTTTTTGGAAAGCGGGGCAAATTTTGCATCCGCACAAGTTAAGGCGCGGCCAGGTTGTGTTGGCTTTGCCTTTTAATTCTAAAAAGGGCTATGCGCCCGATTAATTATTAATCTGGAAAAAAGGGGCTTTTACGGGCCCTTTACTCCGCTTGGGGTTTCAAACTGGACAGAGAGCTGCCTGCAGTGCTTGCATCGAATAATTGCCTCGGATGAGTTCGGGTCAGGCACTACTGAGTATTCCTTTGTCTGTTTGCCGCATGATGAGCAATTCTTCAGCATATTAATTCACCTTCTAAAAGTATTTTTATTATGCATGCGAACCTTTATAGAGGCTATCTTTGCCTCCCGTGGTATTTTCCGCCTCCTTTTGTTTTTACAAAAGGCCTTGCAGGCTTTGCAGGCGAGCGGTCGCGCATTCCTCTCCTGCCTCCGCGCTCACCCCCTCTTCCGCCTCCGCGCCCGCCGCCTCTTCCCCCCATCCGGGAGAAATCCTCGCGCGGCTTTGCGATGCTTGGCATGGAAATGGGCTCTAAATTAATCTGCTCTATGGGAACTTTTGTAAGCTGCATCACGTCTTTTATGAAACTAAACTGGTCCTCAAAAACAAATGAGAGCGCGTAGCCGTTGTTGCCTATGCGCCCGGTGCGCCCTATTCTATGGATATATGTCATGGGCTCCTCGGGCAAATCATAGTTTATCACATGAGTCACTCCAGACACGTCAAGCCCGCGCGATGCCAAATCGGTTGCTATTAGCACCTGGGTTTTTCCTTCCCTGAAATTTTTCATTGCGCGGTCTCGCGCAGACTGGCGCATGTCACCATGAAGTGAGTCTGTGCTAAAGCCCTTTCTGTACAAGATGTCTGCGAGTTTTTTTGCGCCCATTTTTGTGCGCGCAAACACCAAGGTGAGCCCTCGCCCCTCTGCTTTGAGAAAGGCAAGCAAATAGCCGATGCGGTTTTTTCCGTCAACTAATAGGTATTTTTGCGTTATTTCATCAACAGTTATTTTGTCCTCGGAAACTTTTACTGTTTGCGGGGATTTCATGTATTCATACGCTATGTTCATGACTTCCCGTTGCATTGTTGCTGAAAATAGCGCAGTCTGCCTGTCAGGGCGGGTGCGGTCCATTATTCGCACAACATCGTCAATAAAACCCATATCAAGCATCCTGTCAGCCTCATCCAATACAACAAATTTTACATCTGAGAGGTTCAGGCTTCCCCTCTCTATATGGTCCAGCGTCCTTCCGGGCGTGCCGACTATTATGTGCGGATTTTGGGAAAATGAGCGAAGCTGCTTCTCAATATCCTGCCCCCCGTATACGGTTACCGCCTTTATGTTTGTAAAAACAGACATTTTTCCGATTTCTCCGCTTATTTGCACCGCAAGCTCGCGCGTTGGCGCCAGTATGAGCACAAGGGGCCTTGCGCCCCCGTCTCGCGGGCGCTGCAACGGCCCGGCGGCAAGGCAAAATTCCAATGCAGGCAGTGAGAAGGCTGCGGTTTTTCCCGTGCCTGTCTGCGCCTGCCCTATGATGTCCTCCCCCTGCATAAGGAGAGGTATTGCCTGCTCCTGTATGGGGGTTGGCTGGGTGAAGCCCATGTCATTTAATGCCTGCAAAATTTTCGGGTTTAAGTTCAATTCTTCAAATTTCATATCAATTCCTCTATTGTAAGCAAAATATTCTTATGAATAAATGCTAATTTTATAGCAAATCACAAAAATAATACAGCGAATTTATCGTTGTACCTGACAGCGGCTTGCTACTTAAGTGCGCCGGCAATAATGCAGGGCACCATAATCCAAACTGTCTCGCCCGTCCGATGTAAATTTCAAAATGAGCGTTACACGGTTGAATCAATAAGAATATGCGGGCAGGGGGTATTAAAGCTTAACTAAAGGCGAAAAAAAGGGGAATAGGGATTATATTTTCCCTACCATGTCAATCCCGGTTTTTAGCGCCTCTTTTCCCGGCTTCCAATTCATTGGGCACGCCTCTCCGCCGTGCTCTTTTACATATTGGGCTGCCTGAAGCTTTCTGACAAGCTCATCTATGCTCCTGCCTATTGAGTTGTCATGAAACTCAAATGCCTTTATTTTGCCTTCCGGGTCTATGAGATAAGTTGCTCGCAGGGAAAGCCCTTCCTCTTTTATGAGGGTGTAATATGCAGAGCACACCTCCCTTGAGGGGTCTGCCAACATTGGGAATTTTATTTTCTTTATTGTGGGGGAGTGGTCGTGCCATGCCTTGTGCACAAAGGCGGTATCAGTGGAAATGGAAATTACTTCCGCACCCATGCTTTTGAGCTTTTCATAATTGTCTGCCAATTCGCCAAGCTCTGTGGGGCAGACGAAAGTGAAATCTGCGGGGTAGAAGAAGAGAATTACCCATTTTCCCTTATAGTCTGAGAGGGAGATTTTCTTCACTTCGTTGTTTATCAGCGCGTCGGCAGTGAATGCCGGCGCCTCATCGTTTATATTTACCATATATATCACCGTTAAATTTTTTTAGTATTATTTTTTCGCCTTTTCAGGCGCTGCTTTTCATATTTATTTTTTGCAGTTTTTGCAAATATTTTCATTTTATTGTTTTTTGCAGCCTGCCGCTTCTCTTTTTTATTTTGCGTTTTTGCGGCTTATTTTTTGCAGTTTTTGCATATGCCAAAGATTGTGACTTCCGCCCCCTGGGCTATGAATTTGCCTGGGTTTGTTTTCTTTTTTATAAAGTCAAAGATGCGCACGTCGTGCATGTCGCTTATTGAGCCGCATTTTTTGCACACAAGGTGCAGGTGCGATGAGAGGTCTGCGTCATAGCGAAATCCGCCTTCCACCTCAAGGCGCCGTATCTGCCCCCTCTGCGCCATTTGCCCCAAGTTGCGATACACTGTGCCCAATGAGATGCAGGGGATGGATTTTTTGACATTTTTATATACATCCTCTGCGGTAGGGTGGGACGTTGTGCCTTTGAGAAACTCTATTATCTTTATTTTTTGCGGGGTTAGCCGCTCATTAATAGTAATCATTACTATATAGTAAGCATTACTAATATATAAATGTATGGGTTAAGCAGGCAGAATAAAAAAGTTGAATTAGTTTAGCCCGGGCTTCTCTCCCATTCCGTTTGCCATCTTCCATTTCCATGCATTTAGAAGATTTTCTGCCTCGGCTGACTTTTTCACATGGCCCCGAATATGGTAAAATTCTATTGCCTCTTCAAGCAATGAGTTAAATGCCTCAACTTCTGCCCCCATAGTGGGGCCAGTATCCGCTTTTTTGTCAAGGAACAGATTTATGAGCTGCAGCGCTTTTTCGGCATCCCCTTCATTTTTTACCAGATTGCCTTTTCCCAGCTTGATTATATCTTCAATATTTCTAAGCACGTTAATCCACGCCATAATGTCTTTCCCCCTAAGCCCCTTTAGTTTTGCTACAAGAGCATCTACCGAGCCCATATCTGTGAGAAGGCGCAAAACAGATTCGCGCTTGGGAGCTGCGTCATCAAATTCTTTTATTGCTTTTTTTGAATTCATGGATATGGGCATCAAGGACGCAAAATCCATTTCCATCATGCGCTCAAACATAAAGTGATGTTCTGAGAGCGGGATGTTTTTTGCCAACTCCAGCGCATTATCCCTGCTTTGTATATATTTTTCAAGAATCAGCACTGCTTTGTAATAGTTTACTTTTTTTCCTGCAAGAAGCTCAAAAGCAAGCTTTTCATCAATTGCGCTGTTTTTTTCAAGTGTTTGAACGCATTCGGCCTGCTTTTCTTTTTTCATCCCGCCCTTGAGCTTTTCAATTATCCCCTCGTTGGTGAGCTCGAACAAAGGGATTCCTTGCAAAATGTTTTTCTTTTCCGTTTCCCCTGAAACGCCGCCAAATATTTTTTTGCATATCTTCTGTGCCATATTCATAATATCACTTGAGCTGTATGATTAATAGTGTTAAATATACGTATTTTGTGATTTATAAGCTTTTGTGTAGTGGCTATAAAAAGAAAAGCGCCCTCGCTGAGATTTGAACTCAGGTCTCAAGCTCCGCAAGCTCGCATACTATCCAAGCTATACTACGAGGGCACGATAACATATTTAGAGTCGCAACAATATAAAACTGCTCTCAAGCGCCGCAAGCCCACCAAGCGCAGTTGGTGGCAAGGCGTGCAAAAAGCACGCCTGCGTCGCATACTATCCGCAATACTGACGAGGGCACGATAACATAATTATGCTTTCACTAATATAAAACTCTTCTCAAGCTTGCGCAAGTGAATAAAAACTATGCTGTCAGAGGTTTTTTGGCAGCGTGCCTTTTTTAACGGTTCGTTTAGCACAGGCACAATAAAAAAGGCCGGTCAGCAGATTTCCCCCCCTCCAAGGCACTCATCCCCTGAGTAAAAGGCGCAAAACTGCCCCTGCATGGGCGCGTAGGCAGGGTTTTCAAAAATTACTTTTGCCATATTGTTTTTTAGGGGAAGCAAAATTGCCTTTTCCAGCGCGGGGCCGTGCCTTATTTTCGCATCCACGCAAATTTCCTTTTCAGGAATTTCTCCGCTAAGAAAATTCACGTTTTCAAGCAATATTTCCTTTTGCATCAAATCGGCTCGGTTGCTTGTTGCGATAAGCAAATTTTTCTCCTTGTCAAAGCCGGCTACGTAATAGGCGGTTCCGCCCGAAATTCCGCATTTTTGCCCCATGGTGAAAAAGTGCAATCCCTTGTGCACCCCCAAAGGCTTGCCTGACAAATCCACCACCACGCCCTCCCGCTTCCCCACTTTTTCCTCTATAAAGGCGCGCAATGACTTTGAGGAGACAAAGCACAAATCCTGGCTTTGTTTTGTTTTTAAAAAAAAGTCAAAGCCCTCTTTTTTTGCCATCTCATACACCTGCGTTTTTGTGTATGGGGCAAGGGGCAAAACCATGCGCGAGAGCTGTTCCTGCTTTAGCATGCAAAGCCCGTATGTCTGGTCTTTTGAGAGGTCGGATGCCCTGAAAAGGGCGTATTTTTTGTTTTCTTTTTTCTTTATTTGCCCGTAATGCCCTGTTGCGACATATTTTATGCCGTTTTTTTTAGCCCAGTCAATTAATTTTGTGTATTTTATTTTCCGGTTGCACATAAGGCAGGGATTGGGCGTCCTCCCCTTTTTTAGCTGGGAGCCGAAATAATCTATTATTTCTTTTTCAAACTCTTCCCCCACGTCGTAGATGTGGTATTCTGCCCCTATTTTATCGCAGATTTTTCTTGAAAGCGCGAAAGACTGCTCGCTGCAGCATACGTTTTCGCTATAAGTGTTGCATTCGCTTTCCCACTTCTCCAATTTGAGGGAAACGCCTATTGGCTCCCAGCCCTGCTTTTTTAAAATCAGCATTGCCATTGACGAGTCTACTCCTCCGGACATACCGACTACGATTTTTTTTGAAGGCATGGAAAATCACAAGGCAAAAATGCAAAATTAAGGGGGTGGGTCAGGAAAGAACCTCAAAACTGGGGAGGGGGACAGCTGGATGCTTGTGTTCCCCCTCCGCGGTTTCGGTTGCGCCCGCCGGGATTTGAACCCGGATCCTGAGATTGGCAACCTCATGTCCTAACCAGGTTAGACTACAAGCGCATGAATGTAAATATTGGTATTTACATTAAAAAAGCTAAGCGTTTGTTTCAGAGAAGAAGTTTGCCGCTGCCGAAGGCAAATTTAATAGGCTTAACCCCCTTTATATTTGTGTAAGCATCCCCCTTTCCGCGGGCTAAAATTCTGCCACGGGGAGGGGGTCGGGATTAACCCTAAAACCAGGGGGAGGGGTTCCCCTCCCCGCAGTTTAGGGAGAGGTGATTTTTTATGATTGGGGAAAAAGTTCGCTTGTCAAGAATTATGAGGAAGGGCAAGGTTATGCTTTTGGCGATGGACCAGGGGATTGAGCATGGGCCTGTTGACTTTAATGAGAAAAATATTGACCCGCACTATGTTTTTGACATTGCCGCAAAGGGCGGCTTTACCGGCTTTGCGATTCACAAGGGGATTGCTTACAAGTATATGGAAAATTATGCAGGAAAGGTTCCGCTGGTGCTCAAATTAAACGGAAGGACAAATATTAACCCAAAAGAGGATGTGTATTCCTCCCCTGTTGCGGCGGTAAAGGAGGCGGTGCGCCTTGGTGCTGATGCAATTGGCTACACCATTTATGTCGGCTCTCCCATGGAGGCGAAAATGTTTCATGAATTTGGAATGATTCAGGCGGAGGCAAAAGAGTATGGCATGCCATCCATTGTTTGGGCTTATCCACGCGGAAAATATGTGAAAAATGAGAAAAGCGTTGAATCCATCTCTTATGCCGCAAGGGTGGCGCTGGAATTGGGGGCAGACATTGTGAAAGTTAATTACACTGGCTCCACAGAGAGTTTCTCGCAGGTTGTAAAAGCGGCGCAAGGATGCCATGTGATTTCTGCAGGCGGCTCAAAATTGGATGAGGACGCGTTTATTGAAAAGGCAAAAGAAGTGATGGCGGCAGGCGCCGTGGGCTTTGCAGTAGGGAGAAATGTTTGGCAGTCGGAAAAGCCGATGGAAATAACACAAAGGCTCAAAGATGTGGTGTTTGGAAAATGAGTAATATAATGCAAAAAATAAAGCAAGTGGCAAAGGGGCACAGCCCGATAGAAGTGATGCACAATGGCAAAAAGAAGTGCTTGCTTACAAATCTTGACCAATACAATGCGCTAGACTCTATGAGAGCCGTGGAGGAGATAAAAAGAAAACGACCGGAAGTGGAGGGCATCCTTCTTACAATGAAAGATGCCAGAGCCCTTCATGAGTATGCGCGTGCAAATGCAAAAGATGCCAAATTCGTTAAGCAATACTACAAAAACTTTTTCAATAGAAATGTGTGGCTTGGCACCATAAGCGCGCAGGCGGCAAAAGACATTCCCCTGCGAGCGGCTTTGGAAGGCGGGTACCTTGTAGGCAAGCACACAATTATGACTACAACGGGATTTTTAGGCAGCATTAATGTTGAAAGAGAATATTCTTGGAAATTTCCTGTTGATGAGCAGATGCTAAAGGAGAGGGGATACTCGCTTGAGAGCAAAAACATTATTTTCCTGCTGGACCTTATTGCAGGCGGGGAGATTACTTATAGTGGAACGGATTTCAACCGTACATATACAATGGAAATTCTCAAGCCGGAGCATGTTAAGATAATAGATAGGGAGAAGACGAGGACCATGTATTATGGGCAAACTGCGTATGTGGGGCTTGTGTCATATTCCATTATAAGAACAGGGGAGAATGAGATGGGCTTGGCATATTTCATGCCTGACCCCGAATTTATGGATGACCGCAACTTCATCGGCAAGAGTCCTTATTTTGACAAAATTGTGCTAAACGGGAAGGGATAATATGCTTGGGATAAAAACACTCAAAGAGCATCTGGCAATATTGCCTGACGATTTGGCAACCCTTATTGAGACGTTTGCGCAAATTTCCATGGATATGCAGACAAATTTCCCAAAATATCTCTCAGGCGTTGAGAATGAGCCGAATAAATACGGGGAAGCTGTCGCGAAATTGGATGCTTGGGCAAACAAGACGCTGTGCGATAATTTATTGCAGACAGGGCTTGTGAGAAAAATATATTCAGAGGAGCTGCAAACACCTGTTGAGGGGAGGGAGGATGCCCCGTTTGTTATTACTCTTGACCCGCTGGACGGCTCCTCAAATATTACTACAAATAATGCTTTTGGAATAATTTTGGGAATATACAGAAGCGACTTTCCGCAAAAAGGGCGGGATTTGGTTGCCGCCGCCTACAAATTATACGGGCCGGTAAATACCCTGGTGTATACAACAGGGAAAGGAGTGCATGAGTTTGTAAAGCATTATTATGAAGATGGGGCAGTAAGATTTTTGCTTCTTCATGAGAATATGAAATTACCCATAAAGCCAGAAGTGTTCGGGGTCGGGGGAAAGCCCATGCAATGGAGCGGGAATTTCAGGGAGTTTGCGAAAAATTTGTTTAAGGAAAAAAAGATGCGCCCCCGCTATTGCGGCACTTTTGTGGCTGATTTCTCGCAGGTGCTGCACAGGGGCGGGTTTTTCTCATACCCTTCAACAGAAGGGGCGCCGGACGGGAAACTGCGCCTTGCATATGAGTGCGCGCCGCTTTCTTTTATTTGCGAAAATGCTGGAGGTGCCTCATGGGACGGCAGGAGCGGCTCCATATTGGACGTGCAAATTGAAGATGCGGACGCAAGAATACCGCTTTATTTGGGAAATAAGGAAGTTATTGAGGAATTGAAGAAAACACAGGGAAACTAAAAATTGCTTTTTCTAAGAAAAGGGATGCGGGATTAGAATTTGTAAGAGAAAACTCCCCCAAACCCGTAGGAGGGAGAATTTGCGTATTTTACGCTTGCGAAAATTGCCAAATTAAGCCCGCCATAAATTTGAAAATTTTGCTTTGCATCAATTTCTGCCTTGCTTAGCATGCCTTGCGGCATATATCTTGCCTCTATTTGAGTGTTTTTTGCTCTTAGGCCAGCGGTTGCGCGATATGCCACTTCGGGGGAGTAAAATTCGTAAAACCTTTCCTGATTCGGGCAATAGCCAAAGTCTATTGAGGAGTAAATTTGCGAAAACCTGTCCATTTTGTAAATAAAGCCGGCGGTTGAGGATGGAAACAGGTCAATTCTTTTTCTGCCGCCCCATGCACCCTCTATTTTTAGAGGAGTTATGTCAAATTCTATATTTTTTGTCGGAAGCCAGCGAAATTCCAGAGCAGAGATTCCGAACATCATAGTGCCGGGCGCCGCGCCTCCGCTAAATACCGCGAGGTCGAGGGAGGGGAGCCACACAAATCCCTCTTTTGCTTTTGAGCCCTTTTTTTCCTTAGAGCGAAAATTCATGTATGCGCCAAAAGAATTTTGCAAAGAAAACGGAGTGTTTAGAAAAAATGCGCCGAAATTGAAATTTTCTATGTTTTTTTGGCTTCTTGCAGCAAAGCTGCCATCCTGCTTATACAATAATGAAATTGAGAATTCATCCTCTATTTTGCGCTTTGCCCAGTTGGTGGCGTCTTTTAATATTTCGTCGCTGTGGGTGTTAAAAAAGCGGTTTTGCTTGTCATAATTGAATGCAAATGGCTTGTAGCCGCCAAAATAGGAGAGAAGGCGCTCTGCGGCTATTTGCGGGCTTTTCATATCCCCGACTTTTGAATAATTTCCGTAACTCATTTGATAAAAATTTCCCTCACCAGTTTGCAGCATGGCGACCATGTGAGCCGTGCTGCTTTCGGGGTTCCATACGGAGACAGAAGAATGTTTTATTCCAAATGATTTTGCGAATTCTTTCAAAAATGAGCCGTTGATGTCTGCGCATATTCCAAGAGGGGTTTCTTGCGAATATTTTTTTATCATTTTCCGGGCAGAGAGGCTGTAAAAGCCGTTTAATGCAAGCTTTTCAAGCGAGTTGCTTTTTCCTTTGTCATAATATTGCTCCAAATTTTTTGCCCAAAATGCCAAGGTGGAAAGCTTTGCTTCCTCATTCATGTAAGGGCTTATGTCAGAGTAAAGGCGGAAAAAAGCACTATCATCCCTGAATTCAAGCGAGAAATTTGGATTTGCGGCCTGCCATTGGTTAACTATTGACTGCTTCTGCTGGGAGATTGCGTTTGCAAGCAAATCCCTCAATTGCTGCAATTTTATTATGCTGTTTTGGTCAAAATAGCGGGACGGGTTTGGAAAATAATCAAGAACAAAATCAAGAAGCGGCGTGCTAAGGGAATAAGTTGTGTTTCCTCCCTGTTCCTTACCCTGTGGCTGCAACCCTCCCATTACAGGCGCATCCCCCATGGAGACGGTTTGGGAAATAAAGATAGAGCCCTTCAAAAATGAGTTTAGCTTATTGTTTATGTCCTCAATGTCTATAGAACCGGTTTTTTGCCCGAAAACCTGCATCAAAAACATTATGGCTGCACCCACTCAATTTCATAATACTCATATTGGGAGCCGGGAATGTCTATTCTTTTGACAGCATAATATGTGACGCTTGACTCCCTGTCAGCAATTCCGAGCATAAGCTCAAGCCCTGCATTTTTGCACTCCTCTATTGCGTTTGCAAGCTGCTCGCCGCTTAAATATTCCTCTTCGGATAGGGAGAGGAGCAAAAATTTCGGCTCCCCGTTTTTTGGCGTTATTATGTCCTGCCCGCGGCGGTGGTAGAGGAAAAAGTCCAAAGTTAATTCTTTTTTAGGCGTTGCGCGGGCGGATTTTTTCTGCCCGTTTATTGCCAATACAAAAGTTTTTCTCACAGAGTGCGCCACGCGAATTGCTCGCGCCCATTCCGAAATTATAAGAGAGCAGTTTTTGGGAAAAACCTGCAATACATGCTGGCTGTGCACCCACCCTTTTTCCTTAAGAGGGGTTGCGCCCGGAAAATAGATGCGAAAATGGGTTCCGAATTTAAAGCCTGTTTTTAAAATAAAGCCGTTAAGGCGCCAGTCTTCATACACTTCATATAGCTGGTTGAAGTAAGGATGCCTTTTTAGCGCTGCCGCATGCGCCTTTTTTGAAGTTGAGTTTTGCAAGGTTAAAGATGCGTGCTTTGAGAGAAAAAGCGCTTCATAAATATCAAGCTTGCCAAGGCAGCCTCTTTTTTCCGCCTTATAGGCGCCAAATTGCCCGAACCAGCCCCTCTCATATATTTGGCGCGCCTCTTTTTCCTCATCTATTATGCACATCAAATCATCAGGGTAAAAGGTTGCCTGCATCGGAAAAGGAAATTTTTCAAATTTTGCGCAAGGGTATTTTTTCACAGCGGTGCTTTTGCCTGCCTTTTTTGTTTCCTCAGGGTGCCTTGCCACAAGCCCCCGGTCCCGCCAGCCGGCGTATGTGAAATAGCGCGCCATTTGCTTTTTTTCTGCAAAAATTTTTGCCACCTCGTTAAATGAGTAGGTGTTTTTTGCGGCATCTGTGCATTGGGCGTTTCTTATGTCCATTAAATAAAGTGCCTCCGTGGGCGAGAGGAAAATCGTGCCTCTTTGCATCTGCCCGTAATGCCCGGATACTAAAGAGCTTACAGACTGGGGCTGTGAGGCGTAGATTTCCTTTTTTTTGGGGTTTATTTCTATTTCCAAAGCCATGGCAAAGCACTTCTCATAATAGAGATGCGCCAAAAGTTTTATAAGCAATCTTTAATTGAAGATGTGCAGGTGATAGGCATGGGGCTGGAAGAAGAATTGCTTGGTTCAAATTATGTGAATACTCTAAATAAGCTTACATTGGATGCTTTCGAATTTTCCCCCCATATAATAGTTGCCGCATTTTATCTTGTGTTTGGCATAATTGTCTC
This sequence comes from Candidatus Micrarchaeota archaeon CG10_big_fil_rev_8_21_14_0_10_45_29, assembly GCA_002778455.1. GTDB lineage: Archaea > Micrarchaeota > Micrarchaeia > Anstonellales > Anstonellaceae > 1-14-0-10-45-29. The sequence goes on along the minus strand of PFCD01000016.1, from coordinate 14,831 downwards.
GGATTTTGTCGGAAGGCTGGTCTCAGGGGTTTTAAAATACCTCAACGTTGAGAAAATTTTGCAAAAATACAGGGTAGAGGACGCGCTTGGAGGCACTGAAATATCCCCCATGCTTGCAAAGGCTGCCAAATGGTATTTTATGATAATGTTTCTTACTTTGGCAGTAAATGAATTGCAGCTTAGCAGCCTAAATCCCATGTTTAATGCGGTGCTTCTTTTTGCGCCGGTGCTAATTGGCGTCGGGCTTCTTGTGATAGTTGCAGCCATAATAGGAGAGTGGATTAGGGAGGCAATTCTGGATTTGCACAAATTTTATTTTCAAAAGACTTTGGCGGAGGTGTCCAAATGGGTGATAGTGATACTTTCCGTGGTGGTGGCGCTTGAAACCATAGGGTTTCAAATGGGATTTGTGAAAGAGGTTTTTACCACAGTGCTGCAGGGAATAGTATGGGGAGTTGCAATCGCATTCGGGCTTGCTTTCGGGCTTGGCGGGCAGAATGATGCCAAAGATATGATAAAAAAGACGCGTAAAAAATTCAAATTATAGGGAGTTTTTTCTTTTCCCTTTTTTCTTATTTTTAGATGTTTGAGAAAATTATTCTCCCCTCATCTTCCGTATATTATTTGCAATAATGCGTCTCCGTCGCGCATTGACTGCAGGATTTCATAATTTCTTGTATAATGCCTTATTTTTGCATACATGCCTATCACCAGATAAAACACCCTTTTGCAAAATATATTGGCTTTGAAAGGGCGTTTTTCCGCGAAAAATGCGAAATATTTATCAATTGCGCATGGGTTAACCACGCATGGCTCATGAGGAAATGGCAGGCTTTGGAGAAACTTATCTCATAGCGATTGGATTTATTGTTTTGCTTGGGATAGGGTTTTGGTGGCTTTACAATAACATGAAAAAGATAGCCAGGTGAGGGAGTTGAACCCCCCTTTCCTGCTCTGCAGGCAGGCGCATAGCCGCTCTGCCAACCTGGCATAGGGTAATTACTTGGCGGATTTACATTTATAAAGATAAGGCGAATTTATCTAACCATGGCAGGCTTGATGTTTGTTGATGATATTTTGGGGGCGGTTTCCCTCATATATATGGCTTTTGAGAGCATATTGGGGCCAGTGGTTGCAAATGCGCTTGTATTTATCATAGGCATTTACTTTTTTGCAATATTTTACGAATTCTTCTTTGAGCGCCTATCAAAAAGAGAAATATTTACAGTAGAGATGCGGGATGCGCCGATTACATACAGTTATGCAGACTTTAGCTTTAACCAGATTTTTCGCTTTTTGCTAAAAAACGTGCTTGTGTTTCCTTTAATGGCGTCTGTTTTGACTGCGTTTACAACAATTTTTCTTATATTTTTATCAAAAGACCAGTCTGTGCAAAATATTGCCTCGATTTCGTTTGCAGTGGTGGTTGTGGTAAGGATACTTGCATATACCCATGAAAAGCTGGCAAAAGAGGTTGCAAAACTGCTTCCATTCTCCCTTCTTACAATCGTGCTTACAAACCCAACCACTTTTGCGCAAAGCGACCTTATTGCAAGGGGAAACGAGCTTCTTGCATCTGCAGGAAGCCTCATACCCCTTTTGCTTGCGTTTATTGCAATTGAGATAATTATACAGCTTGTGATGCAGATGCGCAAAATTAGCATGCCTCAGGAAGAGGAGGAACAGGGTGCAGATGCCCCTATTAGAAAAAGGGCGAGGCGGGCAAAGGCGGCGGAAGATGAGGAGTGAAGCTGAAGAAAAGGTTGGGGGATAATAATGGATTTTGGAATTGGGCCGGTGGAAAATATGAATAACATTCTTAATGGGATAGGGATAAACCTCTCGGATTTGCAGAACCCTGAATTATATGCAGACTATGGGCTTGCCATTGCAGTATTTTTCATAACATTTGCCGCCCTTAATTTGATAAAAATGCTTTTGGTGGGAAACCTCAAAAAGCTTGCAAAAAAGACAGCCAATAAGCTTGATGACACCCTTGTGGAAATTCTTGACGGTGTAGGGGCGCCGTTTTATTTCTTTTTTTCATCATATGTTGCCACCTGGTTTTTGGAGCTGGCTGCCGGCTCGCCGGTTTTGCTTGTGATAAATTACCTGCTTCTTATAAGCATAGTTTATTATGCGGTGAAGGGGGTGGGCAAACTTGTTGATTATGGAGTAGGGCACCTGATAAGGGAGAGGCAGAAGGATGAGGGAAAAAACGAGGATGTTTCTCTCATAAAGCTCTCCGGCAAAATAGTGAAGGTTATAATATGGGCATTTGCGCTTCTTCTGTTTTTGGGAAATATTGGTCTTGACATCACCCCCCTTGTCGCAGGGGCAGGAGTTGGAGGCATTGCGATTGCATTCGGGCTGCAAAGCATTTTAGGGGACATTTTCGCATCCTTCTCTATTTACTTTGACAAGCCTTTCAAGGTGGGCGACTATGTGATGGTGGGGCCTGATGAGGGAACTGTGAAAAGCATCGGCATAAAGTCAACAAGGATACAGGCGCTTCGCGGAGAGGAAATAGTGATATCAAACAAAGAGCTTACAAACACCCGCATAAACAACTTCAAGAGGATGAACAACAGGCGCATAGATTTTAGAATCGGGGTGACATACCAGACAAGCCCTGCAAAGCTTGAGAAAATACCTAAAATAGTCAAAAAGATAATCGATGATGTTAAGCTCTCAAAGTTTGACAGGTGCCATTTCTCAAAGTTTGCTGATTCTGCGCTTGAATACACAATAGTTTATTATGTGCTCTCGCGCGATTATGTAAAATATATGGACACCCAGCAGGAGATAAATTTGGCTATTGCAAAGGCTTTTGCAAAAGAGAAAATAGAGTTTGCATATCCGACTCAGACAATATTTGTGCAAAAATAAACTTTTATTTTTTTATATTATTTTCCTTTTTTGTTCCCTTGCTTTTTAGCTTGTTTTTATTCTCTTGCCTTATTTTTAATTGGCTTAATTTTTTGTTTTTTATTTTTTTGCGTTTTTTGCACTTTTGTCTTATTTGATTTTGCGCCTTTATTTTTAATTAGCTTATTTTCGCGTTTTTTAATTTGCTTAATTTTACCGGCTTGCCACTTATGAGAAGCTTTTTTCCGTTGGCATAAAGGATTCCGTTCTTTGCCTCTAAAGAGATTGTGAAAAATTCATCTATGCTTATCTCGCGCGGCTTCTCCGGTGCGCTTATGCCCTCAAATTCTATTTTTGCCCCCGCAACCGCATCCGGGGAGACAAGCTCCAGCTCTTCTCCGCTTTGCGCAGCCAGCACCATTCCCTGGCTTTCCACCCCCCGCAATTTGGCAAATTTTAGGTTTTTTACAATGATGCAGGTTTTTGCAAGAAGCTCGTTTTCTTCCAAATACGGCACAAGCCCCGAGCATACCTGCCTTATTTCCCCCCCTGAGAGAAGGACTTTTTCAATATAGAGCTTTTGCGCGTCAGGGTGCTTTTTTACATCCTCAATTAACCCCACTTCAAGCTGCAAATCCTCCAATGCAAGAGGGGAAACTTTTTCTTTTTCGCCGCCTTTTTGCTTCGAAGTGCTTGGATTGTTTTTTTTATTTTTTTCCATTTCTTTTTGCTTTCCTGCAAATTGCTTTTTGAAAGCATCGAGGGTTTTTTTCTCTATCGGGGAGAGAAGGTGCGCGGGTTTTCCTGTTTTGTGCCCCTCTTTTATTGTTAATTTGCCTGCCTCATCCCATTTTTTAGGGGAAATGTTTAGCTGGCTGAAAAGCGCCTGCGAAAATGAGGGCATAAACGGCTGGCACACTATCGCCAAATCGCATATTTGGTTTATGAGCATGTTTAGCACCGTGCCCGCCCTTTGTTTGTCCTCTTTTATTTTTTTCCATGGCTCGTTTGCCTGAAAGTATGCGTTTGCCGCAGCCGAGGCGGACATGAATTCTGCTATTGCTGCGCGCAATTTCACCTGCGAGAGAAGGGAATCTATTTTTGCGATTTTTACCCTTTGCGCATCCGCAAATTCCCTATCCTCCTGCGTAAATTGCACAGAAGGCACCACTCCTTCAAAATTATTTTGCAAAAATACAAGAGTGCGGTTTGCAAGGTTTGCAAAGTTTGCCAAAAGCTCGTTATTTATTTTTTTTCCAAAGTCATCCCATGAAAAGATGGTGTCTGCTGTTTCCGGGCGGTTGGAAATTAAGTAATAGCGCCATGCATCCGCCGGAATTCCCGAATTTTTGGCATCGTTTCCAAAGACGCCCACGCCGCGCGACTTTGAGAATTTGCCGCTCTCGTAATTTAGGAATTCTGTTGAGGAGATGTAGTGGGGGAGAGTGTATTTTTTTCCTGTGCCAAGCAGGGTTGCGGGAAAAGTTATTGCATGAAAGGGCACATTGTCTTTGCCGATAAATTCATAGTGATGCACATTTTCATCCCCGCCCCACCATTTCATATAATCAGATACCATGCTTTGTGTGATTGACATATACCCTATTGGCGCATCAAACCACACATAAAGAACTTTTTTCTCCCATCCTTTTAGCGGCACAGGCACGCCCCATTTCAAATCGCGGGTGATGCTTCTTGCGTGCAATCCCTCCTTTAGCCATGAGTTTGCAATTGCTATTGTGTTTGCGCTCCATCTTCCCTCTTTTTCTATTTCTTTTATCCATTTCTCAAGAGGGGCTTGTGATTTTTGCAAATTCAGGAAAAGATGGCGGCTTATGCGCAAAATGGGCTTTGCTCCGCTTAATTTGCTTTTTGGGCTCTTTAATTCTGAATAAGTGAGCAATTTGCCGCATTTGTCGCACTGGTCTGCGCGCGCATCCTCGCTTGCGCAATAAGGGCAAATGCCGCTAATATACCTATCTGCCAAAAACATGCCAAGCTTCTCATCATATGGCTGCTCTACTTCTTTTTCGATAAGCATATTATTTTCATAAAGCTGCAAAAATATTTTTTGCACAAGCGCGCTGTGAAGCTTTGTGCTTGTGCGCCCGAATACATCCGTGGAAATATTGAACCATTCGTATATTTCCCTGTGAATTTGGCTGTATTTGTCGCATATTTCCTTTGGGGTGCATTTTTCCTCTATTGCCTTTGCCTCTGTTGCTGTGCCGTATTCATCTGTGCCGCACACATAAAGAGTTTCATACCCCTTAAGGCGGCAATATCTTGCAAAAACATCTGCCGAGAGAACGCAGCCTATTATGTTGCCTAAATGAGGCACATTATTTACATAAGGCAAAGCGGAGGTGATGAGAATCTTTTTCATAAATATAAATTTGGTGCAAAAGGATTAAAACACGGGGCATGGGAAAGAAACTCAAAAAAATCATTCAAAATACTCTGCAGCCAGGTTAAGCGCGGTGCCTGCGCCAATCCCCATAATGCTCGGGCCCATCATTACATCATTTCCTGTAAACGCCAGATACCCTGCTACAGCCCCCCCTGCCTGTGCAGCGGTGCCCACACCTTTCAAAAATAATTTCTCAAGCCCCATGCAAAACACACTCTTCATGCATTTAAAATACTATTTTAGGCGTATGGTGTCCAAATCCATGGGCGCGCGCGCGTCTATTCTCATCATGCGCGAGATGCTTCTTGCCAAATCATCGCATTTATTCTCATCCCCGTGCCCTGTGAATATTCTCTCGGGGGGCGGGCGGATGTTTCTTACATATTTTATAAGCTGAGCCCTGTCCGAGTGCCCGGAATAGCCCTCCACAGTTGTCACTTCCATGTTTATGCGCATGGTGTGCGAGCGCCCGTCATCCCCAACAGTGGGAACGTCTTTTAGCCCGCGCTGTATTTTTCTTCCCATTGAAAGTGCGGATTGGTATCCTACGAATACAAGGGCGTTTTTTGCCTCGCCTGCCATAAGGCGCAAATATTCAAGCACAGGCCCGCCGGTCATCATTCCGGACGGGGCGAGTATAACGCATGGCTCGCCTTCCACTATATCCTTGCGGTCCCCTTTTGCAGGAATAAATATTTTTGACTCGAATGGGGAGTCGTTGGAAAGAATTCTTCTTTGCACATTGTGGCGCAAATACTCAGGGTATGCGGTGTGTATTGCAGATGCTTCCAATACCATTCCGTCAATATATACCGGGAAATTCATTTCAGGGTCTTTTGCGCACATTTCCTCAAGCACAAGCATAAGCTCCTGCGAGCGCCCGACGGAGAATACGGGGATAAGCACTTTGCCGTTTCTTTTTATTACGGTTTTGATAAATTGCACAAGATGCTTGTCTGTGTCAAAACGGTTTGGGGATACGTCGTTTCTTCCCCCGTACGTGGATTCCATGAATAAGGTTTCTATGCGCGGGAATTGTGTGGTTGCCTGGTCAAATAATTTTGTAAAGCCGTATTTTATGTCGCCCCCGAACACCACGTTGTGAAGCCCGTCTCCTATGTGAAGGTGAGCCTGCGCAGAGCCTAAGATATGCCCTGCATTGTAAAAGGTTAGTTTTACTTCCGGAGTGATGTCCATCACTTCTCCGTAGTTAAATGTAATTACGTGCGCAAGCTCGTGCTGTATGTCTTTTGTGGTGTATGGAGCTTTTCCCTCGTTGTTTTTTGCCATCACATTTAGCAAATCCATTTGCAGCAAAGCGATTAAATCGCGCGTCGGCGGGGTGCAATACACAGGCCCCTTGTATCCGTAAGCAAATAAATAAGGGATAAAACCGCTGTGGTCAAGGTGCGCGTGCGTAAGTATTACGGCATCAAGCTTCTCAAGCTCTATATTCATTGAGTTGAGGTATGGGTATGCTTTTGTTGGCTCAAAAGTCTCGGGGTTTATTCCGCAGTCAATTAAAATTTTGGAATGCGGGGTTTCCACAAGCGAGCATGAGCGCCCTACCTCTTTGAAACCGCCTAAAGCGGTTACTTTTACCCAGTCGGATTTTACAGGTGATGAGCATATTTTCTTTCCCAGCTGGTTTAGGAATTTTTTGCGTGCTGGCGCATCCTTTAGGAGGGATTTTCTTATTCCTTTTATTGTGGATGAAGGCATCGTGGGCTTTCTTACCACTTGGGGCGCCCAGCCGGTTTTCTCTATTATCGCCCTTAGCGTCTGCCCGCCTTTTCCAATTACCAAGCCGGGCTTTAGGGCCTCTATTATTACCTCGCAGAATTCGGGGGAGAAATTTACCTCGCTCACTCCTGCGTCCTCGGGTATTGTGTCTTTTATTGCCTTTAGAGCCTCCTCTACAGGCGCAAGAGAGGATGAGTCTGAGCGGATAAGCACTCTTTTTCTCAATGTGCCTGCGATTTTTCTAATAAGCTGCTCGTTTGAGTAAAATGCCTTTATGTCTTTTAGGTAAATTACGACGTCAAGGCCTTCTGCCTCTATTTTTGCAAGCTTGCACTCTTTTGGCACAAGTTCGGTTACTTTTTTCTCTATTTCTTTTAATTCCATTTCATTTCCTCGTTTTTCAAAAATTCATTTGTTAATATTAATAGGAGCTTTTGCCCTGTTGCCTTGCGCAAAAATTTATTTTATGCATTTTTTCGCCTTATTTCATTATGCAAATTGTGTTATCGCCTTAAAAATCCCCTAAGTTTGCCTAAAAACTTTTTATAAAAAAATAAATATTCAGGATTCTACAAGTTTCTTTACGTCCTCTTTTTCAAGGCGCTTGAAGCCGCTCTTTGTGATTGTTATCACATCAACGGATTCGCCTGTGGCAGAGTCTCGCTTCATTGCCATTGAAATGGCTTTGGCGGCAATTGGCACCATATCCTTCACTGTTGAGCCTTCCTTGTAATTGCTCTCAAGCACCCCGTATGCCACCGGCGAGCCGGAGCCTGTGGAGGTGCAGGTTTCTGCGGTTGTGCCGCCCAAGGCGTCTATTGAGTAAACGCCAAAGCCATCCTCTTCTTTTCCCGCCACTATTAGCTGCACCCAGTATGGGAAAAACTTGTATTGAAACATCATGTTTGCAAGCAGGGCGGCGGCGTTTTTTGCTTTCATGTCTTTGCCGTATTTTAGCCTGTAAAGGCGCGATTCTGCCTTTAGCATCCTTACAAGCGCCTGCGCGTCGGCTACAGAGCCTGCGACAGTCATTGCCAAATTTTCATCTATATCAAATATTTTTTGCACATCTTTTGATGCGATAAAGTGCCCCATTGTTGCGCGCCTGTCAGAGGCGAGCACCACACCGTCGCTGCAAACAAGCCCCACCGTAGTTGTGCCTGTTTTTAGCGCATTCTCATATTCTTTTGGCATTTGCCTATCCATATAACCCACCGTTAAACAGCATTAACTTTTCAGGTTAATGCATTTTAGAAAAAGGGATTCGCCCTAGTTTCTGTATTTGGGAAAATATTTAAACCCACCGCCTTTTTTATGAATACTTGCGTTTTTCCGATGCAAGAAAAAAGGCATGTTTGCCAAAAAACATTCTAACACTTGAAATAATAAAATAAAAGGTGTGAACGTTATATATAATGGAAATACAAGTATTTAAACCTATCGGCTCAAATAGAGATATGCAAAAAATACAAAAAAATACGCCTGTGAAAATGCCTGTTTTTTCCCTTATTAAGCTTATGAGGCACCCGGAGCTTAAGGTGCGGGAGAAGCATTTGAAAAAGGTTTTGATGGGGTTTGAGGGCTACCGCAAGGCAACTGAGGAGAGAAAAAGAGATATTGAGAAAAACGCTTTCTCAAAGATATCCCTTCTTTTGGAGGCAGAATATGATGCAAAAGAGGCGGAGCTTGGGCATAAGGCAGGCGAATTGAGGGATTATATTTCCAAAAAATACATGCTTGAGAGGGAGGAGCTTGAAGAGTGCAGGAAATTTTTGGGCTATGGGACAGACATGCCATTTTTTGAAGGGGAGCAGGAATTAAAGAAAATTGCCAGAGATGCGCTTGCCGAAGAGAGAAAATTTTTGGACAGGCAAGAAAAGCGCGAGCTCAAATTGCTGGGCATGAAGGAAAAGCTTGTGAGAATGCACATATGGCAGAATATGCCGGATGAAAAAATAAGTTTGTTTTGTGGGCTTGTGGTTGCAGATGCACTGATAGCCGGCATTGATGCCATAATCGCATCAGGCGTTGCCTCAGGGATGCAATATGCTTATCCGCAGGAAATTCTTTTTGCAACGCTTGCTGTGCTGAACTTTTCCCTTTTTGCGTTGACTTATATTAGCATCAAAAAGGATTTGCCGGAAATAAAAGAATTGGCAGGAAAACTACACAGAATGATAAATAGAGCAGTAGAGGAAAATTAGCCTTTGCGCCTTATGTATTCGTTTGCAGAAAAGGCGGCGCTCACCCCTTCGGCGGCTGAAATTATCGCCTGCTTGAAAGCTGTGTCGCAGCAGTCGCCCGCTGCAAATATGCCCTCAACATTTGTTTTTGACATTTTGTCTATTATTATTTCCCCTTTTGGGCTTAAGTTTACGCCCAATTTGGAGGCAAGCTCGGTTTTTGCCAAGTGCCCCACCATTACAAATACGGCGTCTGTTTCAAGCTCGTCGCTTTTTGGCGCGCCCTCCTGCGCAGAGATAGGGCGGGTAAGGCGCAATTTTGTGACTTTCTCTTCTCCTATAATTTCTTCCACTTCCACGTTTGTGAATATTTTTATTTTTTTATTTTCCATGGCGCGCTTGTTGTTAATCGGCTCGCCCTTTATTTTGTCCCCGCGCACCAAAATATTTACCTCGCTTCCGAATTCTGCCAATAAAAGGGATTCTTTTACCGCAGAGTCCCCGCTTCCCACAACCGCTATTTTTTTCCCCTTGTAAAAGCCGCCGTCGCAAAGGGCGCAGTAATGCACCCCTTTGTTCGCAAATTCCGCCTCTCCGGGCACGCCAAGCTTTTTCCATTCAGTGCCTGTTGCTATTATTATTGCTTTTGCGCTGTAATTTGCAGTGTCTGTTTTTATGTGAAATGAGCCGTCTTTCTCCTTTTCTATATCCATCACTTTTTCCATGTTTACCTGCGCATCGCTTGCCTTTGCGTGCTCAAGCAATTTTGTGCCAAGCTCCAGCCCTGAAATGGAGGTGAAGGCAGGGTAATTTTCAACAAGGTGCGTCTGTGTGATTGTGCCTCCTGGAAGCTCCCCTAAAACAACGGTTTTTAGCCCAAAGCGCCCGGCATACATGCCTGCGCCAAGCCCTGCGCATCCTGCGCCTATTATTGCAACATCATAATCAGAATCAGGCATCTTTATCCCCCGTATTAACTTTGGCAAAAAAGGTTTATATAACTCGCATCAATTGAACCCTTATGAGAGATATGGAGAGAATGGCAGAGGGGGGGAGATTGCGGGGGATTTTGAGCCAGTATGGCTTAGGGTTTTTGGAAAATAGTTTGGGCAGAATTGAGGGAATTGAGAGGCTGGCGGGAGGGGGATTTGGAACCTGCGTGCTCTCGGACTTGGCGTTGAAAAAGCTGTTTTTTCCAAAAGCCACAGATAAAATAAATGAGTTTGCAAAGGTGAGCTTTGAAACGTTTCGCGATATTGAAAAAGATTTTGATGAAAAGGCAAAACTGCTGCTGTTTCAAACCCCTATGCCCGGAAAAGGCGGCAGGATGCTGCATGACATTATGGTTGAGGCGTTTGCCTATGCATTGAATGAAAATGAAATAAAATTCGCGCCCACCGCCTCTCCGGCAACCGGGCTTTATTACAAATACCTTGACTGCGACACCCTCTCTTATCTTTTTATCCAGCTTTGCGCCAAATACGCAGTTAATGCAAAGCTTGCGGCAGTATCAATAAATGATGATGAAAAAGCGGACCATGCACAGGCTGTTGTGTATTTGCCGGGAAGGGCGCAGGTGTTTATAAAATCTGAATTTTTGCTGGAGAAAACGTTAACAGGCACGCAAAAAAGAAGCTGGAGCGAATATGAAGATGTGCCAAAAGATGAAATTTACGGGCTTGAGGGAAAAGTGGAAAAAATATTTGAAAAAAATGAGAACACTTTTCTTTCGGCATATAATGCAATAAAAAGCGGCATGAAAGAGATGCCGGAAAAAGACAGAAAATATTATGAAAAAATATTCGGGTTTGAAAATGAGAGGGAGGGATATTTGAATTCCGTATCCGGATTTTCTGGAAAAGAGGGGATTGCCGGAAGGGATGAGTTTCTTAAAAAAAACCTTGATGGTTATGAGCCTATCGCGATAGAAATTGTAAAGCTTGTGGATGATGAATCTGCGGAAATTTACAGCAAATACATATCCGAAGCTGAAGATAAAGATAAATTTGGCAAAATGCTGGATTATTTTACTATTTCAAGCCTGCTAAGATCGTTTGTTGAGGAAAAGGGCGGTTTTTCCATCTCCGGGTCGGCATTGAATAATGCAAAATACCTAAAATATTATTGCGAGGTTTTGGATGCCCTTATTTTTTATTATAACGAGGTGGCAGAGGCAAACGTATCATATAAGGTTTCTTTAGATAGAATGCTGGGAACATCCATTAAGTTCAAAATATAAGGTTTCGGATGGAAGGCTGGGAACTCCCGGTAGTTTCAAAAAGAAATAAAAGGGCTTGGAGTAAAGTTATAGCATGGCATATCTTGCATTGGTAAGGCACGGGCAGTCGCAGTGGAATTTGGAAAATAAATTTACCGGCTGGGTGGACGTGCCGCTCTCGGAAAAAGGGGTAAGGGAGGCGCATGATTGCGCAAAGAAATTAAAGGAATTTTCTTTTGATGTTGCATACACATCCGTGCTAAAGAGGGCAATTGACACTTTAAGCATAATAATGCAGGATAATGGCTGGAATTTTCCGGTGCATAAGGACAAGGCGATAAACGAGAGAATGTACGGGGATTTGCAGGGGAAAAACAAGGATGAAATGAGAAAGATATACGGCGATGAGCAGGTGCATGTCTGGAGAAGAAGCTATGATGTGGCGCCTCCGGGCGGGGAAGCCATGAAGGATACTGCTGCGCGGGCTTTGCCTTATTTTCAAAAGCACATAATGAAAGATTTGAAAGAGGGGGAAAATGTGCTTGTGTCTGCGCACGGAAATTCTTTGCGCGCGATTGTAATGCACCTTGAGAAGCTAAGCAAAGAGGATGTTCTTGGGCTTAACATCCCCACCGGAGTGCCTTATGTTTATGAAATAAATGAGAAGGGAGAAGTTGTTGCGAAAAGGATTTTGAAATAAAGAAAAACTTTAATTAAAGGTTGCCGCAACCCACACCCCTATAAAGTAAGATGCGATTATCACTATTGTTGCGATAAGCAAGTGCTCCCCTATTACCTGTGCAGGGTTCTCTTTCTTTGTTTTTGCTATAAAATAGCTTAGCGCAGAGAGTATTATTATGCCCCATATTGAGCCGGCTATTATTGCATCCTGCAATGAGAGGAAAAATATAGGTATAAGGAAGGTGCAGGTAAGGAAAAATTTGGAAAGAAAGGTTGCAAAAGTTGATTCCCAAACTTGCGAGTGTGGCTTTGTTTTGTCTGATTCCTCTGAAATGTGGATTCCCAGCGAATCCGAGAGGGAATCTGCAACCGCTATTAGAAATATGGAGCCGATGACCGCTATTTGTGAGCCTGTGGACACATATATGCCCACCATCATGCCAAGCGCGGTGATTATGCTTGAGGTGAAGCCAAAGCTTATTCCCTTCAAAATAGAGACGTTCATGCGAAAATAAAGAATAAGCATATTTTAAAGCAAAGCTGTTTTTGATTTGCCATGCAATCCGCCCGCTAACATGAGTTTTTAATGGCTTATTATCAATAGTTTATTGGTGAAAATATGCTTATGTTCACTCCGGGGCCGGTATCTGTTTGCAAAAAGGTGCTAAAAGCGCAGGAAAAGGCGATGATAACCCACAGGGGAAAGGAATTTCAGGAATTATATAAAAGAGTTGTAGGGAAGATTATCCCCCTTATTGGAGCAAAAGAGGCGCACATAATAACTGGTTCTGGCACGTGCGCGATTGAGGCAAATGTGCAAAACGCCCTGCCCGAAGGGGGAAAGGCGCTGGTGCTCTCAAACGGGGCGTTTGGGGACAAGCTGGCAGAGCATTGCAAATTATATTATGAAACAATTTTTCAGCGCTTAAATGGCGCTAAGGGATGGGATTTGCAAAGGGCAAAGCCGCATATTGATGAGGCCGCCTCAAAAGGCGCGAAGCTTTTTGCGATGGTACATCATGAGACATCCCCCGGAATTTTGAATAAAATTGGAGAAATTTGCAAATATGCCAAAGAGAGGGGCATGATTACGCTAATAGACGGCACTTCCGCCTTTCCCGCGTATTCGCTTGAACATGTGAAGGATTGTGTTGACTTTTATTCGTGGGCATCGCAGAAGGCGGCAGGATGCCCGCCGGGAATTGCGGTGGTTTCATTCTCCTCTGATGGAATTTGCGCAGTGGAGGCAAGCCCGAAAAGAAGCAATTACATGAATTTGAAAGGGTTTAGGAAAAAACAGGCTGAGAAATTCGAAACGCCCAATACCCCGGCAATTTCGCTTATTTGCGCGCTTGAGGCGGCGCTGGATTTGCTTTTGCAAGAGGGGCACGGGAAATTTATGAAAAGGCACGGAAGAATGGCAAAGTTTGCAAGAAAGAAAATAAAAAAAATGGGATTTGAGGCGTTTGTGGAAAAAGGGTTTGAGTCAAATACAGTTATTACGTTTTATACGCAAAAAAATAAGGAGCTAAATTCGCTTTTGCAAGCAAAATACAGCGTAAAGTTGGGGGGCGGGCATGCGGACTGGAAAGACAATTCGCTTCGCTTTTGCATTATGGGGGATTTGAATTTGAAAAAGGTGAAAAAAGGGCTTGAGGCGCTTGAGGCGGCTAAAAAAGAGCTGCAAATATAAAAAATTGAGAGGGGCGCGGGGCAAAAAAAAGCAGGCAGAAAAAATAAAGGCATATATGGGTGTGCGGCGGGAAGATAAAAAGATGGATGCAGGGAAAATTTATTTAAAATATTTTAGGTGGGCATGATGGTGAAAATTGTAATTGCAGACGCTATGAAAGAGAGCGTTGTTGAAAGATTAAAAGGGCTGGGAGAGGTTGTGCTTCAGCCGGCGGATTTGAAAAAGGAATTGGAGGATGCGGATGCGCTTGTTGTAAGAAGCGCCACAAAAGTTAGCGCAGAGCTTATTGAGGGGGCGCGGAAGCTGAAAATTGTGGCGCGCGCAGGAGTCGGGCTAGACAATGTGGATAAGGATGCTTGCGCCGCAAAAGGAATTAAGGTGGTAAATACGCCCGGCGCCTCCACAAATGCGGTGGCAGAATTGGCAATAGGGATGATGATTTGCCTTATGCGAAAAACAGGCTATTTGAATGATGGGATGAAAGAGGGAAAATGGCTTAAAAAAGAGGGGATGGGCGAGGAAATTTCAGCAAAAACCCTTGGCATTTTTGGAATGGGAAGAATAGGGCAGGAGGTTGCAAAAAAGGCATCTGCGCTGGGAATGAATGTTGTATATTTTGACAGAGAGAAAAAGGATGTGCAGTATAAATATTTTGATTCGCTTGAGAAGATGCTTGAGGTGGCGGATGTGGTTTCATTGCATGCCTCTGCGCAAAAAGGGGCGGCACCCGTGTTTGATGCCAAAGCTTTTTCAAAAATGAAAAAAGGCACATATTTTCTTAATTTGGCAAGGGGCGCGCTTGTTGATGAGAAGGCGCTTTTTGATGCCATAAAAAGCGGGCGGGTTGCGGGGGCGGCGCTGGATGTTTATGAAAAAGAGCCGTATTCTGGGGAATTGGTAATGTTGGACAATGTGCTGCTTACTCCGCATATTGGGGCAAGCACTGCGGAGGCGCAGGAGAGGATAGGTGAGGATTTAATATTAGCCCTTCGTAAGGGTTTGGGGATATAGATGCTTGATTTGAAGGCTATAAGG
>PFCD01000010.1:28140-29985 GCA_002778455.1 Candidatus Micrarchaeota archaeon CG10_big_fil_rev_8_21_14_0_10_45_29 | reverse complement strand
GGGGATATAGATGCTTGATTTGAAGGCTATAAGGGCGGATGCGGCGCCTTTTGTTGAGGCGCTTAAAAAAAGGGGCGGCACGCCGGAGCCTATTGAAAATATTGTGGAGCTTGACAAGAAATGGCGGGCTTTGAAAAAAGAAACAGACGCGCTAAAGGCAGATAGAAATAATTATTCCAAAAAAATTAATGAAAAGAAAAAAGCAGGAGAGAATGTTGAGGAAACCATAATTAAAACAAAGAGAATAACTGAGAGAATAAAAGAATTGGGCTCAAAATGCGAATTTTTGGAAGAGGGGATGACTGAGATACTTCTTACAATGCCAAATTGCGTTGACAAAAGCGTGCCTGAAGGGGCCGGCGAGGAGGAAAATGTTGAGGTTGGAAGATGGGGAGAGCCGAAAGCGGGAGGCGGGGATGTGCTTCCTCATTATGAGATAGGAGTAAAATTGGGGTTGCTTGACTTTGAGAGGGGAGTGAAATTGGCAGGCGCACGCTTCTCTGTCATGAGGGGAGAGATGGCGAGAATGGCAAGGGCGCTTGAATATTATATGCTGGAGAAGGCGGTTGAAAACAAGTATTTTGAGGTAAGGGTGCCCTATATTGTGAATACCGCCGCAATGAGGGGCACAGGGCAGTTGCCAAAATTCGGGGCAGAATTGTACAAATTGGAGGAGAGCGACTTTTGGCTTATACCCACCACAGAGGTGCCGCTTGTTAATTTGCATGCAGGGGAGATTTTTGAGGAAAAAGATTTGCCGATAAAATACTGCTCCCACAGCCAGAATTTCAGGAAAGAGGCCGGAAATTACCAAAAAGACATAAAAGGGATAATACGCCAGCACCAGTTTAGCAAAGTGGAGCTTGTAAAATTCTGCACTCCTGAAAATTCATTTGATGAGCTTGAGGCGCTTGTGAAAAATGCGCAAAGCGTGCTGGAGGGGCTGAAATTGCCTTATCGCACAATGGAATTGTGCACAGGCGACATAGGGTTTGCGGCCGCCAAAACATATGATTTGGAAGTTTGGATTCCATCCCAGGATAAGTATAGGGAGATTTCCTCATGCTCAAATTGCACCGACTTTCAGGCAAGGCGGGCGAATATAAAATTCAGGCGCGAGGGAAAAAACGAATTTGTGCACACCTTAAACGGCACGGGCGTGGCTGTTGAGAGAACTCTTGTGGCTATAATGGAAAATTATCAGGAAGACGGGAAAATATTGGTGCCCGAAGCTTTGCAAAAGTTTATGGGCTGTGAAGTTATCGGAGAGTAGCTAGTTTGCACACGATGAAAGGTCGCAGGTTATAGGCATGCCAATAAGGGTTTCGAAAGCCGGCTTTGCCATGATAACGAATATGAAATAGGTTATTATAAAGAGCACAGTCAATGCTGCAAAGAAATAGTTTATCAGGCGATCATTTTTCTTGCTTACTTTGAATTTCTTTTTTATCACAAAAAAATACAAGGCATATAAAACAATTACCGGGAGAAAACTTATAAGAATTGTTACTGGGAATACCTCTCGCATTTGGGCACACATGCACCCGGTTGCTGCTTCCAAATCAGTCATCCCTGCAACCATTTATACACCCGGCTCTGGCAATATCTCTTTTTTCGGGCGGTAGGAATACACTTCCTCCCCCTCTATGGGGCGGTATCTGAAGCGTGTTGCGGCCACTTTTGCAAATATTTTCATGGTTACCACGATGAAGGTAAGCCCCATGAAAATTACTAATTTTATATCCGTCTCGCCGCTCATGAATAAGTATGCCCCCAAAAGTATTGCGGGAGTATAGCCTATTGCCGCAAGGTTTGCCACCTCCTCAAGGAGAGCCTCTCCTGTGG
>PFCD01000010.1:14858-28123 GCA_002778455.1 Candidatus Micrarchaeota archaeon CG10_big_fil_rev_8_21_14_0_10_45_29 | reverse complement strand
AATTCCCTCGTTGGAGATGACAAGCACCAGCCCCAGCACAAAAAGGATGAGCCCGAGGTCGAAATTGCCATACATCATTACAAGGGCGCCAAGTATTACAAGAAGCCCCATGGTGAGCGAGAAAACGATGGAAATTATGCTCACGATTCTGCGGCTGTCCATGGGCTTACTTGGAAGATATGATTAAAAAACCCTGCGCTTGCCCCAAAAAAACGCAAATGACGGGCAGGCCAAAGTTGCGGGCGGGCGTTGCTGCGCAAGGCGGGCGCAAGCGGCAAGAGTTGGGAAAGGTTTGCAAAAAAAATTTGGGTGTGTGCAAAGCCGGAAAAGCATTGGGCGCGAAACAGGAATTATTGGCGGTTTTTGGCAGTGCGGGTTCGGGTTTAAAAATATCGGCATTTATTATAGGGGCAATGCTGGCAGATGAAATACTAACAAAGCTTGAGATACAACCTTTGGATGAGCTCAAAATTCATGAGCAGGTGATGGAGCCAAACCTTCACTCTTTGAGGGAAACCATGCTTAATTTGGGAAAGCTTGTTGACCCGCTTATTGTTGACAAGAAGCACAAAATAGTGCTGGATGGCAACCACAGGAGAATGGTGCTTGAAATATTAAAGGCAGACAATGCAGTATGCCAAATGGTAGATTATGATGACCCGCAAATACAGGTAGGGGGATGGCATATTGCAACAAAAGCCAAAGTGCCGCAAGAGGGCGGGAAGGCAATTGATGAAAAGGAAGGCTTTGAGGCGCTCCAGAAAATGGAGGGGTGCCTTATGCACATAAAAAAAGGGAAAAAAGGTAAAGAGTGCTCATTAATATGCTCGCAAAGCGGAGAATTGCAGGGGATAATGGATGAGCAAAAGCAGTTTCTTGCAAAAAAGCTTAACCTGAATTCATTTGAGAAAAACAATAATGGAAACGGCGCAATACAATTTATTGAGGATAGCAGGGTGGATTATTTCCTTGAAAACGGGTATGAAGTGTTTGCAAGGAGGATATTTACTAAAAAAGAGATAGTGGGAGAGGCGGCTGCCGGAAGGCCGCTTCCGCCAAAAAGCACGCGCCACATGATACCAAACAGGATAATACGCTTAAATTTCAGGCTTGGCTACCTTAACGACTCTCCGGAGAGCGCTTCCATGCATTTGCGCGACATGGTAATAAAGAGGGTAAAATACGGCTCTGCAAGGTATTATACAGAGCCGGTAATTGTATTATATTAGAGGGAATAAATGTTTGGGATTGCTTGGATAACCCTAAAAAAGGCTGTTGAAGCGGTAGTTATATCGCTTATACTTTTTTTTCTTGCGCCCATGATAGGCGTAGAGCAGGCATGGATTAATGCGGCAATAATAAGCTTATGGGCAGGAATGCTTTTTGTAGATGTGGACGCGGTTACGGGATGGCTGAAGAAAATGATGCATGCCGCATCCGCCCTTGTGTTTTTGTTTATTGCCATATTGATATTTTTGTTTCCTGCCTCAAATTCGATTGCCTCGCAGGTTTGCGGAAGCTCTTTGCTTGGGGCATCCGGAAATATAGTGTGCCACAGCGGGGTGCTTTTGCTTCTTCTTGTGGTTTGTTATATATTGGCAAGAGTGCTTTTTGGCTGGATACCTACCAAGGACGCGTTTCATAATTGGTTTATGATGGTTGCTTTTACGCTTTGCTATGCTGTATTAACCCCCTTTATTTTCTCGGCTTCTCTTTTTGTGCCCGCTGTTTTGGGCTTTGGAATAGGGTATGCATTGCATTTGATTGCAGACCATGAGCACAGGCACCTTAAGTAGGTTTTTAACCTCTTGAGACGTAAGTATAGTGCGATGATGACACCGCTCCAGTTGGTAAGCTTTTAGCAATGACCAGACAGAGTAGCTTCTGAGCAAAAAAAACTAATGCTTAGCCTTGGGATTAAAAAGTTGTTTTTCAGGCATTAAGAGGCACGGCATCATTTTTTATTTTTGCCCCTTGTTTTAAGATGGCTGGTGGTTTTTGTGGGAATGAGCAAAAAGGATTTGACAAGAAAAGTTGCCAACATGAAGGCAAGAATCGCGGAGCTTGAGCCGCTTGTTAAAAGGGACCCCCTGAAAAAACACCCGCAAATTCATGAAGAGCTTGAGAAATTGAAAAAAGGGCTGCAAGAAGTTTGAGATATTAAAGGTCTATAAGCCCCCGTGAGCGCACCATGATGTATTTGCTTCCTTCCTTTATTTTCTCTTTTGGCTTTGCGGCGCGAAATTTGTTGTTGTGGTAGAGCGCAAGCATTACGATGTTTTTCTCTTTGCAAACTTCTGCGACCGTTTTTCCTGCCATTTTTTTCTCTATTTCCTTTTCCACAAGCTCAAGCCCGCTCTCCATAGGGTTTAGCAGTTTGTATATCATGGGAGAGCCGGCGCGGTTGGCAAGCTCGGATGCTAAAGTAAATTCAGATACGGCGCTCTCTATGCCAAGCTTCTCAAGCAATTTGGCGTGCCTGCGGGTGCCGACGCGGCAGATTACTTTTTTTGCGCCTGCCTGCTTTGCATACACGCCCGCCAAAAAGTTGGATTCGTCGCTTCCGGTAACCGCGAATATGTAATCCTTTTTTTCCAAATTAAGCTCGTCCAGGACAGAGGGGTCTGTGGCATCCCCATGTACAACTGTGATGGATTTCTCTGTGGCTATTTCGTTGCAGATGTCTCGGTTCTCATCCACCAGCCATATTTTGTGCTTTCTCTCCTCAAGTATGTCAAGCAAAGTCCTTCCCACTCTTCCTGCGCCGATTACAAGAACGTTTCCCATAAATACCACCCTAGCCTTTTCCTATTATAAGCCTGAATAAGGCAATAACCGGAAATATTTCAATCCTTCCTATATACATTATCGCGATAAGGAAATACTTAAAGGATGGCGCCTGCGACGCCATCTCTATTGTTGAGAGCCCCACGTTTCCCATTGAGGAGGCGATGGTGAAAAATGAATTTACTATCCCGTGCCCCCATGCCATCAGCACTCCTGAGGCGGCAACAAATATCAGGAAATACATAAACATAAACCCAAGCACTTCGGTGATAGTGTGCTCTGAGACTGGGGCGCCATCAACGCGAAGCACCTGCACAGCGCCCTGCGGCAAAAAGTATGAGCGTATTCTCTGCCAGACAAGCTTGAGGGCGACCAAAATGCGCCATAGCTTTATTCCCCCAGTGGTGCTTCCATACATTGAGCCGCACATCATCAAAAGTATGAGAAGGTATATTGAGAATTCGTGCATTATGGACAGGTCGCCTATTGCAAATCCTCCGCATGCAACCGCCGAGATTATGTTAATGGCGCTGTTGTATATCTCATCATGGGCAACATAAAATATCAGCCCTAATGCAATTAGTATTATGCATAAAAAAAGAAGAAATTCCTCCCCTAAAAATGCGCCAAAACGCCCTGAGAAGGCGCGCGAGTAGGTGGTAAAGCTTATTGCGCCCGCAAACATTGTGCCTGCCAAAATAATCTTTTGCACCCACCAAAAATCATAATTTGAGAAAGGGAAAAAACCTCCGTTTGAGAGGCCTGAGAATGCAAGGTTTACAGAATTGAATATGTCAAAGCCGGACGCAAAGAGGGCGGCTATTGCGATTGCGGTAAGAAATATGTAAATTTTCCATATTTTTGATGCTATTTTGCCGCTTCCAAGCTCTTCTGTGTTTTTTGCCTCAAATTGCAATAGATTTTGCGCGGCGCGGTGGTGAAAAAGCGAGAGCATCAAAAGCACTATCCCAAGCCCGCCAACCCATTGGCTTATGCTTCTGTATAATATGAGGGCTTGGGGCATTTGCTCGGGCGCGGAGAGTATGCTCAAGCCGGTGGAAGTCCAGCCGCTCATGCTCTCAAAAAGGGAGTCAGGCACCGAGAGCCCGTAAATATAGTAAGGGTATGAGGCTATTAAGGGAATTACAATCCATGCAAGCGCCGCAATTGCGAGAATGTCTCCGAATTTTAAGGAAGATAATTCAGGGCGGCGGGTTATTGCGCCTACCGCGTAATTCCACGGGGCCTCGCGCCTGAAGAGAAGCTGTATTAGGTGGTTTGCGATTCCTGCCACCCATTTGAAAATGCCGGGCAAAAGGGCAGGGATGGAGGGAATCATCATTATTGCTATTACTATTGCAATTGGCTCGAAAATCGGCTCATTAAAGTAGTAGGCATATCCTGCAGGGATGAGAAGCGGAATTGCGGTGTAAAAGAGAATTAGCGTGAGGGTTGAGATAATTTCTATCAGGCGCATGAGTTAAGCTAGGCGTAAAAGGTATAAAAATGAAGGGGCTATTGGCATTCTCCCTCATATGCTATTTTTACTCCGGCCTGCATCGCGGGGCATGGGTGGGGGTAAGTTATGTTGTCAGTGCCGCATACGGGAATAAGCGCGGATATGGCGGGGCAGATAAATATTTGCCTTAATTCATCAAAGGCCCCGTCAGTGAGGGCATAGGAGACGTTTTTTCCCCTTGTTTGCACAAGAATTGTGTGGTTTGCTATTGCCTGCGCAAGCATTTGCCCTGAGCGGTTGCCGTAGCCGGCATGTGAGGAGTTGAATGTGAATGTGAAGCCAAAGCAGCCAAAGCAGGTATAGCTCTCATATCCGATGTATTTGATTGAGCCGGGTATTCCGTCAAATTTGAAGGTTGGGGATTCTTCCTCAAGCCATTTTTTAGCCGCAATTTGCGCCTGCTCTTTTGTGAAATAATTTTCGCATTCCCCTTCATATTCTATTTGCGCGCCTGCGGCATCTGCCATGCATTTGTTTGCATAGGTTTCCCCTTCTGCGCATACTGGCGCCCACTCCATGGTGCACGCAACAGGGGCAGGCGGAGGGTGGATGCATCCTGCAAATAGCAGAAGGGCGAAAATTGCGGCGAGAATAAATAATTTTTTCATAATAGCGCCTTTGAGGATAAGGAATGATGCCAAATTAATAAATGGCGTGGGTTTTGTTTTGCCATGGGCGGGGTTTATATATCTGCAAACAACTCTTTTTTACATGAGTCCGGCTGATTTGACTGATGTGGGATACGCGGGCTTGGGCACGCCTCCCGGAACGCTTATTTACTCAGGGGACAGAAGGTCGGACAAGGGAAAAATTACGGTAACAACATACCATGTAGACGGCCTTGAGGAGAAGAGCGCGCGCACGGTAAAGCAGGCGGCAAAGCTTCTCAAAAAGCCGGGAGTGAAATGGATTAACGTATACGGGCTTCATAACATAAAATTGATGGAGGAAATAGGGAAGGAATTTGAAATTCACCCTATGATTTTGGAGGATTTGGTGAATACCGAGCAGAGGCCCCGCGCGGATGAGCAGGACGACTATTTGTCTGTTGTGATGAAGGCGCTCAGCTACAATCCCAGGAAAAGAACGATACATGACGAGCACATAGGCATCGTGCTTGGGAAGAATTTTGTAATCTCTTTTCAGGAGAAAAAGGCGGATACTTTTGAAAGTGTAAGGGAGAATTTGAGAAAAAACAAGGGAAGAATACGCAAGATGGGTGCGGATTACCTTGCATATGTGCTTATTGACACCGTAATTGACGGATATTTTGTTGTGCTTGACAAGATAGGGGAGAAAATAGAGGATGCCGAAGAGGAGCTTGTGGATGATCCGAGCGAGAGAACTTTGCACGCAATACAGCAGTTAAAAAAAGACATGCTTATTTTAAGAAAAGCAATATGGCCCATGCGCGAAGTTATGGGAAGGTTGCAGAGGCGCGAGCCCGGAAGGTTCAGGGAAAGCACCGAAATTTACCTCAAAGATTTATACGACCATGTGGCGCAGGTGGCAGACACCATTGACACGTTTAACAATATGCTTACAAACATGCTGGACGTTTATCTCTCAAGCATTTCCAACAAAACAAATGAAGTTATGAAAGTGCTGGCAATTTTTTCAACCATTTTTATGCCTTTGACATTTTTGACAGGGCTTTATGGGATGAACTTTCGCTTTATGCCAGAGCTTGAGTGGGAATTCGGGTATTTCACAATACTTGGAGTGATGGCGGTTCTTGCAGTTGTGATGATTTGGTTTTACAAGAAGATGGAATGGATATAGAGTTTATGCTGAAGGTGTAAATTAGTCTTTTGTTTTTGTGGTCTCCCACCCCAGCCCTTTATGGATAGAACCCCAAACGAACGCAAAAAGGGCTAGGGTTAACCCCAAACTTCTGCTTGCCTAGTCTTTTTCTTTTTTTGTTTCCCAAATGAATTTGCCAAAGCGGGAAGGGGTGACCTCAACCAGTATGCCAAGCTTGTTTTCATTTAGAAACGCTTTTGCCTTCTCCACCGCCTCATCAGTTATTTCGTCGTTGTTTTGCCAGGTGCATGCCTTTTGCACGTTTATGCAGTCTGCCAGCAATTCAGAATCAAGCTTGGAGAGCCCGAATTCGCGAAAAGATTCCATTACCTGCGGAATGGTTAATTTGTTTGGGTTTAAATCCATTTTTCTACCTGTTTATTTTGAGAGCAATGCTCATTTGCCCCAATACTCTTGCAAACTTTTTGGCTCCAAATTATTTTCTTTTGCAACTTCCATGGCATCTATTAGCGCCTCTGCCGCCTCGAAATTTGTTATGCATGGAACATTTGCCTCCAACGCCGCGCGCCTTATTGCAAAGCCGTCTGTATGCGAGCGCCCTCCCTTTGAGGGGGTGTTTATTACCATTTTTATTTTGCCGTTTTTTAATTCGCTCTCCAAATTCGGCTCCCCTGAGCTTATTTTATTTAAGTGGATTATTTTTGA
This sequence comes from Candidatus Micrarchaeota archaeon CG10_big_fil_rev_8_21_14_0_10_45_29, assembly GCA_002778455.1. Lineage (GTDB taxonomy): Archaea > Micrarchaeota > Micrarchaeia > Anstonellales > Anstonellaceae > 1-14-0-10-45-29. The sequence goes on along the minus strand of PFCD01000010.1, from coordinate 21,348 downwards.
GCCGTCCAAAAAGCTTGCCGTGCCCGGGGTTGCGGCTATTTCAAATCCCATTTTCTCAAGCTTTTGCGCCAAAGGCAACGCCCTTTCCTGGTCTCCTTTTTTGAGTGAGAATGCAATTATTCCCGAAGTGGGAATATTCAAATTCGCGCCAAGAAGGGATTTGTAATATGCGAGGGGGAAAGAGGAGTCTATTCCCATGCTCTCCCCTGTTGATTTCATCTCTGGGCCCAAAATAAAGTCAACGCCCGGCAATTTTAGGAAAGGAAATACCACGGATTTAACGGCATAATAGGAAAGCTGCGGCTCGCTTATTTTCATTTGCGATAATTTATCCCCAAGCAGCACATTTGTTGCCATCTGCACTATTGGAATTCCGGTTGCCTTTGAGAGGTATGGCATTGTGCGCGAGCCCCGCGGGTTTAATTCAAGCACATAAAGCTCGTCGTTTTTCACGACATATTGTATATTTACTGCCCCCACTATGCCTATCTCCTTTGCCATTTCGCGCGAGGAGGAGAGAATTTTTTCCTGCACCTCCGCTTTGAGGCGATAGGGGGGAACCGTGCAGGAAGCGTCTCCTGAGTGCACGCCCGCGCGCTCTATGTGCTCCATTATGCCTGCAATCCACGTGTCTTCTCCGTCGCAGATGCCGTCAATTTCGCACTCTATTGCCTTGTCTATGTATTTGTCTATTAGCACAGGCTTTTTGTTTGAGACCTCCACCGCCTCATCCATATAAGAGGTAAGCCCCTCATCATCATACACTATTTGCATTCCCCGCCCCGCAATTACGTATGAGGGGCGCACCACCACGGGGTAAGTGATTTTTTTTGCGGCGGCAAGGGCTTGCTGCAAATTTGTCGCGGTTGCATTCTCCGGCTGGCGCAAATTCATTTTTTTGAGAATTTGCCTAAAGCGCTCCCTGTCCTCGGATAAATCTATTGCGTCAACTGAGGTTCCTAAAATATTTACCCCATTCTCTGCAAGGCGGGATGCCAAATTAATAGATGTCTGCCCCCCGAATTGCACTATTACGCCCATCGGCTTTTCATGCTCCACAATATTCATTACGTTTTCAAAGTCAAGCGGCTCAAAATACAATTTATCTGAGGTGTCAAAATCGGTTGAAATGGTTTCCGGGTTGTTGTTTATCAGAATGCTTTGTATTCCTTTTTTCTTTAATGCAAAGCTTGCGTGGCAGCAGCAATAATCAAATTCTATCCCCTGCCCTATGCGAATAGGGCCAGAGCCGAGCACTATTACTTTTTTCTCATCTTTGCAAATGCTCTCATTTTCATCCTCATAAGTTGAGTAATAATAAGGGGTTTTTGCCTCAAATTCCCCCGCGCAGGTATCCACCATTTTAAAGACAGGCAGGATGTTGTGGGTTTTGCGCATTTTCCTTACTTCATCCTCGCTTTTTTTTGCCAGCTTTCCTATTTGCGAATCAGAGAAGCCCATTCTTTTTGCCTCACGCAAAATGCGCTCATCCAAAGAGGCGCGCAATATTTCCTCCATTTTCACAATTGCCTCAAGCCTGTGAATAAACCAGGGGTGAATTGAGGTTTGCTCCACTATTTCACCGGCAGTTGCGCCGTTTTTTAGGGATTGCAATATTGCAAACACCCGCCAGTCTGTTGGCTTGCTTAAGTGAAATTTTAAATCCGCCTTTGACATGTCAGGGAGCTTCTGGTCCAATGAGGAGAGGGCTTTTTGGAATGACTGCTCAAATGTGCGCCCTATTGCCATTACTTCCCCCGTGCTTTTCATTTGCGTGCCAAGGCGCCTCTCCGACTGGGGCATCTTGTCAAATGGCCAGCGCGGTATTTTTGTGACAACATAATCAAGCGCCGGCTCAAAAGATGCTGGAGTTGTTTTTGTGACCGCGTTTTTTACCTCGTTTAAGGAATAACCTATTGCTAATTTTGCCGCAACCCTTGCTATCGGGTAGCCGGTTGCTTTTGAAGCAAGGGCTGATGAGCGGGAGAGGCGCGGATTCACTTCCACCACAACATATTTGCCTGTTTTTTGGTTAAGCGCAAATTGTATATTGCATCCGCCAATAATGTCAAGGGCTCGTATTATTTTTATTGCCGCGGAGCGGAGCATCTGGTGCTCGCCATCGCTTAATGTTTGCGAGGGCGCTACAACTACGCTCTCTCCGGTGTGCACGCCCATGGGGTCTATGTTTTCCATATTGCATATGGTGATGCAGTTATCATGCGCATCGCGCATCATTTCATATTCAAATTCCCCCCAGCCAAGCACGCTCTCCTCTATTAGCACCTGATGGGTTGGAGAGAGGGTGAAGCCGAGCTTGAGAAGCTTTTCAAATTCTTTTTCATCATATGCCATTCCCCCTCCAGTGCCCCCCAAAGTGAAGGCAGGGCGCAATATGAGGGGAAATTTGTGCTTTTTTGCAAATTCAAATGCTTCCTCTTTGGTGTTTGCTGCCACAGAGTCAAGCAACGGCTCGCCTATTTTTTTTAGCAAATTTGCAAAGTCGCCCCTGTCTTCTGCAAGCTTTATGGAATTTACTTCTGTGCCAAGCAGGGCGGCATTGTGCTTTTTTAGCGCCCCTTTTCTGTGCAGCTGCATCGCAAGGTTTAGCGCAGTCTGCCCCCCCATTGTGGCTATTATCCCATCCGGCTTTTCTTTTATTATTATTTTCTCAAGCACATCCTCCAGCAGAGGCTCTATGTAAATAGTGTCTGCCATCGAGGTGTCTGTTTGTATTGTGGCAGGGTTTGAGTTTAGCAATACTACGTGAATTCCCTCCTCCTTTAGCGCCTTGCACGCCTGCGAGCCGGAATAGTCAAATTCCGCGGACTGCCCTATCACTATGGGCCCTGAGCCGATTACAAGGACTTTTTTTATTTTCTGGAGTTTAGGCATTTTTACCATCTTTTATTAGCTTGAGAAATTTATCAAACAAATATTCGCTGTCGCGAGGGCCCGGGTGCGCTTCCGGGTGAAATTGCACGCTGAAAATTGGGAGTGTTTTGTGCGCTATTCCCTCCACAGTGTTATCATTCAAATTTAAGTGAGTTATTTCCCACCCGTTAGAAATTGTTTTCTCATCCAAAGCATAGCCATGGTTTTGAGTTGTGATAGCAACTTTTTTTGTGCGCAAATCCATTACAGGATGGTTTGAGCCGCGGTGCCCGAATTTTAGCTTGTAGGTTTTTGCCCCTGCTGCGCATCCAAGCAATTGGTGCCCCAGGCATATTCCCATTATAGGAAAATCAAGAAGTTTTTTTATTTCATTTACTTCTGCACCCAAGCGCGCCGGGTCTCCCGGGCCGTTTGAGAGAATTATGCCGTGCGGCGAGCATTTCTTAATTTCCTCCGCAGACGCATTGTGTGGAAATTGCATTACCTGCATTTTGCGCTCAAGAAGCTCGTTTATTATGTTGCCCTTTGCCCCGTAATCAATTAATGCTATTTTTATTTTTCCTTCCCCGTGCGTTATAATTTTTTTGCATGAGGCGCCTGTGACACAGTCGATTTTTGAGTAATCTGTCTCTTTTGCCAATTTAAGAAGAGTTTTCATATCCGGCTCTTCCCCCGCTTCATGTATTTGCAATGCTGCCGGCATTACCCCTTTGTTGCGTATTTTTCTCACTATTGAGCGGGTATCAAGCCCCACTATTGCGCCAACTTCATTATCTTGCAAAAATTTGTCCAAATTTGAGCCGCTTTTAAAATGAGTTGGGGCGTTTTCTGCCATCCTGACGCAAAATCCTCTCACATACACCTTATCGCTTTCTTGCCATTCTTTGCTAAAGCCGTAATTGCCTATGAGGGGGTAAGTCATTATCAGAATTTGCCCTGCATATGAGGGGTCGCTGAGCGCCTCCTGATAGCCGGTCATTGAGGTGTTGAAAACTAATTCTCCCGCTTTTGTGCAGCATGCGCCGATGCCTTCGGCTGAATAAGCTGTTCCGTCTTGCAGTACCAGAATTGCTTTCTTTTTTTTCAACATAGAGCGCCTCCCAACGCTTTGGGGGCGCTAAAAAGCAACCCAAAATAAATAGACTCAGGCAAGGAATAAAAAGGGAGGGGGTGGATAATTTGCACGCCGTAAGAGGGTGGAAAAAGCCTGAAAATAGCTATTCCCCTATTATTTTCACTATTACCCGCTTTTTCCGCTGCCCGTCAAATTCGGCGTAAAATACTCTCTCCCACGGGCCCAAATCAAGCTCTCCTTTTGTTATGGGAAGAATTGCCTGATGCCCCATTAATAGGCGCTTTAGGTGGGCATCTCCATTATCCTCTCCTGTGCCATGGTGCTTGTAATTAGGGTTTTCTGGCGCGACTTTTTCAACCCATTGCATTATGTCCTCATACAGCCCGCTTTCCTGGTCATTAACATATACGGACGCGGTTATGTGCATGGCTGATACGAGGCAGAAGCCCTCTTTTATGCCTGATTTTTGCACCAATTCTTCCACTTTTTCATGGATGGGAATTATTTCTTTTCTTTTTTTGGTGTTGAACCAGAGATATTCTGTAAAAGATTTCATATTTTGCACCCCATAAATGATAATTTTGCTTGCCTCGCACCCTATTTTCCTTCTTGCCCGCAAAACCCGCAAACTGGCTACGCGTATTTTTCCCGCCTGCTTTTGTTTTAGATTGAGCGGAGTTTTCCTAAAAAATAGAATGCGCGTTAAGCTTTATATTATGTGCAATAGTATTTGCAGGCAATGGAAATAATAAAAACCGCCGTCGCGGCGCCGAATATCGCGCTTGTAAAATACTGGGGAAAGAGGGACAATTTGCTAAAGCTTGCGTATAATGACAGCATTTCAATTACTTTGGACGATTCGGTTATTTTCACAAAAACCACTGTTGGCTTGAGTGAGAAGCTCAAAAAAGACGTGATAATATTCAACGGGAAAAAAGTTGAGGACGAAAAAATTGCCGAATGGATTGAGCTTGCCAGGGGAAGGGTTGCAAAAAAAGCACCAGAAATAGCAGAGATGGGAATGCTTATAGTTACAAAGAATAATTTCCCCTCCTCCGCGGGAATTGCCTCATCCGCTTCCGGCTTTGCTGCGCTTAGCGAGGCGTTTTGCGCCTGCGCAAAAATAACTGATGCGAAAGAGAAAAGCATCATTGCCCGCCTTGGGAGCGGCTCCGCCTCCCGCTCTGTTATAGGCGGATTTTCCCAATGGGTTTGCGGAAGGCGCCCGGACGGGGAGGATTCTTATGCTGTGCAGCTTGCGCCCAAAAAGCACTGGGATGAATTGGTTGACGTTATTGCGATAATCAGCAGCGCAAAAAAGAAAATAAGCTCAAAAGAGGGAATGGAGAATACTGCCAAAAATTCCCCGCTTTTTGCATGCCGGCTAAAGGAGGTAAATGAGAGAATAGGGAGGGTGCAAAAAGCAATATTGAAAAAAGATTTTGAATCCCTTGCAAACGAGATGATGCGCGACTCAAATTCCATGCACGCGACCGCGCTTGACTCGTGGCCGCCGGTGTTTTATTTGAATGATGTTTCAAGAGAAATAATTGAGGAGACGCACAAATTAAATGAGAGGGGAATTGTTGCGGGCTACACTTTTGACGCGGGCCCTAACGCGCACATAATTTGCGAGAAAAAGAATTTGCAGAAGGTAAAAAACATGCTTTTGAAAGTGAAGGGAGTGAAAAAAATAATTTGCGCGGGAGTTGGCGGGGGCAGCAAAATAGTTGAGGGGGAAAATAAGGAATTCGCGAAGTTTGTAAAAAAATATTTGCCTAAGTAAAATTATGAAGGCGCATTAAATGCCCGGAATTTGCTTTTTTATAATCCGGCTATTCCCTGCCTTATGAAAGAGACCCCCCATGCAAGAGTCACAAGCCCGAAAATAGTTGATAGCACAGTGAGCGCCGGCTTGCCTATCATGCGCATAAGGCGGTTTGCGAAATAAAGGCAAACAGATACTATTACAAGCGCGCTGCCTGCCGCCACAAATACCGGAAACCACCCGTATTGCCCCGTGGATATCAATGTTGCCATTATTGCCGCAGGGCCGGTGATAAGCGGGGTTGCTATTATTGTAGCTATTGCGCTTGACTCGCCGTGCTTCTCCCTGGAGGAAAAGTCAAAGCCCATTACCATCTGAATTCCAAGAAGCGCCAGCACTACTCCTCCCGCCACCTTGAAATCCTCCATATTTATTGAAAGGGTGTCAAGTATTGCAGTGCCTGAGAAGATTATTGCAAGCACCAAAAATGCGGCTATGGCGCTTGCCTGCATTGCTATTCTTTTTCTCTCTTTTTCGCTAAATCCGCGGGTTAGGGAGACAAAGCTTGCAGTGCTCATGAATGGGTCGAAAATAACAAGGTAAAGCAGGAAAACGCTAAATATTATCTCAAGCATAAAGCCAGAAGGGGAAGAGGGTTTATATGCCTATTTTTAGAAGGAAACTGCCCCATTATCTGCATCCACTTCTATTTTTTGCCCTTCTTTTATTTGCTCAAACGGGTCTTTTTCCAA
>PFCD01000010.1:7171-14852 GCA_002778455.1 Candidatus Micrarchaeota archaeon CG10_big_fil_rev_8_21_14_0_10_45_29 | reverse complement strand
TTTTTCCAATTTGTCAAGCATTGGAATATTTGAAATTATTGCGCCTACCGCAATTATCGGCTCTGCCTCCAAATTTATTATTGCCGCCGGCGCCTTGTTGTTTTTTTTCAGCTGCAGCATCACATATGAGCCCACAGTTGAGCCCTTCCCATGCGGGAAAATAAGGATTTTATTTGAGATGCATTTTCCGAACAGGGAATGGTTCGGCTCTTCACAAATTCCGGTTTTCGGGTTTATGCCGCCCAAGAAGGAGATGGCGTCTTTTGAGAGAAGCGCCTCGCCCTGCGCTTTTCCTTTTGAAATTATTCTCCCTTTTATTGTTTCTCCTGAAACCATGAAATGCGCCCTTATGCATAATGCAAAAAAAGTATTTATGGGTTTGCAGAGAAGCAAGCTTTCTTATGCAGTTTCTGCCAGAGCCCCTGCAGTAAGCCCTTTCTCCAGAACCGACGGTGTTGCCTCAATTATAATGCGCATGTTCAAATAACCGTCAAAATCCGTAGGGTCCCCGTATTCCCTTATTACGAAATTTGCATAAACATCTGTGCGGGCCAAAGCCCTAAGATTTTTGTATTCAGAGTTAGAAAACCCGTGAATTGCATTTCCAAGAGGAATGCCGAATTCATCATCAGGCACAAACAGGGCAAATTCTGCATCTTTCTCTGATGGGAAGTTTTCAAGTATTTTTATTTTGCTCATGTCTTTTACGTCAACATATACCGTGTTTTTGCCCTCTTCCTCAAGAGAGAAAATAGGAGTTCCGTTATCAAAACCGTGGTTTATTGCTAGGGCGATATTTTTCTCCCCTTTTGCATTTTCAGGAACATCAAAAACATACCTTGTGCCTGAGATGGGCTCAGTGTATTCTATGCATGAGCCAAGCTTTTTGCCGGTTTTCTCATATGCCAAGAAAGTGTTCAACGCAGGATAAACGTCCATTTCATTTTTCCAAGTGTCTGTTAATACAAGCCGCTTGTCAAATTCCTTGTTTGAGAGAATTCTTGCCTTAAGAGAATTGGCGGTTTTTACTATTTGCGAGGGGCTTTTGCCTTCCCCGCTTTTTGCAATAGGAACAATATTTTTCATAAAAATCAACTTATTATGTGTATAATAATGTATTAAGATGTATATAAATATATCGGTTGCCCTAGCTTTGCTAAAGAAGTCGGTTTTGCTAATAAAGTCGGACGATTGCTAATAAAGTCGGTCAAAAAGGAGAGTTTGATAGCAAAGTTCATTAAAAACATAATCTTAAATATAACCTAGATGTATATAAACTGGTGATAGGTATGGCTCCCAACAGAGTATTTTATGATGTGGACATGATAAGCGATGTACTTGAGCTTATTTCTGTAGACCCCACCATAGCGGATGCCTCAGTAAAAAAGAAAATATACACCTTTAACAAGGACGACATGGTTCTTGTGAAAAAAGAGTTTTCTGGTGCGCTCAAAATAACTGAAGTAAAAAAGATGGATGCTGACTTCATCAGCTCTGCCTTGAAATAGAAAGGTGGATAGATGAAGGCTCCACTTCCTTATAGGATTATCTTTGATTCTGAGTCTGTTGTTCAGTTGCATACTGTTCTAGGAAAGGACAAATTTTCTCACTTTTTATTTAATCTGATGTATGTAAATTCTAATTCGCTTTTGCACAAGAAGAACCATATTATTACTTCACAAAAATCATTTGACGTTATTACTTCAAACATAGTAGATATGATTAATCCTGAACATCAAGGCTGGATTCCCGCAGCTATTAGACCACAAACAGAGAATGATTTAGAAAGCATAGATGATGAAATAGAGCGAATTTGGGAATACGCAATTCTTGTTAGTAGTAAAGCACATCCATATCAGACAATAATATTCACTACTGATGCGAATAAACCAAGATATGAACAACTAAAGATTAAAGATAAAAAATCGAATATTCTTATCGAAACAGATGGACAGATTGATGAACGAATTAACGATTTCTACAATATATGCCGAGCGTATAAGCAGAATTAGCTTCCAATCTCAGATGTATGTCACTTCTTCATTTCCTTCCTCAATCTGATTAACCGCGCTAGATTGAACGTGTACCTTACGCGCTTAGGCGACGTTGCTAAAGAAGTCGGTTTTGCTAATAATCTCCCTCACTTGCTAATAAAGTCCACAAAAAAGGAGAGTTTGTTAGCAAAGCTCGGCGCTTGAACGGATTTGGTAAATCAGGTTTTGTTCTACGCCTGCTTTTTCCAATACTTTCACGGCTGCCTCAAAGTCTTCTTTGGAAACGGCCAGCTCAAAACGCACCCCGAAACGGTAGTCCAGATCGTCGTAGGCGCTGACGCCGTAGCGGACGTCGTTGCCGAAGAAGAAGTAGTAGTCGCCGCGCCTGAAGAGGCCAAATACAGAGCCATCTGATACCCAAGTATAAGTTTTTTCATCTCCAACTGCTTCAAATACTCCCCCGGACCTGCTCTGAATTTTGAAATTTCGGTTTTGACCGTTGAATATTAATTCTATTTCTCCTGCTTCTCCAAGAGCATCAAGAGTTAGAATTTGCTTGTCGGTTTTGAGATTTATGAGTTTTATATACTCAGTTTCTCCAAATTGTTTTGGCTCACAGATAAGCATTTCGTCGGCATTTGCAAGATGCTCTCCTTTGCGGTTGAAAACGGCTGTCTTTTTCTGCCCTTTGTAATTGAATTCTTTTTCAATTGGCTTTGAGAGAGGTTTGCCTATTTTCTCTACTGCAAAAGCGGTGCCAGTAAACCACGGTCTTGCGGCAAGCATTTCTTTTTCTATTGTCTTGAAATTTCCTCTTGAATCTTTTTCCAAAAGGAGCTTGTTGAAATATTTGTTTAGGGATATTGGGGTTTTGTTTGCATTCATTTTTATGATTGCTTTAAACTGTGTGAGATTTTTTTCTACAACTGCCATAAATATACCTCAATTTGTTTCGGATTGATAGATATATAGTGATTGAACATGTTTATATATGTGTCTTTTTGCCAAAAGGCGGATGCGCTCAATCACACAATAAGATGTCCTCCACATCCCCAAAAACCACTTTTTGCTTCTGCAAAGAGGAGAGGTATTTGGCGGCTTTGCCGGAGTTGCAGGCAGTGCATGAATAGCCCATTTGCCGCAGGGGAGAGACAACCATGCATGTATCTGCCACCACGTTGCCTCCTGCTTCTTCAATTATTTTAGTAAACCCATGTTCGCTTGCTAAATCTTTTGTTTTTTTGGCGCAACATACCCATAATTTGCATGCCAGTTTTTTTCCCTTTATAAGATTTGCAACTTCTTTAATTTCCTCCAAAGAGGCGTGAGGGCAGCCGATTGTGACCAAATCCGGCTTTTCGCCGCAGTTCAGCTCTTTTTTGTGATATATTAATTCTTCTTGGGTGAAAGTTAATTTTTCCGCGTTTTCTTTTACCATGAATTCGGGAGTGATATTTTTTATGTAAAAAAGCGCTGTTGAGCCGGTTGCCGCCATGGAGGCGCCAAGTGTTTTTAGTTTAATTTCAGGGGCAAAATTTAGGTTTGTGAAGGCAGGAATTTTTGATTTTATTTTTTTGCCCAAATATGAGCCCATTGCGCCGAAATCCGCAGTTGTTTTTGGGGTTGCTTCTACTTCTATAATTATGCCTGCTAGGCGGTTTTCATCCAAGTGAAGCCCGTAATTTGGGGTGAAACCGGTTATTGCGGCTGCCAAAGCGGAAGGCCCGCCTTCCCTGTTTGTGCGGGCACCTAAAACAGAATTTGCAAATGCCACGGCAGAACTCTCTGCCCATGCAATATGCTCCCCCACTTTGGGGCGTATGCCTATGTGGTATGGGGCGCAAGTGCAGCTCATTGTGATACCCATTGATTTGAATGCATCTAAAATTTGGATTTGCTTTTTTGCAAAATCGGACGGGACATCCATTTTTTCATATTGGTCACGGTCCATTCCGGCGGGGTTGAGAAAGGTAAGGGTTTTTACTTTTGCATTTTTGCTTGCATAATCCTGCAAATATTCAAGCCCCGCATCCCCTATGGTTTCATACGATACTCCGGAGACCTGCGCGCTTGAGATTGGAATCATGTTTTCTGCGCCATAAATTTTTCCCAAAGCGGCGAGAATTTGCATTGCCTGCGCCGGCGCCTCTCCCGCCTCCCCGTCAAGCATTTTTTGCTGCTCTTTTGTTAATTGCATAAAAGCACCTTACATATATTTTTTCACATCTATTTTTTTCCATCCCGCCTTCTCAAAATTCTTGCCGTGCGCCACAAGGGGCTTTGTGGCATCTATTCCGGCTTTGGCAGTATGGCGAGTATTTGGGTCTGCGGACGGGTCTAATGATGAGCCTTTTTGGTTTTCTTTTATTATAACATCCTTATCCGCCTGCGCGCGCGTAGCTATCGCCCATTCCACTTCATCAGGGCTGTAAATATTTATGTCATCATCCACAATTACGCAATGTTTTAGCGACTTGTGCCCCTCAAAGCATGCCTCTATTGCTTTTTTCCCCTCATCTTCGTTTTTCTTTTTTATTTGCACAACAGCATGAAGCCATGAGCAGCCGCCCGGCGTAATATTAACACCAGTGCATTTTGCCACTTTATTTACTTCTATGAATATTGTGGGCTCTTTTGGCATGCCCATCAAAATTTTGTGCTCAAGGGCGCCCGGAAGAAGGGCATGGTATATTGGGTTGTCCCTGTGGTGTATTTTCTTTATTTTTACAATTCTCTGCTCTCTTACAATATCGTATGTTTCGGTTAAGTCAATGAAGGGGCCTTCCGGGTGCATTTCATCAGTTATTGATGCCTCCAGCACATATTCCGCATCTGCTGGCACTAATATGCCATTATGCAATTTTGTTACGTTAAGAGGCATAAGAGAATTTGCAATATGCGCTTCATCAATCCCTATTTTTGTGGAAATTGCGGACGCGAGAAGGAAATTTATCGGCGCGCCTATTACTATTGCCACCTCAAGGGTGCCCCCGTTTCTTTTTATGAATTCGTTTGTGTGCCTCTCCAAAATGCGGGCAACCATTTTGTCTTTGCCTATTTGCATCATCCTGTGAAACGCGCAATTTTGCCCTAATTCCTTGTCTTTTGAGATTACCACTGCGGAGGAGAAGTAAGGGCCGCCGTCTTTTTCTGCGTGAAAGAGAATCGGCAATTTGTTTAAATCAACTTTTTCCATAGTATTTTCAAGCACAGGCGCCTCTTTTGCGGGGATTTCTTTCGGGGTTGTGGGGTTTTCTATTGCTTTTATTAAATTGGGAATTAATTCCTTTTTTTCTATCCCATAATATTTGCATATTAAATCTTTTGTGCAGAATATGTTTCCTGCCACAAGCGCCCCTTCATTTTCCTTTATTTTGTGGGCAAATACGGCTTTTCCTTCCAATTCTTTTAGGGCGCCTGCCAAATCAAGATTTTTTGAAATCGGCTTTTTTAATTCTGTTAATTGCCCTTCCTCTTTTAATTGCCATACAAAATCCCTGAAACTTTTCACAAAAACACCCCGTTAATGCATGCGTTTCTCTTTTTTTGTGCGTTTTCCCCATTCTTTTTTGCCTGCTTAAGTTTCTTTTTCATTTTTTCCTTTTTGAACCTTTTTATCTTCCCGAATTTCTTTCATGATTTCCCCTGGAAGCTTGCTTATTAATTCAAGATACCTTTTTCTTATAAGATAATTTGCCTTTCGCACTTGCGCATTATATTTTTCCCTGCTTTTGCATTTGTTCCAGAGTTTTCTGTTGATGAATGTGCCGCTTCTCATTTTTTCCACCGTTTGAATAAATTATTTTCAATTTTTAACTGGTCCATAACTTTGCCGCAAATAAAATCCACTAAATCCTCAATTTTTTCAGGCTTGTGGTAAAATGCAGGGGAGGCGGGCAATATTATTCCCCCTGCCAAAGTTATTTTTTCCATGTTGCGAATTGTGATTAATGAGTAAGGGGTTTCCCTTAATACCAAAATAAGCTTTTTTCTCTCTTTGAGGCACACCTCCGCGCTGCGGGAGATAAGGTTGCTTCCGACGCCGTTTGCGATTTCGCCCAAAGTTTTTAGAGAGCAGGGGCAAATTACCATTGCGTCCGGGGAATTTGAGCCGGATGCACAGGGGGCAGACAAGTCGTTTTCATCATAGTCGGCCGGAGGGAGAGGGGTTTTTTCCGCCTCTGCTACTTTTTTTGCGCCCTGCGAGATTATTGCTTTTGTTTCATTAGTTGTTTTGAGAAGGTGGGAGTGCAGGCGGGTGCCATATATTATGCCGGAGGCGCCTGTTATTGCAAGAAGAATTCGCATAATCTTATTTGAGAACAAAGGTATTAAAGAATTCATTTGAAAATACAGGATAGAAAGCTTTATAAAGTAAAAACACTATATTATAATTATTACAACAATATGGATATAGCTGATATGAGAGGTGCTAATATGCAGAAAATTTACCAACCAAAAAAGAAAGTCGTTATTGCAAGCTCTATAGAAGGCGTATTTAACAACGGGGCAAAAGAGTGCGGCTTTATTTCAATTAATGCACTCTCAAGGATAAATCCTTTTTTTAAGAAAAATACGATGGATGAATTTATTCAGGATAAAAGCGTTTCTGACTCAAAGGAGATGAAAGCATTTTTGGCGCTAAGGCCGCTTGTGAAGGTAGCAGAGGATTATTACACAGTATTGCAGCTTATAAAAAATTACCCGGCAGAAGCTGAAAAAATAATTGAATCAAAAGATGAGAAAATAGTGTCTTTTTTTGAAAAAAGATTTGAGGCGCTCAAAGCAGCAACAAAGGCGCAAAGAGAGGATTTCAAAAAGGCGTTTTATGATGAGAGAGATGAGAGAAAGGCAGAAAGCATGGAAAAATGGCAGCTTTTGCAGTCGCCTTTTATTGAGACGGTTGATGAATTTCGGGCGCTTCATGCAAATGGATATATTCTATCATTTGTTACAAGCAAGGATGAAAAATCTACTTATGAACTGTGCGTTGCATACAGCAGCCCGATGGCAGGATATTTGAAAGAGGAGGAAGTAAAGCCGGTTTCCAGAGAGGAAATTTATTTTATGGGCTCAAGCGCGTGCATGATAACCCCGCAGAGAATAATAGGAAGGGAGAGAATGCCCGGCAAAAAGGACAAGGCGGCTCAGCTTGATATTATTGCAAAACAGGAGAATGTGAGCAAGGGACAGGTTTTTCGCCTTGATGACATGTATAATGCAGATGAAGTGAAAGACATGCGCCAGGCGGGCTATGAGAACATAATAATCGTAAAGGGCGGCTATGCCTTTGACATGGAATATGAAAAGGCACAAAAAGACGGAATTTTGGTTGTTGAGCGGGAAAATATGGCTGCAGCCATTGCAAATAAGGCAAAAGAGCTTGGGCTATAATTTGAAGAAAAATAAGAAATGCGAAAAAAGAAAAAATTTTACAGCCGGGAGGAAACGTCTTCCCAGTTTACTACTTTCCAGAATGCGGTGACAAAGTCCGCCTTCTTATTTTCGTATTGCAAATAAAATGCATGCTCCCAAACGTCAAGCACTAAGATAGGCGTAAAGCCTGCCAGATGCATTAAATTGTGCTTCTCAATTTGCACCACAAAAAGGTTTCCCTCCTTGTCTGCCGCCAAAGCCGCCCATCCGGAGCCCTCCACAGTGTTTGCGGCTGTTTCAAACTGCTTTTT
>PFCD01000010.1:0-7149 GCA_002778455.1 Candidatus Micrarchaeota archaeon CG10_big_fil_rev_8_21_14_0_10_45_29 | reverse complement strand
CGCGTCCGCTATTTTCCCTGATGGCATGTTGTCGTCCTTTGGCGGGCGCATGTTTTTCCAGAAAATCTCGTGCATAAGGTGCCCGTTGAGGTTGAAGGAAAGGGTTTTGAGGGTGGAGGAAATGTCTACCGTGTCATCCCCTTTGGAGGATTTTTCCAATTTTTCAATCGCGGCGTTTGCGTTTTTCACATATCCCGCGTGGTGTTTTGAATGGTGAAGTTCCATTATTCGCGCAGAAACCACCGGCTCAAGTGCGCCGTATTCATAATCAAGCTTTGGCAATTCGTATCTTTTCATTTAAATCCCCTTTTGTTATTGCCCCCCGAAATCTTTTATGGGTTTGGATTTTTAGGAAAAATTAGGCAGGCCTAAAAAAAATGGATAGAATGCCGCTTTGTGCGGCAGGGTGCGCAGGCGGATTTTTGGGCGGCAGGGTGCGCATTTGAGAGGTTTGGGGGGCTTTTTTGGCTTATGAGAGGCGTGGAGGTTTTGGGTAGGCGGGAAAATGAGTGCAGGGGGGCGCATTTGGGAGGATTGGGGGCTTTTTTGGCCATAATTAAGGTTTTAAAGGGAAAGCGGGCATATTTTGCCTATGAAATTGCTAAAGCTTGGAGGAAGCGTGATAACAAACAAGAGGGGAAGGTGCGAGGCGAATTTGCAAAATATCCAAAAGCTTGCGAAAATGCTGGGAAATGTTTGGAAAAAAGGGATGCGCGATATTGTGCTTGTGCACGGGGCGGGAAGCTTCGGGCACTCGCTTGTGCTTGAATATGAGATAGACAACGGCATAAAAAATGATGAGCAGAGAGTCGGCTTTGAAATGACGCACACCGCCTGCGTTGAATTGTCTGATAAAGTTGTAAAAGCGCTCAAAAAGGAGGGAATAGAGGCAATAAGAATTTCCCCCCGCGACATAATAAGGCAGAAAAACAAGAGAATAAGCAAATTTGACAAAAGCGGAATAGAAAATTGCTTGCAAGAGGGGAAAATGCCTGTATTGCACGGGGATATGGTGCCTGATGAGGAGTTGGGCGGCTCGGTTTGCTCCGGAGACCAGATTATGGCTTATTTGGCAAAAGGGGCGGAGAAAATAATAATGAGCACAAATGTTGACGGCGTTATGGTAGATGGGAAAGTTGTGCCAAAAATAAGCGCATCAAATTATTTGGAAGTTATCGCGCACTTAAAAGAGTCCGATTCCCCCGACGTTACCGGCGGAATGGCGGGAAAAATAAGGGAATTGCGCGCGGTTGGGGGAAAAATATATATTGTAAATGCGCTTTATCCGGAAAGGATTGAGGCATTGCTTGAAGGAAAAGAGGCAATTTGCACCGCGCTTGAATTTTAGAATTCTGTTTTTAAAGATAAATATGCCTAACTTCTTTTGCAATGGAGGGGCCCGAACGGCTCAAAGCCGCTGGTTCCCCCACTCGCTTGCGTTCGTGGAGGGGTAGCAAAGCCTGGTCAAATGCGCAGGACTCAGAATCCTGTCACTTAGGTGTTCGTGGGTTCAAATCCCTCCCCTTCCAACCCTTTTTCAATGCCTTCGCAAATCAACTTCTGAAAAAGGCTTAGGCTCACCCAAAAAGTAATCTAACACCAGATTTCTTCAAGCCCATGGGGAGGCTGCTCCCTCCCCCTCCATTTTTTAGCGCAAAGTGTCAAGCAATACTTTCTCGGTCTCGATAGGCCCGTAGCCCTCCAATACTTTTATTGCGACGCTTAACTTGTTCTCAGAGTTTGAGTAGATGTCCAAAAATGGCGAGCCCTTCCCTATCATGTCGCCTTTTTCGCAGTATAAATATACGCCCGCCCCTTTATCCAGAGGAGCGCCTGCGGCTCTGGCAACGCGCGAGAGCATCTTGTTGTCAACATGGGAGATGCGCCCGCCTTTTTGCGCCTTTACGCTGTATTTGTATTTGCCAAGAGAGATGTTTTTTGAGGAGAGCTTTTTCGCGTCCCCTCCCTGCCACTCCACTATCTGCCTGAATTTTGCAAGCGCTTTTCCATTTTGCAATAGTTTGTGCGCGGCTGTTGCGCCTGTGCCAACTTTTGCCTTGTTGCAAAGCTCAAGCAGTTTGCCTGCCAAGATGCAGGATTTCTCTGTCAAATCGCGCGGGCCGTTTCCTTCCAATACCTTGAGTACATCCACGCATTCAAGCGCCGGCCCTATGCCGTTGCCTATTGGGTCCTCGCCGTTTGTTATTATTGATTCTATTTTTATGCCAAGGCGCCGCCCTATGTTGATAAAGTCGGATGCAAGGGCGCGCGCCTCTTTAATGTCTGTTAATTTTGCGCCCCGCCCTATTGGTATGTCTATTACGCAATATTTTGCGCCAACGCTTTTCTTTTTTGCAAGGATGGAGGAGAGAAGCACTCCCTTGGGGTCAAGGGAGAGGGGATTTCTTATTTTTATGAGCTTATCGTCCGCCGCCGCCAAATTTATTGCCCCGCCCCACACTATGCAGGCGCCAATTTTGCTTACCTGCTTTTGCATCTCTTTTATTGGCAATGTGACATCACACAAAACTTCCATGGTGTCTGCGGTGCCGGAAGCGGAGGTGATGGCGCGAGATGAGGTTTTGGGAATATAGCAGCCTGCTGCCGCCACTATCGGGGCGATTAGCATGGTGGTGCGGTTTCCCGCAACACCCCCTATGCAATGCTTGTCAAGCACAGGAGTTTTGCTTATTTTAAAATGCTCCCCGCTCTCAACTATTGCGTCGGTAAGCCCCACCACCTCATCATCGCTCATTCCGCGGATATAGCTTGCTGTCATGAACGCGGATAATTCGGCTTCAGAGAGGCGGTTTGCCATGATGTCTGTAACTATTGCGCTTATTTGCTTCTCTTTTAGGGGGATTCCCTCTATTTTTTCCTTTATATGCTCTATGGATTCAGGGCGGCGGGTGAGGTAAATTTCCACGTTTGCCTCCTTTTTTATCCCAAGCTCCTGCGCTATCTCGTGAAACAGCCCTATCTCCCCCGGCTTTACCATATCATTTGTCAAATCAACTATTGCGATTATTTGGCTGCTGTTGTGCTTTACGCGGATGCGATACCCTGTGAATATGTCGTTTTGTTGCGCAAAGCCGGCGTTTAGCACCACCACAAGCCCGCCGGCCATAACATCAATTCTTTTTGCCTTTAGCTTCAAGCTTTGCAATTTTAGTATTTTTTCCTTTTTTGAGTTGTAATCAGATTTTGCCATTAATCTCACCTTTTAGCTTTTTTTCTGCTATCAATGCCAGCTGTGCCGGCGGAATAAGCCCCTCCTCTGTAATGTATGCGCTTATGAGGGGCGCGGGAGTGCGGTCAAATGCGGGGTTTAGCACATGAATCCCTTTTGGAAGAGGTAGAGGGGAATATTTTTTGAGAAACTGCTCCTCTTTCCTGTATCTTCCCCTGCCCCACACCTCTTTTGCGTCCCTTTGCTCTATCGGCTCGGCTTTTCCAAAGCGGGTTAGGGGGTCGTATTTGAATATTTCTGCGGCGCACAAAAAGCGCACAGAATGCAATTTTGCAAGCTGAGCCAGGGTGAATGTGCCTATTTTGTTTACCAAATCACCTTCAGCAGATAGGGCATCCGCGCCGGTGAGCACCAAATCCATTTTATTTATTATGCTGCCTGCGGCAGAATCAACGCAAAGCGAGGTTGCAATTCCATATTCCGAGAGTTCTCGCGCAGAGAGGCGCCCCTGATAGAGGGGGCGGGTTTCAAGGCAGGTTACATTCGGGTTTTTCCCCTCATCATATGCTTTTTTGAGAATTTGCATTGTGGTTGAGGAGTGGCAGTGTATCAAAATGTTTGCGCCCTGCGGTATTTCCGCCGCCCCGTATTTTGAGATTTTTAATATCGCGTCATCCATTTGCGAGAGGAATGAGAATTGGTGGCTTAAGAGGGCTTTTTTTAGTGAGGAGACGTCTTTTGCCTCGTGGGTGCGCGCCCACGCGAGGGTGAATCTTAATGCATCGTCAAGCGCGTTTCGCATCATGGGCTCTGTGGGGCGGGTTGCCTCAAGCTCTTTTGCGGCGTTTAGCATTATTTCATAGAGTTCGTGCTTGTCATCTGCTTTGCTTATTTGCGCATGTGAAACAAGGGCGGCAACAGCCGACTTTGCTATTTTTCTTGCGCCCTGTATTTTGAGCTCTTTGATGTCTTTTGCAACCTGTTTTAGGGAAGTGGTGCCTGGCATAATATGGCAAGGCGGATATTGTTTATAAAAGAGAGGTTGGGTAAGCCCTTTTTTATGTTCTGAACAAGCCTGCCGCACAAGGCGTGCCTGAAGGCTTTTAATCTTTTTTGTAAAAAATATATTTGGCGATGAAGCTCGCCTGCGACCAGCGAACTGCCGATACTGGCTGATGGCTTCTGCTTTAAGAAAAAAAGGTGAGCTTCCATGGACACGGTGAGCGCAGTTCCGCTTATAGCGGCTATCTTAGTATTTTTGGCTAGCATAATCTCGCTGCGGCTTGGCATATCAGTGGCAATAGTCGAGCTGTTGCTGGGTGTAATCGCGGGAAACTATTTCGGGCTTCAGCCAGAGCCATGGATGGCATATCTTGCGGGTTTCGGAGGCATAGTGCTCACTTTTCTTGCGGGTGCGGAGGTGGATCTCCCCCTGCTACGCTCGAAGTTCAAGGAAAGCATGCTTATAGGGGGAGCGTCATTTCTGGTTCCTTTTGTTTGCGCCTTCGGCTATACTTATGTTATTTCAGGCTGGAGCCTTGATGCCTCACTTATAGCTGGCGCGGCGCTTTCCACCACTTCGCTGGCTGTTGTCTACTCGGTGCTGGTTGAAACCGGCCTGTCCCGCACCGGGCTTGGAAAGCTTCTAATGTCTGCAACATTTGTAACAGACATAGGGACTGCTCTTGCCCTTTCCATACTTTTTATAAAGCCGAATTTGGGAACCCTTGAATTCGTGATTATTTCCGGAGTGATAATATACTTTGCGGTAAAGCATTCCCGGCTGCTTTTCAGCAGCAACGCTTACAAAAACAAGGTGATTGAGCCGGAAATAAAGTATATCTTCCTGCTTCTTATAATTTTTATGTATTTTGCTGCGGCTGGGGCAAGCCATGCTGTTTTGCCGGCGTTTTTCCTCGGGCTTTTCATGTCGCCTTATTTCACCGAGCTCTCTGACACAAAAGAGGTGCGCAACAGGCTTAGGACGGTTGCTTATGCGCTCATCACGCCTTTCTTTTTCATTGTCGGGGGCATGAATGTTTCCCTGCCCCTTGTGCTTGGGGCATTCGGGCTCTTTGTGGCGCTTTTTGCGCTCAAGCAGGCTGCAAAATTTATAGGAGTTTATTTTCTTGCGAGGAGATATCTGCCAAAAAACGAGATGTATTCCACCTTGCTTATGAGCACCGGGCTCACGTTCGGCACAATTTCATCCGTTTTCGGCTATCAGGCGGGCTACATAGACAAGACGCAGTTCTCGGTGCTGGTTGCGGTGGTCGTCGCCTCCGCGGTAATCCCGACAATAATCGCGCAGAAATGGTTCAAGCCGGTGCATACGGAGGACATTTTAAACGGGAATGGAAAATGACAATGCACGCGGTGTGCCGGGATTTAATTTAGCCCGGAAATTTCCCCTTTTCCTATAATTTTCGGGGATTTTGCGTTTCTAATAATTAGCACTTCCTGCCCCTCTTTTGCGGCGGAAGGGGCGACTAAGGTGAAATTAAATTCTTTTTCCCCATCTGCAGCTGTAATTTTCTCTAAATCCAGTTTGGCAGACACGTATTGCAAATCCCATGCAAAAAATAATTCAGATTTATTGGAGATTTCGTCCTTTATGAGAGGGTGGATGGAAAATTTTATTTTGCCTTTTGAGAATTCTTGTATCTCGTTTGAATTTGTGAGGTAGGCGCCGCGCTTTATTTTATCCGGAGTTATGTTTTTGAGGGAAAATCCGGCGCGCGAGAGGGGAGAGGTTTCCTTCACATCCTCATCCTGCTCCTGTATTGAGCGGATTGCGGTTTTTATTTTCCCGGGAATTACGGTTAATTCATCATGCACTTTGAATTTGCCGGAAATTACTTTTGTGAGGGCGACAGTGCCGACTCCCCCCACTGCAAAACATGAGTCAACCAATGCCGTGTTTGGGGAGTCGGAAGGGGTGAAATTTAGGGAAAGCAGCTTTTGGCGCAAATCAGCATCAGATGGCGACTGGAGCTTTTCCCAATTCCACAAAGGAGTGGATTTTAGAATCGGCTCTGCTTGCTCAGGCACAACGTTTTGAGTAAATACCATTATTCCGGGCAAATCTTTGAGAATTAAGGCAAGCGCGGTTTGGGCAAATATGGAGTCTATTTTGTCTATTACCCATACACAAAATTGCGAGGAGTTTAGGGCGCCTGTGAGGGATTGTATCTTGTCCGGGTAGCGGTGCGGCTCGTAGAGGGAGAGCACTTTCTCCCCTTCTTTGTAATTGCATATAAGGTAATCCGACTCTCCTGACTTTTTTGCGAGCTTTCCCGAATAGGCGTGCGAGAGGTCTATTAGGGTTGCGTGAATTGTTTGCATAATGATATAAGTGTTGGCTAAGAATTATAATTGGTTGGTGGAAGGGATTAAGCAAAGGCGCGGGCAGATGGCTTGTTTGAGTGCCCGCAAAATTGCAGGAGATAAATAAGGGGTGTTTTTGTGGAATTTGAAAAAATAGTTATGGAAAGGTATGCATGCAAGAAATTTGACGGGCAGAAAATAGCGGCAGAAGAATTTGAGAAGCTGCAAGAGCTTATACGCTATGCGCCCTCCTCGTTTAATTTGCAGACATGGAAAATAAAAGTTGTTGAGGATGCGCAGACGAAGGAAAAACTGCTTCCTGCAACATGGAATCAGCCGCAAATAAATACCTGCTCCCATCTTTTGGTGTTTTGCGCTGTAAAAAATGTGGAGAAGCAGATAGATATGCTGGAGGCGGCTCTTGAGAAAGGGGATTCTCCTGCAGAGAGCACGGCCGCCTATGTGAAAATGATGCGGGATTTTGCATCCAACATGGATGAAGCGCAAAAGCTTGCGTGGGCGCAGAGGCAGGTTTACCTTGCTGTTGAAAACGCTTTGCTTGGGGCTAAGGCTTTGGGCTTTGATTCCTGCCCGATGGAGGGGTTTGACGCGGCGCAGTATTCGCAGATTTT
>PFCD01000011.1:32646-46161 GCA_002778455.1 Candidatus Micrarchaeota archaeon CG10_big_fil_rev_8_21_14_0_10_45_29 | reverse complement strand
CTTAGGGATAACATGCCTTTTTCAGGGAGAATAAACTTTATCCGCTTTATCGAGGTGTCATAATTTCGAGGAACTACAGAAGCTAAATCCTACCCTTGCAAAAATCCATATCATTTTCCACTTTATAGCGCTGCTCTTCAGGCAGATCCATCTTGTTTTTATTTGCTTTTTCATAATGCCCAACTGCCGCCTTGAACGCATCTTTTGCCTCTTTTGTTTTTCCCTCATCTTTTAGAGTTAAGCCAAGGTAATCATATGCCTGTGCAAGGTTGTAGGCGGTGAGCGCAGAATTATCTCCGAGCTTTATGAGATGCTCAAATGCCTCAATTGCCTTTTCATAATTTTTTGCCTTTAGCGCCCTTTTCCCCTGCTCAGGCATTATTTGAAGAAGATAATTGAGGGAATTTTTTTCATTTGTCTCAAGCCATGGAGGATGGGATGCCGGGGCTGCGGCAAGCCCGGGCATGCTTTGCGCCTCCCCAAACCCTTTGAGGGCTGCTGCAAATCCGGCAGCCATTTTCTCAAGGTCCGAGTTGTTGATGCTCTCAAGCACCCCGCCGGCATTTTTGAGAATTGTGTGTGCGTTGTTAAATTGGGTGGCAGCTTCCGTGATTTTGGCAGTGTATGAATTATACTGCTCCTGTGTTACTTCTGCCTGCTTTGCAGGCTCTTTGAATGCCCCCTGCTGAAAAAGAAACATCATACCACCGCCCCATATTAGCGCAGAAGAGAATATAATTATTTGCGAAAAAATTATTTTCTAAGCTTTTGCAAAAGCATGTTTTTTATCGCCTGCGAGCCCTCGTATGAGAGCCCGTCTATGTGGGCGTTTATGCTTGACTGCCCCGAAGCGGTGGAGACGTGCAAATCATAGAGCCCAAAAAGCTGGTCTAAAATGTCCTGGTCAACATATACGTCCTGTATGCGGGAGAGGGGAATAGTCGTCTCCCCGTAAGTGAATACCCCTTTTTTTATTACAAGATGGCTTTTCTCAAGAGAGTAAAAATACCTTCCAAAATAAGTTTTTTCATAAGCATATATTAAGATGGCGCAAATTCCTGTAAGAAGAAGAATTCCCCCTATTGTGGGATGCACCCCAAGCAAAGACACTATGAGCGAGGAGAAAATGAATATGGAAAAAGCGACCGCCGAGAGGATGGATATGAGGGTGGCAAGCGTCTTTTTTACAGGCTTTTGCGGACGCAAAGCATATTTTATGCATAATGGGCGGTTTTTTGCCATAGGGAAGTAGCTCACGCATGCTTTTTATATATTCATCAAAAATCTGGCGCTTGCTGGACGCGGGCATTCAAGCTTTGGCAGGATGCTTTTGGGTTATGGCGTTTTTGCGGCGGATGGGTTGGGGGCTTAAAAACGGCGGATTTTTATATATGCAGAGGCAATAAAAAAACACAAGTTTTGAATTAAAAGGTGCATTTTTTGGCAGATTCTTTTGATGTTATTGTGGTTGGCGCGGGGCCTGGCGGCTCCACGGCCGCCTGCTATCTCTCAAGGGCAGGGAAAAAGGTGCTTTTGCTTGAGAAGGCTAAATTTCCGCGGGACAAGACGTGCGGAGATGCGCTTTCCGGGAAATCAATGCATGTTGTGCGCGAGCTGGGGCTTGTAAAAGAGATTGAGAAGCTGCCGCATGCAAAAACCACCGGAGTGACATTTTCTTCCCCCTCTGGCGCGTGCGTATCCGTTCCGTTTGCAAAAACCGATGAGAGCCGCGAGGGAGGGCAGGGCTATTGCATGCGAAGGATATATACTGATAAAATGTTTTTTGAAGCTGCCAAAAAGGAGAAGAATGTAAAAATAATGGAAGAGTTTATTGTGGGGGAAGTTATTTTCAAGGAAGGAAAAGCGGTTGGTGTAAAAGGGATGGATTTGAATGATGGCAGGAAAGAGAAGGAATTTTATGCAAAAGCCGTGGTGGGCGCAGACGGGGTAAATTCCACGGTTGCGCGCTCTGTTCTTGGGGAGAGGGCGGCGCTTGATGAAAAGCATTCCTGCGACGCGGTAAGGGGCTATTACAAAGGAATAAAGGGCTTGGGCGGAGATATTGAAATACATTTTTTTGAAAGCTGCCTGCCAGGGTATTTTTGGATATTTCCGCTGGAGAGCGGGTATGCGAATGTGGGGCTTGGGCTTGTATCCTATGATTTGAAGAAAAAGATGAAAACAGAGAGAAAAAACCTTGTTACAATGCTGCATGATGCAATAGAGAATGAGCCGCTCATAAAAGAGAGGTTTGCAGACGCCAAATTGGAGGGAAAAATTACCGGCTGGAGGCTTCCTTTCGGCTCTTATAGAAGGCAGCTCTCCGGAGAGGGCTGGGCGCTTGTGGGGGATGCCGCATCCCTGGTGGACCCTTTTTCTGGAGAGGGGGTTGGAAACGCCACCATTGCCGGAAAAATTGCGGCAAAAATAATTTCGGGCGCGATTGATGCGGGGGACATTTCTGCATCAAGGCTTGGGGAATACGACAAGGAGATATGGGCAGAGCTTGGGCCTGAGCTTCAGACAAGCTATCGCATGCAGCAGGTGGGGAGGGTAAAATTCGTCTTAAACCGGTTTGTTGAGAAGGCGCAGAAAAACGAGGAATTCCGCTCTCTTTTGGCGGCTTCGCTTGCAAACGAGGATGCGAAAAAGAATTTTGCAAACCCGCTGTTTTATTTGAAAGTGCTTCTTTTCTGAAATTTTTATTTTTAAAAAACAGTTGCTTAGGCGGGTTTGCATTTTTTTGTCTGTTTTATTTGAAAATTCTTTTGCCTTGGCTCATTTTATCAGGGAGAGAAGCTGCTGCTTGGATGCATCGTCCAGTGTGGTAGAGGGCCCGAAGAATTTTTCATAGAAAAGCTTTGCCATCTGCAAAGTTGTTTTTGCATCCAGCGCTTTTGCCTTTTGCATGTGCCCAGATGCCTTTTGCGGATTTTGCATTATTGTATAAAGTATTGCCAGTGCCGCGTGCGCTTGCGCGTTTTGAGAATCTATGCTGATTACATACTCAAGATATTGCGGAGTTTCCTCATATCTTCGCAAAGCTATCAAAGTATAGGACATCACAAGCCATATTTCCGCTCGCTCGGGCTTTAGGGTTGCGGCTTTTGAGAGGGAGCCGAGCGCATCATCAAACTCATCCATCATGTAATGCACTTTTCCCTTGATAAACCAGACAATCGCGTCATCTGGGTTAAGCTCTGCCAAATCCTGCGCGGTCTCTGATGCTTTTTTGTTTTCATGATCCTGCAAATATGCCTGCGCCTTTGCTATCATGTTGTCTGCCAACTGGGATGCCATAATGGAGGTATGCACGCAAGCGTTTTAAGCATTTGTTGAGAGCTTTTCTTATGTCTAAAGCAGTTGCCCATTCCGCCCCTGTTGTAAGGGGGGCGCGGGTGCAAACAAGCGCGAAAGAGAGCGCCCAGTTTCAGGCTCTAAAGGTCGCGCTTAACAACCCTTCCTGGGAATTGACGGATAACTCGTTTAGCAGCGGGCTTGTTATGAAATTTACAGAAAGCGGAAATGCGGCGCAGGCAAAAGTTTTTATGCAGGTTTTGAAGGCGGCATAGAAAATACCGGGCTATCAGAAGTTTTTTTGAACGGTTCGTTTTGCGCTGGTATCTGTAAAAAAGCCGGTTTAGAAAAATACACCCAAAAATCCGTGCAGCACGCTTTTTATTGCAAAAAACATAGTGTATGCAAGTATTGCCAAAGGCGGCATATACTTTAGCCCGAAAAGCACTTTTCCCTCCCCTATTATGCCTATGAATATGCTGACAAAAGTCGCTGTTCCGATAATTATTATTACAGCCATCTGGGAGACAAACTCCGGGTCCAGATTAAGGGAGGGGGCAAGCATGCTTCCCACGGTGGTGACAGAGTCTAAGTTGATGCCTTTTTGCATTGCAGAGAAAATAGAGAGAAATTCCGTGGAAATTGCCAAAAGAACCGGCAAGCCGACAATGAGAATAAACACAAGGAAAATGGTGTAGGTGCGGGTGTTTAGCACAGTCTCTTTTCTAATCTCCTCCAAATCCCTTATTTCATCCGCCGCTGTTTCCAGAAGGTTTGCAAGCTTTCCCCCCGAGCGCAAGCCGTTTTCAAAGAAGGCGATGGTGCGGCGCAGTATGGGGGAGTCTATGTGCTCTGTGAGGAGGGAGAGGGATTCTGTGAAAGATTCTGTTCCCATGGAATATGCCGCTATTCTTTTTATCTCATGCTCAAGAGGCCCGAATTCGGGGCGCGCCGCAGACTGGAAGGCGGCAAAGGGAGTAAGCCCTGCGTGCATGTGCGCCGCCACCATAAGCAGAAAATCCGGCAGCACGCCCTCGACACGGCGGGTGCGGTCATGTATCACATAATAAAGGTGCAAATAGATGAGAGTTAATATTCCGACAAAAGATATTGAGAATGTGAGTATCATGAAGCCGAGCAAAAACGGCAAATTAAACTCCGAGGGCATGCCGAATCCAAAATCCATGCTAAGGATGGTGGATGCGATTGCAGGGATGAATGAGAGAATGAAGGCTGCGCTGAATGCGAGCAAAAGGCGCGAGCCGAGCCAAATTTCGGTCGGCTGGGTGATGCCGGCATAAGTGAGAAGGCGCGCAACGGTGGTGCCTTCAACCTTTGGCTTTGCTGCCATGAATTTTCTCTGTATTATTATTTTTTTTGCCATTTTTCTCACTCATACATTCTCGGGCGGCGGATATACACGTATGCTATTATGAATACCTGCCCGAGGAAGCCGGACAATACAAGCCCGGCATAAATTTCGGGAGTGATTCCCAACACCCCGAATACTGAAAATATTACAAGCACTGTTGTGCCCACGGTGGGAAGCACCGCGGAAATAAGCAAATATATTAGCACTATGAAGTTAAGCTCGGCGTTGTAGGATTTTATAAGGCGCAGCTGGTAATCCACCAAAAGCTTTATGATGCTCTTTAGCGACTTTGCAAGGTTTGCGCCTGAGCGCATTGCTGTGATAAGCTGCCAGGACATTTTTTTGAGGTATTGGCTTTGGTTGCGAATTGCCATCTCCTCAAGGGCAACCGTGAGGGATGAGCCTGAGCGGGCGGAATTTACCGCCCTTTTGAATTCTATTGAAATTTGCCCGTAATCCCCTTCGGCGACGTTTGAGAGTGTTTGGTAAAGGGGAATGCCTGAGCTTACCTGAATTAGCATGTCTCGCGCCGCAAAAATAAGCCCCCTGTCAATTTTTGAGGCAACTGTGCGCGAAGTAATTTTTGGGTAATACATGTTGAGCGCAAGCATTGAAAGCGTTATTACCAAGAATCCGAAGAATGGAAGCAGAATTGGAATAGGAAGCTCAAAGCCGCGTATTATGGAAATGAGAAAAAGGAAAATGGCTGCAAAAAAGCCGAGCATAAGGCTTGAGAAAAATGCGCCTGTGCTGTAATTTTCCGCAGTTATGTCTATTTGCGCGTTTTGCAAATCGTATTTTAGCCCTGGAAAAAGCGTAGTAAACCTTAATCCTATTCCCTTAAAGCGCGCCCCCAGCTTTTTTATGGTTGGGAGGGGGAGGAAAAGAAATCCTATGCTTGCCATAAATGCACCGGCTTATTTTCCGCCCTGCGGCGGCATGGAGATGTTGCTTTTTGCAATCTCATAAATCTCATCGGGATTGGAATAATAGAGCGAGAAGATGTTCCCCACCGCGTCTATGTCGGTTATTTTGTTTTTTATCATCCACTCAAGTATTATCTGGCGCTTTTTGTTGTCTTTGTTTATCTGCTCTTTTGTCATTCCGGTGTGAAGGTTGAGCTCTTTGTAAAAGCGCACGGGCTCGGAAACTTTTTCCCATGTGTCATTGCGGGGGCGCCAGCGAAAAATAATATTCGGCTCTATAGTTTCTTCATCCGTGCCTTGTGAAACTTCTGAAATTTCCAAAGTGCGGCGCAGGTTGCGCCTCCTGTCCCTAAATTGCACCACAAGAAGGTGCAATGTTTCCAAATCGGTCGGGGGGAGGTCTATGGGCGGGCTTGTCATCCTGCGCAATGCCTGCGCGGACGTGTCTGCGTGCAGGGTGGAATATACGGAGTGCCCGGTGTGCATTGCCTCAAATGCCACCTCAGCCTCTTTTTGCTTCCTAATTTCCCCGACAAGTATTCTGTCAGGGCGCATTCTCAAAGAGGTGATAATTAAGTCAAGCATAGTCACCTCTCCCTGCCCTTCAGGGTTTTGCAGGCGGGTGAGAAGCGGCACCCAGTTCCACTGGTGCTTGGGAAGCATAAGCTCGCGCGTATCTTCAATTGTTATTATGCGCTGGTTTGGGGGGATGAAGGAGGCAAATGCGTTGAGCGCCGAGGTTTTTCCTGATGCGGTTCCCCCCACCACCATCATATTAAGCTCATAGTGAAATGCCTGCCAAAGCATTGCGGCCATCTCAAGGTTCATTGTGTGGTATGGCTCTGAGATGAGGCGAATTATTGTCCAGGGAATTCGCGCAAAACGCCTTATTGTAATTGTATTGCCGTGCGAGCTTATTGGGGAGAGGGTGGCGCATACACGGTCTCCTGTTTCCAGGCGGGCGTCCAGAATTGGCGTAAGTGTGGCAATTTGCCTCCCGACGCGCCTTGCTATTTGAGAAGCATAATTGAATACCGCATTCTCATCAGGCAAATATATGTTTGTCTGCAGCCAGCCGTATTTTCTATGGTATACCGCGACGGATGAGCTTGCGTTGTTTATTGCTATTTCCTCAAGCCAGTCGTCCCTGTTTAGCAGATCAAGCTCGCCAAGCCCGAACATGGTGTGCAGCAGCAGCCCGGCAAGCATATCGGTTGTTTCCATTCCCAGCTCGAATTGCTCAAGAAATTTTTTTATGCTCTCGTAAAAATTGCCTCTCACCTGCACCATTTTCTCAACGTCTGCAACATCGCTTGCTTCCGGCGGAACGTCTTTTATTAGCTGCTCTTTTATCTGGTCAAGGAATATGCGCGTAGGCACCGAGAGGTCCACAAGGGATACTTTGTAAAGCTTGTATTGGTCATAGTCGATAATTTCCACGGATGCGGGCACCGCATCGGCTTTGAAGGTGTAGGTTGCAAGCACTTTTTTCTGCCGATCCGCCTCGCCATTGCCCGCATTCTTGTCTTCCGGAAGGCGGTTGAACATAACTTCGGGCTTTTGCATCACGTTGAGCGGGTAGTTTATGGAGACAACCTGAGCCTGCTCCATCAATGAGGCGAGCGCCTCGGATGCGGCAAGCGAGATGTGAAGCACGTTTGCCACCCGGTTAATTGTCGGGTTTTTTTCCTTCATTACAAGGGCAATAAACTTGTCAACCTTGGTGTGCAGCATATTAGAGAAACCGAGAGTGCGAATTTAAAGCTTTGGGCAAAATCCGCCAAGTGCATAAAAATGTGCAATGCAAATTTCCCTGCCCGATTGGCGGGCTCGCTTGTTTCCCGCCGCATTAAAGCGCGGTTTGGATGATGAGGGTTTTTGAAGCGGGTGGTGGAAAGCAATAAAAGGCGCGTGCATGCAAATAATTGCATGAAAATTAAGCCAAGCCTTCACGGGTTTTATGTGAGAAATTACTGGGTTTCCACAATAATAGCTGTTGCGCTTATTTTGGCAGGAGGGTATTTTCTTGTTTTTGCGGGAAATATGGCATGGGGGCTTGGCGCGATAGGTGTTGGAATTCTTTTGGTTGTGATAGGAATTGCCCACAGCGCGCTTAACAGGAAATACACTTCCCTTTATTTGAGCGAGGAAGAGCTTGTTTATGAGGAAGGGGTGCTAAGCCACCACAAGAGGATGGCGCCTATTCACATGATTACGGATTCCACTGTAAAAAGAAGCTTTTTTGAGCGCATTTTGGGAATTGCGGATTTGCAGGTAAACACTTCGGGCACAAGCGAAATTGAAATTATTGCAAACGATTTCTCTTATTCCGAAATAGATCGTATGCATAAGGAAATATACAGGCTTATTCGCGGCACCCCTGCAAGCATGAAGAAGGGGTACGCGGAGAAAAAATAATTAAAACTCTTTTTTTATTGGCGGGAGAGGGTAAGGTTTCCCGAATATGAGGAATTTTGATAAGTAAGGTTTGCTATTATCGGCAAATACATTTTCTCATCCGCAGCTGATGAGCGGGTTTTTAGCAAAGTCAAATTCCAGGTGCAGGTAACATCAGGCACATCCATTTTTGTTGCATTAACTTCCGCGTAAATGCGAAATTTCTGGGATGAGCGCAGCCAGTCCACGTGAACAGAATGCGACCAGTTGCCATCCGCGGCAAAATATCTTGCCTCAAGCTGCTGGTTTAGGGAGGAATCAAAATAGTCTGAAAAGGCGCATGTTGTGGAGCCTTCACTATAATTTATGAAAGCATAATTTGAGGTTGTGCCTGCGCTCCACGTGCTGCACAATGGAAGTGCCAAAGAGGGAGAGGGGCGGTTGCACCTTATTTGCAAAGTGAGGTTCTCTATCAGCGCATATGAGGGAATGATTAGGTATGCCTCTGTTGAATTTTTGCCGGTGGAAGCAGAGAGCCCCGCGTTGTCGTGGAAATAATTCAGCCCGCTTGTTGTTGTGAAAATTTTGCCTGTTGCATTTGGCACGCTCACATCAAGGGAGAGGGAGGAGCCGGTGCGGTTTGCCCATTCCCCCTCGCAGAAGCTTTTTAGGGAGTCGAGGTAAACCTTTCCCCGCGCAGGGTCTGTGAGGGGGAATCCCGTATCCTGCAAATGAAGGGAAATGTTTGTTGAATTTGCAAAAAAATAAAGTTTGCTTGCCCCCATATAATCAACGTGCATCAGGGAGAGCTCCTCAAGCCGCCATGAGAGGGTTTGCGCGCCAAATGGCGCATAAAAAAGCGAGAGCTGGCGCGCTGACTGCTCCTGGGAAAATGCTGCTAATTCAAATAAAGCTATTAGCATCGCGAAAATCGCTATTGTGTATATCATTCCCTTTTTCATGTTATCCGCCTGCAAACACTTCTGTTTCTATAAAATATTTTGAAATTGAATATGAATTTCGCCTTGCCATTATACGCATTGATTTTTGCACCGGAGTATTGCGCTGCAGGGTGCAATTTGAGGAATAGGAGTAAATAAGCGAGGAGGGGGCGGTGTTTGCGCTGTAAATTTTTATGTTTGCGCATATTGAGGGGGGAAACTGCTTCATTGTATTGTTTAATATGGAATCGTTTAATGTGTATATCATCTGTGAAAATGCGCCAACCCTTTGCAAAGATGACGGAATGTCTTGCGAGAATTCCCTCAACACTATTTGCTCCTGCGGCTGGTGGGGAAGGGAGGAGAGGGAGGAGATAAGAAGCAGGGTTCCGAATAATATAACCGCCGCAAAAAGCGCCTCAACAGACATTATCTGCCCTTTTTTTATTTCCGGCAGATGCCCTGCTGCGCTTTTTTCACAAAAGCAGATTATGTTTTTTATGATGCTTGAATATTCCATAACCTTACCCTTATTATGGCGCTCTCATTTTTGTAAACTGCAATTCTTTGCTTTGATGAGAGCACTATTGAGCTTGCGCCCGGCGGCGCGCCCATTGTCGCTATGTCTGTGCCGTTTAAATAGGAAATTCTCACGTCTGCCTCAAAAGGCGAGAGCCCGAGCCTGCTTTTTGTAATGTTTGAATATGGTGAGCTGTTGAAATATTGGGCTATTTTTGCGATTTTGAATTCGTCAATTTCATTATATGCCGATGCCGCCCCTATTCCCAGAAGGGATGCAGAATCAGGAGTTAGCCCCTGCGATGCCCAGCTTGAGGGAATTCCCGGAGACTTTGCTATTGCGCGCAGAGCCCGCGATGCTGCTTCATCCGCCTGCACCTGCACCTGCTTCTCCAAAGCGCTTGCCCTCCCGTCTTCCCATGAGAGGTATGCGATTGCAAGAAGAAGCATAAATATTGACATTGAGAGTATGAGGTCTACTGTGAGGGATTGCCCCCGCTTAACCCGTTGTGATGAGAATGTTGTTTTCATAATAGCTCACATTTATTCTCTGGTTTGAGGAAATAAATCCTGTGGAGGCGCCGGCATCCGCGATAGAGGAGGCTATTCTTATTGTGGTGTTTTGAGGGCCGAATGAAATTGCCTGCGCCCCGGAAATTATCAGGTTTTGCTGGGGGTATGAAAGAGGGGCTATGGATATTATTGCCCCGTCTCCGGCTATTGCCGCCCAATCCATTGCGGTTGCAACCCTTCCTGCGGTGAATCTTCCCTCAAGGCGCGATGAGATGATGTCCTGGGATTCCTGCATCTCAAATGAGAGGGTTATCATTGCCGCAAGTATTATGAGAAGAATGGAAACAGAGATGATAAATTCAATGCTTGACTGGGCTTTCATCAGAAGGGGAATGCATACATAGTTTAAGTAGTTTTCTTTGTTATTTTTTCACTTTAATATCAAGCACTATTTGCTGCTGCGCGGAAGAGTAAGGGCGCGCCACCCTCCACCTAAGAAGCCTGAGAGATATGCCTTTTTTTGATGCTATTTTTTTTGCATTTTCAAATATTTTTTTATATTCTTTATCCCCAGTGCCGCAAAAAGAGTATAGGTGGATGGTGCAGCCGCTTTTTGCCGCCTCAAGCGCGCAAGGGAAAAATTCGAGGGCAACGGATGGGTGCGGCATTATTATCCTGCTTGCCCGATTTTTGTATTTTTTCTTTTTTAATTCCTTTTTCACATCCGCTTTTATTGCAATTATTTTTTTGCATTTATTTAGCTTTATATTCTCAAGCGCCATTTTGTGCGCCTGAGGGTTTAATTCTATCGCGATTATTTTTGCGGGGGAGGAGTGTTTCTCAATTACTATAGGATACGGGCAAACGCCTGAGAAAAGAGCCAATATGTTCTCCCCCTTTTTCACTTGAGACGCTATTCTCAGGCGCTCATGTGAGAGGCGGGGGGTGTAATATGCTTTATTCAAATCAATGGCAAAGCCGCATCCGGATTCTTTGCATACTGTTTTTGAGATTTTTTTTCCTGCAATAATTTTTATGGGGCGGATGCGGTATTTTCCCCCAGTGCCTGCCGCCTTTTTTGCTATTGTTTTTACGCCTGCGTGGGTTTTGAGAATTTCCTTTGCCGCCTCTTTTGCCTTTTTGCCCTCTCCCCCCCTCACTTCCAGCAAAGCAATACTTCCGATAATTTCAAAGGGAAGCGCGATTTTCTTTCTTTGTGTTTCCTGCCTTTTTATTAATATGAATTTTTCCACTTTCCCAAAATTTCTTGCATTCCCCTCTTTGCCTTTTTTTATCGGGAAAAACACAAATTCCCCCTTATGCCCCGCAATAAATGAGCCGTCAAGCAAATTGTTTGAGGAAAGGAAAAAGTGCGCCTTTTGGGCGTTTGATTTTTTTATTTTTAGGCAAAATGTAGATGGCATAAGCTACCTTTAGGAAATTATTATGCTCGGCTTGTTTGGCTGCGCGTTTGAGGCTTTTTGCGCCAATTCTTCCGGAGCGCCCTCCTCCTCAAGCACCTGTATTTCTGCGCCGGAAAATTCTGCGGAAAAAAATGCTTTTGCATCCTCAAGCAATTCAATTTCTTTGTGCGCCCCAAGCGCATCCCCCATGATTTTTCCAAGCTGCTTTAAGTAGCGGGGCGCAAGCTTTGAGATATCTCCCATGCGTGAGGCAAGCGATGAATCCTCTTTTGCTTCCTGCATAATTTTTTTCATGTCTTTGTGAGTTGCCACTAATTCGCGCACTTTTTGCTTGTATGGGGCATGCACTATTAGGGTGATTTTCTGCGGTTTCTCAAGCTTGATAAGCTGTTTTATGTGCAATATGTCATCCCTCACCGCGCGAATGTAATCCTCCCCGGCATCCAAAGAAGAATCTATTTGCCCCTCATCCGCCTGCGGGAAGGGGGAGAGTGCGGCTGATTTTTCATCAGGCAAATATTCTTTTTTGCCAAGCGATTCCCAGAATTCCTCTGCTAAATGAGGCATAAAGGGAGTGCATAAAAGAGCCCAATATTCAAAGAATTCTCTCAAATCATGCGATTTTGTGCGCTTGAGATACCATTGCAAATCGTTTGTGCTATCATACAAAATTGCCTGCGAGAGGTGGCGCAGCTGGAAATTCTCATACTGCCCTTTTGCTTTTTCTATGCGGGAGTGAAGGCGGGAATACAGCCAGCGGGCGGGCATATCCCTCTCCATTGCGGGAATAGAGGATTTGTGCTCAAGCATCAGCGAGTGCATATAATGCAGGCGGGAGATTACCCCCTCCGCTGCGCTGGAGTTAAAATCGCAGTCTGCATCTATTTCAGCAGTTGATGTGACTACAAAGCGCACAACATCTGCCCCGTATTTTGAGATGGCATCTCGCAATGGGAGAATGTTTCCCATGCTTTTTGACATTTTTTTCCCTTCCATTGTGACAAAGCCGTTTGCAACTATTTGCTTTGGCCAGAGGTTGGAATCAAATATTGCCACATGGTTGAATATGAAAAATGAGAGGTGGTTTGTAACCAAGTCAATTGCGGAGTGGCGCGAGTCAAGGGGATACCAATAGGCAAACTCTTTTTGCGCTTCCCTCCATTCCTGTGTTATTTTTGAGGCGTCTTTTGGCTGCAAGCCCAAAAACACAAAGTCAAAATATTCCTCGCTTAATTCATTTGGCTGCATCTTTTGCGCTATTTGCGCTATGGTGTAATATGCCATGTAAATTGTGGAATCCGAGAGAGCCTCTATCATTTGCTTTTTATCAAACGGGAATTTTGTGCCAAACCCGAATGCGCGGGTGCATGCCTTCATCTCAAGCCATCCTATTATGTATTCAAACTCTTTTCTCAAATTCTCAGGCACTATGCGCATATTCTCAAGGCAGAGGCGCGCCTTCTCTTTCCATTTCTCGTTTCCATAATTGATAAACCACTGGTTTTGCACTGTTTTTACAGTGCATAAATTTCCCGCGCGAGTATATAGGGGAGAGTTTGCAAGCACGTGCAAATTGAACGCCTTTTTTTGGGAAATTAAGTCGGCGCTTATTTTCTCTTTCGCCTGCGCCCCGGTTAAATTCTTATACGGCTCGATAAGCATTTTTCCCTCATGCGCCTCTTTTTTATATAATATTTTTGTTGCCTCTTCCGCCCGCTCATCTTCCTGGCTTTTTACATCCATTTTCTCTACTATTTCTTTTGCAGGGTAATCCGTAAAATCAGGCACTTCCAGCACCTGTATAAGCTGTATTTCTCCCAATTTCTGCGCGTCTCGCAAAGCCAGATAATCAAAGGGGGCGTGCGCAGGCACAGACATCACAAGCCCTGTGCCAACCTGCGGCTTTACAAAGGATGCCGGCAGAATGGGCAGCTCTTTTGCGCTTAGGGGATGCTTTGGCTTTAGGGAAAGAATTTCCTCTGCGCTTATTTCCTTTATTTTTGTTAAGGGAATTTGCTCGCAAAGAGATTCAAACGCCTCTTGCGCCATATATAATTTTTTTCCTTCAAATTCTGCCAGCAAGTATTTTGCATCCTTATTTGCCCACAAATTTGTAACGCCCGGCA
>PFCD01000011.1:19106-32621 GCA_002778455.1 Candidatus Micrarchaeota archaeon CG10_big_fil_rev_8_21_14_0_10_45_29 | reverse complement strand
GCCTACCGCCTGCCCCTCTTTGGGGCACCATGGCACAGGGTGGGTGCCTTTCTCTATCAGCTTTGCCTGCTTTAATTTTGCAAACTGCCATTCTATGAATTTGTTAAAATTTTCATCAAATGAGTAGAATTTTCGCCGCCAGTCAATGGAGTAGCCTATTTCCCTCATGCCTGCCTCTATTTCTTTTGAGAAAAATAATACAAGCTCGCGCGCGTCTGTTAAGGTTTTTGCCTTCTCTCTTGGAATATTGTAAATTTTCTCAAAAATTGAGAGAATTTCCTCATCTTGCGCCTCAAGCCGTTTTGCCATGCCGAAAATAGGGGTGCCTGTGACATGAAACGCCATTGGAAAGAGCACGTTTTTGCCAAGCATTCGCTGAAAGCGCGCGTAAATGTCTGTTGTTGTGTAGGTGCGCGCATGCCCTATGTGCTGGGGTGAATTTGGATATGGGAAGGCGGCTGTGAGGTAAAATTTCTCCCCCTCCCCCGCCTTTGGCTCATACTCTTTTTCCTCTTCCCATTTTTTTTGCCATTTTTTATGGATTGTATTAATGTCAAGTTGGCTTTCCATAACAGAGAATTTGAAAACTCAAACTATTAAGAATATGCATATGTTTTTTAAAGTTGGAAATAATATAATAATGAGGCATATGGTGAAAAAATTAACTTGCATGAACTCAAACGAGCTTGCAGCAATTAATGGCAAAATAAAGCAGATTGGCAGGCAAATAAGCGGCGAGAAAGACCTTTATTTTAAAATGGAATATATCAAGCTTCTTGAAAATGTTGAGAATTTCAAGGAAGCCAATAAAAATAGGAAAAATCCGTTTTTGAAAAAATTCATCTCTGATGCAACAGGAATTCAAAAAGACATAACACAGGAGAAAAACATGCATAAATGGCTTTTTGAGGCAGAAAAAAAGCTTTTGCGAATTGAGAGAAAATTAAACGGGCAGGCAAACGGGCAAGTGAAGAGAGACGTTGAGAGGGTGCGCTCATTCTCAGAGAAGGATTATGTGCAAAAAATGATTTGGATTAAGCCGTTTAAATCGCAAATTTTGAAAAAAATAAGGGATTACAAGAAAATTTTGCCAAAAAAATACGGCGTGCAGATGCAAATGGAATTTGAATAGCTTCTTTTTACAATTTTTTGAAAAATGCTATTAATGCAGCCAGCAGGAAAAATGCTCCGGAAATTTCCCAGCTTAGGGAGATTGCCATTCCGCCGGATAAGAAAAACAGGATTCCGGAGAGTGAGAAGCCTGCGGAGAATGATGCTGTGTTCAGGGAGACCATAGTCGCCCTCAGGCTGCTTGGCACATTTTCATGCAATATTTTTCCCATAATGGGCTTGTGGATGCCCCATGAAAATTCAAACAAAAGGACAAACACGAGAGTAAGAATTGGAGCCCATAGCACTCCTGAAAGCGCCAAAAACAATCCCATCAAAAGAATGGCAAATGAGAAGGCATACTTTCTCTTATACACTATTTCAGACACCTTTGAGCCCGCAATCATCATTGTGGAAATTCCTGCAAATACAAAACCCGTCTCAAGCGGGCCCCAGCCAAAAAGCTGGCTGAATGCTTCCGGCCAGCCGGTAAAGAGACGAAATGCCCCCAAGCCGGTCAGAAATGAGATTAGCATCAGCAAAAAAAGCGGGCTTATGGAAACGCATTTTCGCAGCGAGAGCGTTGTGTTCCTGAATATATTTCCCAAAGAATCCGAAAAATTGGATTCTCTCTTTTCGCTCTTGAGCGAATTGACATAATAAATCCCATAAAGAAGGGATGGCAAGCCAAGCGCTATTGCCAGCTCATAGCTGAATGTTCCGATAAAGCCTCCAAGAATGCTTCCCAGAAGAAGCATCAGGTATAGGGCGCGCGCTCCGGATGCTATAAGCTTGTGAGTATGCATAGCTGCTCCCCTCTGCCTTAGCCTATCAACAGAGTAAGCCTCCATAGAGCCTGAGAAAAATGCGTCGGCAGAGCCGAGCATTATTGCGCTTGCCAGCAAAACAATGGGATTGGATGAGAAGATGAAAAGGCTGAAACCGCAAAAGGAGAGGGCGAATGAGAGCATGGTGCTTTTTTTCCTTCCAAAAGAATCTGCAAAAGCGCCGCTTGGAATTTCCAGTATCAGATGGAAAAGTTTTGC
Organism: Candidatus Micrarchaeota archaeon CG10_big_fil_rev_8_21_14_0_10_45_29; assembly: GCA_002778455.1. Lineage (GTDB taxonomy): Archaea > Micrarchaeota > Micrarchaeia > Anstonellales > Anstonellaceae > 1-14-0-10-45-29. Next base: position 30,465 of record PFCD01000011.1, on the reverse strand, counting down.
AATGGCAAAAAATAACCCAGCTGCCTCAAGAGAAAAACCTTTTGAGAGCAAAAATAGTATGAATATCGGGTTTCCCAAAGCCCAGCCCAAAGTGTAGAGGGCAGTGACTGCCTTATATTCGGAGATGATTTTTTTCTGCATATGCTAAAGATGGGGAGGGAGATAATTTTTGAAGCTTTGTAAGAATTTTTAATTCAGATATTTTGGCACAGGAAAAAAGTTTATTCTGAAATTGGGAAATAATTCAATTCTTGCCCCTTAAATGTTCATGGGCTTTGATGATCTCTTTTTTGCTTTTGCCGGAAATAGATGCTATCTTTTCCGGCGCATTTGGCATCAGCCAAAGCCCTAAATTGGATAAAAAGCGAAAAACAGAATTAAAAAATCCCATAAAATCAACCTACTTGTAATTGCATGCATACCCTGTGAAGGGAGAGCTTTCGTTGATTTCGCGAAATTGCTTGCAAACCCTCGGTTGCGCAAAAGAGACGGTGCAATCCTCATCCGAAATTCCCGCATGGTTGCATTCGCGCAAAAGAGAGGATAATATCATAAGGTCTTGAAATTCGGTGTTGAAATTCTTTTTCTGGACCTTGATGGCAGGCTCACTGGCTTCATAAAATGAGTTGCAATTCTTGCCGCAAACGGCAGAAACAGTATAGTTTAGGGCATAGATGACAGCCATTTTATTCAAGGTGCCTTCGGATTTCTGGTTATGGAGAATAATTCTCTCTTTCACATTGTCTGATTTCTCCCCTGTGCCTATGCATCCGAAAAAAAGAAAAATGAAAAAAAGAGAAACAAGAGCTTTCTTCACAAAGCCACCTTAAGGCCCAACTCTTTTTTGAGCTCGCGGTAGCGGTTGCGAATTGTCACCTCAGTGACACCTGCAACATCAGCCACTTCTTTTTGGGTGCGCCTCTCGCCAAACATTGCTGATGCGATATAGACAGCCGCAGCCGCAACGCCTGTGGGGCCGCGCCCTGAAATAAGCCCTTTGTTTACTGCCTTTTTTAGAAGCAAAATTGCCTTCTCCTGCACCTTGCCGCTTAATTTGAGGGCTGCGGTGAATTTGGGCACATACTGAGACGGGTCTGTTAATGGCACTTCCAAATCAAGCTCCCTGCGAACAAACCTGTAAGCCCTGCCGATTTCCTTTTTCTCAATGCCAGATACTTTTGAAATCTCATCCAAAGTGCGCGGAATCCCGTGCAATCTGCATGTTGCATAAATTACGGCGGATACGACGGACTCTATGAGCCTGCCGCGAATAAGCTCTGCTTTTATGCATTTTCTATACAAAAGCGCCGCCGACTCGCGAATTGAGTCAGGCAATCCCAAATAAGATGCAATCCTGTCAAGCTCTGAGAGAGCTATTGCCAAATTCCTCTCCATAGAGGTTGCAATGGATGCCCTCTTGTGCCATTTTCTCATCCTGTAAAGCTGTGCCTGTTTTTTCTGGGAAATTTTCGCGCCTCTAATATCCCTGTTGTATTGGTCTATTTCTGTAACAAGCCCTTTGTTTGGGCGCATGTATTTGATAGGTGCGCCTCCTCTTGCCCTCTTCTCCCTCTGCTCTGAGTCAAAAGCCCTCCACTCAGGGCGGTGGTCTTCTATGTTTTCCTCAATAATAAGCCCGCACGTGCCGCAGACAATTTCTCCTCTTTCATAATCTTTTACAAGTTTTGCGCCGCCGCATTCTGGGCATTTTCCGGTTTTTGACATATATACACCTCAATCAACACTAATTTTTGTTTATGTGCTCTATGCTGGCATTTTAGATAATTTTTAAAAGTGGTAAATTATTAGGGTAAGAGGGGGTATTTAAAGCTTTTCTATTTTTAAATCGTCGGTGGAAAATGCGCCTACGGGGTGAGAGAAAAAATGGAAAAAAGTAAAAGGTTTATAAACCTTTTAGAAAAACACATGAAAAAAGGATGGAAAAATGCGTAAAAATAGCTAGCTTGCATCCTTGCCGCATTTTAGGGTGGAGGTGATTGCTCTCAAATCATCCTCGGTTTTGCTTACGCCGATAAATGGCTTTGTGGATGAGCACTTGCCTACAAGCATTACCATGTCCTCGCCGCTCTCCTTGTCTTTGGCGTTTGCAAAGCATCCGCTCACATCTGCCCATTCAACCATTCTTGCATTGCTAAATTCCAAATCCCGCTGGTCCCCTGAGGAATACCCTGCCGCGTTTTGGGATTTGAAAAGCTCTTCATTGCATTTTTCAGCGCTTATTTCAAAATCCGCCGCTTCCGGCATAAACATAAGCATCATGAATTCTTCCTCACTCGCGCCCACAAGCATTGCAATGTCCATCCCAAACATCTGCATCATTGCGATGGATGCGCTTGCTTCCCCATCTTCATCAGCCATCCCGATAGCCGAAGTCCAGCCTTCGGGAAAATCAAATGAATATCCGGTTGGGCTGTAATAATGGTAGCCGTTTGCGGTTTTTGTTATTACTGGCTCCTGCGGCTGCGAAAAAAGAGAACAGCAGCCGGATAGAAGCAGCGCGCCTAAAATTAGGGTAAATATAGCCATTTTCATGCAAAAAAGAGGAGAGCATTCTAAATAAATGTTTTGGAAAAATTGATGAATCAAACCTTAGGTTACTTCAGAGGACAGCTGAGACGCTGGTGTTCCCCATATGAGGCGTATGCCGCAATCTTTCTTATGTTGATAAATAAGGGGGTGAAGCCCTCAGGGGGACAATGGTTATGCTGGTGTTCCCCATATGGGAATGGGCCCAAGGAGATGCTCAACTGCAAAAGCAGTTAGGCAGTTTTTGCCCAGAAGGCAAAACCTTGGGAACGCGAGCGTAGCGAGTGGGCCCAAGGAGAGTCGAACTCCTGTCCTCTGCACGTCAAGCAGATATCGTACCGTTGGACCATGGGCCCTAAAAGCAAGAGATATATTGAGATAATAAATTAAAAAGGAAAGGGGAACTATTGCTTGGTGTGCAATAGAACTCCTGCAGGCTTTTTGAAAACATTTCCCAATTTTATGCCGATAAGCACCTTTGCCTTTTTTGCCTGCGCCAAATCCGCCAAACGCTGTGTTATGATGCCATCAAACACTATTGCATGCACACTCTCTTTTGAGTCAAGTGTTTTTATCATGTCGCGCACAGGCATTTCGCTTATTACAGAGCCGTCCTCGCCATAAAAGCGCGCCTTTAGGGTGTTTTCAAGCTCTCCTAACGCATCCAAATATTGCTTTGGAGCCTCTCCCATTGAAGGGGCTGGCTCCTGCATTGGCTCTGGCTGGAAAGGTTCCTGCATTTGGGATGCAGGCTTTTGCGCATGGTTTGGAGCCGCCATTGGAGCGGGAGAGGGAGAAAACGAGGAAGTGCGCTGCCTGCTTTGCGAATAAGAATCCCTCTGCCTTGGCTGCCTTCCTGTGTATCCGTCTCTTCCCTGCCTGGAATATCTCTCCTCTCGCGCGCCTCTCTCATAGCGCGGGCGGGAAGAATAATCGTTTGTTGGCGCAGGTGCGGAGCCGTTTGTGGCATTGCCTGCAACCCCGTTGCTAGAGGATGCCTTTGCGCCGGATTCATACGGTACCTTTGAGCGCAGGCATTTTATCAGCTCTTTTCTGGTAAGCTCTTCTACTTCTTTGCCGCGCGGGGCGCGGGCAATAAAGTCAAGGTCGCCTATGCGCGAGAGCTCTGCCAAAATAATGTCCCCTCCCCTGTCCCCGTCCAAAAAGACAGTTGTCTCTTTCTCGCGGGTAAGCTTTGCTATGGATTGCGCAACATTGGCTCCCCCCACTGCAACAGCGTTTGTGATGTCGTTTCTTAGCAAATTTAGCACATCTGCGCGCCCTTCTACAATTATTACAGAATCCATTGTTCTCACTCCCGGGCCTGCTGGGAGCTTCTCTGGGCCGTATGAGCTGATTTCTGCGATTTTTACCTCTGAGCGCACCTGCTCTGATATTTCCTTGCTTTCAGGAATTTCGGAAGTTAGCATTGTTTTAAGAAGCCCTTTTGCCCTGTCAACAAGCCCTTTTCTTTTGAGAGTGCGGGTGTCCTCTATTTTCTCAATATTTATGCGCGCGTCGCACGGCCCTACCCTGTCAACTGTTTCTAATGCAGCAGCCAAAATTGAGGTTTCTACCATGTCAAGGGATGAGGGAAGCTTTATTTTTCCCACGGCTTTGCCGCCGCGCGGGGAGAGCTCTACTTCAATTCTTCCTATGCGCCCGTTTTTTTGCAATTCGCGCAAATCAAGCTCGTCTCCTAGCAACCCTTCGGTTTGCCCGAAGATGGCTCCTACAACATCAGGCTTTTCAACAAGCCCGTCAATTTCAACATTTGCATATACCTGATATTTTACTGTGTCTACATATGTTTTTCCCATTTTAATTTCACCTTATGTAGAATTTCAAAAAAGAGCCAAGCAGTGCGGAGGTGGAGGGAATTGCCAAAGGCATTCAAGCCTTGCAAGCTTCCCTTAGCCTTAGCATGAAAGCATCGGCGTCAATGCCGAATGCGATGACTTTTATTCTGCTTCTTGCGCCGCGCAAAATGCGCACAGTATCTCCGGAAAGCCGTGTTAAATGCTTGCAAAGGGCAATATTTGCCTCGTTGCCCTGAGCCTTTTCGCGAAGGCGAACCGTTAATGCCGGCTCGTTAGCCGCAAGGGGCCGATGCGAATTTGGCTTGCAATTTTCAAATGTTATTCCTGGCTTTTTTGAGCCTGGCACTACTTTTAGAGTCAAATGACCCAAATCATTACCTGTGTTTTGCGGGGGCTTTTTGCCCTATTCATGAAATTCTGATTATCAAATCCCATGCGCTGTTGGCAGCCATTTCATAGCATTAATGCTTTAGGCGCCATCCTGCGCACGGTGAATTATTTAGGAAATTAAGAGTTTAAAAGGCAGTCGGTAGGAGGCGTGTGGCACTGCCTTGTTTGGGTTTTGGGGCTTTTTAGCGCCTGTGATGCTTTGGCTGGTGGCGGTGCTTCTTGTGCTTCTTTTTTGGGTGCCTTCCGTGGCTGCCCTGCCCTTGAGAGTTTCCCTGCCGCCCGGTGTATTCAAATCCCCGCCCTTTTGCATATTTTCCTGAAGAGCTGCCCTCTTTTTGCGAAGATTCTCCAAAGCCACCGCTTCTTTGCTGCCTGCCTGAATATTTTCCAAAGCCGCGGCCTGAAGAGCCGGAAACACCCTCCTCATAAGCGCTTTTGTTTTGTATGGCGCGCCTTCTGCTCATCCTCTCCTGCCTGAAATAATTCAAATCATCCTCTGCCGCCTTGCTAAGGATTGGCTTTCCCTCCTTTTCTTTTCTTTTTTGCTCATCTATAGGTGGCAGGTAAGGCGCGGGGAGAGAGCGCAAATGGTGGGGCACCTCTGTGGGAGTGATGACAATTCTTCTCACTGCGCCCGGCACCTGCTTTAAGGTGTGCTCAAACGCGGTTGGCGCAAGCCTTCCCACGGAGAATATGTCTATTGAGTTTGCCTTTAACCCGCAAAACTCAAGCACAGAATTTTCCATAAAATTCTGGGAAACCCCCCCCATTTCCTGCTCATGGGTTGCTGATGAGGAATAGGTGCGGATGCTAAGCGCCCTTTTTCCCTCAAGCAAGGGAACTATTCCTTTCTCATCAAATTTGAATGCAAAGCCTGGAGTGAGCACCCTGTCTATATAGCCTTTGAGGATTGCGGGAGGGGTGGACCACCACACAGGGTAGATAAATATCCATGCTTCGGAGTTTTTTAGCAAAGTTTGCTGGTATGCGACATCTGAATTTGTTTTTTTGCCGTATTGCGCCTCTTCCTCCTCTGATAATACAGGGTTGAATTTGTCGCGGTATAAATCTATTATTGCAAAATCAACTTTGTCTGCAGTTAATGTGGCTTTTACAGCCTCAAATATTCTTGCGCCATGCTCGGCGTTAAGGGATGGATATGCGTATATTATGCAGGCTCGCCTGCCTGTTGGATCGCTGTTTTTCATCGCAAAAGATTTGGGCGTATGGGTTTAAAAGTTTGCTCAAATTGTTATGTTTTATCAAAGAAATAAGGGGGAGATGAAATGCCCAAAAAAAGAAAAAAGGCAAAAGCTGCCGAAATATATGCATGCTGCCATGACGAGATAGACCATTATGAGAGGGGAAAAGCGCTCAAATGGATTGCCATCGGGCTGGTGCTTGTGATGTTCGGCTTTGGCTATATTACCATGGAAATGCTTGCGCTTATAGTTGGCGCCATATACTGCCTTGTCGGAATCGTAAAAATGATGGGGAAAAACTGCTAATTTTTTTATTTTCCCCTTTTGCCAATTATTAAAAGGGGGCTCTTCCCTAAGTTTAGATATGGATAGCCTTGAGAATATGAAAAAGAGGGCAGCGCAAGCTGCGCTTGAATTTGTTGAAAACAACACTACTTTAGGGCTTGGCACAGGAAGCACTGCCGCTTATTTTGTAAAGGCGCTTGCGCGCAAAGTAAAAGATGAGAAGCTCTCTGTAAAATGCGTGTGCACCTCAAACGCCACAGAGGCGCTTGCAAAAAAGGAAGGGCTTAGCATTATTGCGCTTAACGAGGCAGAGAAAATAAATTTGTCTGTTGACGGGGCGGATGAGGTGGATGCCTCAAAAATGCTAATTAAGGGGTACGGGGGGGCGCTCACGCGCGAGAAAATAATTGAGTATAAGTCTGAGAAGCTTGTTATTATTGTGGATGAGAGCAAAGTAAGCAAAAAGCTCTCAAAGCCCGTGCCTGTGGAATATTTGCCTTTTGCCCATTCTGCCGTTGTGCAGGGGCTTGAGAAATTGGGGGCAAAAAAAATAAGGCAAAGGATGCTTGAGGGGAATAATTTTGAGAGCGACAATGGGTTTCATATAGTTGATGCGGATTTCGGGGAAATTTCAAATCCTGCCTCTCTTGAGCAGAAAATAAATTTGATACCAGGGGTGCTGGAAAACGGGATATTTTCCCGCGGGGCAAGCGTAATAGTGGGCGGAAAAGAAGAGGTTAGGAAACTTTAGAAATTGCAAAAATGAAGCCTTTAGAAGAATTTTGCAAAATTATTTTTCCTTGCAAAAAGAGAGAGCTTTAAATTTGGCAGGCGCTTCTTTTTTGCATGGAAAAAATCAAATTATTAGCAATAGGGGCGCTTTTTTTGTTTTTATTCGGATGCTTGGGCGCTCCGGAAGAGAAAATTGTGCCAACAGAGGATGCTGTTGCGCCTGCGCAAAATGATTCGCCTGTTGAGGAAAATAAGACTCTTGTGGGCGGGGACAGGGATGAGCACGGATGCATACCTTCTGCAGGCTATAGCTGGTGCGAAGCAAAGCAAAAATGCTTAAGAGAATGGGAAGAGGCGTGTGAAGCGCCTGAAGAGGAAGGGCAGATGGTGGGCGCAGACAAGGATGAGCACGGATGCATACCATCAGCTGGCTATAGCTGGTGCGAGCCAAAACAGAAATGCCTGCGCATATGGGAAGAGGAATGCGAATAAAGTTTTTTTCTTTTTCTTTTCTTTCCTCTGATAACTCCATGCATACAGTCCCAGCATCTATATGCTAAGACTTGAAAAAACAGATTAAACATTTTACAACATATCCGAACACTTTAAATATTAGTGATAATAAATATTTTAGCATGGACTTAGTAGTAAATCAGAACGGGTATTTTCTTGGAAAAAGAAAAAACCGCTTTTATTTAAGGTATTTGCAAGATGGCAAAAAAAGCGAGAGCGAGTTTTGCGCTGATGGCATAAGGTCAATACTCTTGTCATCGAGAGGAAGCATCAGCATAGGCGCGATTGAGCTTGCAAACCAGCATTATATTGACATGGCAATACTTGGAAGGGCGCAAAAGCCGATAGCAAGGATTTATCCCTGCAGCCTCTCTGGGGCGCACCTTGTGCGCAGATTGCAGCTTGAGGCACACATGGACGGAAACGGCATTAAAATAGCAAAAAAGCTTGAAGTTGCCAAAATAAGGCACCAGGCAAACCTTCTCAAGTCAGTTGCAAAAACACGCAAGAATGTGAATTTTGGTGCACAGATAGATGAAATGGAGAGGAATATGGCGCAACTTGAAGCAAGAGGCTCTCTTGACGCAAATAAAATAATGGGGATTGAGGGAAGGTCTGCCGCCCTTTATTTTTCATGCCTTGGAAAAGTAATCCCCATAAGAAATAGGAGCCCTGACGCACAGGATGAGGCAAATATTTTGCTAAATTATGGCTATGGAGTGCTTTATCACGAGGTGGAAAGGGCTTGCTGGATTGTGGGGCTTGACCCTTATTTGGGATTTTTGCATGCAGACAGGCCCGGCAAGCCCTCTTTGGCGCTTGACTTGATGGAGCCGTTCAGGCCTGTTGTTGCGGATAGGGCGGTTGTAACTCTTTTTGCCCACAGAAAGCTTGATGAAAAGGATTTTGAGCGCGGGCTTGAGGGGGAAGCTATTTCGCTTTCTCAGGAAGGGAGAAAAAAAATACTTGGACAGGTTTTGGGAAGGCTTTCCACAGAGTATACGTTTAATGGGGAGAAGAGAACCTGGTCTTCTTGGATTTTGGAATCTGCTAGAGGAGTTGCAAGAGCCATAAGGGGAAAGAAATTTGAAATTGTTGAGTGGAACGGCGGATGAATTTGAATAAACCGATAGGGGATTAAGGTGTTTTGAAAATGATAATAATTGCTTATGATATTGAGAATGACAAGGAGAGGAAAAAGGCATCTGATATTTGCCTTGATTTCGGGCTTTCACGCATACAGAATTCTGTTTTTGCTGGGCCTGTGAGCTGGAACAAGGCAGAAGCAATAGGCATGAAAATAGATTCTGTTTGCAACGGGGAGAGGGACAGGGTTGTGCTTTTTCATTCCTGCAAAGAATGCTCTTCAAAGATGATTGCCCTCAAAAAGCAGAGAAAGCCGGAGCATGAGAAAAAGGCGTTTTTCATAGTTTGCAAAGAGGAGATTTCCTCATTTATTGCTAAAAAATCAAGTCCTCATGCTGTTGGGGCAAAATAGCTTTTAGGTGTTGGCATTGGAAAAAGAGATGCTTACCGCGCGGGATGTTTTGAATTATTTGTATTGTCCGCGCATAATATTTTATGAGAAGGTTTTGAGGCAGAGGCAGTATGAAACATATAAACAGATAAGAGGGGAGAAGTCACATTATTTTTTTAAAACGCAGGCGAAGAGGAAAACATGTGATGAGTGGAAGGAATTCCTGGTAAGACTTTTTGAGGTTACTGTAAAATCATCCAGAATTGGGTTTTGGACTAAAGCGGACTTAATAATGAAAAAATCTGCTGATGAAGGAAGAATAGTTCAGTTTAAACCATCAATACCTTCTTTTGGAATTCCTTTTGCTTGGAAGGTTCAGGTATGCCTTGAGGCGCTTTGCGCGGAAGAGATGGGATTTGGAAAGTTTAGCGAGGGATATATTGCGCCTTATAATGGGGGGAAGCCAGAATGCTTTGAACTTGATGAGGGGATGCGGAAAACAGCTACCGAAACCATAAAAAAGGTTGAAAAACTCATAAAAGACGAGAATTTTCCTGAAGGGACAATGTATTCTGCAAGATGCAGAGATTGTATGTATAGGGGAAGAATGTGTGAGGGTCGAGGTTGGTGATAAACTTGTTTGGCTATAAATTCGCATTATATCCGAATAAAACCCAAGAGGAACTTCTAAACAAACATCTTGGGGAGTGTGGATGGCTATATAATAAAGCAATAGAACAAAACGAATACTACAAAGCAGACAGTAACATAGAAGAAGCACAAAAAAAATTTGAATTGTTGCCCGATAAGAATTCGGATGAAGCAAAAGTATTAAGGGGAAATATTTCTAAGGACAATTATGTTTATAGGACTCTAGTCAAAAAAAAGAAGAGCGAGATAAACGTACAAATTCGAAAAGCAGTGGTTCTAAGACCGGCAGAGACTATAAGAAATCTAGCAAAAGTAAAGAAAAAAGGTTTGAGTGTAGGGAGGCTCAAATTTATACCTATCAGAGAATGGGATGTTCTGCCTTTCAAACAATCCGATCAGATTCGACTTGAAGAAAACTACCTTATTCTAGAACCATATGGTCGCTTGAAATTTAAGATGCATCGCCCACTTTTAGGGAAGCCAAAGACATTTTGCATAAAACGTACAGCTACTGATAGGTGGACTATTTCATTTTCTACCGAATATGACGATTCTAATATGAGAAAAAATGATGGAGGTCAGGTGGGGATTGATGTGGGTCTAAAAACCCATCTAAGATTATCTAATGAAAACCCCGATGAAGACCCTAGATATCCAAATCCCAAAATCTGGAAAAGATATGACCGCAGGCTAACGATTCTACAACGACGCATTAGCAAGAGCAAAAAGCTCGGAAAAAATCGGACCCGCCTACGTTTGCGTCTATCTCGCCTCTGGGAAAAAATACGTAACTCAAGAGCAGATTTGATTCAGAATGAAACCTACGAAATACTTTCAGAGAATAAACTCATTGCCATCGAGGATTTGAATGTAAAGGGAATGCAAGAGAAAAAAGATAAAAAAGGTCGAAAAGGTAGAACACGTGCTCAAGAAAAGGGGTTGCACCGCTCTATCTCAGATGCTGCTTTCTCTGAATTTAGACGAGTTTTGGAATACAAGGCAAAACGCTTTGGTTCTGAAGTCAAGCCAGTAAGTGCCATAGATTCGAGTAAGGAATGTCATAACTGTGGAAACAAGAAGGGTATGCCACTCGAAAGCAGAATCTACGAATGTCCGAAATGCGGTCTTAAGATAGACCGAGATTTGAACAGTGCAAAAGTCATACTCGCAAGAGCTACCGGCGTGCGGCCGGGAAGTAACGCCCGGGCAGATACTAAAATTTCTGCCACAGCGGGAGCGTCCGTGCAAACGGAAGGTACCGTTTCCGAAGACTTTCGGCAACAGATGGAAACATCTGACCAGAAGCCAATGCAGGGGGAAGGTTCGAAAGAACCACCAATGAATCCAGAACATAAAAGTTCTGGGAGAGGGTCTAAACACGTGAACATCGGGTGCAAAAACAAAGTAGGTCTTTATAATGAAGATGAAAATTCCAGATCTACTGAGAAACAGATAATGGATGAAAACCGTTCCACGACGGAGGACATGGTAGAAATAGGTGCGTTGCACTCACCGGTGCTCACGACGTAGGGATGCAACAGTCATGGTTTTGCCTCCTCTGTGATTGTAAATTCTGTTGCACTCACCGGTGCTCACGACGTAGGGATGCAACTTCTTTGTAAATCTCCTCAAGGAGTTTCCAAACCGTTGCACTCACCGGTGCTCACGACGTAGGGATGCAACGGCGGGAGAGTTCTTTTTCAAGCATTTCAGCTTCGTTGCACTCACCAGTGCTCACGACG
>PFCD01000011.1:11370-19056 GCA_002778455.1 Candidatus Micrarchaeota archaeon CG10_big_fil_rev_8_21_14_0_10_45_29 | reverse complement strand
AGGGAATTTAAGGCATGTTCCAAATGCGGGATGTGCCATCTATTGGCCTAGCGCCTACAAGGGTTCGAATCCCTTTCCCCGCACAGCTTTTTTTCCTAATGGAAAAAAACCTGGGAAAATTGAAAACACTTAGAGTTCCCGGATTATACTCAAACGCTCGACGCCAGATATATGCAATGCCCGTTTTTACTTTGTTGATGCCCAAACCCCCCGCTATTTGCAATTTGGTTTCCTGATTTCCCCCTGCGGTTTAGGTGTTATATTTGTAACATTCTGTTTTTAATAAAGCAAATTCATCAGTTTAGCATGACAACGGTTAGAACCAATACTATAGGATGCGGGCGCGGCGGAAACGGATGCGCAGCTTCGCTCAACAATGTTATGCAGCCCCTGCAGGAGAGAAATGGGCGGCTTAGCATGGGCTCAATTCCAATAAGGCAGTTGGCAGAGCAATTCGGGGTTTTGCCAAAACAGGCAATAAGCATCTCATCTGCAGGAGTTTTGTCTGAAGGCATTATGGGAGAGGGCGCTGCATATATTTATGATGGCAACAGAATTGTTGATAATTACAGAAAGATAAGAGATGCCATGAGCGATGCGCAGGGAAGGTTTAACACTCGCGTTTATTTTGCGCTAAAAAGCAATTCAAACCCCGCAATAATGCAGCTTTTGGCAAGCGAGGGCTGCGGCGCGGATTGCGCAAATTATAATGAGATAAGAATTGCTCGGATGGCAGGCGTGCCTGAGGGCAGGATGCTATATTCTGGCAACAACAATCCCATAGGGGAGATGCTTGGCGCTTTGCAAATAGGGGCGGCGATTAATTTTGATGATATTAATTTGTTTGAGAGCCTTTCAGGAAGGTGCAATGGGGAGCTTAAGCAAAACGTGGTCTCTTTCAGGTTTAACCCAGGCACAGGGCTTGGCGAGAATGCCAAAATAACAACCGGCGGAGAGGGCTCAAAATTTGGAATGGGGGAGGCGGAGATAATGCAGGCATACAGGGCGGCAAGAGAGAGGGGCGCCACCCGCTTTGCTCTTCATATGATGACAGGCAGCAACACCCGCGAAGTTGAGCCCTTTGTTGAGCAGGTGAAAGAGCAGGTGCGCCTTGCAGGCAGGCTTTGCAATGAGTTGGGAATTACGCTTGAATTTATTGACATTGGAGGCGGGTTTGGAATCCCTTACCTCCCCGGTGATTCTGAGCTTGACATTTTCGAGCTTGGCAGGCAGCTTACGCAGGCATATGCGCAAGAGTGCGGCAGGCACAATGTAAGAAATTCTGCCGGCGGCATCCCCGACTTGATGATGGAGCCGGGAAGGTATATTGTAGGGGATGCTGGAGTGCTGGCAGCAAAAGTTACATCTGTGAAAAATTCTTTTGGAAGAAGCATAATTGGAATTGATGCAAGCATGAGCACTCTTATGCGGGTTGCAATGTATGACTCATATCACCATATTTTAATTGACGGGCGGGAGGAGCAAAATATGCGGCCGGCAGATGTTGTGGGGCAGGCATGTGAGAGCTCTGACTTTTTTGCGCATGCGCGCCTATTGCCGCAAGGAATTCGCACAGGAGATTTGGCGGTAATTTGCACCGCAGGCGCATACGGGTTTTCCATGAGCTCAAATTATTGCAATATGGCAAAGCCGGCAGAAGTGCTTGTTTATGATGGAGAGGCGCACCTTATACGAAGACGGCAGGGCTTTGAGCAGATGGTGGAAGGAGTGCAAATGCTACCTCTAATGCAGGAAGCTTGAATTATTTTTTTAGCAGTTTGCAAAAGCCGGCAAAATTTTCCAATATTCTCTCCCCATGCTCTGTGTGCCATACTTCGGGGTGAAATTGGGTGCCAAAAAGCATCATTTTTTCATTTTGCATTGCCTCTATTTTGCATGTGGAAGAATGTGCCAATGCCTCAAAGCCCGGAGGGAGAGTTTTTACCTCGTCAAAGTGAGATACCCATGCATTGAATTTTTTGGGCACCCCCTCAAAGAGTATGCCTTCTTTATCCACATCTATTTCTGAAATGCCGTATTCGGCTGAAATGCCTTTTTTTATTTCTCCGCCAAATATGTGAGCCATTAATTGATGCCCTAAGCAAATTCCCAATACCGGCTTTTTTATTTCCCCCGCCTTTGCAATTTCCAAAATTCTGTGAGCTGCGCCTGGGGAGAGTGTTGATGCGGATGATGGACCCCCCGAAATAATATAAGAGTCAAAAAAGTCGGCATCTGCCGCAGGGGCATTGGGCTCTTTTATTACCGCCTCCACGCCTATCTCGCGCATTGTGCGCCATATTACATGCGTGTATTGGGAGCCTAAATTTATTATAAGGGTTTTCATAAAAGTAAAAGGAGTTGCACAAATATAAGCATTTAGTGAAAAATTGAGCATATGCGGTCAGGCCTTGCCTTTGCCCGGCTTTCCCTCGGAATTGCCGCGCTTATCATAATTTTGTATTTTTCTGTATACTCCCCGTTTGTTTTTATTTTTAGCAAGGATTTTTGTATAGAATATAATTGAGGGTTTTTTGGAATTTTTATTATAATGGCTTCCGGCTCGTCCGAAGAATATGAAATTCGCAGCTGCTTGCAGTTTTCAAATGTTTTTGTGTTTTTCCAGTCGCGGGAGGTGTGGTTTAGCATAGCTTTTTCAACTCCAGAATAAGCAGTTTGCAGAAAAGTTGCAATTAATTCTATTGCCTCTTTTATTGGAATATAATTATCTGGCATACAGTTAGTATGTTAGTTGGTGTTAATAAATGCTTATTCCAGCTCTACAGTTGCCGGAGGCTTGTTTGTAATGTCGTATAATACCCTTCCAACATCTGATACCTCGTTTGTGATGCGCGAGGATATTTTCTCAAGCAATTTTGGGGGAAGATGCGAAAAATTAGCTGTCATGCCATCCAAAGAGCGCACGGCGCGCACCACTATAGTATATTGGTATGAGCGCTCATCCCCCCTTACCCCTACTGTTTTGGAAGGAAGCAAAGCCGCAAAATATTGCCATGGGTGCTCTATTTCTTTTTTTGCAGAAGCTTTTTCCAATTCTTCCTCTACTATATGGCAGCATTTTCTCACTATTTGCGCCTTCTCTTTAGTGATTTCGCCAACTATTCGCACAGCCAAGCCAGGGCCTGGAAATGGCTGCCTTTTGGAAATTTCATCAGGCAATTTTAATTCTTGCGCCAAAATTCGCACCTCATGCTTGTAGCAGTCGCGCAATGGCTCAAATAATTCCAATCCCATTTTCTCTGGCAGCCCCCCGACGTTATGGTGGGATTTTATTGTGTCTCTTCCCTGCCCGCCGGATTCAATCCAGTCGGGGGCTATTGTGCCTTGCACCAAAACTTTAATGCCGTGGGTTTTTGCATATTTTTCAAATACACGTATGAATTTCTCCCCTATTATTTTTCTTTTTTTCTCAGGCTCGCTTACTCCTTTTAATGCTGTGAAAAATTCCTCGGATGCGTCTATTACCTCTATTTTCATTTTTAATTTGTCAAAAATGCTTTTTACATGCTTTGCCTCATCAAGGCGCATAAGCCCTGTGTCAACAAATACGGGATGCAGATTTTTTCCTATTGCTTTGTAAACAATTAGCGCGGCAACAGAGGAATCCACGCCGCCGGAAAGCCCCAAAAGAGCCGGCTTATCCCCTATCTTTTGCTTTGCAAGAGAGATTTGCTCTTCTATGAATTTTTTTTTGTCAAATGCCATTATTTTCGCCCTATTATTTTCCTTTTCTCAAGCTTAGCTTATATGGATAATAGAAAAATTATTCAAGCATCTCAACGCTTAATGCAGAGGTGCCAAATGATGAGAGAATTACGCGCATTGTGGGCCCATCCTTGGCTTTCCAATCAACCTGCCACGCATCCCTCTGCCCGTCATATTTTTTGAGCAATGAGGGGGAGGGGGTTGCCTGCGGGTATGCGCGCAAAAAGGCAGTTACCTCATCCGTTCCCTCGTATGTGTGGGAGGCGATTATCGCCTCTTCGGGATATGATATGTGGCAGTTGGGGTTGTCAAGGCATACATTACAGCCATGCACCACCTGCTCATCCGACTTTAGGAAATTTTTAGTAGGATAATAATATTCCACTTCCACTCGTTCCGGGCAGGGGGTGGATAAATTGCTGGAGACGCGCGCCTTTAGCACATAATATGTCCCCCTGCCGTCCCCCGCGGTTTCAATGCTTATAATTTCCCTCACATCTGCATGGGGGTAGCTTGATTCCAAATCCTCCATAAAGAATTTTTTAGCATCAATTGGCGAGGATTCGTTAAAGAGCCGCGAGAATGAGAAAAGGGAGACTGTCGCTATTATGATAAGCAGGAGAAGCCATGTTTCCTTTTTCATGCAAATATAAGGGAGGGGGGAGTATTTTAATTTAATCACGCAGGCACTGCCGCCTTTTTGCATACTAAATACACCGCATAGCACTCTGGCACATGCGCCCGCTCGCCTTTTTTTATGGCGTCAAATGTCTGCCCTGCAAACTCCTGGGAGGGCACGTCAATAAGGGCATCTATTGCCTCTATTCTTGTTGTGGAGAAAGCCAAAGCATCTTTTAGTGGCTCAAAAGAATCAAACCCTTTGGAAACAGTTAATGCAAGCAGCCCCGAGCCGCCGTGAATTGAATCCGGCAAGCGCAATATTTTTCCTGTGTCTATTGTGACATTTGCATCTGTTTCTACCCTGTTTGAGAGGCGGATGCGGGAGCGGGAAAATACTGCCTTGAAAAATTCCAATGCGTGCGGTATTTGCACATCTGACCAGCGCCCATTTTCTATTCCTTTTATCATTTTAATGCGGTTTTCCTCTTTCTTAAATTTTGGATGAATTGCCGGGGCGGCAGAAGGATTTTTCAAAATATTTATTACATGCTTTGCAAACCTTCCCTTATGCCCGCCGGAAGAAGGGGAGGGGCCTGCAATGCGCTTAAAGCGGGTGGCAGGCATTTGCTCCTCATGCAAAAAGTCATCAAAGCCCAAGCCTGCGCCCTCTATATAATCCACTATTTCGCGCCTCTCCGCGCGCCCGAGCATTTGCGCCTCTTTTTTATAGCAATGCACATGAAAGCCGCGCGAGCCGGAAAAGTTTATCGAAATCTCGTCTTTTGAGTAGCCGAAATCGGGAATAAGAAATTCCTCTATTAAGGTGTGGGTTTTTCTTTTTACATCCTCAAGTGATGATGGCAATATGAAGGGGGCAAGCGCATCCGCCTCTGCATCCAAATCAAATATCAAATCCGCGCCAAGCCAGTTTTTTCTCTCCATGGGGCGGGCTGCGGGAAATTCATAATAGGCGGCAGAGCAGGAAACAAAGAGGGGCGCGTCTTTTCTTAAGCGCATCCACAATTGCTCGTTTGTGGGAAAGCACATGTGGCGAAATTCTATTTTTTTCTCCCATCCGCCAAAGCCGAATTCGCGCATTCCAATTTCTGGTATTGTGGGCTTTGCGCCATTGTAATAGATGCCAAATTTTTTTTGCACCCACTGCTGCGCCGAGAGATTAGCCATTTATCCATCCCCTCTGGAGCTTGCGCCCCTTTTTTCCATGCTTAATTTTGCATATTTGCCGTGTATTGCCTCCCTGTATCTGGCAGGGTTGTTGCATCTGCATTCTGCCATGCAAATGCCATATGTATCCATTGTGTTGCATGAGGGCATGGAGTATTCTTTTTTTCTTATGTATTCAATTTGGTAAAGAGTAGTCTCTTTTGAATAATCCGGCGCGTGCGAGAAAATGGCGTTTATTTGCTCATTTGTAAGCCCTGCTTTTATCAAATAGATGGCAAGTGCGAGCCTTCCCGAATGGGGCACGTTAATGGAGGAGGTGAGGTTATCCACCATTTGCAATATGCATGGTGGGAAATCCTTTTTTTCTATTTTTATGGGCTCTATTACCTCTTTGGGAAGAAGGGGCTGCAATTGCATTATTATTTTCTTTATTTCCTCTGGAGGATTTTTCATTTTCGGCAAATGAGAATCCTCAAGCCGTTTTCTTATTGCCTCTTCCAAAATTCTCTCTTTTTGCCTCTGCGTTACCTTTACAAGCCCGTTTTTTAATTCCATATTTGAGAGCTTAAAATGAATGTCGCGGGGGGTATAGAGCAAATAATGGTAAAACGGAAGATAGAATTTTTGGGCGTCTTTTTCATCCTCTAAAAATTCCATGCCAAATAAAGAGGCGACTTTTTTCACATAGCCGGCATTTCTCTCATGCGAGGAGCTAAGATAGCGCGAAGCCGCCTTAGATTCGGCTACTGCCATCCTTCTTTTTGCATAATTGTTTCCCCATGCCGCCAAAATTGCGCGCGAGGCGGCGTAATATTGCACCTGCATCTCAAGCTCGCTCTGAAGGGAAGTGGATGCTGTTTTTATTTCGCCCTCGCGCAGGCCTTGCGCAAGCCTCTCTTTTGCCCCTTTTAGCGCCTCTTCCCCTATTTGCATGTTTTTTTGCTTAACATATGCCTTTGCCTCATCAGAGAAGGGGTAATGGGCGCAGAATTTGAGGTCTGCCATATATGTATTTGCAAAATGCAAATTAAATAGGCGATGGGGAGTGTTTTTCCGCTTATTTTATTAAAAAATAGCCTGTTTTGCTTATTTCTTTTTTCTTTTTGAATGGGATTTTTTCCCTTGCCTTTTCTTTTGCTTTTTTCTTGCCTTTTTTGAAGTAATTTTTTGAGGCGCAGGCTTTTTCTTTTTTATTTTTTTTCTAATAAGGGGAATTGGTGAGAGGGGAGAATTTTGCGCCATAGGGGGTTTTTGCAAAGAAGGTTCTTTGGCTTGCGCATCTTCCAATGAAAAAGGCTTGTAAGAGAGAAAAGGGGGCGGAGGGGCGTAGGTGGATTTTGCAGAACCCCGGGTTTTTTTAGAAGCTGCTTGCGGGCCGGATGCGCCTGCCCGGTATTTTAGCAAAACTTTGAATGCTCGGTATGCCATGTCAAAGGAGGCGAGAGCTATGAGGAAAATATACTGCCCGCTAAAAAGAAATATGAAAAATGCGGCCAATGGAGCAAAAAGCCTATTTTTGGAAAAAAATGAGAAGCATTTGAAAGGTATTTTTATCTCGTCAAGAAATGCTGATGCAAGAAAGAGTGCAAAGAGTGGAAGGGAGAAAAAGTTTAGCGGGAGCACAAGGACAAGAAGAGTGTAAAGCGAGAGGGAGAAGAGGTGCATATAATGGTCTATTTTTCCTGCAAAAATGGAAGCTATGGCAAGCGCCAAAAAGAGGGACGAGAGGGGGGTTGTTGAGGTAAGAAATGCCAAAGTTAAGGGGTAAATTATTGCCGCCAAAATTGCTATTTTTTTTGAGCTGAATTTTCTCTCGCAAAATTCATCACATGCCTTGGCGCAAAAGCCTGCTGCACCGCTTAAGAGAACTTCAATAAGCATGAATATAGTGTGCATGCAGAAAAATAAAAGGGCTTGCCTGCAAAAAGAGGGCTTTTTGCCTTAAGCCGGCGGCGCATAAAATAGGGGAAATGCTAAAGGATTATAAAAAAGAAAAAATTAGCCTGAGCGAATTGCCCTCAAAAGCGCAACCCTTACCGTCTTGTTGTTTATGCTCAGCGAGTTTAGCTTGTTTGCAAGAGAGCTTTTTCCCGCCATTGAAAGCCATGGGGAGAAATGCTTTCCCTTTGCATGGAAAATTACCGCATCAAGCGG
>PFCD01000011.1:358-11339 GCA_002778455.1 Candidatus Micrarchaeota archaeon CG10_big_fil_rev_8_21_14_0_10_45_29 | reverse complement strand
ATTTTAAAAACAAATTCTTTGCCTGCTGGAACGTCCATCTAAACCACCCACTAAAGAGGAAAAAACAGGCAAGAGTTATAAAGTTAATGCTTTTTCTTCCCATGAATTTTACTTCTGAAAAACAGCTGTTTTTAAAGAAAGAAGAATCCGCGTATGCGCGATAAAATTTTTCCTATTTTGAGAGCTTTTTGGCAGTAAACGCGAGTTGGGATGCCAAATCAAGGGATGAATAGTATGCGCCCATTTTTTTAAATAATTCATCTGCTGCGCGCTTGTTTAGAAATGCTGCGGCTGCCGCGCTCTCGTGCGGCGGGTTTCCTGCGGCAAGCAATGCCGCGCAAAGCCCTGCTAAAACGTCGCCTGTGCCCCCTTTTGTCATGCCTGCGTTGCCCCCGCTGACTGCAATAAATTTATTTTTGGATGCAATATAATCCACAGGCCCTTTTAGCAAAATAGTGCAATCAAATTTTTTTGCCATTTTTTTTGCGCTTTTGGCTGTTGCAGGCAATGAGAATAATTGCTTAAATTCTTCTGCGTGCGGGGTGAGGGTGCAATTTTTGTGCAAAAAGTCAGGGTTTAGCATTTTTAGCGCTGTTGCGTCTATTACTGCAGGCTTTTTTGTGTTTAGCGCGTTTTCCATCAATATGCAATTTTCATCATTGTCCTCCCAGCCGCAACCGAGCAGGAATGCGTCCATTTTAGGGAAAAATTTGGGGAGAGTTTTTTTGTTTAGCAATATTATGTTTGGGGTAAGAAGCTTTAGCTTTTTTATGAGGGCACGGTTTTCCTTGCATGTGCATACATATATTAAATCGCAAAAGCGCACCGCGGCGAGAATTGCCAATTCAAGCGCCCCGTGGTATAGGGGAGAGCCTGCGAGAATAAGCAATTTGCCGTTTTCCCCTTTGTGGCTTTTTTTCTTTGGCTTTTTTATTGCAAGCCAGCAGCGCTTTGTGCAATAAGGCATAAATAGTAAGATAAGGGCAAAATTGATATAGATTTTTGAAATTGTGTTAAAAACTGATAATAATAAATATAGAGATTAGACAACGCTGATCTTTTTATCAAGTCTTAATAGTTCTCTAAAAATCTCGTTGTCGGTATTTAGCTTATAAAGAACTGCACGTGCGATTCTCTTGTTCTCGACTATTATCCCAAAATGCTTTAGAGGCTCGATTATACGATTTATCTTATGGAAAGAAACATTTGTACTGGACATCAGATCTTTTTTTGAGAATGAATCTTGTGGAAAATCTAGCAAATAATCCAGCACCTTAGCTGACTCATCATCTACAAACAAATTACCCAACATAGAACCACCTGAAGAACAATAGAATGAATGGAACATACACTTAGGAGTATATATCGTAATTCTTTATAAGTATATCGTATATAAGAGTGTTAACATCAATTTTTGTTTATATTAGATTTAATTATAAAGTGTTTAAATATTATAAAATTTCAATTTTAAAGTTAAAAAAATGATAAGTTTATTAGATTTTCCCCTCAGAATAATCCCGGTGATGTAGAATGAATGGAATATCACCCCGCAACCACAGGGCGGTAACTTTGTGGCGTATGGTGCGCAGGCGCCTGTGGGGAGGAAAACATCAGTTGTTTTCTCTCATCGCAAGAACCAAGGAGGAACGAGAAGCTCTGGACACTCATGTTGGGTGAGCTTGATGAGCTTATTCGGGAAAACCTTGTTTTGGAGAAGAGAGGAAACAATAAGAAGCATGTTATCCTCAACATAAGGAGAAAGCCGGACATCATGCGGGAAATTGAGGGGCTTTAGAGCCCCCAATTTCTTTTTTAAATGAGAATTGTGTTCTTATGAAATATCTTATAATCGCGTCGTTAATAGCCCTGTTTGTTTATTGGTGGATAATTACAAATACAGGAGATTATATTGCAGGGTGGATTTTATTTGCTATAGGTCTTGCTATCGGCTTGATAATAGAGTATTATACTCACAAAACAGAGGAGATTAACAAGTTATAAAAAGAATATGTGTTAAAAATTGAGATAATGTTAAAAGTAGTGGTTCTTAAGGCTTTGCACATTAATCTCCTTTTTGACCGACTTGCACAAATATTTTAACCCCTATTTACGTGTAGGGAATAGCCAGGTTATCTGTGAAACCAACCACAATTGTGTGTTTTTTGCACAAAAATTAAATTATGGGGTGAAGAATTTGGCAAAGAAAAACACGAAAGCGATTGACCGTGCTTATGAAAAGTGGAAAGACGAAATAGAACTTTTATGGCATAGGTCGTGGTTTTTTTGGGGCTTCATAGCCGTAGCCTTTGCAGGATATGCATATTTCTTCCTACCTGTGAATAGAGATTACCAATTGGCACTACTATTTGCGGGGTTCGGATTTTTCTGTTCTGTTATATGGACGGCGGTAAATCGAAGTAGCAAGTATTGGCAAGAATATTGGGAGAAGCAGATAAAGAAGTTAGGTGGGTGGGGTTCATTTCAAGAATCCAAGAAGGTCTGTGCGAGTGAAAGAGGATTACTTAGCGCAAAGCGCTTTTCCCCAAGCAGATTGATGATAGCACTAAGCTATTACATAAATGCGGCTTGGGGAGTAATTCTGCTGATAACTTCATGGTTGGTTATCTCTGGCACTTGCCCAGATGTTAATCTGATGAAATGGGGTTCAATTGCGGCTATGTCCATTACTGTTATCTATGCAGTATGGGTATATTCTGAATCTAGCAAGAACTACGATTAAAATCAATCTTTACCCCCAACTCAAAGCTTTCATGGATAAGCACCACGATATTATGCGCTATGAACTTGCATAGCAATTCGTTCTCTTGGGCCACATTGTTCTTGCTTTTCACCTTATCCCCGAACTTGGTCTTAACCATACTATTGGTAGTCTCGAGGTTAGAACGCTTGTGATAATGCTCATAAAACTCATCTTGGTTTAGCTGGAAATACAGGAACGCCTTGCGCCATGCAGGGCTTCCCTTGCTCTTCCCAGTAGTGCCTGTCTTGAATGGAATATACCACTATGGTTCTATCTCGGTGGATAATCCTCTACTGTTCCCATACGTTGGAAAAACGGTCAAGGTAAGAATTGAGTCGAAAAACCGATGACTGGCTGAGGGAGGAAAATGATGTAGGACAGTTAAAGATTTAAATGATGGCTACTAATACGAACACATGGAAAAATTCATAGACGCTAAAACAAAGTTCGATACGGACAATAAGAACAAAAATTCAATAGATAGAAGTCTTGTTACTGTAGATGGAAAGATTGTAAATAATGTTAAGATACGAAATGAAAAGAAAGAGCGTTTGGAAGAATACTATAAATGGCAGTTCATTTTTTCAATCATTTATCTTGGTTACCCAAAGGACAACATTGGTGCTGAAATATATTTTCCAAAGGGCAATAAGAGTTCCGCCCCTTTGAAAATTGACGCGTGCCTTTTTGATAGCGCGGAGTGGTTAGAACAATATTTATTATGGAGAACAAAAAAGGACGATAACTCGATTGAATGGCTGCGAAAGCACATGATTGCTATAATTGAATTTAAGAAATCCAGTGGGAAGGATATTCAAACTGTTTTTACGCGCCAAGTCAAGCCAGAATTGAAAGAGTCAGAAAGTCCGTATTGTTTGGGATTCTATTATGACACCGAAAGGTTATATATTTTCCAAAAGAGAAACGATACTATTACGCGATATGATGAATCAAAAAACAAAAAGGATAATAGCGGCAATGTTGTTGGTTTAACGCTGGAATTGATGGATGGTTACATACTAATCCCACCGTTTGACTCACTTTTAAAACGAGTCAATACTTCAACCAGCATCGATAGAAGTCATCGCATTATTGATGATTTGGACATAATAACCGGAGCTCACGGTGTCCAGATTGACAACTCAATATCAAATATTCTAAAGACTCTGGATAAAGTTGGTTTGAAAGACCAACGAGGCTATGTTCTGATAATACAAATGCTAGCCTTGAAAATCTTTGACGAGAAACGTAGCGAAGAATATAATAAGTTCTTGGAATTTTATGCAACTGAAAAAGAGATAGAAAAATTCAGGCTAATGTTTTACATAGATGAAAAAGAGAGGAGTTATGGGAAACTTAGTGACAAAAATATCCAGGATTTCATAAAGAGAATGCAAATACTTTATGAGAATGCATCATCACAATATATTAATATTCTTAGAAATAAAGTGATTAATTGGAAAGACGAAAGCCATATTAGGGTCATTAGCTCGGTGGTTGAAAATCTCCAAGATTACTCTTTCGTAAGGTCGTATAAGTCTGACCTCTATCAGTTGGTTTTCTTCCGCTTTTCTGATGAATTTAAAAAAGCAGAAAAAGGTCAATACCTAACACCATTAGCTCTAATCGAATTTTTAGTTGAAATAGTAAATCCAAGAAAAGGGGAAAGTATCATAGACCCAACGGTAGGAATCGGCGATTTCTTATCAATGTCATATGTGAATGCTAACGGTTCATTAAAAGACACAGACATCTATGGGGCAGATAACGATGAGCAAATGATAATGTTAGCCCAGATAAACATGCTTCTGAATGGCGACGGAAATGCAATTTTACGTTATAAGCCAGACCTCGGTTCAATTACTTACAAATTTGGTAAAACAAAAGACAATCCTAGAGAACTGGTTGAATTAGACCCACATCAACACAAGAACGGCAGTTGGGATAAGTGGGTTGACGAAACGAAACTCCTAAAATTTGATGTCGTCCTCACAAATCCTCCTTTTGGTGAAGATAGAAGTTACGAAATACTCACACAAAGAGATAAAGAAATTATAGAAATGTATGAACTTTGGGATTACACAAAAAGAAAGAAGACGATAGACCGTGGATTAATATTTCTAGAAAATGCATATCGCATTTTGAAATCTGATGGAAGATTAGGTATTGTTCTTAGTAATAGCATAATGTCAACAGGGACAAAGAACAAAGACCCGAAGGGGTTCATGCTTGCAAGAAAATGGATATTTGAACATATGCGGGTGGTAGCTGTCTTTGATTTGCCTCCAAATATTTTTGCAGATACGGGTGTCAACACAACTGTTCTGGTGGCTTACAAACCCGAACCAAAGGAACTAGCGCGTCTTAATGAACAAGGTTACAAATTATTTACGAGAGATATTAAGCGAATAGGTTACGAGATTAGAACATCCAAACGAATTAAGCGCTATAATCCACTCTATAAAATAAATGAGCAGACATTTGAGGTAGAACAGGACGAATATGGAAATCCGAAACTTGATGAAGAGTTTGGAGACGTTCTAATTGATTTTAGGGATTGGGCAAAAACCCAAGAAAAGAAACTTAGAGAGTTGTTTGTTGATTAAATGGAATATGGTCTTGCCCCCAGAGATGTAGAACTTGCAGATATTGTCAGTAGAGATTATATTTTAGCGCCATCATCACTTAGGTTCTTTCGTATCAAGAATAAAAATACAAAGCCATTAAGAGGCTTAATAACTTCAAGGGATAAGGGAAAGGAAGTTGGCTCGTTTGCATACGTCTCAAAGTCAAGTAAGTTTTTCATACGCAATAAAGCCCTAAAAAAAGGACATTGGATAATTTTTACTAAAGGAACTGAGGAGATTATTCCAATTAATCCCCTATCTTTTATCAACTCGGCATTAGATGAAGGGGATATTCTAATCTCTAAGGACTCGAATATTGGTGAGTGCGCCATTCTTCCTAGCGCTAAATACAAGCAAGATTATATGATTTCAGGCGGTATGAACAGATTGAAAATTGACCACAACAGACTTTATATTTTTTCAATAATGAAAAGTAATTTCTTTAGAGAGCAAATACATTCTTTGACGCCGAGAGGCGCTACACTCAAACATGCAAAGGAGCTGTATTTAGATTGCATTATTCCATTTCCAAACGGAAAAAACGCGCAAAAAACAAAGGAAAGAATAGAATCTTTGGCTCAACAAATAATATCAAACGAACAAGATATGTTAAGCAAGTATCAAATGATAATTCAGTTGGTAAAGGATGAACTAGAAAAGAACCAAAATAAAGCTACTTTTAGCTACAGCTATCCAGATTTAATTGAAATTGAAAGAACATATCGGTTAGATGCGTCAATATATTGCGAGGATTATAAGAAAAATGTTTTTTTTGTAAAAAACTATAGTGAGGGTTATTCGACTCTTAGAACTCTTGGCTTTAAAGAAAAGCGTGGGTCAAGTCTGGAAATTAAAGGATTGGGGGCGCGAGCAGATTCGGAAACTGCAAAATCTGGATTCAAAGCACTCATATTACCAACAAATATCTCTGAATATGGAACATTGGAGAAGATAGAATATATTGGAGTAAAGAAAGACTTAGTAAAGGTTAATCGGTGGGATATTGTATTTGGGGGGGAAGCAACTAGACGATTGTTTGTTCTTTGTGAAAAGCTTGAAGATGCAGTTACCAACTACCACGGTATAAAAATCTACAAAGAAACTCCAGAACCAGTAGAATCAATTTTTATTTGGGCATTCCTATCATACTGGAAAGACATAGGTGTTTTAGACCATATCGCTGTTGGCGGGCAAGGTGGTCATTTAGCACCCGAATATTTCGATTATCTGACAATTCCCAAATTTCCATCAGAAATAAAGAAGAAAATCGCGCATCTTTATTATAATGACAAATCCGAAGATGGAGTATATCAATTACATTTGCAGAATAAGAAGTTAGAATCTGAAATTGACATATTAATCAAGAAAATAGTAGACGACGAGTCTGTATAGCCACAACCGTTTTACACCTTTCGCACCTATCTGTTGTTGGTGGTTTGATGAACGAGCCTAAAAAAGAGGAAATATTCTTAGTTGAAATGAAGCTTGACCCTATAGACGCCGGGGTAGTCTTGAAAAATATTGGGGGCAAGGTGAATGCCTATCACGGGCTAATTGAAGATAGGGGAGTAGAATTTATTATTGAAGTTAAAAAAGCCAATTCAATTGGCATAGTCCTTAAGATTTTGGGAGTAGCCGCCGATATTGGAGGCACAACAAAACTCATAGGGAGTATCTTGTGGTTTCTACGAGGCAGGGAAGAGAAGGCAAAGATAGCTGAGAGAAAGTTTGAGTTTAGTGTAAAAACCAACAAATCAGGAAGCAATTTGAAACTAAAAACATCTGAGAAGTATCATTAAATCTGCTTTTAGGAGCAGACCCCACCTTTTAGGAGCAAAGCCCTCTAATGGATAAGTTTTTTAACAGACGTTATGTATATACATTGTATATACATGGCATCCAAAGAAATAGCCGAATACAGAAAAGAGAACTGCCGATGCGACAAAGTGTTTGTGAAAAAATTTGAGATGAAAAAATTTGGCAACGGCGCACACATCATAATTCCAAAAGATTTTTTGAAAGAATACACACCTACGGTAATTATTGGTCTATGGAAAAAAACGGGGGGAAATTAATGGCAACAAATTTGGATTTTGCAGTTTTGCTTCAGAGAATGACTATGTGGGAAGAACGCTATAGGGAAAAAATGCTTAATGGAAAAACAGAAGAGCAGCTAAAAGAAGAAGGTTGGTGGCGTGATATTGACGGCACATGGGTTTCAAAAAAAATGATGCAATCCCGAAAATCATATTTTCGGGAAGAGCTAGGGCAGCTTGTAAAAAAATATGTCGGCATCCCTGCCGACTTCAAAAGCCTAAAGACTGCAAGGACCCAGGTTTGGTGGCAAGGTAAGCATTAAGCCCACTTGCCGGGGCTTTGCTAAATGCCCGAATTTCCTGGTCCTCCAAGAGAGCATTTTGCACATAGAGCATTTTTGCTGTTGTGTCATTCCCATAACTAGAGTAAAGCTCTTCTAAGGTCAATCCGGCAACTGGCTGGTATTCCCTGTCAAAGTTAAGCTCAAATCTGGGTCCATATGTTGAAATCCACTCATTCTGTTTGTTCCTGTGCCATGTTGCAGGGTCAAGGAATCTGACAGTGCTTTTTTCGTATTCCCCGAAGCCGCCTGCACCTTTTTGCACGCCAATCATGTCATATCCTTGTTGAGCCAATGCCATTGCACCCGAGGCTCTCCAATCATTCGTTGCCCACATATCTCGTCTGCAATGTGCATAAATAAAAGGACTTTTCTCAAGAGATATATTCTCGTATTCTCCCCGCCATACTCCACCTATTATTTCATGCAAAGAAACGGTGCTTCTTGAAAAAGGGCAAGTTTGCAGTTCCCAAAGATATCTCCCTTCCTCTACGCATGTATTAATTTTATGTTTTAAGCCAGTGTCAGTCGTATTTTTGAAAGATATGCCTTGCAACGGGACTATCCCGAGAGACGAATATGCTAAGCTTTCCCTTTTCATTATTGCTGCATAATTGGCAATATCTCCTGTGTCCGGAATACCGACCATATCCACTTCTGCTTTGCTGGCAATTTCTCTAATGGCTAAATAATTTCCAACACGCAAAGCTCGCCCATCCGTCTGAATGCTCAGCTTTGAATATTCACTTAGGCTTTTTTCAAAATTTTTCTTTATCTCATCTGCTTTTCGAGTTTTATACTCCTCAGTTCCCAAGACTGGCATATTCTTCTCTGTAATTTGCAACACAAAATCAGACAACTGCCCAGTTATTCTTTGCTCAAACCTCAACTCTTCCTGCACTCTTGAGTGCATGTCAATTTCCCCGTCGGAAAAAACACGCTGTTTTTCAAATCCCCAAACATTTCTCTCGTTCATTTGCATCATCCTCTGTTTTTCTTGATAAGGTATAGTAATAGCAAAGACCCCACAGCAATTACTGCCCCTTTACTCAATCTCTCAATCTCTATTTTGCTCAACTCATTCCGAAATTCCGGCCCCAGGGAGTTAAGCCCTTCATGTAGCAAGCCATCCCTTGCTTCCTCCAAGAGCTTAGCCTCCGATGTCTTCAGCATAACGGTCGTTGTCATCACATAATCCCCTCTCATGCAATATATATAAAGCTATAGATTGCTATTACTTCCTATGTTTTTTTGCCCATTCCTTCACGGCTTCCTCAACAAGTTTCGACAGGTTCCCCTTTTTGAATCCAAAATACAAGCTAGCACATTCCCGCAATTGTGTTTCCGTTTCATCGTCCAAAACAATTTGCATTCGCCCCATGATACACATAAACACATATACATATATAAACATTTACCTGCAATATGTATATACACATATACACACAACGTTTGATATTATGGAAGAAAAACCAACATACTCTCAAAACTGGCCTGCCTACAATCATGCTAAAACACATGAGAAGCTTCTTTTCTTCAAAATGCTCAGAGAGCTAATAGACGACGTAGTAAAGCCAGAGCAATCTTTCAGGGCAGGCAGGCCCAACCTGCCCTTTGGCGACTTGCTTTTCTCTGCCTGTCTAAGAGAGTATTCCAGCTATTCCTCAAGAAAAACCATTGCAGAGCTTCAAATTGCCCATAAAATGGGCTTTATCTCCCATGTGCCACACTTCAACAGCATAACCAATTTCCTGCGCTCTGATGCCATTTATGAGCAATTGCAAAAGCTTATCATCATCTCTGCCCTGCCCCTCAAAAAGGTGGAAAGCGCAATAGCCGTTGACTCCACCGGATTCTCGGTTTCGCCCTTTGAGAGCTGGAATAACAACAAATGGGGAAAGCCGGGAAGCAAAAGGGGGTGGATTAAGGCGCATGTTGCAACAGGCACCAAAACCCAGATAATTTGCTCTGCTGAAATTACTGATAGAAAATCTCATGACAGCACCATGTTTTCCCCCCTGGTTTTGACCTGCTCAAATTATTTCTCTGTTAAGGAGGTGTCTGCGGACAAGGCATACTCCTCAAAAAACAATATTTCCCTCGTCAGGGGGTTGGATGCTTACCCCTATATCATGTTTAAGAAAAATGTAAATGCCTATACTGCGGAATTTTCCTCTTTTGATTGGCTGGATGCTTGGAATTTCTTCTCTGAAAATGAGGAGGAGTTTATGAAGCATTATCACAAAAGAAGCAATGTGGAATGCGCCTTTTCAATGATAAAGCGCAAGTATGGATTCAAGCTAAAGGGCAAGCATTTTACATCTCAGAGAAATGAGCTATTGTGCAAGTTTTTGGTGCATAATATTTCGGTGCTGATACAGGAAATGTTTGAGCTTGGCTTAGAGGTTAAATTTATGCAAGTTGAACAGGTGGCTGCACAAAAATAGAGTGGTTTATTGTGCAAAGCCGGTTCTTAACTATACAGTTCAACTAAAAGTTAGTAATATTACTCTAATTAGTAATATTACTCTAATTTGAGGGATTGGTTTAGTTTTTGAATTTCAACTACTGCCGCCTCTGCAAAATTGCCTCCGGCTCTCTTATATGCATAAGCAATTGAGGAGGAGGCGTTTATGCGCGCTATTGGCAAAAGAGAGGGGTATTGGCGTAAAGCACCCATTACTTCTTTGGCAGAGCCGCCTTGTGTGCCTATACCGGGTATAAGAAGTGGTATTTTACGCTTGGAATCGCTTATTTGCTTCAAAATTTGCTTTAAATCAACTATATTTGTTGCACCCACTACAAAGCCCAGGCTTTCCTGATGCCAGAGAAGGGCTTTCTTTAGGATAAGGGAGTATAGGGGCTCTCCACTATGCATTTGTTGTGTGAGAAAGTCGTTTGCTGCAGGATTTGAGGTGCGGCAAAGCAAATATGCGCCTTTTTCTTTTTTAAAATACTCAAAATACGGCTCTATTGAGTCTTTTCCCATTAACGGGGAGAGGGTGAGCGCATCTGCTTCCCAGAAAACATATCCTTCTTTTGCATAAGCAGACGCGGTTTTTCCTATGTCCCCTCTTTTTGCGTCCAATATAATGGTGTATTTTGGCTTAAATTTTTCTATTAATTTTTTAAGCGCCTGCAAGCCCTCAAAGCCGTATTGGGCGAAAAACGCGTAATTTGGCTTTAATGAGGCAATAGGCGCGTTGCTTTTTTCTG
>PFCD01000011.1:0-352 GCA_002778455.1 Candidatus Micrarchaeota archaeon CG10_big_fil_rev_8_21_14_0_10_45_29 | reverse complement strand
ATTTGAGCCCTTTATTTCCTTTGGGAAATTTTCTATGACAGGGTCCAGCCCGAAGCAGAGGATTGTGTTTTTCTTTTTTGCCTCTTTTTCAAGCTTTTTTATATAAGACATTTTTGCACCTTAAAGTTTTGCCCACTCTTTTGCTTCCCCGCTCCCCCATTTTGCAAAATAAGTTTTTGTTAACTCCTGCTGTTCCGGAGAGAGAAGGGGGAGAATGTCCTGCATTTTCGCGATTGAGTAAAGTGGGCAGTGGAGCATGTTTTTTATTTGCTCTGATGCGGATGGGCCGGCAGTATTCGCGTCCCCGGTTGATTCCTGCCTGTCAATTGATACCATTACCCCTATAAGCTGG
>PFCD01000012.1 GCA_002778455.1 Candidatus Micrarchaeota archaeon CG10_big_fil_rev_8_21_14_0_10_45_29 | reverse complement strand
CTCTCAAGCGGCTCGCCGAGAAGAAAGGCGCTTTTTGCTGTTATTTGCAAAGAGTTTGAGGTTTGCCGCCCTTCAGAGCCGAAAGGGATGGAAAAGGATGGAAAGGCGGCGGATGTGGCTCTAAATCTTGCGGTTTTTAAGGCGCAATGGGGGGCATTGAGAAATCCGGGAAAAAAGGTGGTGGGGGCAGACACACTAATTGAATTTGAGAGGAAAATAATTGGCAAGCCGAAAAGTGCGAAAGAGGCAAGAGAGATATTGCGGGCTTTGAGCGGAAAGAATTTTGCCGTATTTAGCGGAGTGTGCGTCTCTTTTTTTGGGGGAAAAGGCAAGATAAGGAAAAAAGCATGGGTTGAGAGGGCGAAAGTGGGCTTTAGAAAAATTAGTGAAACAGAGATTTCAAATTATGTTAAAAGCAAGAAATGGGTTGGAAAGGCAGGGGGCTTCAATGTTGGGAAAATGCCTGCATGCAAATGGGTGAGAGAAGTTAAGGGAGATGTTAATACTGTTATTGGGCTGCCGCTTGAGAGATTGAAAAAAGAGATAAAATAAGGATATTTATTTTTTGTTGCGCTCTTCATCGCTTATTTCTTCCTCTTCAATGATTTCTTTTTCGCCGTTTGTTTTTTCTTCTGTTGCGCCGCTTTTGCTGTTTGTTTTGCCTTCCACTGCTCCGTTCTCGCCGTTTGTTTTGCCTTCCACTGCTCCGTTCTCGCCGTTTATTTTTCCCTCAACCGCGCCGTTCTCGCCGTTTATTTTCTCTGCTATCAAATGCTCAACAGCTACCACGCGCTCTCCCGCATCAAGGCGCATAAGGCGCACCCCCTGCGTGTTTCTTCCTAATACCGGCATGTCTTTTACAGGGATGCGAATTGCCTTGTTTGAGGAGGAGAGCATCAAAAGCTCATCCTCATCAGATACTGCGCGCACACCCACCACATTGCCGTTTCGCTCGCTGGTTTTTATGTTAATGGTGCCCATGCCCCCTCGCGCCTGCACGCGGTAATCCTCTATTGAGGTGCGCTTGCCATAGCCGTTCTCGCACACGGTAGCTATTGCCGGATGGTTGCAAATGGCAAAATCAACAACATAGTCGCCCTCGCGCAAAGAGATGCCTCGCACCCCCTGCCCAGTGCGCCCAATTTCACGCACATCTGTTTCTGAGAATTTTATTGCCTGCCCCTGCGCAGTTGCAAGCAAAATATGGGTTGCGCCGTCGGTTTTTCGCGCGGCTATCAATTCATCCCCTTCTCGCAAAGTAATGGCGCGTATCCCTCCGCGCCTTGGGCGGCTGTATTCTGATATGCAGGTGCGCTTTGCCACTCCTTTGCGGGTTGCCATTACCAAATATTCGCTCTTATCAAAGTCGCGCACTGCAATGCATGAGGAAACTTTCTCATCTGCCCCCATTTCAAGCAAATTCACTATTGCTTTCCCTTTTGCATATCTTCCGGATTCTGGAATTTTGTGCGCAGATAGCCAGTGAACCATCCCCTTATTAGTAAAGAAGAGAAGCGTGTCGTGCGTGCTTGCAATAAGCAAATCTTTTATTCTGTCCTCCTCGCGGGTTTCTGTGCCTATTACCCCTTTTCCGCCCCTTCGCTGGCTGCGGTATTCGCTCAAAGAGATTCTTTTAATATAATCATTTTCAGTCAATATTATTGCAACAGGCTCATCAGGCACCAAATCAATGTCATCTATGTCCCCGCCGTCCCATTCTATTATTTTTGTGCGCCTCTCATCCGCATACTGCTCTTTTATTTGCGCTGTTTCCTCTTTTATAATAGAGTCCACTAATTTCTCATCTGAGAGTATTTTCTCAAGAGAGGAGATTAATTTGAGAAGGGATGAGTGCTCTTCCTCTATTTTTCCCCTCTCAAGAGAGGTAAGGCGCGAGAGCTTCATTTCCAAGATGGCGCTTGCCTGCTTTTCGGTTAAAGAGTATTTTGACATGAGGGCGGCGCGGGCGGATGCGATATCTGCCGCCGCCTTTATTGCTGCAACTATAGCATCTATGTTTGCAAGCGCAATTTTGAGGCCCTCAAGCAGATGCACCCTCTCTTTTGCGACGCCCAAATCATGCTTGCAGCGCCTGCGTATCACTATGCGCCTGTGCTGGATGAATTCAAGCAAAAGGTCGCGCAAAGAAAGTATTTTCGGCTGCTTTCCTACAAGCGCCAAATTAATTATGCCAAAAGAACTCTCAAGCTGGGTTTTTGTGTAAAGATGGTTTAGCACAACTTCGGCGTTTGCGCCTCTTTTGAGGTCTATGTTTACCTCTATTCCCCCCTTGTCAGATAAGTCTGTGATGTCTGCTATTCCCTCCAGTTTCTTGTCGCGCACAAGCTCGGCAATCTGAGTTACCATGCTTGCCTTGTTTGTCATGTAAGGAATCTGAGTTATTTGAATTATTTGGCGGCTTTTGTCTTTTTTGTGAGAGATGATGTTTGCAACTCCGCGCATCCTGATTGAGCCGCGCCCGGTTTTGTATGCCTGCAAAATTCCTGCGCGCCCCAAAATAAGCCCTGCCGTGGGAAAGTCCGGCCCCTGCACGATTTGGGCAAGCTGCAACGAGTCAAGCTCCCAGTTTTCAATAAGCGCACTTACTGCGTCGCACACTTCCCCCAGATTATGAGGGGGCATGTTTGTTGCCATCCCCACCGCAATTCCTGAGGAGCCGTTTACAAGCAAATTCGGGAATTTGGCTGGAAGCACATCAGGCTCCTGCAAAGTGCCGTCAAAGTTTGGGGAAAAATCAACTGTTTTTTTCTCAATGTCGGCAAGCATCTGGGATGCAAGCTTTTGCATGCGCACCTCCGTATATCTCATAGCAGCCGCATTATCCCCGTCAATTGATCCAAAATTGCCTTGCCCGTCAACAAGCGGGTAGCGCAATGAGAAATCCTGCGCCATGCGCACAAGGGTGGAATAAATTGATGAGTCGCCATGGGGATGGAATTTTCCAAGCACTTCGCCCACTATTCTTGCGGATTTTTTATACGGCTTCTCGTGAGTGTTGGAAAGCTCGTGCATCCCAAAAAGAACGCGCCTGTGCACGGGCTTAAAGCCGTCACGCACATCGGGGAGGGCGCGCCCCACAATTACGGACATCGCATAATCAAGGTAAGAGGAGCGAAGCTCGCGCTCTATGGACTGCGGGAAGATTCCTTTCTCAGGAATTTCCTCGGATGCTTTTTTTTCATCAGCCATCAATACACCGGAATTAAATGTCTATGTTTTGCGCCTCTTTTGCATGCGCCTCTATAAACTGGCGGCGCGGCTCCACCGCATCCCCCATAAGGATTGTGAAAAGCTCGTCTGCGCGCATGGCGTCCTCCACATTTACTTTTAGCATTTTGCGCGAGGCAGGGTCCATTGTGGTTTCCCAAAGCTGGGACGGATTCATCTCACCCAATCCCTTGTAGCGCTGTGTATGGTAATTTTTAGGCGAATCCCATTCCAGCAATAATTTGGAAAGCTGAGCATCATCATATGCATATGCCTCTTTTGCGCCTGATTTTAATTTGTAAAGGGGCGGCTGGGCGATAAATATGTGCCCGGCATCCACAAGAGGGCGCAAATACCGGTAAAAAAGGGTGAGAAGCAGGGTGCGGATGTGCGCACCGTCAACATCGGCATCTGTCATTATCACTATTTTGTGGTACCTTAATTTTGAGATGTCAAAATCTGCGCCAAAGTTGGTGCCTATTGCCATTATCAAATTGCGTATTTCCGCGCTTGCAAGAAGCTTGGCAATTGATGCCTTCTCAACGTTTAATATTTTGCCCCGCAATGGAAGTATTGCCTGTGTTTTTCTGTCGCGCCCCTGCTTTGCACTGCCTCCGGCAGAATCCCCCTCAACAATATAAAGCTCGCATTTTGAGGCGTCTTTTTCCGAGCAGTCCGCCAGTTTTCCCGGCAATACGGATGATTCGAGCACGCCTTTTCTGCGTATCAAATCCTTTGCTTTTTGCGCCGCAAGGCGCGCCTGCATGGAATGCAAAGCCTTGCTTGCGATTGCGCGCGCGTCCTGCGGATGCTCCTCAAAATAGGTGCGCAGCGACTCGCCAACTATGGACTCAACCAATCCTTTTACGTTTGTGTTTCCAAGCTTTGTTTTTGTCTGCCCCTCAAATTGCGGGTTTGAAATGCGCACGGAAATTACGGCCGCTATCCCCTCGCGCAAGTCATCTCCGGAAACCGCGCCCTCTTTTAGCATTTTTGAATTTTTGGCATAATCATTTACCGCGCGTGTGAGCGCACCCTTAAAGCCCGCCAAATGCGTGCCCCCCTCCATAGTGTGGATGCTGTTTACAAAGCTGAAAATATTTTCAGAATATGCGTCATTATACTGCAATGCGGCTTCGGCTTCCACTCCTCCGGAGGATTTCTCAAAATAGATTACGGGGTGAAGCGCGTTTTTGTTTTTGTTAAGATGGGTTACAAATTCGCTTATTCCGCCGTTGAAAAGAAACTCCTCTTTTTTTTGCTCTCTCTCATCCTGCAAAATTATTTTTATCCCCTTATTTAGGTATGCAAGCTCGCGCAGGCGGTTTGAGAGGGTTTCAAAGGCAAACACGGTTGTCTCAAATACGGTTGGGTCCGGCTTAAATGTTATTTCGGTTCCGCTTCCCTGCGCGCTTCCCGCCTCTTTTACTCCCCCCTGCGGCGCGCCGCGGCAGTATTTTTGAACATAAAGCTTGTTGTTGCGCCTTATTTTTGCCTCAAGAAATTCGGAGAGCGCGTTTACGCAGGACACGCCCACCCCGTGAAGCCCGCCGGATACTTTGTAGGATTTGTTGTCGAATTTTCCCCCTGCATGAAGCACGGTCATGACAACTTCGAGCGCGGACTTGCCTGTGCCCTCATGCTTTTCCACAGGGATTCCGCGGCCGTCGTCTTTTACAGTGAGGGAATTATCTTTGTGGATTGTTACTTCAATATTTTTGCAATGCCCTGCCAATGCCTCGTCAATTGAGTTGTCAACGACTTCGTAAACAAGATGATGCAGTCCTTTGGCTCCGGTGTCGCCTATATACATTGCAGGCCTGCGCCTTACGGCTTCAAGCCCTTCGAGAACCTGAATGTCGTTTGCGCCGTATGAGGGGGGTTTTTCCCCTGCGCCCGGTTGAGAGGATGTGCCGTTTTTTCCCTGAATTTGATTAGTATCATTGTTCATTTATTCTTGCCCCGGATTGTTTTTTGCCCCAGTTTTTCCATGCATTTACCGACGATAATTCAGGCAATAAATATATGAATGTGAAAGGTTATAAAGCATCTGCAGGCTGCGAAAGAAAGAAATTTTACGCCGTAAAAATTGCGCGCGAAAATGGAGGAAGTGCAAAAAACTGCCCGTAAAAAAGCCCTTCTTGGCGCCAAAAAAGGCGCAAAAATAGGCGTGCTTTTGCCCGTCGAAACGTTTATTAAGATAAAAAGCCCAGCTAAGAGGGCAGCAAAACTTTTTTCCCTAAAAAGGGGGGAAAAATTTGAAAAATTTAAATGTTTAATCAGGGTGTTAACTTATGGGATTAAGGCCGGCAAAAACCTGCAGGACGCTAAAAAAAGTGGCATGGAGCAGGTTTTCAAAAAGAAAGCCAAAAAAGAATTATGTGCGCTCAAGGCCGCATACAAACCTTCTAAATTACCATATGGGAAACAAGGGCGGCGAAGGATATGACCTTGAGTTTGACTTTTGCGCCAAATACGACGTGCAGCTTCGCGACAACGCGCTTGAGAGCGCAAGGCAGGCGGCAAACAAATATCTTGAGAAAACAATTCCGGGGCAGT
Organism: Candidatus Micrarchaeota archaeon CG10_big_fil_rev_8_21_14_0_10_45_29; assembly: GCA_002778455.1. Lineage (GTDB taxonomy): Archaea > Micrarchaeota > Micrarchaeia > Anstonellales > Anstonellaceae > 1-14-0-10-45-29. Next base: position 61,055 of record PFCD01000012.1, on the reverse strand, counting down.
ATTATTTTCATTTGAAAGTATATCCTCACAATGTTATACGCGAAAACAAAATGATTGCCGGCGCAGGGGCGGACCGTTTGCAAAAAGGGATGCGCGGCGCATTTGGCAGGCCTACCGACAGGGCGGCAAGGATAAAGAAGAATCAGGTAATGTTCACAATAAAGACAAAAAAGGCAAACCGCCCCCACATAATTGAGGCAATAAGAAGGACAAGGGCAAAAATATCCGGAAAATGGATGCTTAAGGAGAAGGCAATAGCCGCGTGAGGGACATGCAGCAGCCCGAATTAAGCTCAGAGGTTGACGGGATAATAAATCTTCTTCGCTCCAACCCGGACAAAAAGTTTGCGCTGCAAAAGCTTAGCCTTCTTACGGGGTTGCGCCCCTTATTTTTAAAAAAATGGATAAGCGTGCTTGAGGATATGGGAATGGTGAAGGTAGCTTATTCCATGTCGGATGAGCAGGTGTATTGGGCAAATTCTTCGGCAACTGTTGATTCTGAAAAGGTGCAAATAAGCCGGAAAAGAGCCGGAACTTCGCCTTTGCGCGCCGGAAGAAAAACCCTGAAAAGATACTGCAAGCAGGATATTGGGGGGCTTCTTGCAGACATAAGCGAGAAGCGGGAGCAAATAATAAAGCTTGAGAGGCGGCAGGAGCTTCTTGTGGGAAGAAAAGTTGCGGACGGCACAATGCAAAGCATGCTGAATTTGCAGATAGCGCGCAAAAAGGGAGAGCTTGCACACCTTCTTGCAGAGGCAAAAAAAATAATTTCTGCCGGGCAATAGGAAGGGGCTTTTTAGATAAAATATGCTGATTGCGCCTTCAAACGGCTTTTTAAAAAATTATACAGGGTTGCATCTTCCGCCGATCGGCTTTGCGCCCTTGAAAGAGATGTCCTCAAAGTAAGGAGTATCATACACTATAGTAAGTTCATTGTAAAATTTTTCAGTATCAGCCCTGCCCTCGCCGCTGTCCGAGCATGCCATTGTGGGGCGCAGATAAACCTCCTCTTTCTCGCCTGGAGCAAGCACTATTGTTGTGCTAAGCGTCTGGGAAACTCCGGCGGTGCCAAGCGAGTTTCCGGTGACTCCGGCGCCTGTTGAATGGTGGGCGTCATAAACCCCGAAAGTCTCTGTAACGCCATACGGCTCTATTATGAAATTTTTTATTGTAATTACTTTTGTATCCACGTTTTCAAGCACAAGGGCTATTTCCCCGTTAAGAGAGGTGCCGTAATAATATCCTTCCATTTCTGTTACGCGTATCGGGTGAGCCTGTGTTGCCCAGTATGAGCTTATTTCGCTCTGGGAGATGTCCCAGGCGCCTTGCGTGAAAAAAATGGTCAGCCCTATTGCCACAAGCGCGACCAGCATCACTACTCCCAAAATCATCAAATATTCGGCTGAAATTTGCCCCTTGAAAATATTCATACAAACCCTAATGGTTGGTTATTTATTAAATATATATGCTATCCGCAGGTTATTGCGAGCAGGTAATAGCCTTTTTCCTGCAAAGTGTCAGAGGAATCCCTTGCGTTTGTGTAAAATAGGGAGAAATCCTCCAAAAAATAATTGTCATTCTCGCCGCAGGGGGAGGCATCTTCTGCATACAGCTCGCTAAAAGCCGAGGCGTTGCCGAATGGGGAAATTTCAAAGTCGCAGTCGCAGGGGGATACTTTGCACGTTATCTCATCACAGAGCTGCTCGCCTGTGGCGTCATTCCTGAAAAGGGCAAGCTGGGTGGAATTTACAAATAGCTTTTTTATTGATATTTGCTCCTGCGAATGGGATTTTAAGGCAAAATATATCCTATTCTCGTCTTGGCGGTATATTGCGTCCATTACGGCTATTGGGCGCGCCTGGTTTTGCCAGAAATCATAGCTTGCCTTTGCCTGCAAATTTTTCCCTATGTCAGGAAAATACCCCAAAATGCCGAGTGAGAGCAGGGCTAATAGCATTAAAACTGCCAGAATTACCAAATAATCTGCAGAGAGTTGCGCCTTCATGCTTAATGCAAAGCAAAGAGGTTAATAAAGAGTGTGCAAAAAGGAAAAAATTACCCAAGATTGGCAGGTTGGCTGGAAAAGGCGCTTGCTTGCACAATTTTTTTATCAAGGTTTACGCCGTTTGAGGGAAGCTTTTTTGCAATTAATCTTGAGAGAGCGCTTGCAAAATCGGAGGAGCCCAGCTTTGTGCTTGAGGAAAAGATTGTTTTTGCCATTATAGATATTTGCCGTGAGATTTGCTCAAGCTCGCTCTGGGTTATGGCTATATTTCGGGATTTTGCCTCTTTTATTACAAGCATCCTGCATCTTGCTGCTATGAATTCATCAAGCTCTAATGCCCTGTCTGAGAGGTTTTTAAATGACTGGTGCTTTTTCAAAAGAAGCTTTAGGCGAAATCCGTCAAAGAAATTAAGGTTGGGGCGCCCGTTGTTTTTTTCTGATACTATTTGATTATTCATAATATTATTTAGTGTATTTAAGTTTAAAAACATGTTGCTTTTAACGGGGAAGAGGGATTTTAGAAAAAATACCTGAGAATAAGAAAAATAAAATAAAAAAGAAAAAATAATTTATCTTGCGCTGCGGGCCATTCGCTCGGTTTCATCCCGCTTTTTTATGGCATAGCTGTTTTGCGTATCTCCGTTTGCAGCCAATTCAAGCTCGTTTGCAAGCGCTTCTGCAAGCGTTTTCTTGTTTGCAAATGCGCCCATAATGGCCGCCAAAGTGATGTTGCGCAATGCCATGTCAAGGCGGCGGGAAGCTGAAACATCCACTGCCACCTGATAGGATACTCCTCCGAAAGAAACTCGTGTAAAGTCCTCGCGAGGAGCCGAATTCTCAAGCGCATCAATTAATACCTGCACAGGGTTTTTGCTGGTGCGCTTTGCGACGATGTCAAATGCTTTTTCCACCACATTCATTGCCTTGGATTTTTTGCCCTGCATTGAGCCGTGGGTGCGAATTACTTTTCCAGAAGTTTTTCTGCCCGTGCCCCCTCGCATAAGCTTGTTGATAAGGCGCTCTACGATGTTTACGCGGCCTTTTCTAAATTGGTGCTTTGCCTGCCTTCCGTGCGAATGCGGCAAATTTACAGGCGAGAGGTTTATGTAGCCTGCAAGTGAGGGGTCTGAGACATGCACAGAATCAAGCTCAAATTTTCCAAATAATTTTTCCATATAAACTTACCTCTTGGGTTTCTCTTTCTTTTTTCTTACAAGCTGCTGCAAGTCAACACCGTTGACCTTTATCACCTTGTATCGGACACCGGGAATCGAGCCCATCTGCCCTCTTTGCGAACCCCCGAGCCCCTCAACCATTACCTCATCATGCTCGTCTATGTAATTGATTGCAAGGTTTCGCGGCGCGTGGCATGTTACCAGTTTGCCGTTTTTGATAAGCTGAATTTTTACGCATTTGATAAGCCCTGAGTGGGGCTGTTTTTGCTCAAGCTGCTTTTTCTCAACCACAATTCCCTTTGCCTGGGACTTGCCCTGCAGCGGGTCGAATTTCTCCTTTAGCCTAAGCTTCTTTCGCTTCCATGGCTTTTTGAGCCATCTCTGCTTTTTTCTCCTTCGCTTCAAATCACGGCCTGAAAATTCTCCTTTTCCCATTTTAGAATCACCATATTATCTTGTGTTTGCAAGGCGCAGGTTGCACCTGAACTTTCGCAATATTAGCTCCCTGTGCAGCTTTATTCGGTCGCCGTTGCGCCCGATTGCTGCGCCCCTGTCCTTGTCATCGACACTGACATAAACAGTCTTATCATTATTCTTCTCATGGATGTTTATATTCTTTATGGCTATGGGCGAGAAGATTGCCCTTAAAAACTCCTCCATATCCGAGCTTTCCTCAAACACCAGCACCTGGCGCGAAAACGCGTTTCTCACGCGCGTGATATGCGCGCCCTTGGGCCCTATGGCGCGCCCCATATCCCCTTTTGCCACGAGGAAAACCACCGACTTCTCCCCTATGAGCAAATCGGTTGCAGATGCGCCTGTAAGCTTCTCAAAAATTGTGAGTGCTTTCAAATCATCGTTTGTGAGCTCTACCATCAATACCCTCTATTTTGCAAAATCCATTATCGGCGAGTCGCCCACTGCAGAAACCCACAAAAATGTCACCGGAAAAGCTTTGCCGCAAATTGCTCCAAGCTCGCGTGAGGTGCCGTTGAATTTTATTATCGGAAGCTTTGACATTTTGCAGAATTTTGCCATGTCCTCGCTCTCCTCTTTTGGGGCGTTTGAAGATGAAACAATAAGCTTTCCCTGCCCGTGCATCGCGCGCTTTAGGGATATTTTTGTGCCAAATTCCACTTTTCCCGAATCCGCGCACATGCGAATTGCCTTTCCCAAATCAGTCGTTTCCTCACTTTCAGTTTTTTTCTTTGCCATATGTATTACCTCCGAAAAACTTTTTTAAAAAGTTTTCATCCCTAATACGCATAATTTATCTCATACTGCCCTCTTTAATATGTTGCCGTAGCCCGCCTGAGCCGCAAGCTCGCTGAATGCTGGTTGCGGGCCGAATGCCGCATTGACCTCATAATCTACCTTTATGTCATGCCAAAGAATCGAGAGCTTGTTCCACTCATTAGGGTATTTTTCTCCCGCCTCTTTGAGTTTTGCATCCGTTGAGTCACGAATCTCAAGAAACTCTTTGGCAGCAAAATAAAATTTGAGGGCATTGTCAGTGTACCTTATTCCCTGGTACCTTTGCATATATTCAAGCCCGCCTAAGAGTATATGCAGTGCTTCGGCATAATCTTTATTTTTCAGCGCCTTTTTTGCGTCTTTTTCCGAATCTCCGAGTGCGCGCTCAAGGCTTTGTTTTGCAAATCTGTAATATCCCCCGCTTATGCCCAGATCATAGAATATAAAATGGCGCTCTCTTGGCAGCATATCTGGCATCTGCTTTAGCTTTAGGTTGTTGAGAACAAGCAACCGCCTTTTCAACTTGGTTATGCTTACATTGCCGTCTTTTCCAAGAAGAGGAATTTGCTTTTGCATAAATAAAACCTTATAATTTCATTCTCAGTTTCACAAGCCCTGTGCCGATGGGAACCGTCTGCCCGACTATAATATTCTCAGTTACTCCGATAAGCATGTCCTCTTCCGCTTTTGTTGCCGCGTTTACAAGGTGCTTTATTGTCTCCTCATATGCGGCGCGCGCAAGCACTCCCGCCTTTTGCCCTGCAAGCCCGTGCCTTCCTATGGAAGTTATTGCCCCGTCCATCGTCATGGCGTCTGCCAAAAGCATTATGTGGCGTATGTCGACAAAAAGCCTCTGGGATGTGAGCACCTGGTCAAGCTCGTGCACAAGCGCATTTCGCGCAGCCTCTATTCCGAATACGCGCTCAACTTCCTTCACATCATTTGTATACACGCGCTTGAAATCTATCCCCTCTATGTCTTTTACGCCCAAAATGTTTGAGCCCGCGGTGCGTATGAAAAATTCATTCTTGTCCTTTATCACAATGGAACGCCTTACACCCTCCACGCCTTTTACCTGCAATTGCTTTATCTTGTTTGTGAACCTGCGCAATGCGCGCAAGGTGTTGACTTTTGGCTTTGCGGTTATTGTGTTTTCCCTGCATTCCACTGTTCCGGGGGAGATGAGCTCCTTTACTTTTGCGCGCACGTCATTTATATCCACAGAAAGCAAGCCAAGCTCGTTTGCATCCGCCTGTATTTTGATGGACTTGCCTTCAAAGTCCTCGTTGACAGATGCGATTTGCTCAAGCAAGACGCACTCAAGGGCTGCCGCGACTTTTTTTGCCTTTTTCTCGTCATTTGCCGCCGAGCTCTCAAGATAAATATCCATGAACGGCTTTTTTGGCTCTTTTCTTGCATCCACCAATTCTATTAGGCGGGGCAAGCCTGTCGGCACCTGCTCGGCAACTCCGGCATAGTGGAAAGTTCGCATAGTCATCTGAGTGCCTGGCTCTCCTATTGACTGGGCGGCGACAATGCCGACTGCCTCCCCGACCGCGATTCTGTCTTTTGTGTTTGCCATAAATATCCCCCTAAGAAGTGTGTTTTTTCGAATTTGCCATCATGGGGTCCACTTTATCCCCGCCGTAAACAAACTGCACGAATGAGAGGCTGCTGTCCCTCACAGAATAGTCGGGCATGACAATCATGTCCTGCAATGCGTTGATAAGCCGCCTTTGCATATAGCCTGAGCGCGCAGTCCTGATAGCCGTGTTTACAAGGGATTCACGCCCTCCCATAGAGTGCTGGAAAAATTCTGTTGCGCTAAGCCCTTTTCTAAAAGAATTAAATACAAAACCCTTGGCATCTGCCCCTTTGTCTCCTCTCTTGTAATGAGGAAGAACCCGCCCGGAGTAGCCGCGGTTTGGGCGCTTGTTGCGAATAGCCTGCTGCCCCACCATTGCTGCCATTTGAATTGCGTTAAGAATAGAGCCTCGCGCTCCGATGCGCGCCATGATGATGGAGGTGTTGTCTGTGCCCATCGCCTTTTCCACGACGTTGCCGCCCGCATTTCTTGTTTTTGAGGTGATGTCCATAATTTTGTCCTCAAGCGTTTCTTTTAGCGTCCTTCCAGGCAGGCGCTCAAGCGTCTTATTTTTGTATTGCGTTATCACGGATTCTATTTCACGGCGCATGGTATCCTGAAGCTTGTCAATATGCTTGGAGTTTGTTGCATCCAGAGAGTAATTTGCCAAAGACACGGAGAAGCCTATCATTGTTATTGCATGAAGCTCCATTTTGCCTGCGCGGTCAAGAAATTCCCTTCCCGCCTCGGTTCCTTTGAGGTGGATTATTCTCTCAAGCACCTCATCTGCCGCCTTGTCATCAAGCCCTCCGCTTAGCATTATTCCGTTTTTTATTATTATTTCATTGTCAGGGTGCTCTGAGCCGTCTGGCATTTTTCGCCTGAATTTGCTTTTTATTGTGCAGTTTAGCTCTTTTGGCAAAAGCATGGAAAATAAAATCCTGCCCGACCAGTTATCTTTTTTATCCGGAGCCGGCAAGCGTGTTATTCCCGCGCTTGCAAGTATTTGGCATGCCTCATCTTTTCCGAATATTGCCTCGCTGCGGGTTATGAAAAATCCGCCTGTGACATAGTCCTCTTGCGGCTTTATTATTGCGTGCCCGTGCCTTGGGGAAATTATTTGCCCGTGCACCTTCATCAGCATTTCTGCCTCCACTTTTGCCTCCTCGCTCTGGATAACGTGCAGGTTCATCTCATCCCCGTCAAAGTCTGCGTTGTAAGGGGCGCACACTATGGGATTGAGGCGCAAAGTTTTTCCCGGCAATACTTTTACAGAATGGCACATTATGCTTATTCTGTGCAATGAGGGCTGCCTGTTAAAGAGAACGGTGTCGCCGTCTATTAGCTGCCTCTCAACTATTGAGCCGACCGCCAAAGTGTCAAGCACTTCCTGCCGTGTAAGCTCGCTTACCCTCACGCGCCTGCTGTCGGGGCGTATCACATACTCTGCGCGCGGATAAACATCTGATGAAATGAATTTTTTGCAATAATCCATGTTCCATGAGGAAACATACATCGGAACCGTCATTTCCTCGGCAATTTCAAGCGGAACTCCGACCTCGTCAATTGAGATGAGCGGGTCGGGGGAAACCACGGTTCTTGCGGAGAAATTGACACGCTTTCCGGAAAGGTTATACCTGAACCTTCCCTCTTTTCCTTTAAGCCTGGCTGCAAGGGTTTTTAGTGGGCGCCCTGAGCGATGGCGCGCGGGGGGGATGTTTGCGGTCTCGTTGTTAAAGTAAGTTGTAATATGATATTGCAAAAGCTCCCAAAGGTCCTCAATTATTAGCTGTGGGGCGCCTGCGTTTATGTTTGCCTCAAGGCGCTGGTTTATGCGCATGATGTCAACCAATTTGTGGGTTAAGTCATCCTCCGAGCGGTCGCCGGTTTCCAAAGTTATTGAAGGGCGCACGGAAACAGGAGGCACAAGAAGGCATGTAAGCACAGCCCACTCGGGGCGCGAGTATTCGGGGTCTATTCCAAGAAGCTTAATGTCCTCATCCGAGACTCCTGCGAGCCATTCGCGAATTTCTGTTGGAAGCATTATTTCCTTATTTTTGTAAAATGTTGTGGGCTTTAGAAGCTTTATCTCCGGCAACTTTTCCCCGGTGTGCGGGCAGTGGGTTGGGCGCTTTAGCTTTATTTTCACTTCCATGTCAGGGTTTTCAAGCGCGTCTTTTCTTATTTTCTCAACCTGCTCCTCGTTCCAGAGAAGCTGTTTTGAAAAAGGGGAGGTGTTTTGCAAAACATGCAGCATCATCTTTGAGAATTCGGGGTGAATTACAGGGCGCACCAATTCTATGTGCCCAAAGTGCCCGGGCGAAGTGCCTGCCTTTCCTCCGGATGTTTTGTCTTTTAAGCCGGGGTCAATTACTCCCATGCGCGGGTCCACTAACCCGCCATCTATTGGGTAAGAGTCGTCGTTGTAAGTGTCTGGCACGGTTATTTTTACCACAGACATTTTTCTTACCATCTCCGGCGAGAAGAGGGAGAATTTTATTTTGTCAATCATTTTTGTTACAATCATTTTCATAACCCCTGAAATTTCATAATAAAATTATTTTTCATTTTATAGCTTATTCATAAGCTCATCTGCCTGCGTTTTTCCAAGGCGGCTGTGCCCGGTTACAGCTTCCACCAATCCGTCATATGAGAGCAGGTGGGCGGCATTGTGCTTTTTGGAATTTTCTTCTTGTTTTTTTGAATATTTTTTGCTAAGCTCGTAAAAGCCCAATGCTTCTGCTATTTGCGCGGCTGTTGCAAAACCGGTGGGAGGCAAAATATTTAATTCGGAAAACTCTTTTTTGGCGATATATTTTTTTGCGTTTTTAAGGTTATTTTTCTCGCTCTTGCCAAGTTTTATTGCATTTTGCAGTTTTACTTTTGTTTTAAAGTCGTTCAAATCATCAAGGGCTTTGAATGCCGCGCGCTCTCCTTGCTCTGCACTTAAGAGGATAAGGGAGTTGCGCGTAAAGTAATTGCCTTTTTTGCCTTTTTCCACGGTGATTTTTGATTCTTTTTGCACTGTTTTTCCCATAATTTTCACCCCTATGCCTTGTCCCTCATCAAAAGCCTTGGGAATATTCCCATAGACTTTATCTCATCAAGCAAAAGCTTGAACGCATGCGACATTTCAACATAATAAAGCTCGCTGCTGTTCTCATCCAATGGAGAGACAAGCCTGTTGCGTATGTAATCCTTGTAGCCGATGGAACCGGTTTTTGCGCATACAAGCTGGTATGAGCGGTCTGATTCCTCCAAAAGCCTCTCGCGAATAAGCATGGATGCGCCGTAGCCGATAAGGCAGTCGCGCTCCATTTCCCCGAAACGCAAGCCACCTTCGCGTGCCCTTCCCTCTGTCGGCTGGCGGGTGAGCAGCTGCACGGGCCCGCGCGCGCGAACATGCATTTTGTTGGATACTAAGTGATGCAATTTTTGGTAATATATTACTCCGATGTAAATTTTTGCTTTTATCGGCTTGCCTGTGTAGCCGTCATAGAGAGTTTCCACGCCATACTCGTCAAAGCCCAGTGTTTTTAGCTCGTTGCGGAATTTCTCCTCACCGTCCCCGGCAAATGCCGTCGCGTCTCCGAATTTGCCGCTGTGGCAAACCGCTTTTCCTCCAAGCATTTCAAGCAAATGCCCTGCAGTCATTCGCGAGGGAATTGCGTGCGGGTTAATCATCAAATCAGGGACTATTCCTTCCGAGGTAAACGGCATATCCTCCTGCGAGAGCTTCATGCCGATAACTCCTTTCTGCCCGTGGCGGGAGGCGAATTTGTCTCCCTGCTCAGGAACTTTTATTGAGCGGACCCTTACTTTTACAAGCCTGTTGCCTGCCAATGAATCGGTTATAAGGACAGAATCCACTGCGCCGTGGTCTCCGGCTTTTACAGAGAGGGAATTGTCTCTTTTCTTCTCCTCTACCATGCCAAATACCGATACTTCTTCCAAAAAGCGGGGAGGGGAGGTTTTTCCCACAAGCACGTCTTTTGGCTCAAGCTTGGATTCTGGCAAAATTATCCCGTCGTCGGAGAGGTGGCGGTATGCGCGCTCATCGCGGTATCCTTGCGCGGTTACCGGAGGCAATTCAAATTTGTCTTTTTGCCCGCCGGGGTAGCGCCTCTCCTCTGTTTCATGCGTCTTGAAAAATACCGAGCGGCCCAAACCGCGGTCAATTGCGGAGCGGTTTACAACCAATGCGTCGCTTGTGTTGTATCCCTCGTGGCAAACTACTGCCACTACAAAATTCTGCCCTGCGGCATGCTCTCCAAAGCCCAATATTTTATAGGGGCGGCTTTGCACAAGAGGCTGCTGCGGATAATATAAGATATGCCCGCGCGAATCGTTTCTTTGGTTAAAATTAAGCAAGTAAGTGCCGAGCGACTGCTTAGACATAGAGCATGCCATTGTGACACGCGGGGAGGAATTGTATTCTGGGTATGGAAGGGTTGATACTGTTACTCCTGTAATTGTGACAGGGTCGATTTCAAGGTGGGTGTGCTCATCTGTTATGTCTGCCTCGTGAAGTGCGATTCTTGCGCCTTCCTCCTCTTCTGCATCAAGGTATTCGATTACGCCCATGGAAACAAGCTTTCCCCAGCTCATTTGCCCGGCCTTTAGCTGTGAGTCAAGCTCTGAGGTTAATTTGCTTTTGCCGCCCTCAACTATTATGTAGGGGCGCCTTGCGCGCCCTGAGTCGGAATTTACCATAAATTCGTCGGTGCGAGAATTGTAGTAAAAATTAACGCCTGCTGCCATAGAGCCTGAGCGCCTTGACTCTGAGAGCTTTGAGAGAAGGTCGTTTGGATTCTCAACCTCGCCGATAAGCCTTCCGTTAAGAAGCACGGCGGTTTTTCTTCCCTGCAAATGCGCCAGTTTTTTTCTTTTTCTTATTTTTTTTGCCATGAGTTGCACCTTGTAAAAATTATTGGGAGTTTTGCAGCACGCCGAATTTGTAGAGCGCCTGCTCCACATCCTCCTCTTTCTCGCCTGTTGAAATTTCGCAGAAAAGCGACATGTTTTTCACAAGGGCGCATGAGGGGCCTTCGGGAGATTCGTTGGGGCAGATTTTTCCCCAATGTGTCCCGTGAAGGTCGCGCGCCTTGAAGTGAGGGTGCTTTCGCGAAAGCGGAGAGACAACACGCCTCAAGTGAGACATCGAAGAGAGGAAAGATGTGCGGTCAAGCAGCTGGGAAATTCCGGTTTGCCCCGCAATCCAGTTGCCTGTTGCCATTGAATAGCGGATTCTATCAGATAGTGCGTCCGGGCGCACAAGGGTTTGCACCGCCAGGCGGCGCCCTCGCGCATCCGCGCGCCCTGCCTGGTATGAGACGTCTTTTACCAAAAATTGGAATGCATAGCGGAAAAGCTCTTCCATCAAATCGCCGGTAAGCTTAATGCGCTTGTTTGCATAATGGTCTTTATCATCTGCAGGAATTCTTTTTGTTGCCACAAGAATTGCGCGCTCGCACATTTTGCACAAATATTTTGCTTTTGCCGGGCGGTCGGCAGGGTCTGTGCCGATGTGGGGAAGCAAATATGTGTCAAGCAAAACTTCTGCGCGCTTTTTGCGGTATTCCTCGGTTTGCCCCGGAGCCGCCTTTTTGCCCACATAATCAAGTGCAGTATCAGATGTTTTTGTCTCGTCAGGCTCCATGTTTAAAAGAAGGTCGTTTCTTATCTGCTCGTCGTTTATAAATTCTGAGAAGATGGATGCGTTTTTTTCTATGCCAAGCGCGCGAAGCACCGGGACAAAGCCCAAATCCTTGGGAGATGCGGGGAAAACGCAGTAAAGCATTCCCTCAAGTGTGCGCTCAACCGCGCTTCTTGCACGAAATCCGTGCCTTGTTGAAAATACTTTTGAAGTAACAAGCTTTTTGTCTTTTTCAAATGTGGTCATAATTCTGTTTGGCGCCAAATCCTCAATCGAGGTTAGCACCCGCTCCGAGCCGTTGATTATAAAGTAGCCGCCGGGGTCGTTTGGGTCCTCGCGCGATGCTGCAAGCTCGTCTTCCGCCATATTGTCAAGGTGGCATAATTTGCTTTTTACCATGACAGGCAGCTCGCCTATGAAAACTTCGGAAAACATTTTTTTCTCCACGCCGTTGTATACCGGGATTATTTCAAGAAAAATAGGTGCAGAATAAGTAAGGTTTCGCGACCTTGCTTCGGAGGGAAGCACTGCGCGCTGTGAGCCGTCCGCCTCTATTACTTTTGGCTTGTCAAGGCGGATGCGCCCAAGCTGAAGCTCAAATCCCTCGATAGTCGGCTTTATTACGCCGATGCGGTCGATTATTTCCTGCATTCCGCCCTCTACGAATTTGTTGTAGGAATCAAGATGCTGTTTTACCAGCGAATTTTCCTTAAAATATGCATTAAGCAGTTCCTTGCTCATTAGCTCACCTTAAAACAGGCATGAATGCCTTGCGCTTTTTTACAAACCCTTGCATCAACTTAACCTTTCCTTCGGCGTTTGCGGCACTTTTGCCGCAAGCCTTTTGGGCGCTATCCCTTTGCAACCAGACGGTAATAGTCGTGGGTGCTTGTCGAATCTTTTCTTTTTATAAGTACGAGGTCCCCCTGCTTTGCATCCATGCCGATAAGCGCAGGATCTGCGGCGTTAATTTTTGGAAAATTGAGAGCAGTTGCACTAAACTTTGCAAATACTTTTTGTTTTTCCTCCTCTGTTAGAAGAATGTGCTGAGGAACCAAATTATGCTCTAGTTTTTCTTTTTGTTTTTTAGAAGATTTTTTGGCCAATATAACACCATAGTACCTAGTGTGGGGGTTCGTGCGTGCAGATTATTAGGAATACAAATATTTATAAACATATTCTCGTAAAACGCCTGAAAATATATTTAATGCAACAAAAAACGCGGAAAATCACCCTTTCCTTATTTATATATAAGCAAAACGCGCAAAGAATTGCTGGTGAGAAATATGTATATTGATATCGCGAATATGACGCTGGAAGAAGTGAGCAAAATAACGAGGGCGCTAAGCTCGGCGAGAGTGGATGCATACCTTACAAAAATGGGTGAGGGCGCATACTTATACACTGTGGATAAAGAGAGGTATTCGGAGGTGGCAGAACCCATATTGGCAGAAATTTAACAACAAAAATAGATGGGTTTTTATGTTTTTAGCGGCAAAATGGTTCTTCCTGGGATAGTAGAGGTTTGAGGCAAACCCCCAAACATTTGCTTCAAGCCAAACAAACCCCTCAACTCTTATGTTGAGAACCACCCCATTTGTCCATTCACCCCTTAGAATAGGATAACTACTTCCTCCCAGGAAATTCTTATTTTGCCGCGCTTCCCACATTTTAATTTGATTCTTATTTTTACACGCAAAAAATTTTCTTAAGCCCCCCCCCCCAATTAATTGTTTGGGCAGAGGTTTGTCTTTTTATATCCTAAGCAACATAATACATTCCTTGCAAAACGGTGCTATATATGCTTGAGTTTAAAACAACTGCTGAAATTAAAATCCCAAAAAAACTTGTTGACCAGGTGATAGGGCAGGATAGGGCAGTAAAAATTGTGAAAAAGGCGGCAAAGCAGAGAAGGCATGTGCTGATGATTGGCTCTCCGGGCACAGGAAAATCCATGCTTGCGCAGGCGATGGCTGAATTGATGCCTGTTACGGCGTTGCAGGATGTGCTTGTATACCAAAACCCCAATGATGAGAATAAGCCGCTTGTAAGAGTTATTCCTACTTATCCCTCGCCCGAGCTTTTGCGCCAGGACGCGCAGCTTGCAAAGCTATATATGCAGGCAAATGCGGCTCGCATGCAATTTGAGCATATGGGCAAAAAAATGCAAATAAGCGTCCCAAAGCAAAATGTCGGGGCAGGGAGAATGATTATACAGGGGGCAAGAAGCAAAAATATGCTCCCCACAGGCGGGCAGGGGCCATCTGCAGGAATATTGTTTTTGCTAGGCTTTATGTTTGTGCTTATTATTTTGTATGCGACAGGCACGCTAAATGATGAGAATAAATGGTTTATTTTGGCGGCGCTGGGCGCTTTCGGGCTTTTGTTTCTTTTGTGGAGGTTTACAAACACTTTGGGAAAGAAAATGGGCGCCATGGGAGGCGACCACAACGAGCCAAAGTTAATTGTGGATAATACTGGATTGCACACCGCGCCTTTTATGGACGGAACCGGAAACAAGGCGGGCGCGCTTTTGGGAGATGTGAAGCATGACCCGCTGCAGTCAGGCGGGCTTGGCACCCCGGCGCATTTGCGCGTGGAATCCGGCGCAATTCACAAGGCAAACAAGGGAGTGCTTTTTATTGACGAAATTTCCTCATTAAAAATGAGATGGCAGCAGGAAATTCTCACCGCGATGCAGGAGAAAAAATATTCAATTACAGGGCAGTCGGAAATGAGCTCGGGCGCCATTGTGAAAACTGAGGCGGTGCCGTGCGACTTTGTGCTTGTTGCTGCAGGAAACTTGATTGACATGAAGCATATGCATCCTGCGATGAGAAGCAGGATTCGCGGCTCAGGGTATGAAGTATATATGGAAGACACAATGGAAGATACTGAGGAGAATGAGAATTTGATTGTGCAGTTTGTTGCTCAGGAAATAGACAAAGACGGCAAAATACCGCATTTCTCGCGCGATGCTGTGGGGGAAATAATTTCAGAGGCAAGAAGAAAGGCGGGGAGAAAAAAAAGGTTTACATTGAATTTGCGCGAGCTTGGCGGGCTTGTAAGGGCTGCCGGGGATGTTGCTGTTGATGAGAATGCCTCCCTCGTGGAAGTTGGGTATATTGAGAGGGCGCGCTCTATTGCGCTTACAATGGAGCAGCAGATGAGCAGCAAATATATTGAGGTAAAAAAAGAGTATGAGGTATTTTCCACCAAAGGGTATAATGTTGGCAAAGTAAACGGGCTTGCGGTAATGGGAGACGGAACTTCCGGGCTTGTGATGCCTATTGTTGCCGAAGTTACCCCTGCAGGAAGCAAGAATGAGGGGAAATTAATCGCGACAGGAAAATTAGGCTCTATTGCGCGCGAGGCGGTGGAAAATGTCTCCGCCATAATAAAAAAGCATCTTGGAAAAAACGTTTCCTCATATGATGTGCATGTGCAATTTTTGCAAACTTACGAGGGAGTTGAGGGGGATTCTGCATCGGTTTCCATTGCGCTTGCAATGCTCTCTGCAATGGAGGAAATTCCCATACGCCAGGATGTGGCAATGACAGGCTCGCTCTCAGTAAGAGGGGATGTTTTGCCTATTGGCGGTGCGACGGCAAAAACAGAGGCGGCTATTGAGGCGGGAATGAAAGAGATAATAGTGCCGCGCAAAAACGCGCAAGACATTTATTTGGCGCCTAAAATGAGAGGAAAAATAAAAATACTGCCTGTGGATAACCTTGTGGATGTTATGCAAATAGCGCTAAAGGATTGCACGCAAAAAAAGAAAATAATAAGCAAAATAAAGAAGATGATAAAATAAATTTTTGCCGCAAAAAATAAACCTGTTTTCTAAGAGGTTTTTTCAGAATCCAGAAAGCCAGCACCAGAAAGTTCGTTCGCCCTCTGTTCCCCAAGCAGTTGGGATGCAACTTCTTTTATATTGCTGGCGACCAGAATTTTTCGTATTGGCTCCACCATGATATCGTATTCCAGTTTGTTTGTAGTTTTTTCCCCTTTTTCGGAAGATGAAACCCACTTGTTTGGATACATTTTCATGTATTGTGCAAACAAATAATCCAGATTTAAAACAGAGCTGAGTTGCTGGGCCATTGAAACAGGAAGCCCCTTGCCCGATACCTTTTCCTTGAAATCTGAAATCTGCTTCTTAAGAGGGCCAAAATACTTATTGTAATTCCCTAAGGAAATTTTCTGCAGTTGCATCTGGAGGGAGTTTGCACTGTTTTCGGTTTCATAATAAGCAAGCAGCGGCTTGGCTTCAAAGTATGCGATCTCAATGGTTTTTACTTTTACCTCAAATGGAAGAGATGAAAACCGTGCGTCTTTTTCCAGCTGTTCTCTGCAAAACTGCAGGACAAGGCTATGGTAAACACCAGGTACGCCGATGTTCGCTAGCGCCACGGAAAGCCGATCTGGAGGGGGAGTTTTAAGCTCTTTTTTCCTCTTTTTTGCCTTTTCTTTTTTCTTTAGCTTCGTGTATATTTGGTCAAACTTCTGGTTGTGTTCGCTTTTAAACCTGTTGAGTTTTTCGCTCAAATCAACAATTTTTATCTCAACTGCAGGAACAGCCGAGCCATATATGAGGTCTAAATCATGCCTGTGGATGATTAATTGTTTCAGCTCATTTTCTGTTTTTTTAATTTCAGCCTCCAACTTTGAGAGGGAAGAATAATGGTTTTTTTGCCATCTTTTCTTTTTCATTTTGGGAAAAAGAAGTTTGAATTCATTTATGCATTTGTCTGCAAACTTGTTCAAGTCTTTCTTGCAAACGGCTGTTCTCTGCCCTTGCCCGAACCCCTTGAATTGCCTGAATTTTTTGGAAGTTGGCACCGTATTGCAGACTTTAATTTGGTTAAACATGTGTTATACTATGGTTTGATATGAATAAAAACATATCTGAAAACAATACGGCCATTTCAAAAAATAAAAACCAAAAAAGAAACCCGAAATTCCTAATGGCTTACTATTACTTTGTCCCCTACTTTCTCTATCGAGTCTATTGCAACCATGAATTTTTGCCCGAGCGGGGATTTTACCGCCAAAGCCCATCTTTTTGTGTCAACGCCCAGTATCTTGCCCAAATAATTTCCGCCTGAGCTTAATACTTCTTTTCCGGAGAGCTTCATGCGCATAACCACCTTGCGCCTTATCTCCTGCAAAATGTTAATTGAGGCGAATCCGATTACTGCGGATGAAATTAGTATAAGCACCAAATCCGCAAAAGAGACATAAGGCGCAGAGTCATTTACCACCCAGTTTGCGCCCGAGGTGAATACAAGCCAGAAAAGCACCGTAAACACCGCATACAGCCCGAATTTTATTATCTCAATGCTTTTTTTCTCATTTAGCAAATCAATTACTTTTCCCGCAATTAGCAAAAGCACGGATGAGGGAAAAAGCAAAAGAAAGCTTCGCAATGCCATTGCGACTATTTTCGCGCCGTTAAGCGAAGGAATTGAGGATGCCACAATAAATGACTGGTAGCCTGACCAGAAGGAAACTGCCATAAGGAAAAATGCTGGCAAATAAAGCACAAGTGAAATTTTCTCTACGCTGAATTTAAAGGATGAGAGAAGCTTTATTGCCATCTCCTCTATTCCAAATGCCTTTAGAAGCAAATACACCGCCACTATTGCGGTTGGCACCTGCCAGCCCCAGTTAAGCACTGATGAGAGCACTATCAGTATTAGAAGCACCGCGGGCACTCCGAAAAGCATGCGCGCATAATAGGGCTCTTTTAGCTTTTCAAGCAAAACAAAATATGTTTTTTCAAGCTCCTGCGCCTGGCGCATCACAAGCACTTCAACAGAATCTATTTTCAGGCGGGATTGAATTATGGGCAAAATGGACTCGTCCGATGCGCCGTCCGAGACAAATATGCAGGAGTCGCAGGGAAACTCTGATAAAATTCTGTCAAGCTGCTCGCTTATCGCCTCATCTGCGGCATAGCCAAGCTCGCTTGAGCCGGTCAGTGTTGCAACCTGCACATTGTGCTCGGCGGAGGAGAGCCTGTCAAATATTGATATTGCCTTGAATATTGCGTTAGTGTCAACTTCTGCAGGGTCGGATGTGCCAAGCTTGATTGCCGCGTTAAGGTTTGCCTCCCTTCCTATGATTGGGCCGGAGATGCCTGCCTTCTCATAAAGGTCGTTGTCCCTGTCTATGCAAAGCACAAGCTTTGGCTTTTTCATCATAAATAAAAATATGGCATATGCCTTTAAATACCCAAGCGCGCCTCATATATTATAGCATAAATCAAATTTTCTAATTTAAGAGGATTAAAATGGATAAGAAAAGAAAGGCCTCTCCCGGAGAGGAAATAGGCACCGAAGAGGAATTTGTTGCAGGCGCAGGCACTTATGTGGAGGGCTCTGCAATCCACTCCGCACTGGAGGGAGAAATAAGCGATGAAGGAAGGACTCTTAGCGTATCCCGCCCGAATCGGGTGAGCCAGCCGGGCTTGGGAGTGAAGGTGATCGGGCGGATTGAAAATATCATAGACCCGATTGCAATTGTGAGCATACATGAAATGGAGGGCGAGAGTGCGAGGTTTCCGATTACAGGGGTAAATTTTGTGCTTCGCGCAAGCAACATAAAAAAAGGCTACACCCGAAAAATTCGCGATGAATACAGCATAGGCGACATTATACGCGCAAAAATTGTGGAAATAAAAAACGGGGAATGCCAGCTTGCAACTGATGAGGATGATTTGGGATGCCTGAAGGCATATTCATCATCGAGAAAAAGGTGCGCGCTTCACAAGACGCCCACAGGGCTCAAATGCGAGAATGATGATAAGAAGGAAAACAGAAAAATTGCCTCGGATTATATTTCGGTGCAAAATGCTTGAACAGGTGTATACATATGAAAATAAATCCAATAAAAATAGAGCCAAATTATGTTGAGATACAGATTGAGGGAGAGGACATCGGGCTTGCCGGAGCTATCAAAGATATACTGCTTGAATACAAGGATGTGGAATTTTGCGCCGCGCAGATGGACCACCCGCAGATAGGGCACCCCGTAATAATGCTGCGCACAAAAACAAAGAATGCGCTTGAGATGCTAATTGACGCCGTGGAAAAAGTGGGAAAAGAGGCAGAGGATTTCAAGGACGCGCTAAAGGCTTCTAAAAAATCAAAATAAAATTTTTTTATTTCTCCCTTTTTGGGGAAGGGCTTAAAAGCCCCGCCTGCTTTTGAAAAACAGAGAATATTTTGGAAGTGTTTTGATTGGTGCATGAAACGCATGAAAAAAATGCAAATTCTTATGAGCCGCACCTCGGGCTTCTTACCGCCCGCATTAAAATTCCCTTAGCAGGGGAAATTCGCGCATATTATTTGCTTTTATTCTCGCTTTTTATCCTTTTTTTAATTACAAAGAATGCGGCTGTCGGGCTTTTGGCAGGAATTACAATATTATTTATCGTGCTTTGGGAATCCGGCTCAAGCATAATTTCAAATTACAGGCAAAATTCCCATGAAAAAAAAGAGATAGATGCCGACTTGCTTGCAAAGGCGGTTTTTTATGAGCTAAAGGATGTTTTTATTGCAATTTTCATAGGGGTTGTGGTGTGGTTTGGCTCAGGATATTTGCTAAATACGCCCACTCCGATAAACGCGATTGTTTCCTGTTCAATGCTGCCCGCATATGAGAGGGGAGATATGATTATTTTGCAGGGGGCGGATGTGAATACGCAGTATTTGCAGTATTCGGGAAAATTGGCAGACATAGCGCAAACGGCGCAAATAGCATACCAAAATTCAACTTTTGAGGTGCAGGGCTCTATTTATTCTTATTGCATGCAAAACAGGGATGAGAGATGCAACAATTTTTGGATAAGCCCGCAGGAATTTAAAGAGTCGCACGGGCCTCTTGAGTTTGAGTATTCTTTGTGCAAAAAATATTATTATAAGGAAAACAGGATTGAGCTTCGCCCCTGCATTACAAAAACAATTTTTGAAGGGGAGGAAATTCTATTTGATGAGAATGCGGATTTGCTGGTGTATCGCCCCGGCGAGAATGATATTTATGCCCTTACGGGAGATATTGTGCATCGCGCAAGGTTTGCGGTTGAGGCAGGCGACGGGCAGGCGTATTTTATGAAAGGGGACAATAACGCGGTTTATGATTTTCAGTTTTATAGCCAAGCCCATGGGAAGGGCAATTTGCCTGTGAGGGAAGGGCAGTTGCTTGGAAAAAGCGTATTGCGCATGCCCTTTATCGGAAATTTCAAATTGTTTATCGCGCCGCAGGTGCTTGTGTTGCCTGATGAGAGCACAGGGTGCAACGCTTATTTTGTAAAATAAGGGAAAGCCCTTCTTTTTTCCAGAGAGCACGTTTAAAAGATTTAAGATTGCAAATAGTTGTTAGATGTGATTTTATGAAATATGCTAATTCTAATGCAATATCTAATAATCCGGGAAAAATAACTGAGGCAGAGCATAAGAAAAACGTGATCAACATGCAGAGGTTTTGCAGGCGCGCGGGGGCGGCTGTTTTGGCAACCAGCATCCTTCTAATTGGCGTTGGAGGATACTATACAAAGAAATACAATGACAAGAGAGAGGATTATGAGAATAAGCTTGAGAAAAACCTGTTTTTTAAAAAGAATATGAGCTATGAGAACCAGCTTGCAAAACTTGATTCTTTGCAAAAAAACCTGCATGCAACAGCTGAATTTTCAAAGGAAATGGAAAGCATGGGGCACAAGCCGATGATAGGTGAGAAAGAGATTGAGGTGCAAAAAAAAGGCATTGCAAAAAGAAAAAAAGAAATTGAGGGAGATATTGAAAAGAATTATGAGAAAAACAGGGAAAATGTTGAGGGTGCAAGTGATGCCGCAATGTATGAGGGAATTTGCTTTTCCGGAGCAGCTACTGGAATCGCGGCTATGTTCGCAAGCGCTCTTTTGTTTGTAGCAGGATATTGGGAAAAGCTTCCTAAGAAAATAAGGGTTTGGATAAGGGGCGAAGCGGAAAATTCCGGTGCAAAATCAATAAATTCTGCGCCGATAGAATAAGCTTTGCGCTTATTTTTCTAGCTTAAAGTAAATTCTTCTGTTCTCTTTTCCCTTGTTTTCCCCTTTCTCAAATATTATTTTGCCAACCTCGCGCGTGTTTTTAACGTGCGTCCCCCCGTCTGCCTGCACGTCTATTTCCCCTATTTCAACTATTCTTAGGCGGGTGAGTGAGGGGGGAAGGGCGCCCGCCAATTTTACAACCCCCTCTATTTTCATTGCCTCCTCTCGGGGCAAGGAATATGTTTTAACCTTATGCCCCTGCGACAATGCCTCGTTTGCATCACCTATGCATTTTTGCATGAATTGAGTATCATAGTTTTGCATGTTGAAGTCAAAGCGGGTTTTCTCCTCCCCCAGCTGGTTGCCTGTAATCATTATTTTGCCCTGCTTAAACATTATTGATGCCAAAACATGCGCCGCGGTGTGCATTCTCATTAATTTGTATCTTTTTTCCCAGTCGATTTTCTCAAAAATTTCATCGCCTTCCTGCAAATCGTGCGCGCCTTCTATAAAATGGATTATTTTCCCGTCTTTTTTTCTAACTTCTTTTACAAAATATTCTTTTCCCCCTGCGCCTGCATTATTTTTTTCATCCCCCGCATTTTCTTTTATTATGCTGCCTTTTTCCCCGCCCGCTTTTTTTATTATTGTGCCAGTATCGCAGGGCTGGCCGCCGGAGGTGTAAAAAAATATTGTTTTGTCAAATACAGCGCCTTCGGGAAGGATTTCAATTATTTTGGCTTGCGCCTCTTGTGCATAACTATCCTCTAAGAACAACAATTGAGTATCCACATATGCCACCCCCCTAACATAAAAACATTGACTGAGAATATGTTATTGGAAATTATATTTTAAGAAGGCTTAAAAATTATAAACGAGTGTTATGTGTGGGAAAAAGGTGAGCTATTATGTTTCGTTTTGTTATTGAGGACGCAAGAAAATTCAAGCATGCCATTGATGCCATAGTTAACCTGATTGATGAGGGCACAATGGAAATGGACGCTGAAGGAATAACACTTAAGGCAATGGACCCTTCCCAAATATCAATGGTATGCTTCTCAATGCCCAAAAGCGCCTTTGTGGAGTATGAGGTGGCAAATCCGGAGAGAGTCGGGCTTAATTTTGAGAATTTATCCAAAATACTTGCGCGCGCAAGAAGCGATGAAAAGCTTGAAATTTACAGGGAAGAGAATAAAGTAATGGTAAAATTCTCATCAGGCAAGAAAAGGCGCGCCTTTAAATTGCCGGTATTGGAGATGCCTGCAAGCATCTCGCGCGAGCCCAAAGTTGAGCCAGATGTTGTGATAAAGATGCTTGGGGCGAATTTTAAAAATCAGCTAAAGGATGCTGCGCTTGTCTCAACCCATGTGAGCTTAAATGCGACAGAGGATGGCTTCAAAATAGATGTGAAAGGAGATTCCACTGATTTGGTTTCTGAGCAGGAGAAGGATTCTGAGGAGATAATTGAGATGACTGTGAAGGCAGAATCAAAGGCAACATTTCCTTTGCAATATTTGGATGACATTACAAAAGCGTGCCCTGACGCCTCCCCCCTGGCGCTGAATTTGAAAACAAACGCGCCGGTAAAAGTAGAGTATGATGTTGAGGGGGCAAAGCTTGTTTATTATTTGGCGCCAAGGATAGAGAGCGATTAGAAAAAACTGCGGTTGGCAAGCGGAAAAATAAGGCTTTGATGGGCTAGGCATGTTTTGCGCCAAAAATAAGGGTTTTTGATGGCAATGCTTGAGGGCATAAAAATAAGGCGCTATGAGAAAAATGATTCTTTAGCCGTGCTCAGGCTGGAAAATGAGTGCATGAAGCCCGAAGAGGTAGAAATTCGGGCAGCCCAGCCAAAAAATCCTTTGAAAGATATAGAGGGAGATTTTCTTGCAAACGGGGAATTTTTGGTTGCCTCAAAAGGCGGCAAAATAATTGCCATAGGGGCAATGAGGCGGCAGGGGGAGGCGGCGGAAATAGCAAAAATAAGGGTCCATCCTGATTTTAGAAGAAAAAGCATAGGGCAGGAAATGCTTCTGAGGCTTGAGAAAAAAGCAGCGGAGATTGGATGCAAAAAAATAATTTTGGATACAGCCATAGGGCATTTGGCTGCGCAGAAAATGTATGATAAAAACGGTTATAAAGAATATGGAAGGGGAGAATCAGAAGGGTTTTATTGCATTCTTTATGAAAAGAGTATTTGAGGCAGATTATTTTCCGATACATCCAATATTGTAAATGTCATATTTCAGCTCTTTCTTTTTTGAAAGCTCATCGTGCATCTGCTCAAGAAGCATTTCCTTTATTTTTTTGTAATCAGGGGGAGGAAGCTGGGCGTTCCCTATGGCATAGCGCATGTTTTTCACGTTAAAGCAAAACATTGCCTCTGCCAGATTCTCGCAGTTGTGGCAAAAGTAGGAGTCAGAGCAAAAGCCACAGCAGTCAATCTCAAAGCTGCGGGTTATGTTGGTGCATGAGTAAATGTTTAGCG
Organism: Candidatus Micrarchaeota archaeon CG10_big_fil_rev_8_21_14_0_10_45_29; assembly: GCA_002778455.1. Lineage (GTDB taxonomy): Archaea > Micrarchaeota > Micrarchaeia > Anstonellales > Anstonellaceae > 1-14-0-10-45-29. Next base: position 37,859 of record PFCD01000012.1, on the reverse strand, counting down.
AGAAGCGTGAATCAAAAGGTGAATCCACTCCGAATAAATATTCGCAGCTTCTTGGCCAGAAAGAGTAGCCAATATATTTTGAATATACCACTACAGAGGAGGCATAAGAGTTTGTGGAATCAAAAAGATAAGTGCTATTTATGTTGTTTTTGTTTATTCCGCGCAATACTTCCACAGAAAAAAATGCGAGGGGCGAGATTATTTCGTGCGCGTTTTCAAGGGAAAGATTTTGTGCCTGCCCTTCGGATATGGAATTTTTCTCCCCGAACTCCAGCGCTTCTCTAAGGGAGAGAAGGCGGTTTTTAGGAAGATACTGGTGGTTTGCATGGGGCGGAAGCACAAGCTCTTTTCCGGATGCGGCGGAAACGCATTTTCCAACGGTGTGAGTGTGCTTTTGCAGCCATTTTGCATAAGAGTCAATTCCGCCTTCAAGCGGCTTTGTGAAGACCATTTTTGTTGTTTGCAAAAATGCCTTTTCTATTTCGTTTTTATCCATGGGCTCGTTTGGAGATTTTGCGCTCACAGAAATTTTCGCAGGATTGTGCTTCTCAAATTGCATAAGCTCTATAAGAGAGGGAAGCCGTTTTTCTTTCTTTAGCTTTTGAGCCATCTCGCTAACTAGCTTTTGCTTTATTTGCAAATATTTGGATTTTTCAAGGGGCAAATTGCCTATATTTTGCCTGCGCGATTTTAAGTTAAAGCAAAAGATACAATCAACACAATTCTCAAGCCCGAAAGAGTAGTAGCACTGCTCGCTTCCGTGGCACATCCACACTTCAAGGCATCTTTTGTTTTTGTGCACGTTTGACTTTATGCTTGCCTGGCACTCGCCTATCACATTGCAGCCAAAGCAGTCCTCGGAGAGGCGCCCTATTGTGTCATATGCCAAATATTTGGAATTTCCGTTTCGGCGCACGTTGTATATGTAGAAGCTGTCGTTCAAATTAGAGCTTTTCTCAATATTGCCGCAATTGCCGAAAAACAGGTTGCCTGTATAATAAATTCTTTCCTGGATTGCAGAGAGAATGGAATCAATGTCTTTTATTTCATTTATGTTAAGAGGAGAGAATTTTTTGGCAAAGTCAATTTCATCATATGAAATCCATTTTGCGCCCTTGCAATAGTCAGTGGGGGAACTTGTTATATCTTTTGAGGAAAGAATAGAGTTGTGCACGCTGCCCGGCTCAAGGCGCTCGTTAAGCCATCCTTCAAACTCCTGCAGCCCGCCAACTTCCTGCCCAAGTATTGATTTGCATGTTGAGCGCCATCGCTGGTCAAGCACTTTGAGGGTTTCGCTCATATGCATTAATTTGAGATTAAATGCTTAAAAATCAGACATCCTCCAAATAATGCCTTATCTCCCAGTCGCTCACGCTTAGCCTGAATTCGTCCCACTCTTTTGTTTTGGCCCGAGTGTATTTTCGCAAAAGCTCGTCCCCCAATACAGATGAGATAAGGGCGTCTTTATGCAATGCTTTTATTGAATCCATCAAAGAATAGGGCAACGTCTCTATGTGCCTGCTCTCAAGCCCTGCCTCGTCAAATTCAAACACGTTTTCCTCAACAGGGGAGGGGGGCTCAAGCTTTTGCTTTATCCCCTCAAGCCCTGCCTTTAGCAATACCGCGAATGCCAAATAAGGGTTTGCGGAAGGGTCGGGATTGCGTATTTCAAGCCGGGTTGCCTGCTCTTTTCCTTGCGAATATTTGGGAACGCGAATAAGCGCTGAGCGGTTTTTTTGCGCCCAGCAGATATAGGTTGCCGCCTCATAGCCGGGCACAAGGCGCTTGTAAGAATTTACTATTGGGTTGAGGATTGCACTCATTGCTTTTACATGCTTCATCTGCCCTGCAAGAAATTGGTATGCGGGGGGGGATAATTTGTATTTGTCATCAGCGTCAAAGAAGGCGTTTTTTCCCCCCCTGAAAAGCGACTGGTGCACATGCATTCCGCTTCCGTTTATGCCTGCAATCGGCTTTGGCATAAAAGAGGCATGAAGCCCCTTTCTTTGCGCTATTGCGCGTATTATGTATTTGAGAGTCATTACCTTATCAGCGCTTGAGAGCGCGTCCGAATACTTAAAATCAAGCTCATGCTGCCCCGGCGCAACCTCGTGGTGGCTTGCCTCAACGTCTATGCCCATAGCAAGTGCTGTTGCCATCATCTCCCGCCTTGCCTCAAAGCCAGCGTCCAGCACCAAATCAAAATACTGCCCCCTGTCATGCGGCAAAATTTGCCTATCCGCCGATGTTTTTATCTGGCCGTCCTCGCCTCTTTTGAAAAGGAAAAATTCAAGCTCGGGGCCGGTGTTAAACACATAGCCCATTTGCTTTGCTTCCTCCAATACTTTTTTTAGCACATAGCGCGGATCGCTCTCATAGGGCTTTCCGTCTGGAGTATAAACGTCGCAGATGACGCGCGCCACATTTCCGTCTCCATTCATCCATGGAATTTGCGAATAAGTGGATAAATCAGGGCGAAGCATCATGTCGCTCTCAAAGATGCGGGCAAATCCCTCAATTGAGGAGCCGTCAAACCAAAGCCCTGTTTCCAGCGCATCTGCAAATTTGGAGGTGGGAATAGTGATGCTTTTCACAGTGCCCATCATGTCTGAAAACTGCAAATTCACGAATTTTATATTATCCAGCTTCATCTTTGAGATAATTTCATCTGCCATTAAACCCACCTATAAAAGCCCTTTGCTTATTATTGATTTTGAATTTGCATACTCGTCCCCATATCCGCAAAGCACATCTTTTGAGAGGACTGCGTTCCTTTTGTATTCACATTCTTGGGGGTTGATGCATGCGTATTTTAGCTCCCCGTCCGCCATTTTTAGAAATGCCGTCTTTTTTGCAGAGCAGGTTGAAAAGTTAAGCTTTCCGTTTTCGCCCCCGTTTTTGCCGCCTACCGCCTTATCAATAAGAATTTGCCTTGAATTTCCGTTGCCCAAAACCATCACCTTCCCACAGCAGTATTTGCGGTTAACTTGTATTTATAAATAATCCAAAAAATGGATAACAAATGAATAGAAAACATATAAAAAATAAGCAAATGTTAGCAAAATAACATGAAAAAGCCAAGCAATATAAACATTTGATGCATTATTTTTGCATGGAACTCTCGCCGCTGGATATCAGGATATTAAATATTTTGCAGGATGACTCCACCCTCTCATACAGGCAGGTTGCCAAAAAGGCAAAAGCATCCGCGGTGACGGTGATGAAGCATATTCATAAAATGGAAAAAGAGAAAATAATAAAAAAATACGGGGCTCTTGTGGATTATGAGAAATTGGGCTATGAGGTATCTGTAATAGTTGACATACGCATATCCAAGGGAAAGCTTTTTCAGCTTGAGAAAAAAATAGCAAGCCACCCAAATGTGTTTGCAGTATATGACAATACCGGCGCATTTGATGTTACAGCAATTGCCAAATTCAGAAGCAGAAGCAGCATGGATAAATTCCTAAAAACTTTGCAAAGCTGGGAGTTTGTAGAGCGGACAGAGACAAAGCTTATTCTTAACACCATAAAAGAAGAAGGGATGGCGGTGGGATAATGGCTCTTAAAAGCCGGGGCGGCGCTGGCAAACAAATCTATTTAAACATTGTATAGCTTGCCCATATATGGCAAAAGCAAAAACAGCGAATGCAAAAAGGCGCCGGAAAAAAACAGGCAAGAAAAGGCAAAAAAGCGCTGGAAGAAAAACAATGAAAAGCGCAAAAAAAATAAAAAAGCCTGCTAAAAAAAAGCAAAAAGGCGCGGGAAAAAATATAATGGCAAGAAAGAGAAAGTTGAAAAATGGAATACCAAAAAAGCTTCTTATAAAGAATTCGCCTGCCGCACATGCGCAAATTCCGGCAATTTTTCATGGAAAGGAATTTTACAAGCAAAGCGCAAAGATTTACAGCCTTCCCTCGCAAATAAACCTTGTGATGCACGGCACCCCTTTTCATTTGATAAATGATGATTTTGTAAGGTTTCATGCGGTGCAATCCACCATAGTAGGTTGGAAATTTACAATACTTTATGCGATAATAATAGCATCCACGTTTGCAAACCTTTACCTTTTTGAAGGAACATATTTGGGAATAATACTTGATATTTTGCTAATATCGGTTATTTTGCACCTTTTGCTAAACTCATTCCTGGGCTTTGAAGCCTCGCATGGAAAGAGAGTAATGGTGCCGATAATGGGGCAGGTTGCAAAAAGAATAGCAGGCGTAAGGTAATTTTATGAAAATAAAAAAAATAATTGCAAGAGCTGTATTGGACAGCAGAGGGAACCCCACAGTAAGGGCAGATGTGCATTTGCAAAATGGAAAAAGCGCATGGGCTTGCGCCCCAAGCGGAGCATCCACTGGAAGGCTTGAGGCTATTGAGCTTCGCGACGGAGGAGCGGAATACGGGGGGAAAGGGGTAAACAGGGCGGTAAAAAACGCAAATACCCTCATCTCGCGCACGCTTGAGGGAATGGATGTGAGGGGGCAGGAGGAAATAGATGCAAAAATGTGCGGGCTTGACGGAACTGCAAATAAGGCAAAACTGGGCGCAAATGCAACCACTGCCGTATCTATGGCATGCGCTCATGCCGGGGCAAAGGCGCGCGGAAAAGAAATTTATGAAGTGATGAAAGGAAACACCCTTCCCGTGCCGTTTATGAATGTAATAAACGGGGGAAAGCATGCCGGAAGCGGGTTGGCTGTGCAGGAATTTATGCTTGCGCCGGTAGGCTTTGATGATTTTTCATCTGCTTTGCGCGCAGGCGTGGAAGTTTATCATATATTAAAAACCATAATAAAAAAGCAGTACGGCCCCTCCGGCATAAATGTCGGAGATGAGGGAGGGTTTGCGCCGATGGTGGCAAGCACAGCAGATGCCTTGCAAATTCTCGAAGACGCGATTGCCGAGGCAGGATATGCAAAAAAAGTAAAGCTTGCCTCCGATGCTGCTGCAAGCGAATTTTATGATGAAAGAAGCGGCAAATACAAAATTGACGGGCAAGAGCTTGAGGCAGGGGAGCTTATTGAATATTGGGATGATATTACAAAAGAATACCCGATAATCAGCCTTGAGGACCCGTTTGAGGAGGGCGACTGGCACCATTTTGCAAAAATAAGGGAAAGGATAGGGAAAAGGGTGCAAATAGTGGGGGATGATTTGACTGTGAGCAGCTTAAAGCTTGTAAAAAAGGCAAAAAAAGACAGGGCAATAAATTCTCTTTTGCTAAAAGTAAACCAAGTTGGAACCATAAGCGAGGCTGTGGAGGCGGCGCAGTATTGCCTAAGCCACAAAATGGGAGTGATGGTGTCGCACCGCTCAGGGGAGACTGAGGATAGCACAATTGCCGATTTGGCAGTGGGATTAAATTGCGGGCAGATAAAAACAGGGGCGCCCTGCAGGGGAGAGCGCACTGCCAAATACAACAGGCTTCTTGCAATAGAGGAAAATCTTGGAGAAAAAGCAAAGTTTTTGGGAGAGAAGGCGCTTGTAAGATATTAGAAAAATATTTTTAAGCCTGCAAAAAAAGCAAAACGCTTGATTTTTTTAAAATAAATTTATTCGCAGTTTAGCATTTCGCGCAGTTTATCCTTTTTTATTATTCCCCCAATAACCTCATCCCCTATTATAAAAGAGGGGGCGGAAGTTATGTTTTTGGAATCAAGAATGTTTGCGATAGAGACAAGGTTTTCCTTTTCCTCTATGTCTGTTACAAAGACGCGCGCGTTGCACCCTTTTCTTGCATCTGTTAAAATATTTCCTGCAACCTGGCACTCATAGCAGTCAGGGCTTGAGGAATATACAAAAAGCACGTCGGTGTGGGATGAGCTGCAATACTGCTTTTGGAGCGCGGAGATGCGGTAAAGCTGCAAATTTGAGAGAAGAAATTGCCTTTTTAGCACATTGAATTCCTGCACAAGGTTTGCCTGCTCATATTCCACCATCTTTCCCGCAAGCTCGTCGTTTCTCTGTATTTTCTGCCCATATGCCACATCTATAAGAGAGCAAAATTTTGCATCCGGCTCTGGCCCTAATTCAAGAAAAGAATTTTGCATATCCTGCGCATCTATCATAAAAAGCATTATTTCGTTGTTAAAATGAATCAGGCGCTGGCTGTCAAAATAGGAAACTGTTGAGAATACGATTATTGCGATGTTGAGCGCGATAATTGCCGCCAGTATGTATTTGCTTAATTTTACCATTTTCTCTTCCCCTGAGCCAGCTCTCTAAAGAGGCTGGATGCATAAAAGAATGATACTATAAGAGGATATAAAAACAGGGTGGATATGAGCCCGAACAGCTTTGAGATGGAAAATTTTGCATTAGCCATGCGCATGCTTGTTGCAAAGAAAAATATGAAAATGGCGGTGATTGGAAGCACTATTATCATCAAATCCGCGCGCATTGCAAACACATCCGCGCGCAGGGAGCCCCACTCCCCGTAAATTGAGGAATAATAGCTTTCTGCCAAAAATCCGTAAATAACTACTGCGAAGCGAGAGGCAATGAAAAAAAATGTTGCTATTATGAAAAATATTCCCAATGCAAGCATTGGAAGGGCAAACATGCCCATATCCCCCAGGCGCGAATCGCTTATGAGCCGGCGGTAATTGTAAAGGTTCATCATTCCCCCCCGGTGCCATCGGGTGCGCTGGCGCATCAGCCCCTCAAAAGTTGCAGGCACTTCTGTAAGCACTTTTATTGGAAGGTATTTTATGCGGTAACCGTTGTCTATGAGGCGCAGGCCTATCTCAAAATCCTCGGTAATGTTTGTCTCGTCATACCCGCCGATTTTTAAAAGCACGTCGCGCCTGAAGAGGGAAATCGCGCCCTGTGCGACCACTATTCCGTTGAAATTGTTTAGCAATGACTGCAAAAGCCCGAATGCCACAAAATATTCCACATCCTGTATTTTTTGCCAGAATGTTTTGGGGTTGTCTGCATTTATGAAATAAGTTATTGCCCCGTTTTTTTCCTCAAGTATGAGAGGGACGGATTTTTCAAGCAAATCCGAAGGGGGATAGGTATCATCATCAACGCAAAGCACTATTTTGCCAGAGCATTTTGCAAGAGCAACATTTAGCGCCGCCGCCTTTCCCTTGTTTTTTTCCTGCCTTAACACTATTGCACCGTTATCATGAGCTATTTGGGCGCTGTTGTCACTGCTGGCATCATCAATTACTATAATTTCCATCTCGCCGGAATATTTGAGGTTTTTTATGTGGGAGAGGCATCTTGCAAGGGTTTTTGAGCCGTTGTGGCAGGGAATAAGCACAGATACTTTGGGCCTTTCCTTTGTTGCTGGGAGCTCCTCGTCCATGCCATGGTGAAGAATATAAAATGAGAAAAGAAATGCGCTGAACAAGAATGAGGAAAGAAGGAAAATAAACTGCCCGAATTTGTCGAGGTTGAAAAAAAGCAAAAACACTGCCAAAAATGCCAATATAAGCGCTAAAATTCGCAGAGCCCGCATGAAAAAGCTAGAGTTTGGAAGCTTAATAAACATGGCAGCATCCTAAATAAGAAAAAAGTGGAGAAACACTCTTATTTCTCCTCTTTAGTTGCATCGGTGCCCTCTTCCTTAACAGGCTTTTCCGCCGCTTTTTTTGTCTCAGGCTTTTTTTCATCCTGCTTGGCGGGCTTTTTCTCGTCTTCTTTTTTTGGCTCAGGCTTTTTCTCTTCTGCCTTTTTTACTGCCTTTTTTGCCTTTGCTTTTTTGGGCTTTTTGCCCTCGTCTTCGGAATTTTTTGTTGCATCCTCTTTTTCTTCCGAAGGCTCTGGCGCATCTTCCTCTTTTTCCCCGCCGGAGGAATCATCCCCGCCCGCGGAGGGAACTGCAGGCCCGGGACCCGGCTTTTTGCCGTGCTTTTGAGCCATCTCCTCGTCCGCTATTGCGCCTGCAATTGTTTCAAACTCCTCAAATGTCGGAGTAAAGTCATCATATGAAGACACTTTGCCTGAGCCCATTGCCATTTCTCTTGCAAGAAGCCAGAATATTAAGGAGAGCGAGCGCCTTCCCTTGTTATTGCATGGTATTGCCCAGTCTATGAACATTGTGAAATTGTCTGTGTCGCACAGCCCTATTGTGGGAATTCCCATCTTGCCGCACTCCACTACGGCCTGCCTCTCGCCCTTTGGGTCGCAAATTATTACAAGCTTTGGCTCAACAAAATCCGACCTTGCCACATTGGTAAATGCGCCGGGAACAAACCTTCCGCCGATTACTTTGCACCCTGAAATTTGTGCAAACGCCTTTGCCGCCATTGAAGAGTAGGTTCTGCTTGCCACAACCACTATTTCTGCCGGCTCGAATTTGCAGATAACTTTGCCTGCAAGGCGTATCTTTTCATCAACCTGCCTGAGGTCAAGCACATATAATCCGTCGTTTCTTGTGCGGTAAATAAATCGCGCCATATCGATGGTGCGCAGCTTTGTGCCTATGTGTATTCCTGTTTCCAGGTATTTTTCCTGCTTTATCAACATTCCGTCTGCCATTTTAAATCACCTTTGCAAGAGTTCCGCAAACACTCTCAAACTGTTTCGGGGGGATGTGCCCTCCTTAGCGGTTCGGGGCTACTCTCGGAAAAACACTTGCGAATATTTTCTTATAATAACTTGGGGCCGCCAAGACGCTCAACGCGCAAGCGTTGGGCGGATTTCGCCGAAAGCGAAATGGCGGTCCCGCATATTTTCTTATAACAACTTGGGGCCGCCAAGATTTGAACTCGGATAGCCGGCACCCCATGCCGGCAGGATACCAGATTACCTCACAGCCCCAAAATGCAAATGTATTTTGTGGGATCCTTGCCCAAAAAGGGCAAGCGGGCCCCAAATTAATTTTTTTATCAACTCATAGGCGGTCGTATTTCGCCACCTTGTCCATCACTTCTACATGCGAAATGAACATGCGCCTGCAGCAAACCCGCTTTACGCCAAGGTCATCGAGCACCTTGGCAGGCTCGTCTCCGGATTTTGTGCGGGAGTTGTATTCCTCCCAATGCTGCGCAATCGGCGCGCCGCATGTAAAACATCTTATTGGAAAATACATATATCCACCTATCTGTATGATTTTTGCTTTCTTGCACGCGCTTTTGGCCCCATATATTTTTTGGGCTCAATACGCCTTGAATCTTCCGCGACCAAAAATTTGTCGCGCTCAAGCATCCTCTCCTTGAGCGAGGGGTCGTTTGAAAATGCTACAAGCGCGCGGGCGACCGCAAGCCTTACCGCCTGCGCCTGCCCCATCGCGCCGCCTCCGCGCACATTGACTGAAATGTCAACCTTGGGCGAGAGTTCGGATGCTATTGAGAGCGGCTCGCTGATAAGCACCTTTATGTAGCGGTTTGAGATTGCATTGAGGTTGTGCGAGTTTATGCGAACAACTCCCTTGCCTTCGCAAATGGAGGCGCGCGCAAGGCTCTCTTTCCTCTTGCCTCGGGCAACTATCCCCGCCTTCTTTTTTGATTTTGTTTTTTTCTTTTTTGCTGCCATAACCATCACCTGCTCTTGTATCCGAATGCCTTGCAAAGGTTTCCGAGCGTTATGCTTTTGAGAAGCCCGGTTTTCTGCGCATCCTGCGGGCGCAAAGCATTTGAGGCGTCAATTTCCGCCGGAGCGCCATTGTAAACTTTTAGCTTCTTGAGCGCGTCCCTTCCCCTCTGGCTTTTTTTTGGAAGCATTCCGCGCACAGTTTTTTTGAATAGCATATATGGAACGCGCGGGAATTTTTCCGCCTTTTCAGGGTCCCGCTTGTCGGTCAGCCTGCGCTTTCTTTGCAGGCGGTCCACATAAGCAGCCGGGTTTCCGCTAAACACTATCCCGTTTGCGTTTATTACCGCAACCTCTTCGCCGTGTATAAGGTCTTTTGCGACTTTTGCCGCAAGCCTTCCTGCGATGAGGGAGTTTCCGTCATAAATTTTCATAATGCTCACCTAGATAAGAATCCTCAGCCCCTCTCCTTTGGGGTTTTTTTCCCGCAACTGCGCCACTGTGGCTATTTTTCCGCCCGCCCTTTTTATCGCATCCAATGCGCTTTTGCTAAAGCCCAGCGCTGCGATTGTGAGGGGGTGGGAAAGCTCCCCGTCTCCGAGCACTTTGCCCGCAATTAATACCATTTCGTCTTTCTTGGTTATCCTTGAAAGCCTGCTGAGGTTCATTGCCTTGCGAGCTCGCACCGGCTTTGAGAGGGCGTCATCTGCCCTTTTCCAAAAGCCTGCACTTGTTTTGTTGTTCGCTCTTTTCATATTTTTCACCTATAATTTCTTTAAAATTATTTTTTCTTTTTCTTGCAATTTTCTTTTTTCTGCATTTGTGTTGCGCGGGCATTGCCAATGTTTTCCAGTTTTTCCATCCACTTGTTTTAAGCTGGCATTGCCGACGTTTGCCGATTTTCCAAGGTTTTTTCTGCTCCGCAGAAAAAAGCTTGCAGGGGGAGGGATTTGAACCCACGAACACCTAAGTGACTAGCCCCTCAAGCTAGCGCGTTTGACCAGGCTTTGCTACCCCTGCATGCAAATATTATTTCTTCTTTGCCTCCTTTTTTATCTCATTGAGCCCTTTTGCAAGCTCTGTGCACCTTTGCGATATTGCATCCGCGGATTTTAACGCCATGTCGCGCGGAGAAATCTGCATAAAACTCTCAATTTCAAACTCAAAGTCGTTTCCGCCCTCAAGTATATTATATGAGGCAAGCCCTGCCTGGTATTTGGCGTGGTCCCTGCCGATTCCGCTTATTGCCTTTGCCTCAAGGCGCAAATTCTGCCCCTCAAGAAGCTTGAGAAGAGGTATTTTCTCTGTTGCAACTTTTATTTTATCCATTCTGCTTTTGAGCGCCGATGAATGGACAGTTCCCGGGCCTGATGCGTCAAGCGAGAAAAGCACTTCCTCCTCATCGCGCACTCCGGTGCCCAATTTAAGGGGAACCATTCCTATGCGGTGCGCAATATACTCGTCAAAGAGAGGGCTTGAATTCTCATAAAATGTTACAGAGTCTATTGCAAACACAGGCACCCTGCTCATTACAAAGCGCCTTAGAAGGTTTGCAAAGGAGACAGATGTTGACTTGAGCAAAAAGTCCATCTTTGTTTTGTCCTCGTTTTTTATGCTTAATTTCATAACAAAACCCCCTTTATACTCGCCTTCCTCTTCTTCCGCCCGGCCTTTTTGTAGTGTCTGTCGGAACAGGAGTTACGTCCTCGATTTTTCCAACCCGCACTCCCTGGCGCGCAACGGTTCGCACAACTGCCTGCGCTCCTGCGCCGGGCGTCTTTGTGCCATGCCCCCCTGGGGCGCGAATCCTTATATGCAATCCGGTTATCCCTCTTGTTTTTGCCTCGGCTACTGCGCGTATTGTCGCCTGCATTGCCGCGTATGGCTTTCCCTCCTCCCTGTCGGCTTTAACTATCATGCCTCCAGTCCCTTTTGAGAGAGTTTCGGCGCCGGAGAGGTCGGTTATTGTGATTATTGTGTTGTTTTTTGAGGAGAATACATTGCAAACCGCCCATTTTATCGGGCCTTGCGCATAGTTTCGGATAGGCATTCTTCCCCTGCCAAAGCGCGGGCGCCCTTCATCGCGCCTGGAGCCTGAAAACGAAGGCGTTCTGCGCTCAGCTTCTGCCGGCTTTTGCGGCGGCGTATCTGGCTTCACCCCGGTTTTTTCCAAAGAGGCTGCCTTTTCTGCCGAAGAGCCCTTTGGCTCTGCGATTGGTTTTGCAGCATCGTTTTTTGCTGATTTTTGCCCTGTTTCCGCCGGCTTTTCATTTTGTGTCTCTGCCATAAGTATCACCTAATTGCCCTCCGCTTTTGCTTCAAGGGCGGGCGCACCCTCTTTTGCAGGAGCCTCTTCCGCCTTTGCGCGCGAGGGCTTCTCCTGCTTTTCCTCCTCGGGAATGCTGATGTCTATTGCCTTAAAGTATGAGATTGTGCTCTCCTCTTTTGCATTCACAACATATGAGGGAATATTTACCCTCCTGCCGCCAACGGAAATAAAGCCGTGCACAATAAGCTGCCTTGCCTGCGCAGGGGTTCTTGCAAGCCCGCGCTTTAGCACAAGCGTCTGCAGCCGCCTCTCAAGAAAGTCGCGCACGGAAAGGGCAAGAATGTCGTCCAATGTCATGTCCTTTTTGGCAATGCCGATGCGCTTTAGCTTATCAACAAGTGTTCTGCCTCTTCGCTCACCCTCATCTCCCAAGGAGAGAAGCTGCCTTGCCGCATTTCTTAAAGATTTTAATCCTGCCATAGTTGTCCAGAGTTCGCGAGTCCTTCTAAGCCCGTATTCCCGCCTTAGAGTTGATTCTTCCTTAATCCTGTCAGAATCCCAAACCTTTCGCGGAGCCTGTGCTTTTGGACGTCGTCTTTTTGGGTCACCCATTCATATCACCTACTTCTTCTCCGCCTTTTCCTTGCCTTTGTCGGCTCCGGTTGCGGCTGATGCCGCGGCGGCTCCCGCCTTTGCGGCCTTCTTCATGACACCGACAGACATGCCTTTTCTTCCGGTTGTGCGGGTTCTCTGCCCCCGCACCGGCTGCCCGTATGAATGCCTGTAACCTTTCCATGTCTGTGAATCTTTTTCATGGTCAATATCCTGCTTTATTGCATAAGCCAGATCGGTTGAGATGAGATGATGCGGCTTTCCTCCGACATAATCCCTTTGCCTGTTTAGCATAAAGTCTGCAACTCCGCATTTTGAGGGATTTGAGATTATTTGCTCTATTTGCTCCACCTGTTTCTCGCTCAACTCCCCTACAAGCGTCTTGTTGGTTAATGAGAGCTGGGTTATTACCGCCTTTGAGAGAACTTTGCCTATTGAGGGGCCAAGCCCTTTTATCGTCTGCAATGCGCGCGTGAGCTTCCAGTGCCCCTTGAGGTCTCTTCCGGCTATGCGCACGATTCCCCTCAATTCTTTTCCGTCAACAGAGGTCGGAACGCGCATTTCCTGCTCCTGCGGGCGTTTTCCTTTAGGTTTTTTTTCTGCTTTTTTTGCCATTCCCATCCTATCACCATAAATTTTTTTCCAATTTTTTTACAAACATTTTTTATAAACATGGGCGCCGGAAGTGGGAGCCTCAAACCGCTAGGTTTGGGGCGATTTTTTGCATCGGCAAAAAACCACTGAAGGCGTTTGTACGCCGGAAGTGGGATCTTCAGCCCGAAGGGCTGGAGAGATTTTGCGCAAAGCGCAAAACCACTGAAGGCGTTTGTACGCCGGAAGTGGGATTTGAACCCACAAACCCTTGCGGGAACACGCTCCCAGGATTCTTTTCTTTTCCGAGGTTTTCTTTTCTTCTAAAGAAAAGAAAAGCTCTTCCAGGCGTGCGCACTACCAGGTTATGCGATCCCGGCATAAATGTAATTTCGGATTCAAATCAATTTTCGCTTCCATGCAAATGATTTCAAATGCTTTTTATCATTGTCCTCGGGCGAGCGATTATTTTATTATCACCTGATTCGCTTGAGTCCAGCGCTGCGGAGGCAACTCCTATTAATTCACCCTCGCTGCCAAACAATGCCAAATTCTCGCCTTTCTTAAAATTTGCCTCGAAGGATGCCACACCCGGAAACGCCAGAGGCGCGCCGCGGCAAACCTTTTCTTCGGCAGAATTTTTTATATAAACGCGAGTAAGCATCAATATATCCTCACAGGGCTTTATTAAGCTATCTGCGCTTCTCGAGGAGCCGTTGTTTTTGCATTCCCATACCGCATCCGCCAGCCGAGGCAGGCGCACGCACTGTTCCTCCCCGAATTTTCCCACTGCGGTGCGCCTTAATTCAACCATTCGCCCGCCGCCAAACGCCTTGCCTGCATCGATGCATAAATTTCTGATGTAAGTGCCTGCTTCAACTTTTGCCTCAAATAAGATGTGCCTGCCCTCAAGCTCCAGGGCGTTGAAATAAAATATTTGCCTTTTTCTTTTTCTTTTTGCAACTGCCGATTGTTTTGGGGGGGTTTGGGAAATCAGCCCCACAAACTTGTCAAATTCTTTTTGCACTTCCTGCAAATTGTTGGGAAAGTTTTTTGTTTTCATCACGCCGACATAAGTTTTCTCTTTTCCCACCACGTATTGCAAAAGCCGTGTTGCCTTATTGATGCCGATTATCATGACGCCGGATACCTGCGGGTCCAAAGTGCCTGCATTGCCGCATCTTTTTAATTTCATTAATTTTTTCAGATAAGCGGTTATCTCGTGCGATGATGGCCCGCGCGGCTTGTCAAGGATAATAAAGCCGTTTTTTAAAATAGGAAAAGAATCCATTGTATAAGAAGGAAGGGTGGCATTTATATATTAATGTGAGACATAATGTATGTATATGTATAGGGGAATAATGCCTTATTCGAGCAAAGCGGGCGGAAAGCCGAAAGTTTTTCCGCAGGGCTTTAACGGGGCGAGGGGATTGCTTGAGCCTGCCAACGGAATAAAACCGTGGTATAAGGAAACAAAAGAATTTTTCAGGGGCAGGCAATATTCAAAGGCAATAGAATACGCCAACAAAACTCTAAAAGAAACCCCCTCTTTTGCGCCTGCATATGTGTTTATGGGAAAAGCATATGCAAAGCTTGGAAAAGATGAGCTGGCGCAAGAAGCGTTTGAGAATGCGATAAAATCAAGCTCTTCCTCTTCCTTGGGATACCTTGAGCTTGTGCACCTGAAAATAATCAATAGGCGGTATTTAGAGGCGCGAGAGATTGCCAAAAAAGTTGTTGCAAAACACCCGAAACATGCGCTGGCTTATTTGCGCCTTGGAACGTGCGAATTCCGGCTTGAAAATTACGAGAGTTCTATTTATTATTTCCTAAAATCGCTTGAGCTTGGGCTCTCAAATATTTCTCCGCATAATTTTCTTATGAGAGCGTATGCATATTGCTCGAAAGAGAATTTTGCAATTATGCATTACAATATTGAGAATAGCATAAGCCCGCGGCAAACCGCCGAAACGTCAAGTTTTCTTGCGGCCGCTTTCCTGGATGCAGGGCAGTATGACAATGCGATAAAGTATTATAGCATAGCCATATCCTTAAAACCGAACAATGGGTTTTTCTACAATGAGAGGGGAAGGGCATACCTTTACAAAGAGAACTTCCATGAGGCCCTATCGGATTTTGAGAGGGCGGCGCAGCTTATTCCAAAAAGCCCTTTTCCTTACAAAAATATGGGAATTGTGCTTTTTTACGCAGAGCTTTATGAAGAGTCAGCAAAACTTCTTAAAAAATCCGCAGGAATAAATTATGAGCCAGAGACTCTTTATTATCTTGCAATGGCGCACCTTGGGATGCGGGACAATGGGAAATTCGCAGAAGTTATGCAAAAAGCTATAAGGATTGAGAAAAATCCCGAAAAAAAGAGAAGATATGGGCTTATTCTTGAAAAAGAGGACACTCTTGCAAAAGCGCACCGTACCCGAGAATATTTGCGCCAATACCTTATGCAGGAAGTGACGGGAAAGGAAAGAAAGAACATAGGGTTTATTGTAAAAGGGAAATAAAAGGCAGAATATAAAAAATAAAATTAAGAGCTTACCACAACGTCTGTCGGCTCAAGGTGGCGGATGGAGCAGCGCCTCTCTTTCTTTCTTTTCGGGCTTTTTACCATCACGAAATTCTCATCAACCACTTTTGTGATAACTACCTTCTCTCCAGCGTCGCGCCCTGCTATTTTCAGGCATACTCTTCCCTGTTTTATCGCGCTCATAAAAATTACCTCTATAGTTTTCTTTTTTTGTAAGCTTCGGCTATTTTTTTTGCCAGCTCCTGCGCGCTATCCAAGTTAGCGTCCAGAATAAGGTCAAAGCCTTCATGCTCAAGTATATTTATGCCATAAACCTTCAAATACCTTTCCTTGTTCTCGCTATCCCGCCTTGAGATGGATGTTAGCGCCTCCCCTGCCCCCTGCTTTTCCCTTCCTGCTACGCGCTTTGCGCGCACGTCGAGGGAAACATCAAGCCATACCCTGAAAGGATTTCCCTGCACCATCCATGGGCCCAGCCATGTGGTTACCACCACTTTTCCCTCTTTGCACTGCGCTCTTAATTCATCGTCGAATTTGAGGTCTATTTCAAAATCCTGCATCGCCTTTTTCTGGAATTCCTGCAAAGAGATGCCTTCGCTTTTTGCCAAATCCTTGAAGGTGGGCTCTACCACGCCCCAGTTTAGCATTTTGGCGACTATTCTTCCCACAGTATTTTTTCCGGAGCCGGACAGCCCTGAAATTGCGATTGCCTCATCGCTTCCTTCCATTTTTGAGCCCGGAAATCGCGGTTTTGAAGATTCCATAAAAATAATTAGAGAACTAAAGATAAAAAAAGGAACCTATTTGCGCACTATGCGCTTTTCTTTTGAAAATAAGTGAAGAAAGAGTGGCGTTGCCGAAAGCTTGCGCTAAATGGAAGGTAAAATTAATTAGAAAAATAAAAGCCTATTTTTTCTCTTTTCCCTTCATGTAAGGCAAAAACTCAATAGGCACTTCATCCATCGTAATTTCTCCCTCTGCGAGGCGGGAGCGCAATTTAAGCACCTTGCGCGAAACTGAAGGAGAAAGCCTTCCGCCGAATGGGCGGGTCGGGCGCCTTTTTGTTTTTGCAACCGACTGGGTTGAGTGCACGCCGGTCAATTTCTCGCCGGAGATTGCGCACCTGTGCGTTTTTCCCTTTTTGCGCCTGCGGTATCGCACGCGGCTCGTCCCGTCCGGGGCGCGGTATTTTATTTTTCTTACTGAATTGGATCGGTTTTTTGGAAGCGGCATAAATTACACCTCAAATATTTTTTTATTTGCCTTTTCATCAGCCATTCCTGATGTGAAAGCATTAATTTTATTTTTTATTCTTGATTTTTCATTGCTTTTTTTATTTTTTTGCTGCATTTAATTTTTTTCTTTTTCCCAGCCTTCTTGCGGCTTTGAGCCATTATCCTTTTTTTCTTCCCTTCCCCCAAGCAAATTTTGCAGGGAAGAGTTTTTTGATTTTTCCGCACTCACGCCCGGCTTTGGCGGGCTTTTTTGATTTTCTGCCGAAAGCGCGCTAGTGTTTTCTGTTGAAATTGCATTTTTTGAGGGCAAAAACCCTAAGGAAGGTTTTATTTTATTGTAAATTGCCATTAATAAGGATTTGCCAAGGTTGAAAAAGAGCACGCACACCCAAAACCAGCCCACAGAGCCGAAAGTGTCGCGCCAGTTGAGAAATTTGTTAAAGTCAGATAAAAATGAAAGGTCAAGAATCATCCCAAACTGCTGGACAAACACCGGCAGGGAGAATGGAAGGGTTATCACAAAATCAGGATAAGAATCCCGAAGAAGGGGAGTAAGCACCGCAAGCGCAGGAATAATGAGAATAAGCGGCTTCATCTGGGAAAATGACATTTCCATCATTTTTGGCATAAACGCCTCGTATTTTTTGTTTATTTCCTCTATTCTTTTTGCGTCTCCCGACTTTGAGGCGTCGCTAAGCTCTTTTTGCAGCCGCTTTGACTCTTCCTGTATTTCCTTCATTTTTTTTCTGTCAACTATTTTATTCATGATAAAATTTACAGAAACAGAATAAACTACTCCGACTGCGGCTATTATATATATCGGCTCTATTTGGGTTAAGAATGCTAACGCGCCTGCTTCTAACGGCATAAAAAACTACTCCAAAAGCGAGGCAAATTTTTGCCTTACCTCATCTATTTTTCCATTCGGGTTTGTTATTATTATTGAAGGCGCGCCGGTAATCACCGAGTATGCCCCAAGGTAAATTCGGTTCATTTCATCATGCTCTATAATGGATGCTTTGCTTTGCGCATCGCGCACGCGCGTCTTGTCGGTTTTTCTTCTTTTTAGTATGTCTTCTGCGGGGGCGGTGAGAAGCACGAGTCTTTCCACATAAAGGGCGCCCAAAAATGAGAAGGGCAGGCCCGGCAAATACCCCTTAGGGGTGTTAATTGAGCAATGAGTGTCAAGGATTACTTTGCGCTCGCGCTCGTTTGAGAGCATGTGCCCCACTTTTGCCTGCACCCGCTTTTGCTTGTCTGCAGGAAGAGTGCGCAATGAGTCCCTATCTTTTACCCCGAACTCTGTTGAGGCGATGTCCATCATTAGGGTGCCGTAGTTGAGCACTTTCCAGCCCTTCTCCTGCGCTACCGAGAGAACCGTGCTTTTTCCGCTTCCGGGCAATCCCATTACGATTATCATTCAACTACCCCCTAAATTATTTTTTGCCAAGCAATGAGGACATCAAAAAGTTTTGGCTTATCACATTCTGTTTCTCGATGTCCTGATACATGCGATAAACTATTCCGACTGTGAGCAAAATTCCTGTGCCTGTTCCCAAAGCCCCTGTCAAATCCGCAAGCCCTGCCAAAAGCCCCACAAACGCCGAGCCCATCACCACGATTGGCGGGATGTATTTTTCCAGCATTGCGGTAACTATGCGCGGGTCGCGCCTGTAGCCCGGTATTTGCAGTCCGGCGGAATTGAGCTGTTCTGCAACGTCTTTTGGCCCCATTCCGGTTGTGTCCACCCAGAATTGCCCGAAAATAACGCAGAGCACCATCAGGAAAATTATGTAAATTATTATATGAAGCCATTCCGGAATTCCGAATACAGGGGTTGTTTTCTCGGTATAATATTGTATTTGCGCCCCGTAATCATGCCCGAAATAATTATAGACAGGAGAGATGAGATACATTATTCCGTCAGTGAATTTCGGGGGTGCGCCGGCGGTTCCCCCGCCTTCGGTTACTCCGATTACAGAGAGTGCGTTAAAGCCTCCGGGGCCGCATGCAAGGGATGGGGTTAACACCTGGTTATTTGCCTCGCCTATTATGCATACAGGCCCGATGCCTGAGAAAATCATTGCAAGAAATTGAAAGTTTGCAAGAAGCGCAAACGCTAGTATGACGGGAATGTTGCTAACATACATGAATTTTATGGGAAAGCCTGTGCCTATTCCCCGCGCCCTCTCAAATGCAAGAGGTATTTCCACTTTTATTCCCTCTATATACACTATTACCAAAAATACGAGTATTGTGAATATTATGGGCATTATTGTAAGCAGGGCTTTTGCTATCACCTGCGCGCCTCCGGATGAGAGGGCGGCTGTAAGCCCGTCGCTGCCAAATAAGATGGCAAGAGAGCCCCCGGCTATTGCAAATGAAACTCCCGCGGCGATAAAGAGGGATATTCCGCTTCCCAGCCCGTATTTTGAAACTATTTCATCAAGATAAAGCAGCCCGATGGATGCAAGCGCTATTTGCAAAAGGACGAAAAAATGGGTAAAGCCAAAGGAGAGCACTTTCCCTGTTGCAACATCAATTTGCCCGCCAAAAAGCATGTTTCCGGCAGCATCCGCCTGCATTGGCATGCCTGCCATAAATACGAAAATGGCAGCTTCGAAAAAACACAAAAGGATTGCAAGAAGCTTTTGTGTGCCGTGAAAAAGCTTTTTCTCCTCCGGATCTTTCATGTTTACCTCAAGCAGTTTCGCGCCAACAAAAAGCTGCAAAAAGATGGATGCCAGCACTATGGGGCCTATTCCTGTTGTAAGAAGCGAGCCGCGGTTTGATGCGGTGACTATCTGCAAAAAGTCAGAGTTTGCGCCGACTGAAGGGTCCACACCCAGAGCCAGAGTGTTATACATTGCAAAAAAGAGAAAAAGCGCAAGCGATGTCCACATAATTCGCTCAAAAAATGATGGCGGCAATTCAGGTGACTTTACTTCCGGCAAAACGGAGAGAATAGGCCTTAAAATTGCGAGCGGTGTTGCCATAACTATAACCTATGGATGATAAATTTTAAAGGATGGCGCTAAAAAACCCTTTTTTAAAGCGCGCCTTTTTTGCAAGCCGGATGTGGCTATGCGCATAACCTTTGCGCCGGCTTGCTGCAAATGCTTTTTCCCTTGCGCGCACTTTTGCAATTTCTTGCTGCAAATGCTTTTTCCCTTGCGCGCATGAATTTTTGCTAAAAATTATTCGCCTGCTTTTTCCGGAGCTTCTTTGCTTTGCGTTTTTTGCGCGAGCTGAATGAATTTTCCGCCTGCTTTTTTTATTCTCTCGAGAGCGCGCTCTGTTGCCAGATATGCGCTTATCTCAAGAGGAACTGAAAGCGAGCCGGTGCCAAGAATCTTGCCCTCAAATTCAAACTTGCCTTTTATTTTGCCCTTTTTTGCAAGCGCGTCAATTTCATACAAATTAATTGCCGGCTGCTCTTTGGCTGTCGGGTTGGAAAAACCGTGCCTTCCGCCGTGTTTCATCCATTCGCGCTCGTAGGCGGTTGCGTATGAGAAGCGGTGCTTGTGCATTCCTGCCCTGCCCCAGCCTCCTTTGCAGCCCTTGCCTCTTTTGTTTTTCGTGTTTCCGGTGCCGCAGCTGCGGGTTCCGCGGAATTTTCCGATTCTTTTTTTCTTTCTTTTTTGTGCCATTAGCATCAACCTTATATCATTCTTCTCAAAATCTCATCCATGGATTCGCGCGGGCCCAAATCCCCTTGCGGATAGCGCCTTTTCTTCTGTTTCCATCCGCCGGAGGGGGGTGAGAGCCTGAAATTTTTGTTTAGATTTATCTCTGTGAGCGTTTTGCCTTCCAATAACGCATCCGCCATTTTCCCCGCCTCGTCCGCGCTTATTTTTGCAGAGCCGGTTCTTCCCCTTTTTGCAATCATTTTTACAAGCACTTCACGGCTTATCGGGCCCCATGTGATATAATCTTTGCAGATTTTTAGCATGCCGTCATACGAGATATTGTGCTTTACAATTGTTGCCTGGTTTGAGCGCTTAAGGTTGAGCATAAGCATTGTATGTTTCTGCTTTGGAGAAACTCCGCTAAGCCCCCTCACCCTCAATACCGCGAATATTTGCTTGCCATCAAGCGCGGGTGCATCTGTTGCCCCTGCCGCTGTTTCGGCCTTTTTTGTAGAGGGTTTTTTGGCAACCCCTGATGCATCTTTTTTCTTGTCTGCCATATTTATCACAATTCAAATTTCAAAATTACGCCACTTCCTTTAATTTTTCATCCGCGCTTTTTACTCCCTTGAAAGCGCCCTGCATTTTTGCGATTTCTTCGCCTCTTGCGCCCATTTCGCTCCAGTCTCCGTGATATTTCATCCCATTAAGAGAATTCAGCGCTTTTGCGGCCGCCATTGCCATGTTGTAAATGCTTCTTGTGTGCCCCCGCGAGAATGACCAGGCGTTTTTTACTCCTGCGTAGATAAGCACTTTTTTCAACACATGGTTTGCGGCTATCCCTACCCCTCGCGGCGCCGGCTTTATCACCACTTCCACTGAGCCGTTTTTTCCGGTAACTTTGATTGGTATGCTGTGCGGCGCCTTGATGTTGTCCTCCCATGAGCCGTTTCCACGCGGAACGCAAATTATGTTGCGCCTTGCGTTTTTGGATGCGGTCTCTATAGCGGGGCGGACTTCCTCGCTTTTTCCGACGCCTATTCCAAAGTGCCCGTTTTTGTCCCCCAATAATACGACCGCGCGAAACTGCATTTTGCGCCCGCAGTCGGTCATTCGCTGGGTGTTTTTAATTTCAAGGGTTTCTGATTCGAGGCCGGGAAGCAAAAAGTCCACAATCTCGGCTTCAAGCACAGGCTTTCCAAGAGCATATATTTCCTCGATTGAGGTTATCTTCTGCTCTTTGACCATTTTCCCTATTTGGGTTTTTGGAGTCCAGCTGTCGGGATTAAACTCTTGCTTGTTGTCCCTTTTGCGATCTTTTCTGTATCCTCGTGCCATTCATTTTCACCCGCTTAATATTTTGCCCTTTGCCTTGGCAAAAACACTTGGCAGATTTTTCACATCAACATTTTTCTTTATATAGCGTGAAAACTGCTTTGAGAATTTTTCCTTATTTTCCTCTTCAAGCTTTTTTGCATACTCGCTGATGTGCGAGCCGTCTATTCTTTTCATGTCAACAAGCCCCTCGCCCAAAGAAAGGGCGAGCCCGGCATCTTTTGCGCCCATCGCGGCTGCGAAAAGTATTCTTCCCGCGCTAGGGGTGCTCATGCCGATGTCAAGGTTGCAGGATTTTGCCCCTGCAGCCAAAGCCTTTTTTGCCGCCAGCGCCCCGGTAAGGTATGCTGTTGGCGTGTTTGCCTGTGAAAGCCATCCGAATTTTTCAACCTCTGATGATTTTGCGCATGCAAGGGTTTTGTCTCCTGCAGGGTCAAATGAAATTACCTGCACAAGCACTCCCTTGTTGCTTGCGCGCACCACAAGGCGGCTTGATTCCGATTTTATAAGTGCGAGGCGCTTTGTGTAATTGGTGGCGTTCTTTCTTCGCCTCCTGTAAGCGACTTTGTATGTTGGTCCGGTTGCTTTTCCCATATCTATCAACTATTTATTTTTTGCTTAAAGGCTCTTTGAGCATTCCATTATCCTTGAGGTAGTTTAGCATATTCTGCCTTCCCCTGAAGGAATTTCCTTTTATTTTCAGGTAAATGTCGCGGACATTTTCCTTATCCAGCCTTCCCTCGCCCGCAAGGGTTGAGAGAAGCTTTCTCTGGGCGCGCACTTTTGCCATCCATATCTGCTTGGGGTTGTTGCGCGCCTTGTAGGTTCCTTTTCGGCTTCCTATTCCGTCGCGCCTTCCTTTTCTTTTTCCTATCGCCTTTTTTCTTGCGCGGTGGCGGCTGACCCCCCTTCGCAGAATCGGGCGGATTGCCCCCTCCTCTATTAGCCTGCGCACGTCATCGCGCGTTAGAGCCTCGCTTATCTTCTCGCCTGCATTCGGGTCAAGCCATACTTTTGACTCCCCTATGCCGAGAATGGACGATGCGAGCCGTTTTATTGTGCTAATCATAAACATCTACCTATTTTTTTGCCTCTTCTTTTTTTGCATCCGCATTAATTTCATTTTTTGGATTTTCCTTTTTTGCCCCTGTTTTTTTAACATCTCGCGCCTTTGCTTCTTTTTTTGCGACGGCTGCCGCGGATTTTTTTGCCGGAGCTTTCTTCTTTGCTTCCTTTTTTACTATTTTTTCCCTGTTTCCGGGGTTTAGAACCACAAGGCTCTTTTTCTTTGCCTCTTCAAGCAGTTTTTGCTTAAGCTTCTTGCCAACCCCTCCCGCAATTCTTATGAGGAGAGTGCCGTCCGCGCTTGCAATTTGCTTCATGCTTGAGACAAGCAATTCCCTTTTTCCCGCAGGATGCATTCCGTGAATTTTCTTGTCCTGCCCGTATCCGATTGAGGGCGATTTGCCCATATGCTTCATTTTTACCCTTTTCTTGTTGTCTATGCCCCTCTGGCGCCTCCAGTTTCCCTTTATGCGCTTTCGGGATGAGCGCCCGTAGTTGGGCCTTAGGAATTTGGGTATTTTTTTCTTTGTAGGCATAAACATCATTACTCCTTTACAGGGTAGATTCCGTCCTGGAAAATGCGCGAATCCATACCCACTATCTTTGTTGCAATTCTCATGTTTGCAACGGTTTGCCCGACGTCGTCTTTGCTGGGGCCGCTTACTACTATGCTCTGCCCCTTTATTTCAACCTTGGTGTCGCCCACTATGTTTGCTACCCTGGGCTTTCTCTCTCCCTTGAAATTTTTTATGGTAAGTGCCTTTCCTTTCACTTCAAGCGACATTGGAAAGTGGGCGAATATTATCTTCATGTTTTGCGAATATCCGTCCTTGCACCCTTGCAGCATGTTTTTGATATGCCCGTTGGCTGTCATTACTTCGCGAAGCGGGCCTGTTAGGGTTACCGTGCTTCCCTCGATTTTTATTGTTAAGCCGCGCAGCGCGAGGTTTTTTGAGGCTTTTCCCTTTGGGCCGGAAACTGACACCATGCTGCCACTCAAGCTGGCGCTGATTCCCTGTGGAATTTGGATGGTAACGGTTTCCTTTATTTTTGATGCCATAAATACCACTTAATATACATATGCGATGAGCCTTCCCCCTGTGTTGTTTTTCTTTGCGTCCTCATTTGTCATAAGCCCCTGCGGGGTGCTCACTATTAGCAAGCCAAAGCCGACTCCGGGAATATATTTCTGCTCCCATTCCACCCATTCGCTTTTTCTTATCGGGAAGCGGGGCTTTATTGAGCCGCATTTGTTTATTTTTCCCAAAAGCTTTACCTTGAAATGCCCGGTGTAGCCCTCATCCACATATTCAAAGTCTCCGATGTAGTGCTTCTCCTGCAATATCTTGAGCGTCTCGCGCACTATTTTGCTGGGCTTTACCTCGCAAATGCCTTTGCCCGCCATCTCGTGCGTTTTTATCGCGTTAAGCGCATCAGCAAGTAAATCGTTTGACATAATCATCACACCATTCAATATTTCCTAAACCCTATGTTTTCGGCAATTTCCCGAAACACCCTTCGGGAGAGCTGCAGCCCGTATGAGCGTATTATCCCTTTTGCGTTTCCGGTAATTCTGCATTTTCGTTTGCCTTTTCCTCTCTTCTTGTATTCGAAGGGAAGGGGGTTTTTTTCTCGTTTCGCCAAAGTACCACCATTTATTCTGATATTTTCACGCCTAACGCATTTTGCGCAAAGGCGATTCCCTCATCGCGGCTTATCCTGTGCGAGTTGGGGATTTTTGCTTTCCTTATTCTCTTTCTTGCGATTCTCCAGCCGCCCTTTCTTTTGAGGCTTACGCATACGTCAAAGCCGATGATTCCGATTTTCGGGTCATATTTTGCGCCCGGAAACTCGATATACTCCGGAACCCCGAAGCTGAAATTTCCAAGGGAATCAAAATTCCTTTTGCTTAATGTGAAATCCTTTGGCTTTAGCGCCTTTTTCACAAATTCCAACGCGGCCTGCCCGCGCAAAGTTGTCTTTGCTCCGATGGGGTCGCCCTTCTTTATGTGAAATACGGGGTTGCGCACTTTTGCAAGCGTTTCCACGGATTTGCATCCGCTAAGGCGCTCAAGAAGCGTTTTTGCATTCTCAAGCTCGGCGCCTGCCTGCCCTACTCCGATGTTTAAGGTGACCTTCTCAATCGCCACTTCCAACATCACGTTTTTGCTTTTTTTGTCCTCTGCCATATTAATTACCGTTCAATTTTAGAAATCCTCGTCAACTGCCACAAGGTAGTTTGCCAGGGTGCTAAAGTCCCCCTCACTTGCCTTGAGCTGTGCGCGCGCCGGGATGGATCCGGTTCGCTTTGAGATGTTTTCAAGTTTTGCAATCTTTCCCGCGTGCTTTCCTTTTATCACAACGCATTTTGCGCCCGGAGCCATTGATATGCTCCCGTGCATCTTGAATTTCGGCAGTTCCATTTTCAGGGTTGAGCCGACTTTCACGTTGTCGTCCGCCAAAAGGCTTCTGCCATCGTGCAGTGTGATTGCGATTTTTTTCTTTTTGAGGGTGCGCTTTCCGACCACCTTGCAGTATTTTATGGACGCTTTTTTCGCATCCACTTCCGCGGGCTTTAGCTTCCCCCCCGTGATTTGCATCCGATATGCCTTTTTTGCAGGCAATATGGAAATAATATCCATTATCCCCACGGGGAA
This sequence comes from Candidatus Micrarchaeota archaeon CG10_big_fil_rev_8_21_14_0_10_45_29, assembly GCA_002778455.1. GTDB lineage: Archaea > Micrarchaeota > Micrarchaeia > Anstonellales > Anstonellaceae > 1-14-0-10-45-29. Next base: position 12,435 of record PFCD01000012.1, on the reverse strand, counting down.
GCGCGCGTCTTTTCGCGCCTGCCCGTCCACAAGCACCCCTCCGGAATTTAGGAGGCGCTTTGTTTCAGAGAGGTTCGCGCATACTGAAAGCTCGTCTCGAAGCAGCATCAGAAGGTTTATGCCCCCGCTTCTTGCATGAGTTCCGGGGCTTACCGAGGCTATCCACACATGCTCCTTTCTTCCTGCCACAGGCAGGGTTTTTGGAAGCGAAATCCTTTTTGTGTGCGGTGAGTTTCCTTTTTTGCTCATATTATCATCTCAATTATTTGCTCTGCTCTTTTTGCGCTTCCTTTGCGCCTGATGCGCCGCCTCTCTTGCGCGAGGGGGATGAAAAATCTCCGTCTATTATCTCTATGATAGACGGGCGGATTGGCACAAGCTTCTCCGCCGCCTTTGAGTTTCTCCTCACAATGCCTTCCACATAAACCATAAGGTCCTTGTAATCGGCTTCCATTACTATACCGGTTTTTCCTTTGTTGGAGCCGCAGAGGACTTTTATTTTGTCGCCCTTTTTCACAAGCACGCTTCTTTTGGAGCCGTTTTTTTGGCGAAGAGCCTTTGAAACATGCACATGCATAAGCTTTTTGCGCACATGCATCGGCGCGTTTGCGCGCATCTTGCGCTGCTTTCTCGGCTGTTTTGTCTTTGTTGCCATGATTACACCTATACTACCGCGGGGGCGATTGCCGCCACCTTTGGAAACCTGTCCGATACTTCGCGCGCTATGGCGCCCTTTATTTCGGTGCCTACCGGCAGGCCGTTGTCATCTATTATTACCACTGCGTTGTCCTCAAAGCATATGCGCATCCCGTTTGGGCGCCTGAACATTTTTTTCTGGCGTATAATTACCGCCTTTAGCACTTTTCCTTTCATGGAAATTTTTCCCTTTTTCACCGACACGGTGACAATATCCCCCACGCCGGCTTTTGGATACATCGCATGCTTTGCCTTTGCGCCCTTTATTCCTATTATCTGCACTATTTTTGCGCCGGAGTTGTCGTTGCATGCCATGCGGGAGCCGACCTGCAGGCACCGTGTTACCGAAGTGGTTAATCCTTTCATAAATAAACGCCTCTACTCTTTTGCGGTTTCCTCCTCATCCCTCACAAGCTCCTCTTCCTCGCGCACAGTTTGAGTTTGCTCCTCTTCCTCTTCAATATTTTTCTTTTGCGCGTGTTGCTTTCCTTTTGCATCAGGCTTCTTTTCCTTTCCTTCCTTTTCTTGCGCCTTGTTTGAGCGGTATTTTTCCTTTCCTTCATGCGAGCGTTGCGCCTCGTCATGCGCCTTTACCTGCCCGGGCACAAGATGCCCTGCTCCTTTTGCAATGATTTTTGTGACTATCCATGCCTTTGTCTTGGATATTTTGCGGCATTCTGCTATTTCCACAACGTCTCCGGTGTGAGCGCCTATTTCGTCGGGGTTATGCGCGGCTATCTTTGAAATTTTGCGTGCATACCTTTTGTATTTTGGCACATATGTGACAAGGTCCCTCTGCACCGTGACGGTGCGCTTTCTTTTGTCAGATACCACTACCCCCTGCATCAAAAATCCTCGGCGGGATACTGCGTTTTTTTTCGTTTTGTCCATCATAATCTACCCTTGGGAGCATTTTTTGCTCCTCTCGTGCGGGCGCGCGAGCGTGTTTGAGAGCTCCAATATTTCTTTGGAACCCTCCATCTGCATGCGCGCGCCTTTTTTCGGCACGATTTTTCTTTCATTTTCTTTTGTGAGAAAGGTTATCGTGTTGAGCGTCTCATCCACTATCTCCCCGCAAATTCCGATATTGTTCGGATTTTGTGAGGCGGTGATTTTCGCCCTCTTTCCAATCCATTCCTCATCCAATGCCATATTTGAAATTTCACCTTACAAAACCGGGAACAACCGTTATTGAGTTGGCATCATAGCCCAGGGAAATTAACACCTGCTTTATTTTTGCGATGTGGTTTCCCTGCAGCACTACAAGGCCGTCTTTTACCGTCCCGCCGCATGCGAATTTTGTTTTCAATTCCTTGGCGGTCTGGGAAAGCTTTCCCTTGTCGAGCCCCTCAATCACTGTTACCAGTTTTTTGAATCTTTTCTTTGTTGCATATGCCCGTAATCTTACATCCTCTTTTTCGATTGCATCCGAAATGATTTCCCTCATCAGGTCATCTTTTGGAAATATATTCCCCACCAATTTTCACCTCTGGTTTTTGCTCCTTTCGCCGATTTTGCGCAAGTGAGCGGCAGAAGATTTGCTTCCGCCTGTGGCAACTTCTTTTTGCTGTGTCATGAATGTGAGTATTCTCACTACTGTCCTGCGAAGCTCGCGTATTCTCCCCGGGTTCTGGGAGCGGCCTCCTGTTGCCACCATGCCGCGCTCGGAGTTGAGCTCTTTTCTAATTTCAAAAAGCTTGTCCTCAAGCGCCTGCGCGCCCATTTCCCTTAATTCTTTTTTTCGCAAGATTGCCATAAAAATTACCTATCTCTTCCTCTCACGCCCTCTTCCCTGCGGGGCTCTTCGCTTTCTCTCCCGAGCTTCCGGAGAATTGCCGCCTGTTGCAACATCCTCGGATTTTGAAATTAAATTCGGCACTTCCACCACGGTCGGCACTCCTTTGTCGGGAAACACGGTGCCTGGCATCACTATTCTTACAAGCACCCCTATTGCGCCTGCTTTTGGGTATGCCGTGACATGCGACTCATGCACAAGGCGCGCCGGCTCACCTGCCTTTGGCACATAGCCTGCAACCACTCTTAATGATTTTGAGCGCCCTCCTTTTGCAGCCAATTTTCCTGCCGCAACTATTTCGCCCCCCAGCGCGCCTGCATTCATAATGTCTCGCAATGAGGAGTGCAAAATAGCGCGCGGCTTTTTGCCCATCTCTATAAAGCGGCACACCTTTTTTGCTATAAGGCGCGGCTCCAATTCAGGGTTCTTTGACTCTGTTACCGAGATTTGCGGGTTTTCTATTTTGAAATTCTTTGCAATATTGTCTGTGAGCTCTCTTATTGTCCTTCCTTTTTTGCCGATGACGCGCCCCGGGTTTGTTACCTCCACGCTGATGCGCGTAACCATTGGCGTGCGCTGAATATCCACATGCGTAAAGCCGGCGCGGTCAAGCTCTGTCTCAAGGTATTTTGATACCTGATGCCGGATTATTTCCTCTTCGATGAATTTTTTCTCAATTCCCACGCATTACACCCTTAATTTAAATTTTTCCCGCTCTTTTTGACAGGAGGCCTCTCTTTTGCCTGCTTGAGCACATCAGACATTTTCTGCCTTGGCGCCTGCGAGGCATTTGCTTCTTTTTTCTCTTCTTTTTTTGCGGCATCGGCTGCTTTCTTTTCATCTTCTTTTTTTGCGGCATCGGCTGCTTTCTTTTCATCTTCTTTTTTTGCGGCATCGGCTGCTTTCTTTTCATCTTCTTTTTTTGCATCCGCATTAGTTTCTTTTTTTGCATCGCCTCCTGCCGGCTTTGCATCCTTTCTCTCTTGTGCGGCTTTTGCATCAGCCGCCTTTTTTGCTTCCAGCTCTTTTGCCTTTGCCTCCAAAGCTTTCTTCGCCTCTTCTCTCTTCTTTTTTATCTCTTTTTGCTTCTGGAGGTTCTCCTCGCTCTTTAGCTCGCGAAGCACTATTTCAACAAACGCGTTCTCAAAGTCCTGGCGCATGCGCCTTCCCTTTGCAGACATTCTTGCAAAAACATCCTGCTTGTTTGCCGCTATGTGAATTATTTTGCAGTCGCCAAGCCCTTTTGCGTTTGCATTTGCAACTGCGTTTTGCAAAACGTTGAGCACTATTTTTATGGATTTTACAGGGCATCCTCCCTTTTTGCCCCCCAAAGAGCGCACATGCCCTCGCCTCTTGTTGTGGCGGGGATAGCGAATCGGGCGTTTTTCCTCAAGCGCGGTTGTCAAAAACATAAGCGCCGCGTCCGCGCGCCTTCCCCTTATGTTTGAGCATACGTTGCACAAATCGCGGTAGCTGGCGTCAACCGAGTTGACGCGCGCAAGCGCAATGCCCTTCTCTTTTTCGTTGTATGCGTAATTTGCCATATTAGACTACCTACTTTAGCGGGATAAATTTGGAGCCGCGTGTTGCGCCGATTCCCGGGCCAGAGTGCAAAACCCTTCCGGTGCTGTGCGCAAATTCTCCTAAGCGGTATCCTATTTTATCTATTGTTATTGTAAGCGGCTTGAATTCTTTGCCATTGTGCACCGCAAATTCCAATCCTATCCAGAAAGGAAGTATAACCGCGTCTCTTATATGGGTGCGAATCGGCTTTTTTGAGGTTTTCTTTCGCATCTCATCAACTTTTTTGATAAACTGCCGCAATTTGGTGTTTTTTCCCTCAAGCGCGCGCTTTACCGCACGCCTGCCCCGGCTGGTTATGAGAGGAAGCGATTCCTCTAGAGAGAGCGCCTCCAGCTTCTCGCGCGTTAATCCCCTATAAGTTTCTATGCGTGCCATTTATTCACCTTATGCGTTTTTGCTCTTCTTGCGCCCCGTGGATTTCGCGGCGATGTGCCCGACTTTTCTTCCCGGAGGCGCCCCTCTGCTGGTGGTGCTTGAGCGGCCCTTGTGGTGCTGCTTGCCTCCGTACGGGTGTGTGTAAGCATTCATTTTTACTCCCCTGTTTACAGGCCACTTGCGGTTTTGCGCATGCTTTTTGTAGTGGTTTACTCCTGCTTTTAGAAGAGGCATCTCAAGCTTTCCCCCTCCGCAAAGCAATCCTATTTGCGCCCTGCAGGTGGCTTGAAGCTCTATTACTTTTCTTGATGGAAGCTTTACATATGCTTTCCCTTTCTCTTTTGAGACAAGGGTTGCGTATGCTCCGGGCGCGCGCACAAATTTGCCGCCGTCCCCGACGTTTCTCTCAACATTGTAAATAAACATTCCTTCAGGCAATTTTGAGAGAGGCACGATGCAGCCGGGCTTTATCGGCGCAAGAGCCCCTGAGTATACTTCATCCCCTACCGCGATTCCTTCAGGCGCAGGCACCATAATCTCATCGTTGTTTGCAAAACGCACATGCATAAGTATCACTTGGTGCGCAGGGTCGTCCACAAATTTCATTACCGCCCCGCGAAGAGAGCCCTCTTTCTCTATAGAGTCGATTTTGCGAAATGCTATTTTTGCCTTATACCTGTGGGATTGGGCAATGTATGCGGGGGAGCCCTTTCCTCTTCTTTGCTGCTTTAGTAATTTTCCCATTTATATCACTTATACAATCTTTAGCTGTGATGCGATGTCATCCGCCTTTCCTTCCTTTAGCTTTATGTAAGCGTGCTTTTTTCCCTTGGGAGTTATTTTTGTGTTGATTCTCCCCACCTTTACTTTGAAGAGGGCTTCAACTTCCCTTTTTATCTGCGGCTTTGTGGAATTTGCGCTTACAACAAATGTGAGCTGGTTTGAAAATTCAATCATGGCAATTGCCTTCTCTGTTGTTATTGGGTAAAGAAGGATTGTGCCTTTGGCGGTGTATGCGCCCTCCTTGCCATCTTCCTGCGCCCCGTATTTTCCCGAATAAACTTTTGCCTTTGGCAAATATTTTTTTGCCCCTTTGCCAGAGAGTTTTGCATTTGCTTTTGCTATCTTTGCCTCTGCCTGCTGCCCTGCTTGGAATGCTTCTTGGCTTTTGGTTTTTTTTGCCATAAATATCATCTTTTCGCGATTTCCTCAAGCGCGGCTTTTGTATATGCCGCGAGCCTGCCGGCTTTTGCTCCGGGCGCAAGGTCAAGCACCCTTAATTTATCCGCGCTTACAACGTCTACTCCTGCGATGTTTTTTGCCGCGCGCTTAATTGCGCCCTCTTTTTGTGATACCACTATAAGTATGGTTTTTGGGCGCCTTAAGCCGCCCTTTCTTGAGCCGACACCCGAGCGCTTTTTTGAATTTTTGCCTCTTGCAAGGTCGTCCCCTATCCCTATTGCCTCAAGCATTTTTTGCGCGTCCTTTGTTTTGGCAAGCGCGGCTGAGCCGTCTATTATAATAGGGAGTGAGAATTTTTCGCTTATTTTGTGCCCGCGTGAGAGCACGTATTTTATTGAGGCGGATGCCGCCAATGCGGAGTGAAGCGCCTTTTCATATTCTTTTTTGTTTATTTTCTCGATTAATTTCTCTTCCACTTTCGGAGGGTGCGCGCGCCTTCCTTTCACGGATGAGGGAATTCGCCTTGCTCGCCCGAATTTTCCGCCCGGAAGAATTTCCCTCGGAAGCATCGACATTCCGTGGTTTTTTGATGCGCCGTAAGTGTCTTTTCTTCCCTGATATCTTGCAGAGGTTTTCATTCCTGCCCATACGTCGCTTCCCTTTGGCTGGTAAAATTGAGTCTGGTCTGCTATTGCCGCCCTTGCTATAAGGCCGGGGCGTATCGGCTCATCAAATGCTGCCGGAAGCTCTACCTCGCCGCTTGCTTTTCCGCTTGTTGAATATAATGTTGCTTTTGCCATTTAATCACTAATTTTGAGGAGTGTTTAATATTTCCTTCACGTCAGGCGCCTTTATCTCGGCTTTTCGCACCGCCTTTCTCATGCGAATAAGCCTTTTTTTCGGCCCTGTTATTGAGCCAAGGATAAGAAGGCACTCGTTTTTCACAACTCCGTAGTGCGGAAAGCCCCCCGACGGGTTTACTTCCTCAGGTGTTGCGATTTTCATCACTCTTTTGTTAAGCTCATGCCTGTTGTGGTATCCCATTTGCCCCGCCATCGGGACTGTGTGGTGCACCCCGTGCGCCCCGAACGCGCCCATGTTTCCGATATGTCGCCTTTTGCCTGTTGCTTTTCTTCGCTGTATAGAGGTGCCAAAGCGCTTTACCTGCCCCTGCCAGCCCCTCCCTATGGATACTGCGAAGGTGTCAACATATTCTCCGGGCTTTATTGCCTCGGATGCTTTTACTTCTTTTCCTAAAATAGAATTTGCATAATCAAGCTTTGCTTTTGTGTCTTTTCCCCCTACCCCAATCATCATTTTTTCTATATGCTTTTTTCCAAACCCGCATTTTGAGGGGCGGGTGTATGCAAGAACAAAAATATCGTCGGCATCCTCTGCCTTTATTTCATTTTTTTTCTTTAATTTCATTCCCATCTCTTTGAGAATTTTCTCATCTGTGCATATTTTATCTGTTTTTATTTGCCCGTCTTTGAATGCGCGGATGCCATATATTACTAATGAGGGCGCCTCCACTATTGTTGCGCCAATAAAGACTTCAGTGTTTTTGTTTGGAGAATTAGAATCATCAATATATGATATTGTAGTCATTCCTGCCTTGTATCCTGCAAATCCCAATAGAGAGGGCTCTTCCCTTTCCGCCCAAAAGTTAATAGTGGGGGTCTGCTTGTTAGCCCGCTTTCTTGGATTAAATGCCAGCGAGCCTTTTCTGGGTCTGTTGTGCTTTGCCATCAGATTATCCTCCTGTTAGTCGGATAATTCTGGCAAAAAGCAATTTTCTTTTTTGCCATTCTTATCACTTTTGAAACTTTTTTTCCGAATGCGCTTGCCTTGGCATTGGCGCACCCCTTTTTCAGGGCGGAAAAATTTTCCCTTTTTATTTGGCAACATGCTCATTTAGCATGTTAGCCAATCTGCCGGGATGATTCCTAACAATTGTTAGGAGTGTCAAACCTCACAAGAATTTGTAAAGTAGACGTGAAGAAGAATATGTATACAAGGGTTTATAACCCTATCTTGCTATTTGCCCCGTAAAGTGGCGGAGGGGAGAAAAAGATGTTCAGTTGCGCCTAAAGCTTGATGCGAATTTTGCTATCTCCTGCGGATAAGTGAGGGGCTTGGCTTCAGGCGGCGCGGAATTTAGAAATATTGAATAAAGCTCCAAATTGCTGTGTGAGTTTAGCATCTCTTTTATTGCCTCGCTGCCTGAGGAGGGAAGCTGCGAAATCAAATCTTTTATTTTCTGCAAAATTTCCTTCTTCTCCTTTAGTGAAAAAGAGCTTTCTCCTTCGCAGAATTCGCAAACTAATTTTTCTAATTTTTGCATTTTTTTGCAGTTATGGCTCAAATCAAGGGAATCCTTTTTTTCCTTATTTCTTTTTTTGAAATTTTGCATTTGCTTTTGCAGCAAATCATCAAACTTCGAGGGCGCATTTTTCATATTAAGGGGAAAGGGATAGTGAAAATTGCTTGAATGCCCCTCCATGTATGAGGAGATTGCCTCAACTTTCCTTACCATGAGAATATATGGTAAATAGAGTATAAAAATGTTACTCATACCATGGCACAAATGCGTTGCTCTCGGGGGTTGGGTTGTCGGTTGCAATTCCGCCTTTAATGCATGAACATGTTTGCGCATCAAACGTTTCCCCCGCAGGGCAGGAATTCATGATAACTACAACATAATCCTGCCCCTCGTATGAGGAAATTTTTGATATTTTGAAATAAACGTTCTCGCCCGTTCGCTCAAGCTTGAATGTGGCGGTGCCTCCCTGCCCCACCTGCTCCTCTTTGTATCCGTAAGGGGATTTTGCATCCGCCATCCTCACGGTTGCGCCTGAGCCCTCAACGCTCAAAAGCCGTATGGACACAAAGCCGTTCCAGGTTGTTTTTGAGCTTGACGCCCCAAGCACCAAGGTTGTGGGAATGCCGCACTCGCAAGTGCAATATGCATCAAGAAATGTTGCATGCCTTTTGCTGTCCGCAATACCGTTCATTCCGGCGATGTAGCATTGCTTTGAGCTATCTTCGCAGTAGCCAGTGCATGCGTTTGCGCTATAATACGGCTCCCCCAATTCTTCAGAATACGGCTTGCCCACAAAACCACAGGGCTGGGGCGGCTCTACGCAGTCGCATTGCGAGTTTTGCACAGAGCATTCAAGCCCGGGCGGGCAGGCGCCTATGCAAATTTTTGCAGAGCCGGGCGGCTCTGCGATTATGGATTCATCAACAATGCACAAGCCAGTCTCAAAGTTGCACCCAAGCTCTCCGCAGCCGGCATCCAGAATATAAATGTCGGGAATTTGCAGGCCAAAGAGCTCAAATTCCCTTATTAGCGGGTCGCACTCTCTTGGCTCCTCAGGCGGTCTTATGGCGCCTTTTTCCTCATCCCCTGCCCTGTCCTGGTCTATTGGGTTTTTGTAGCAGCTTCTCTGGCATGTGCACAGCTCGCTTAGGTTTGCCCCGCTTAAGTTGCTCAGGTTTATTTTCGGGTTGAAGGCGCACACTTCATTTTCATTTACACATATTCCTGTGCAGAAAGGCGCGTTGTTTTCAATTCCCCCGGTGCAGCTATCTTTTGGCTTTTCCTCGCAAATGCATGAGTTTTCATTGCAGAGAAAATCCTGCGGGCAATCATCAGTGCAATAGTCGAAATTGCTTGCATAGCTTCTGTTTTGCGCCCAGTTTTGGTTGCATGAGAAGTTGAGGGCATCAACATATTCGCATGTGCAGTTGCTCTCATTCCATATGTGGGGCTTTGTGCAATTTGCCTTTAATTCCGACGGGCAATAGCATGCGCATGAGTCGGTGGAATATTTCTTGGGCTTGGGGCAGTCGGAGTGTATTATAATTTCAACCCAGCTCTCATCTGCATTTATTTCTATTATGCTAAATGAGATGCCATTCTGCCCTTCGCTGTTGTAGTAGGCGCGGCTCTCCCCCTCGCCTAGGGGGTACCACCATTTGTGGCTGCCGTCCTTGCCCCTTATCTCTATGTTTGCATATTTTGCGCCGTTATTTTCTCCCATTTTCATAATTCTTAAATCATAATTTCCCCCGTCTATTATGTCGTTTAGGGAAATTCTTACTGTGTCCTGCGCCGGGCAGAGGCAGGAGCATGTCTGGTTGTTAAATGTTTTGGGGTCTTTGCAGCTCTGCTCCCCCTCGCAAATACATGAGCAGGCATCTGGCGATTCAAGCACGCATTGCTTGTTCTTGTTCTGGCATGGGAGAGCGCAGATGCCCGCGTCATCCCCCGCGCCGCAGTATTCAACTATCTGGCATGAGCAGTTTTTCTCGTTCCAGATGTTTGGGTACTGGCAGGCATTTCTTTGGGTTTGGTTGCATTCGCATTTGCAGGAGTTGGCGCTGCAATCTTTGTTTTCTGGGCAGTCGTTTGTGCAAAAGTCAAAATCTTTTATATAGCTCCTGTTTTGGGTGAAATTTTGATTGCATGAGAATGTGAGGGGCTCTAAGATTGGCTCGCAGAGGCAGGTTGCGGCGTTGCATTCATAGCCGGTGTCGCAGTCGTTTGTGCAAAAGTCAAAAGAGGAATTAAAGCTTCTTGAGTTGTTCCATTCGCCGTTGCATGAGAAATTTGTCGGGTAAAACTCGCATTTGCATGTCTCATTGTTATATTCCTGCCCCGGCGGACAGGGGCCATACGCGCGGATTTCTGTCCAGTTTTCCTGAAATCCGGGAGATGCCCTGTAAAGGTGGATTTTTATTGATTTGCCGGTTGAGGAATCTATAAATGTGTAAGTTTGCCCGGGACTTACCGTTATTTGCGCCAGAACCTTGCCGTTTGCATCAAGTATGTCAAAGAAGGCGTTCCCGCCAGGCAAAACTTTAACAAGGCGGGCTTTGAAGTCGCCCCCGTCAATTACACCGTTGATGTTAAGGATGTCATACTTCGCTTCTTTTGCAAGCTTTACTAAGCCGCCCGGTTTTGCCCCTACAGAATTGTACAAATCCCTTATTGCGGGCTCGCTCATATTGGTGATAAGCCACTCTTCCCCAAGGAACCATATTTTCAGGCGGTGGTCATCTGTCCTGTCATAGCTTGCGGTGCATGAAGCCCAGTCGCCTGTTTTTGACAATCCGGCTGTGCAAATGGGAATTCCCCAATCGTTGCCAAAGAATTTCATGTTGTAGGCGATTATGTTTGGCTTTGCGACTATTTGCCTGTAAGCGTCCCCACTATCATAATAGACGCCTGTTGAGGGGTCTGCTGATGAGCCCACCCAATAGCCCTGCTGCTCGCTGTAGGTAAAGTCAGAGCTTGCCTGCTGGTCAACAAGTTTTTGGGTTGCAAATCCGGAATATTCATCCTCGCCAATCCTGTAAAGATATTTATGGTTTGGAGCAAAGCTTCCACGCAGAGGGGAAAGAAGCTGGTCTATATCCGAAAATGTAAGCGGGTTATCATATATGTCCTCTTGCAGGGAGGTTACCCTGTTGTTCGGTGTTTTGTCAATTGCATCATGTATAAGCGTAGTGAATTGGTATGAATTCTCAAAATCAAAGTTTGCATAGCCCACCTTTGTTGCAACATAGAGATATATGGTTGATGAACTGACTTCGGTAACATTCGTGCCCCTGTCTGTGTAAAGGGGCAGCGGATAACTAGTTGCAAATTGCACATGGGTTGGAGTTGTTTTATCGCTGTCGTTTATTCCGCTATAGTATGCAACAGATGGATCTGAGTCCGAGGACTTGAATTTCCAGAATTCCACCGAGGCAGTACCCTTATACACTGGAAACCGTGTCATTACAGGATAATGCGAGGTAATATCCCGCTTTCCCGCATCCTCTTGCAAAACTATTTCCCCTACTATATTTCCACTCAGCTGCTCAGGGCCGTAGTATGGGGTGGTTTGCATCTTTTTGGTGTTGGCATTCTTGTTGTTTACAAAATACCAGCGGATTGCGCCATAGGCGCCAGCGTCATCCCCTGCTGTAGAGAATTTTACTGCGGGAGTTGTGTTTGTGAAAGATGTGAGAATAGTTGTGTTGATGTAAGAGATGTTTTTGGTTGAGGGCGTGAGCACGCGGTTCATTTTATAGTAATCGCACCCAGTCGCCTTCCAGAAAACGGTCGAATAAGTCCAGTCAAGCGAGTTTGCTTTTGTGGAATCCACATATTGGTCTGTGCCGTTTAAGCTGAAGTTTCCTGTAGGGTCAATAAGAAACGTATATGTCTCATCTCCTCCAAGGGCATCAATGCCGCCCCCAAACAAATTGGAACGAGAATTTACGCTTACCCTTATGAGGGTTGCGTCATATTTTGCATTGCGAATATTGCAGTTGTCTGCATTTGCCACAACTATTTCCCCTGAATCTACAGATATGCTAATGCCCTCGTAATCCGCACTCTGCAAATCAAGCCCGCTATATTCAAGAGTGTAGGAATTTCCTATTTTTGGGAAAGCTACGGAGTCGCCTGCAACCATGCGGTTGCCGCTGCCTTGTATGTAGGATGACATGTCATCCACATAGAGAGCAATTTCGCGCAACGAGTCCGCGCGCCCGTCTAATGCGCTGGCTTCCCGGTTTTTCCAGAGAAGGGAAGCTCTCACATTTGCCCAATTTGGGTCGTCGGATGAGGCAAGGTTATACCTCTTGTCATGCTCAAGGGTTATTTCATCAGTAAAAAGAGAAACTTCTGCCCAGATAGATGAACTCGGGGGAGCAACCCTTATTCCTTTTATTAAAATGCTGTTGCCTGTTTTGGGGTTTGTGAATTTTGCGTATCCTCCTTCGCTTACTTTCACTTCCCCAAGATA
>PFCD01000007.1 GCA_002778455.1 Candidatus Micrarchaeota archaeon CG10_big_fil_rev_8_21_14_0_10_45_29 | reverse complement strand
CATCCACTTCCTCATCATAATCCGTATATTTTCCTAATACATACTGCCCCCCAACCATAAACCCAAGCGCATAATACACCTGCTCCTCAGTTTTCAAATCCCCTTCAATTAGCTTATTTTTTATAATATTCTCAATGTTTTTTTGCAAATGCCCGCTATTTTGCTCAAGCCAGCCAATGAATTTCTCAACTTGTGAATTATCCAGGTAATTCTCATACTTTCCTGTGCAAAATTCAGAGAATAAATTAAGCGCAATATTGTAGATGCTTCCCTCTTTTTCAATAAGGGATGAAATAGGCCTGCCATAGTCATATCTGAAGAGGTCTTCCTTTTGAGGAAGCTTCATTGCCTGCGCCATAGCTTCACTTTTGCATGAATCTTTTTATAGCATGCTAATGGGCGAGCAGTTAGTAGCTTAGCTGGCATCTCATCTTGGCAGGTTTTTCTTCCCCCTATCCCCCACCTCGTAGCACTTAAGATAGCTTTATAAGATTTGACCTGTTATATTAATACACATGAAAACAACACTTCCCACATACATACGCAATTTAGCACATAAGGCAAAAGACGCCTTAAAATTAGGCGTGCAATTAGGCGTGCCTTCGGCTTTGCTTCTAATTCCTAATGCAAAATTACTAACACAGGAGCCAATGCATACTATTTCAAAGCAAATATTAACACCTGATGCGTTAGCTCCCGGGGCAAGAGAGGTAGAAATTCCTTTCAAAACATTGGATGGCTCTCTCAAAATAAAGGGGAATGTGAATGAGGAAGGAAAATTCAGCTTGACAGAAATGGCACCTTCCCAAAAAATTACTTTGGATTCTGCATCAAACATTATTTCCTTTTTCACTGACAGCACAGAAAATCCTCTCAAATTCAGAATAATTGAAGCCAGTGCAGACAGCATAAAGCTTGAGCCAATAGACAGTTTGGCGGCTTGGAGAGAGATAACTTTAGCGAATGGAAACCAGATTAAGGGAGTTCTTACAAATTCTTCGCCGCATTTTCCTGTTTTGGATACTAATTTGTCTAAATGGAATTCTGTAATAGAGAAAGTAGAGGCAAAGGGCGCAGAGGGTTCTTCTGTTTTTAACATTAAATTTGAGAGAAATACGCCTTTCCTTGTATCAGACACTTTGTTTTTGCCCGTTAACCAAGTTTATTTAGACCAGAAGATGGTGAGAGGGGCAGTAATTGGAGTGAAGATAATTGATGAATTTAGCTTTAGCAGGGCGGCATACAATTACAAGCAATGCGGATGGTGCTATCCTACATTTCTTTTCCAGGATACTTTGGTGGGACCTTCGCTTGACTTTAAGGTTGCTATAAAGGATAAGGAAAACAGGGGGTATGACTCTCTTCTTGCCACCACATGGAAGCATCCACTCAATGGATATATCTTTCCATTGAGGCTAATTTATCCTATTGTAAATCCTGAATACACTTGGTTTAAGAATGACCCTCCAAGATTAAATGTATCAAATGGGAAGCAAAATCTGAACTCTCCAGATATTCCTTGCCCTGACAGCGTTTGGTTTAAGGGAGGAGGCGTAGCTTTAAGAAGCGGAAATGGGGATGCGATATCCATTCAGGTACACTCCAACGGGGGGGGGATGAACATCCCGAATATTTCTGCCCCGGTCCCATCTTTATTCCCAGTAATATTTTTCAACAAAAACGGGAACCAATATACGATAAAAGATAATGCATTTGTAGTTTACGAAAGCTATTTGGAAAACGGCAAAACAAAATACAAGGTGATAGATACAACCGCCACTCTCAAGAATCATTTCGGAATGGACTTGCTTGTAAACTCCAAAGATTCAATTACTTTCATGCCAACAGACGCAAAATACATGGCTCAATTACTGCTAAAAGCAACAAATAATTTTCAAAAAGGCAACCCCTACCAAACAATAAAAACAGAACTCTTGCACTCATACCCAGAAGCAAAAGCAATAGATGTGCCAACAGACACTTCCCTTTACTTCAAATTCAACAAATTAATTGAAAACTACAATATAACAGTTAGAGCCATCAGCTCAGAGCCAATTGACAGCACAAGCACGGTATTTCCCTATGACATAGAAGGGAGTATTTTCTTTGACAAGAAAGACAGCTCTATAAAATTTATTCCAAATGAAAAGCTTGCATATGAAACTTTGCACAGGATAAATCTAAATGCTACCGGCTTTGACAAGGAGGCATTGGACACTGCAATTGACTTTACAACCAAGGACACGCCTGTAAGCGTGCATGACTCAAAGTATTCAAATATTGCAAGGGAATTGCTTTTCCCAAACCCTGCTGAGAATTCAACCACATTAAAAATAGAATTAGAGAAGGGGCAGGAAGTTGAATTGAAATTATATGACACTTATGGAAATGAGAAAACCGTATATTACAATAAGTTTATGCAGAAAGGAGAGCACAATATTCCAATTGACTTAAACGGCTTGTCTTCAGGGGCTTACCTTATAAGAGAGAGTAGAAGCGGCAAAACAAGAAAGCTGATAAAAAGGTAAAGTTAATTTGTTCTTTTTCTAATTTTAAGAAGTTGAAATAATTATTCACACTGGTTCGGGTCTGCATCTGTGTTACATGTAGGCGCACCTATTGGGCAATCTGAATCACTAAGACACGGCTCGCTAAGGCACGTATTTGGAGTGCGCACAGTATTGCAGTATGGCTCTGTTGAGGGGCAGTCTGCATCCTGAGTACATGCCTGGCAGATGCTGTCTATACAGCCTAATCCATCAGCACAGCATGCAGTTGAGCCGCAGATGTCTGCGTCGGGACAGCATTTGTTAGTGAGTTCTCCTTGTATTGGGCGGCAGGTCTCTGTTGATTCACAACAGAGTTGGTTGCCTGAGCCGTCATTTATGTCGCATACTTTATTGGCGGTGCAGCAATCGTAATCATTTGTAGGAACATTGGTATATTGATAGCATTCTGTAGCATCTGCAGGACAGCAGAATTGAGAGCCAGAACCTTCTTCGCCACATAATGAGCCCTCGCAACAAGCGCCGCCCCCGTCTGGATTACAATGGTCTGCCGCACAGCAAGTATAGCCGGCAGGAGTGTCGCAATAAGAGTAAGTGTAATCAGCACAGCATATTGAGCCGATAATTTCATCAAATTCATTTCTTACATCAACCGCCGTGCCGTTGCAGCAGCTCCAGGTTTGAGTATTCGCATCCAAAGCAGCAATTGAGCCATAAGCACAGCAGGAAGAATAGCCGCCAGAGCCGTCAGGCACAGCCCTATCTTCGGGACAGCATTCTGTTGCAACAGTTTCCGGAGGCCCGGCATCAGGAGTTGGCGTTTGCACATACCCTGCCAAATCACAGCAAATATTGTCTGAATACGGCGCAGTGCGGTCAAGGCAGGTGTCTGCCTCACAGCAGGAGCCGTCGCCGCAAATTTCCGGGCAGGGGTCCTCGCCTCCCACGCATTGCAAATAGCATCCGTTATCTGTGTCATCGGTTGCAGAGTCGCATACCCAGTCCATATACCCTCCCCCGGTTTGAATGGGCGGGTGGCATACCCCCCCAATGTTTGAAACACAAGTGGGAGTGCAGCAGTCTATTGCGCATGCAGGATTATCGCAAAAGTCATAAAGCCCGTCGCCGTCGGTATCCGTGAGATTTACGTTTTTGCAGTTTATCTGGTCAGGTGGAGTTCCGACACATGCCAGGGTGTTTGAACAGCATGCTTTTGTGTCTGCATTATATTTTTCAGGCAGGCAGCACGAGTATGTTGAATAAAGCCCTCCCGAATATATTTCAGCGCATTTTTGCTCGTCTGTGCAGCAATAAGTGGTTGCCCCTAATTCTATCCCAGTGCAGAAGTTTCCGGAGCCTTCCCCGCCTGCAAGAATTGTCGGGTCTCCGGAACAGCATAATACGTCATTAAAGCAGGTAGTGTCTGCGGGGCAGCAAGTGTATGAGGGCGTTCCGTTTATGGATGGCACGTCGCATTGCTGCCCCAAATCGCAGCAGCCATATGTCTGGTTATAATATTCATCCGCGCGGTTTAGCGGCAAACTTATGGGGTCGCTGCCGCAAAAAGTGGTGTTGTCACAGCAAACCCATGTCATATTGCTTGTAGTTGGGAAAGACGGGCCAATCTGCCCGGACATGCATATTTGAGTGTTGTTGCAGCACGTCTCACCGGTAGTCGGAGGGATGCATGAGGATGAGCCGTCAGATGAGCAGCACATGTCTGCAAGCCCTCCGGTGCACTGGGAGCTTAAGGAAAATGATTCGCTTGTGGTTGCGCCTGTCCTTTGCACAAAAGTGTATGAGTCATCAGGGCAACAAACATTTTGCCCGCTTACAGAGTCATTCATGCACGCGTCTCCGGCATTGCAGCAAAGCCCAAACCACAGCCCAAGAGTTTCGTTGTAAGTTGCGCAAACCTCATAAGTGCAGCATTCGCCGGTCTCGTTTGAGCATGTTTCCCCCGCGGCGCAGCACACGCCGGGAGAAATATTTAGCCCGCTGGTTTGGTTTATCTGGTAGCACAATTGCGATGGAGGGCACACAAGGCTCCAGTTGCAGGTTGCGGACGAGGGAAGCGAATCCATGCAGTTGCCATCATAGCAATATTGCCCCTCATCACAGCAGAAGCCCTCTCCGCATATTGGAAGCCATTGGCATGCCTCCTCTGCAATGCATCCTACAAAGCTTGAATTCATGTTGCAAACTTCCCCGGCGGTGCAGCACTCATAAGTGCTTCCGGAGGCATCAAGCGGGCATGCCACTTCCCCTGCAGAGCAGGTGGTGGGAACGCACTGCCCCTCGGATGAGCATATGTGCTCGGGTGAGCAGCAGTATTCATTATTGCAATTAAATGTGCCTGCGGGACAGCAGTTTGAGCATTCTGCAGGTTCGGCATCAACATCACATGTAATCAAATCCTCTGTTGGCTCTGGGCAGCAGAATTCCCCGCATGCGATTGTGCCCTCGGGGCAGTCAACACAGGTATTTGTGGAAGAGTCGCATTTTTGCGTTGTGTTGCAGCAAAATTCAGAAGATTCGCCGCAAACCCTCCAGGATGGGCAGGTGCCGCAGTCCGAATTTGCCCAGCTAAGGCATGCCTCATTGTCTGCGCAGCAGGTTGTGTTGCATGCAACCGATGTGGGGGATTCGCAATCAACACATGTGCCTGAGTCGCATTTCTGTGTTGATGAGCAGCAATCATCTACGCAAATGTGAGAGGGAGATGTGCAGGAGGTGCAGGTGCCGCTTGCCTCGTCGCATGCCTCGCCATTCTCTATGTCGCAGCAGTAATTTACCCCGTTTCCATCAGGCCCGCAAAGCCCGGTGCCTGAAGGGCATTCTGTATAGCAGTTGCCAGAGAAGCATTTTTCATACGGCGGGTTGTTGCAGCAGAAGTTGCCGCAAACATAATCATCAGGGATGCAGGCGGCGGCTTCTATGCATTCAAGGGATTGCCTGTCGCAAAGCTCTCCGCTGCCGCAGCAGTTTGTGCCGCATGCAAAATTAGGGGATTCGCAGTCGGCAACACAGGAGCCGGAAACGCAATTCTGGGAAGAGGAACAACAGGCAGAGCCGCATGCCTCTCCCGGAGGCGGGCAGCACACGCTTCCCCCCACACAATAGCCGTCGGCGCAGCAGTTGTCAGAGTCGGGGCACACGGAGGTGCCGGAGGCGCAGCTTCCCGCGCCGCCAAAGCCTGCGACAACATTTACAAAGTTTTTGCCGACTATGGGAATGCTTCCGTTCTGGTGTATTGAGGGCACCTGCCCGTCATAAATAAAGCTTGCGGGAATTTCATATATTTTTGCAGGGACATAAATGCCTGCGCCTGTGGCATAATGCTGCATCACAAGCGTTTTTTTAGAGCCGGGGTTTAGCACTATAAGAAGGTCGTCATTGTCCCCTAAAGCCGTGCCATCGGTATTCCATGCGTGAGCAAAGCTTCCTTTTGCAAGAAATATTCCCTTAATAGTAATTGGAAAAGAGGTGGGATTTATAATTTCCAAAGTAAGGTTTGATTCAACGCTCTGCCCGTCTTCGGAGAGGGTGGTGCGCATTGCCCAGTTGGTGATGCGCAAATCCGCCGCAGAT
Organism: Candidatus Micrarchaeota archaeon CG10_big_fil_rev_8_21_14_0_10_45_29; assembly: GCA_002778455.1. Classification (GTDB taxonomy): domain Archaea; phylum Micrarchaeota; class Micrarchaeia; order Anstonellales; family Anstonellaceae; genus 1-14-0-10-45-29. The sequence goes on along the minus strand of PFCD01000007.1, from coordinate 8,130 downwards.
GAGCCCCAATAGCTTCTTGAAATTGCTATTTTTGACTCTGGGTTGTTAAAAGAGCCCAGCAAAAATGCGGCAATGGCTGCCAGCATAAGGGCGATTGCAATCAGAAAGATAAATTCAAGCGATGACTGCGCCTTTTTCATGTGAGAGAAAACCGATTTACAGTTTATAATCGTTTGCGAAATAAGCTATTCTCTTTTTGCATATATTTTTATATTGCGTGTGAGTGGCTTTTGCTATGCGCGGGCAGGTATCTGTTGAATTTTTGCTTATTATCGGAATGCTCAGCGTTGCGATTTTGCCTATATTGTTTGCAATGAATTTTGCGGCGCAGGACAGCCCTGACAGGCTTTCCATCTCAAAAGCAACTTTTTCCGCCGCAAGGATTGCCTCAAGCGCGCAGGCTGTTGGAAATTTGGGGCCTGGCTCTAAAATAAGGGCGCAGGTGGAGATGCCGCATGTGCGCTCGATAAGCGTTAATAATAATGAGGTGGCGCTTGATGTGCAGACAACTTATGGAAATGTAATTATTTTGCAGCAGACTGATTTTCAAATGCACGGGCGCGGGCTTGAGAGCATAAGCGCGCCGGGCAGTTACATAATTGACATTTATTCAGATACGCAGGGAATTGTGAATTTGGAGCTTGTGAAATAATTTATCTCTCTTTTGAATGCTTTCGCAACACAAGGCGCTCGCTGCCTATTTTTGGCGAGCGCTGCACAAGCTCTCCAAAGCCGGGCTTTACCAGTATTTCCCCGTCCCAGAAAACCTGCTCGCCGCGCAATATGGTTCCCAATACTTTGCCTCGCAAAGTCCAGCCCTCATATGGAGACCAGCCTGCTTTTGAGAAAAGGGTGGAAGCGTCCACCTTCCAGGAGTCGGCAGGGTCAAACACCATCAAATCCGCATCATAGCCCGGGGCTATTTTGCCTTTTCTTGAAATTGTAAATGCTTTTGCAGGGCCTGAGGAAAGAAGGCGCACCGCCTCGTTTATTTTTAGCTTTTTTCCGACTACCGCATGAAGCAAAAGTGGCGCCATTGTCTGCACTCCCGGAAAGCCGGGGGCGCCTGCTGCTTTGTCTGCGGGGGAGTGGGGCGCATGGTCGCTTGCAACCATGTCTATGTGGGGAAGCATTTTCCATAATTTTGCAACTTCGCTTTTTTTTCGCAACGGATTGTTTACCATGCCGTATCCTTTGAGTTTTTTCAAATCATCTGTAGAGAGAAAAAGATGGTGCGGGGTAACCTCGCAAGTAAGGAATGGGCGCTCGGCCTCGTTTGGAAGAAGCGGCTTTATCATTGAATTGCCTATTTTTGCTGCGCGCACAGAAGCTGCGAGAGTGAGGTGGGCAAAATGCACGCGGCGCTTGAATTTTCTTGCAAGAGAATTTATTTCTTTCACAGATTTTAATTCGGCCTCCGGAGAATGTATTTTCTCATGCTCAGTAAATTTTTTCCTGTTGGCGCAGAGAGTTTCCTCATCCTCGCAATGCACAATAAATGGCTTTTTCGCATCAAACGCCGCAAAATGGCGGGAGAATCCGGCATGTGTAAGGTAAAGGGGGGAATGGTTGTCGTATGTGAATCCCTTGAGGGAGTGGGGCTGGAGCCTTTTTACCAAATCAGAATTCTCATTTGTCGCGCCAAAGTGAAATCCGAATTCGCAAATGCTTTTTGTTGAGGCAAGCCTCTCTTTTGCAGCCAAATCCCCGACAGTGCAGGTGCATGGGGAGCGGTAGCATGGCATATCAAAAAATGTTGTCACCCCTCCCGCGACGGCAGCCTGCGAGCCTGTTGTGAAATCCTCTTTTCGCGGCTTCTCAGGCTCGCGCATGTGGGTGTGCACATCTATCGCGCCTGGCAATATCATCCAGTCGCCCGCATCAAGCGCATCCTCTTTCATATAAGTGTAAGAATGCACTCCGCCAATCCTGCCGGTGTGTATTGAGAGGCATGCCGGGCGCAATTTTCCGTCTATGAATATTCTTGTAGAGCGTATGAACAATCAAATCACCTTATAATAATTATATTTTCACGTGCTTTCCCGCCCTGTCGCAGGCTAATTTGCCGAATTGCGGGTTTTTTAGCGCCTCTTCCCCATCTATTGTGGGGCCGTCTATGCATGAGAGCCAGCCCCCCATTGCGCAATGCCCGCATACGCCAAAGCCGCATTTCATGTATCTTTCCACGGAAAGTTGGCAGGAAATTTTATTTTTCTTTGCAAGCAAGGCGACCGCAAGCATCATTTTCTCGGGGCCGCAGCAATATATGCAGTCAAATTTCTCCTTTTTCAAAAGCGGCTCTAATACTGCCATTACGTTTCCTTTTTCCCCTGCAGAGCCATCATCCGTTGTAAAATGATTTTTGCCGGGCGCTTCTTTCATTAAATATTTTTTTGAGCGCGCGCCTATTATGCTCTGTATTTGCGCGCCTTTTTTTATTCCCTCTTTTGCCAGAAAGCGCAAAGGCGCAAAGCCGTAGCCGCCCCCTACCATAAGCCATTTTTTCCCCTTGGGAGAGAAGGCTTTTCCGTATGGGCCGCGCACCATAAGGATATCTCCTTTTTTTAGCGATGCCATTTTTTTGGAAGCCTCTCCCGCATCTGCAATTGCAAGCTGGAGAGGAGATGCGTTTGCAACCGACATAGGCTTCTCCTCGGTGCCTGGAAGCCATGCCATCACAAACTGCCCGGGCTGCGCATTAATTGAGATATCAAGTGTGAGGAGGGAAACCTGCTCGGTTTCTTTCTCTGCTTTTTGCACTTTTGCTATAATATGCCCCATATTCAACACAACTTGCCAAAACAAATTTTATTTTTTCTTATTTTCTTATTGCAAATATTATTTTTTTATTTCATTTTTATATCGCTTATTTTCTCAAAATTCATTTTTTTCATGTAAGAGGAAAGCTCTGAATTTATTTTTTTAAATGCCAGCGGATTTTTCCAAATGGCAGTGCCCACTGAAACTGCCGTTGCGCCTGCCATAAGCATTGCCGCCGCATCCTCTCCGGAGGTTACTCCCCCTCCGCCGATTATGGGAAGAGAGCAGGAATTTCTTATTTCATTTACGCAGCGCAATGCCGCGGGAAATATTGCGGGGCCTGATAATCCGCCGTATTTATTTGAGAGAACCGGAGCTCTTGCATGCACATCTATCATCATGGCAGGAATTGTGTTAATCGCGCTTATGCAATCCGCGCCCGCGCGCTGGCTCTCTTTTGCGATTTCCCCTATGTTGGGGACGTTTGGGGCGAGCTTTATTGAGACGGGGATATTTTTCACCTGCCTTTTAACAGCCTTCACTACTTCGCTTGCTCCTTTGCATGAGGAGGAAAACATTTCCCCTTCCATATGTATGTTGGGGCATGAGGCATCCAATTCTATAATTGCGGGGTTTGCCTCTGAAATTATTTTTGCGACTTTTGCAAAATTCTCCGGGGAATTTTCATATACTGATGCTATTATTGGAATTTTTGCGTTTTTCACTGCAAATTCTATTTCCTCTTTTTCAGTTTGCGCCCCGGGATTGGAGAGCCCGATGGCATTTATCATATAAGATTCATATTCTACGGCGGAGGGGTTTTTGTGCCCCTCCCTTGCTTGCAATGAGCATGATTTTGAAGTTGCTGCTCCGGCGCCCTCCTCCCCTGCGCGAATAAGAAGCTGAGCGTTGTTGGAGCGGATTCCTGATGCCAAAATAAGCGGGCTTTTCATTTTAGCCCCGCACAATTTCACGGATAAATCTGCCATATTACCAATAATAATATGCACAAAGTTGCTTATATAGGATGCGTGTGCAGGGTATAAAAAGAGAAAATGCGATAAAGGGGCTATACTGCTTTTTTTTCAGGGGCGGAGGCAGGTATTTAAACGTTGGGAGGCAAATTAGAATATAAATTATCACCCCCTAGGTGAACCTTGGATAAAAATTCATGCCGCCCCCGAGGGAGAGAGAAATTTGCGGCTTGGAAATTTGTTCTGGATTGTGAATTTTTTATTTATGAGGTGCTCATGTGGTCTTGGATGATGCTGCAATTGCAAACGCTCTCCCGAAAGAGGTAATAATTTCAAAAGAGGATGAGGAGCTTTTACAGTTTTTGGAGGATACAAAGCCCAAAATTTGGGTTATTGGCACCGGAGGGAGCGGGTGCAACACAATGACGCGGATGGCGGAGGTTGGAATTGAGGGAGTGAAATTTTCTGCCATGAATACGGATGTGCGCCACCTTGTGAAAATGAAGGCGGATAGAAAAGTGCTGCTTGGAAAAAAAACCACCAAAGGAATGGGCGCAGGCTCAAACCCGCTTGTAGGAGAGAGCGCGGCAAAAGAATCTATTGAGGAAATAAAGGGAATAGTCGGCGGGGCAAACATGGTTTTTGTCACCTGCGGAATGGGAGGAGGCACTGGCACCGGCTCTGCGCATGTTATTGCAGAAGCCGCCAAAGCATCCGGCGCCCTTACAATCGCAGTAGTTACCCTCCCCTTTGCATCGGAAGGGAAGATAAGGATGCAAAATGCCATTGAGGGGCTTGACAAGCTGAGAAAACATGCGGATACCGTCGTGGTAATTCCGAATGACAAGTTGCTTACATTGGCGCCTGATTTGCCCCTTAACACCGCTTTTAAGGTGTGCGATGAGGTGCTGGCAGGCTCTGTAAAATCTATTGCAGAATTGATTACACGCGCAGGGCTTGTGAATTTGGACTTTGCGGATTTGCGCACCATTCTCTCGGGCGCAGGGTGCGCGGTTGTCGGAGTAGGGGAATCCTCTGTGGATGCAAAGAGCGAGCAGAGGGCGGTACTGGCGGTTGAAATGGCGCTAAATTCACCTCTGCTTGATGTTGATATTTCCAGCGCGCACAGGGCGCTTGTAAATGTTGTTGGCGGAGAGGATATGACTCTAAAAGAGGCGGAATTAATAGTTGCAGAAGTTGCAAAAAGAATAGACCCGACAGCGCATATTATATGGGGGGCGCGAGTTGAGAGAACCACAAAGAAAAGCTCTATTCGCGTGCTTGTTGTGATTGCAGGCACAAAATTCCCGCAATATGAGCAGGTTGGAGTGCAGAGGCAGGAAGTGTATGTGGAGAATCTGGACCTTGATTTGATATCATAGGTGCTTATGGATGGATATTAACACAGAAATAAGAAAAATGATAAGGGTGCTTAGAGTATCCACCCGCCCGAGAAAAAAGGAATTTGAGCTTATGGCAAAAGTGACATTGGCAGGAGTTATAATAATAGGGGCAATCGGCGTGATAATTTCAGCCGTTTTCTCATTTATTGACAAAGTATAGGTGATATTGTGCCGATTTATGCATACCGAGTAATAGCAGGGCAGGAAAAAATTGTAATGGAAATGCTTTCCAAAAGAGTAAAGGCAGAAAAGCTTCCCATTTACGCGATAATACATTTTGAGGACATGAAGGGATATATGATAGTGGAAGCTGAGGATGAGATGTCTGTAAGAAATGCCGGGATGAAAATACCGCATATAAAAGGAGTGCTTGACAAGCCGCTCACTATGCCTGATTTGGACCCGCTTATGGAAGCTGCCGCGGCGCCCATGTCCACAATGGTTGGCAAGGGAGATATTGTGGAGCTTATTTCAGGGCCGTTTAAGGGGGAGAAGGCGCGCGTTATTAGAATTGATGACAACAAGGATGAGCTCACTGTTGAGCTTACCGAGGTTGCGGTGCCTATTCCGGTGACAATTAAGGCAAATATAATAAGATTGCACCAAAAGGCAGAAGATGCGCAAAATTAATTTTTTAATAAACCCGCTTTATTTTCTTTGAGCGGGACTTTTTTATGAAAATTGCAATTATTGCTATTAGCAAAACAGCTATTATTGCGCCCACTGCCGGAAGCACCCCTAAGTCGGAAGTTACCCTTATTTGCGCGGTTGCCTCTTCATACCCCGCCTTTTTTGCGATTATATCATACGTGCCCGCGTCCTTTGGGGCATAGAGAGCAAGCGGGCTTGATGCTTCCTGCTTTTCTCCCAAATAATCTATAAGCAAGTTTTGCAAATCCTCGCCGTCCGCGTTTCTTATATAAAGGGTAAAGCGCTCCCCTTTTTCCAAAGAATTTGGAACAGCCGCCGCGCTCATGCTTATTTTGGCAGCATCAAGCGAGAGAATAGGCATTTGCTTATAGCCGCGCATATCTTGCTCAACAAGCCCGTTAAAATCTGTTGCTATGCACTGAAGCTGCACGGCGGTGAGCGGCTCGGAGGAGAGGTCAAGCGGATATGAGAATTCCCCTTTTCCCTGCAGTTGTAATGGAGGGAGGGGCTTGTTGTTTATTTTCAGCTGTACGCTCTTTACCCCATCAAATGAGAATGCGCGCCCCTCAATTTCCGCTTCCTGCCCGATTAATTCCCCGCTTTTTGGGGAATCAATTGTGCATATCGGATTTATGCTTATTGCAATTATTGAGGCGTCTCTTGCAGGGGCGATGATTGTCCTTCCCTCATCCGCTATTGAGGGGCTCATGCCCCAGCCGGAGAGAGGGTATTGGAAAAGAATTTGCCCGTTGGAAGTGTCAATTGCGACGGCAGAGTTTGCGTTTGTGCCATACACTGCTATTTTTTTGCTGTTTTTCTCAAAAATTTCCGGCTCGCTCCATACAGCCCCTCCCACATCGCTTTCCCATAAAAGAGAGCCGTCATACTGGCTGAGGGCAATTACTTTTCCCTCGTTGGTGCCAAGCAGCAAAGCGTTGCCTGCAGGCGCGGGGGTTGACATGGGCCAGCCGTTGGTGCGGTAATTATATTTTAAAGTGCCTGTGGAGGCATCAAATGCAAGAAGAAGTGAATTTGTTGAGGCAATATATACGCGCGAGCTTGCCTTATCATATGAGGGGCGGGTGTTGAATGTTGGGCCCACATTTGCTTTCCACAAAATTTTTCCTAATTTTGAAAAAGAGATTAGCTGAGTGCCGTCAATCACAAATACCCCTCCCCCGTGCGCGCGTGCGCTCTGCCCGTCTGCAAGAGGGGAGTCAAACAATACTTTGCCGTCTTTTTCATTGAGCACAATTAGCCTGTCTTTGAAAACTGCATACACTTCCCCGCCAGATGCGTCCAGGTAGCGCAAAGAGAGGTTTTGAAATTCTTTTTCAAATGAGAATTGGGACTCTTTGGGGTATTTCCACAAAAGCTTTGTGTCCGAGAGTGAGTGAGCCTCTATTTGCCCCGCATCAGAGCCTGCTATTATGCTCCCCTCCCCTTTTGCAGGAGGAGAGTGCGCCCCACCTGCCAACGTAAATGCCACCTTGGAGCTTCCTTGCGAGAGGCTCAGGGAATAAACATGCCCGCTATCTGTTAGCACGTATGCGTATGAGAGGCTCTCTATAGGCTTTCCCACTATCTCTGCAGGGAAATACACGGGATTCTGCCATTTTGCGCCCGCAAAAAGAGCCGGGGCTAGAAGCAATAAAAGAAAAACAAAATTAATTGCAAATAAAGAAAATTTCCCCATAAGCTTCATGCACCCAACAAAGAATCGAACTCGCCATTTATTAAGCTTTTTCGAATCTCGCGCGGGTCTTTGCCGTTTACAGTGACGCCTAATGAGACACAGGAGCCGAGCACCTCGCTTGCGCCTGCCTTTAGCCCTTTTGCAAGGGTGGAGGATTGCTTTGCTTTTGCAATGCTTACTACTTGCTCAAATTTGAGGTCTCCGACTATTTTCGGGTCTTCGGCGCCTCCTTTTTTGCCTTTTTCTATTCCAAGCTCTTTTTTTATGAGCTCGCCTGTTGCGGGAGAGCCGATTTCAAAGCGCCATTTCTTTGTGTCTTTGTCAACTATTACTTTTACAGGTATTTTTATTCCCTTAAAAGAGGCGGTTTCCTTGTTTAAGTCTGCCACAAGCGCCCCTATGTTTACTCCCATTGGAGCCAGCGCTGGCGCCAGCGGGGGGCCGGGTGAAACCTTGCCTCCTTCAACTATTGCATTTATTGTTGTCTCTGCCATGTATTAATCACCTAAATAAAGAAAATTTAGTGAAATAAATAGGCAATTTGTGCTTAAAAAGGGTTATGGAAGCTAAATCCTACTGTGCTTCCTGATAATTCTGGCACCCCGTAGAATCTTATGCAGGGTTCTCATGCCTTGTTCACCTCTTT
>PFCD01000019.1:3457-75208 GCA_002778455.1 Candidatus Micrarchaeota archaeon CG10_big_fil_rev_8_21_14_0_10_45_29 | reverse complement strand
TCCCAACGGGATTTGAACCCGTGTTACCGCCTGTCCTCTCGAGGGAATTTAACCTCTCTCCCGAGTGAAAGGGCAGCGTCCTTGACCGGGCTAGACTATGGGAGCATAGGAATTAATTATGCCCATAATTGTTTATAAACAAGAACGAACGCCTAAAAACAGCTATTTTGCCCTCTCTTTCCATTTTCCATTTTGGGGGCAAATTTAAATTATGCAAGTTTATTTCTATCTTGCAAAAAGGTGCATTTATGAAAAAAACAAGCTGGCTTCTGCTTATTTCAATTTTCGCAATTTGCCTTCTTGCCGCATACGGCGGCACTTTGGGGCAATCAGGCTCAAAAACAATGATAAGGTTTTTGGCGCTTGGGGGTTTTTTCCTCTTATGCATCTCTTTAATGCTGGGCCCGCTTGCCGTCTTATTGCCAAGAATTTTCGCAGATTTGCTTGAATCCCGCCGGGCAATAGGAATATCTGCCGCAATATTTATCGCATTGCACTTTATGCTTGCAATGATGCTCTACTTTGGCTGGAACTTTGATAACGTGCTTGGGAATTTCTCCCTCCTAATCGTTGTTCCTGCAATGATATTTCTAATTCCCCTCACATTCACCTCCTCCGACTGGGCAATTAAGAAAATGGGAATGAAAAACTGGAAGCTTTTGCAATATCTGGCATACCCACTTTTCATTCTCGCCTTTGCCCACTTTCTTCTAGAAGCAAGCGGCCCGGCATTTCTTCCCCCTCCCTTTCCCGCATACAATATCGCAGAGGCAAAAATGGTTGGCCTGGGCATAATTACAATAATATTGCAAATAGCCGGTTTTGCCACAAGGCGAAAAAGAGCATCCAAAAAATAGTTTTTACTCAAAATTCAAGCTTTTTCTTTATTTGCTCGAAAACTTTTTTGCTCTCCTGCGCCGCATCTATGCGGTGCCACTGCCCCGCCATAAAAGAATTTGCATAAAGCTTCTCATAATTCTCCCTAACTTCAAGCAAAAGTTTTGCATCCGCCTCATGCTTATCCAAGCTTTTCTGCCCCGCCTTTCTTTTCATCGCTTCCTCAACACTTAAATCAAGCCAAAAAACCATATTCGGCTTTAGCAGCCCCTCCCTCTCAATCTCACGCATTCTCTCCCCAAGCTTTCCCCCAACTCCCTGATACGCGGCAGTTGAATGGCAATACCTGTCGGAGACAACCCATCCTTTTAGCAAATCCGCATTTAATTTTTCCTGCGAATTTTTTATGTCATTTAAAAATTCTTCAAAAAGCTCATCCTGCGGCACATTTTTTTTCCCTTCAAGATGCGCAAACACCCGCTTCGCCTCCTCGGTAGGGTATTTATGCAAAAAATGGCGCACCCTCAGCCGCTTTATGAAATTAATAACCATCTGCGCCTGCCCCGCCTTGCCGCTGCCGTCTATTCCCTCAATTACAATAAATGGGTATGCCATGCACTTATTTGGGGCATGAAATATTAAAACCGCTTGTGCACATACTTATTCATGAATAAGCCATTTTCTCTCTGCTCTTTATGCATCAAAAGGCATTCTCGCCACCCTTATGCAAAAAAAGCAAAAACAAGCAGCAAGTGCCTTGTATGCGCGGGAAAAATGCAAAGCATAGAAAAATTATGCGATGAGGCAATATCCCTTGCGCAAGACTATGAATATTCTGCCTTTAGCGTTTCAACAACGTTTGAAAAATCCCTCCTCTTGCGCGAGGAGCAGGCGCGCGACGGGGAAAATTTGGCTCTTACCCTTGACATAAAAAACCAGGCAAACAATATCGCAATTGCATATATAAAAAAGAAAACAAAAAAACAAAGCGCCCCAAACACGCATGCGCAAATGCGCTTTTCCCTAAATTTCAAGGAAATGCGTGCAAAAGCAATTTCAGCCAGCCTCTGCATTTTCGGCCATTATATAAAAAACGCAAGAAACTATTGCCAGCACGACTGGGCTTGCTCCTTTTGCGCGGGAAAAGGATGCAAAAAATGCGATTTTCATGCGCAAAATTACCCGTCAATAGAATCCGCCATGCGCAACGCATTTGCCCCCGCCTTTGGCGCAAAAACCGCATACTTGCACGCCTCAGGGCGAGAGGACGTGGATGTAATGAATTTGGGCGGGCGCCCATTTGTGCTTGAATTAGTTTCCCCAAAAAAAAGAAATTTGCCTCTTGCGCCTTTGGCAAAAAATTTGCAAAATTCGCATCCTCTGCAGGCAATTGATTTGCAGCATTGCCCTTATTTTTGGATAGAGGCAATATGCACCTCCCACTTCGATAAGCATTACCGCGCCATAGTGGAAGCAGACACGCCCCTCGCACTCCCCGATTTTGAAAAACTAAAAGAGGCGCTTCCTCTCACAATAAATCAGCTAACTCCCATCCGCGTATTGGGAAGGCGCGCGGATTTGAAAAGAAAAAGGCGCGTTTTTTCAATTAAGTTGCATAAGGCAAGCGAAGGAAAATTAACCCTTGACATATTCGCAGAAGCCGGCACATACATAAAAGAGCTTATCCACTCGGATGAAGGGCGCACATTTCCGAGCATCTCATCCATATTAGGAAAAAAATGCAGATGCGCCCAGCTTGATGTCCTACAAATTGATGATTCCTTTATCCAAACCCTTGCAAAAAACTAAAGGTGGTTGCATTTTTTGCGGCGGGCAGCGGGCTTGTGTTTTTTGGCTAGTTGGGTTTTTTTGCTTGTGTTGGCAGGGTAGGTTAATAAATGCTAAGAATATTCTTTTTTTGGTGTTTTATTGGACTTGTTTTTTATTGGCAATGTTGAGCTTCCTATGCAGGCATTAAGAATAGCGGTGGCTTTGGCAGGCACAATAATAGGCGCTTATTTTGACTTGTTTAATAAAAAAAATGTGCCGGAAGCTTTCCTTTACGCCTTTATAGCGGTTGCATTTCTCATAAATTTAGTGGCATATGGCGCAAATGCCACCATGTATGGCATAGGCGCAGGAGCAATTGTTTTTGCGGCATTTTATCTGCTTTACAAATTCGGGCAAATAGGCGGCGCGGACGTATTTATCATGGCATCCATAGCATTGCTTCTTCCGGCCCAGCCAACACTTTTGCTTATTTCCCAGCAGCCATCCCTTCTCTCGCTTCCATTTATGCTAAACCTAATATTGGCATCCGGAATTTCCTTTATGGCTTACATGCTATTGCGCTCATTTCCTGTAGCAATAAAAGCGCTTGGCACAAAGGGAAAAATTGGCAAAAACGAGCTATCGCGCGCATTTTTAATCGTGTTTGCATTTGCAGTATTTTCCTATTTTGCAATATCAAACCCGCTAATTCCTTCAAACTATTATATTTTCATAACCGCGATAGTGCTTCTCTCGCTTTATTTCACGATATTTAGAAGCGCACTAAATGACTCAATGGTGGAATATGTTTCTTCAAATAAAGTGGAAGTAGAGGACATAATTCCAACAGATAGGATGGACAAGAAACTTGCGCAAAAGCTTGGCTTCTCCTCATCCGGCTTTTCAATAAGCGGAGGGTACAATAAATTAGTTGATGCGCAAACCCTCGCAAAAATAAAAAAGCTAAAATCAAAAGTGCCTGTATATTCGCATTTGCCTCCCTTTGTGCCTCACATCCTCATAGGGCTTATAGCAACCCTTCTCTTTGGAAACATTTTGCTTGTATTGGGCGGGTTTTAATATTATTCCAATTCCACCTTATCCTTATATAGTTGCGTTCCAACTATGGCTCTAGGCCCATCATTACTCATAAAAAGTTATAGATTTATATAAAATTAGGTGATGTGTTGTCTAATTTATTTATTCCTAAGCTTCTCGGAATAATCGCAACAGTCGTGTTCTCTTTTCTGTTTATGTCTGGTTGCACTAATTCTTCTAATCCGGAAGATGGTGTGGGTTCAGAGCGTTTGAATGCTGAAGTGCGCTTCTCACTGAACCAACTCACCACAGTAACTAATAGGAACACGTATAATTGGACGAACCTTTCTATTATTGCTGATGATTATTATCTTTGTGAAATTTCTCCTAATCCAACGAAACTAGAACCTGACGAACAAGTCTATGTGCTTATTTGTAAAGATAAAAAGAATAGGCAACTAACAGATGGTTTTAGTAAAATAAAAATAATGACTGATCAAGGAGAAGTGACTTACACTCGTTAGAACAGCGTGCTTTGCTTTCCTTCCATTTTCAAGTCATGCTCGCTAACTCCAAGCTCTTTTAATATTCTCAAAACCGAAGGAATAATCTGATGATTAATATAATAATCAGCATCATAATCTGTTGCAAGCTCCAAGACTTCTGCCTTGTCAGATACGCTTGCTTTGGAAGTTGTTGCTTTTGTTTGCTTTAGCTTTTTGCACTCTTTATACAAATCCGCAGGCGCCCCTCCGCTATGCGTGATTACAAAGCGCACTATTGAGCCCTGCCCAAGCTTCTCCCCCTTTCCCTTTAAATTGTATTTTAGCGCAGCCGCCAATTCCGGCGACTTTGCCTCATAATCCGCAAATTTTTTGACAAGCTGTGTTTCCATTACCATTTTCTCAAGAGGCATTTTTCCTGCGCGTATTTTATCCACAATATCTTTTACTATTTTCACCGCCTTCTCTTTTGAGCCGTCCTTCAGTATTGCCTCCAGCACCGCCCTTTGCGTCTCTTTTGCAACAAGGCTCCAGTCCCGCCTTACAAGCTCAAAGCCCCTTATCTTAATTTTGCCCTTCTCATCAACCATCGCATATTTCTTTTTCGCGCCCTTTGCCCCGCCTTTTGCTTCCGCCTTTTTGGAAACAAACACACCGCGCGGGAAAAACCCTTCCAATTCCAACTCCATGGTGCCGGGAAGCCCCTCATTTACTTTTTTCATCCATTTTATGGCATCCTCTTTTTTCCTATCCCCAAGCAAAAGAAAAGCGCTGTCTGTGTCTTGGTAAAGAAGCTCAAAACCGGCATTTTTGGCATCTTCTCCTGTCTTTGTAATAAAATGCCTTCCCCAAGCAGTAACAGATTCAGCCGCCTCGCGCGAATAATACCTGCTTCTTGCAAAAGCCAAATACCCATAATATGAATTTGCCAATATTTTCAAAGATTGCTGGCGCGCCCACACTGCCATGTATTCTTCAGTATCAGGCTTTAGTTTTTTGAGCTCATCTTTTAGCTTTCCACGCGTTGTAATAACTTTCTCAAGCACATCCGGTATAATCCCGCGAGGGTGCTTTGCAAACTTTGCGCCTGTAGGAGAAACATAGCAGTCTTTTTGAGCAACTCCTTTGGGGTTTAGGGTAAACGGGTCAATATTGTGCGAAATAATAATAGAGGGGTACAGCCCCCTAAAGTCAAACACCATTATATTTTCATAAATTCCCGGATTAGGTGTCTTTACAAATGCCCCCTCAATAGGATTTTTCATGCGCGCCTGCGCCGCCGCGTCATCCGGCTTATTCGGCACAATCGCCCCCCTCTGCGCCGCCTCATGCATAAGAAGGGATTCCACAAGCTGGGATGAAGTGGCTCCCACCACATCGCTTGGTGGCACGCGCGTCACCTTTGACATTTCAAGCTCAAGCGGCAAAACTTTTTTTGCCAGCTCCCATGTAGCCTGCGCGTCAATTCTTGAGTATTGCGCCAATTTAGGATGCATCTTCTTATCATCCCACATTTTGTAAATCTCAAGCCTGTCCATATCCTCTTTCCATTTTGTTTCCTTGCCCACAACTCCCTGATATGCAGCCTCAAGAGTGAAGCGGGTAAGCTTTACCGCGCCGATAAAGCTCAAAAACCGCAAAAGAGGAAACAAGTCAATGTAAATTCTGCCCTGAATTTTTCCAACCTCGCGTATTCCGCGCCTTTTTATCTCAAAAGATGAGCCGTCCCGCCCAAATTCAAGCTTTGCCTTTGTTTGCGCCGCCCTCTCCCCAAGGTATGGCAAGTCAAAATTAGTAGAATTATAACCAGTAATTATTTCAGGGTCATGCTCCTTTATGGCAGCGCTTAGCGCCTCAATCATCCCTTTTTCATCCTTGCAATCCTTTGCATATTTTTCCCCCTCAATATGCTTGTATGTTAGCACATGGGCATCATGCAGCTTCTCGGAAGTGGCATAAGAAATCATTATTGCAGGGTCTTTTTTGGGCCTTGGCGCGCCCAGTGGGTTATATGTCTCAATATCAAATGAGAGCATCCTAAAAGAGGTAATCGCATCCTCTGTTTTGAGCACTTTTAGCAGGGTTTTTCCCAGCCTCTCATACTTTATTTTCATCAGCGGCCCGATATTCTTATCTATCATATACCGCCTTCCAAAAAGAATATCATACTCCCATCTTCTGTATTTTTTGAGGGCTTCTCGCATGGTTGGCACATAAAACGGGTGCTTAAAATACACTTTTAGCACTTTTTGCATTTTGCCTTCCAGTTCTTTTTCCACCTGTTCTGCCTTTAGGGGGCGTATTCTCTCCCCGCGAAATTCGGCGCTCACCTTTAGTATATGCTCAATTTCGGCTTTTGGGGCATCTACATAAAAATAAGGCAAATATTCATCATATAAATAGAAAACAGACTTTGCCTTCATCTGCAGCCTTACATATGTTTTGTCGTTTTTTATCACATAATCCGCATCAATCAATATTGCAGAGCGCACTTTTTTCTCAAGATGCTTTTTTTCTTTTGCAAGATGCCCTTTTTCATCTTTTTTCACGCCTTTCTCATCTGCCGCCTTTTTTTCATCCCCGCCTTTCTCATCTTCTTTTTTGGCAGAATTTGCTTCCTCTTTTTTATGCAGGTGCCCGCTATCCTGCTTTTCATCCGCCTCCGGCTCATCATTTTTTTGCCGGTGAGCCTGCGCCGCTTTCCCCGCATGTTTTTCATTATCTTTTTTGTGGGGGTGGGTTTTTTCTTCCTGCATGCTATTAATTCGCGCATCAACCTAAAAAACAGTTGGTTCTATTTCTTTTTCTTAACTTCCGCAATATCCTCAAGCGAGACAAATGGGTCAACTTCTTTCATATACGGCTCCATTTCCTTTCTATAAAGCTCTTTCTCTTTTCTTATTCTCTCCCTTTTGTGAGCCATTGTCCTCCCCTGCTCGCGCCTTGCCTCCCCCTCCCGCCTTTTGTGCACTTCCTGGGTGCCCTGCGCTATTATCTTTTGGTAAAGGGAATCAAGCTCTGCGCTTAGCGCATCAAGCTCCTTTCTTATCGCCCTTCTCTCATCGCGCATATCGCGCAGCTCTGCGCGCACTTTTCTTGCCTTTTCCCACCCTTCATTGTCTTTTGTGGCCGCCTTTAGCTCTTTTTTGAGGGCATCCACCTTTCGTATAAGGTCTTTCTCCTGCGCCGGCGTATATGCGGATGTTGCAATATAAAACTCAAGCTTATCCATGCTCTCTTGTATTTTTCTCGGGTTAGGCCCGCTTCTCTCCTGCGCAGGCAAAGCGCTCAGAAGCTCTTGCTGAAGCTGGGACATTTTGCCGTTTATTTCCCTAAGCCGGCTTATTTTTGC
This sequence comes from Candidatus Micrarchaeota archaeon CG10_big_fil_rev_8_21_14_0_10_45_29, assembly GCA_002778455.1. Lineage (GTDB taxonomy): Archaea > Micrarchaeota > Micrarchaeia > Anstonellales > Anstonellaceae > 1-14-0-10-45-29. Next base: position 67,708 of record PFCD01000019.1, on the reverse strand, counting down.
CTTCTTCAGCCTGGACTTCTCTTCCATCTGCGCGTTTAAATCAGGTTCCTCACTCATGTTTCTAACCTTGTAAAAATTGAAAGTTTTGTGTTCCATTTATATTTTTATGAATGTTTATAAAGCAAAAGCAATATTTGTTTTTGTATATGGCTTTTCATGCAGGTATTTTTATAAACCCAGCCCCCCTCTTCAATATGCCTATCCGTCTTTTGTTTTCGCCTGTGGTGGGCGGAAAAGAACTGGTCGCCTTGCCGGCGTCGCAGGACGTCGGCCTAATTTTTACAACCTTTAGCGCAAGCTACACAAAAAGAGAATGTCTTCGCCTGTGCCAAATTCCCTAACATCCTGCCACAATCGGGCTGGTGTAAAGTTTTGGGATGGCATAGACGTATTTTTCATTGCCTAAACTGAAGCCGAGCTTTACTTCCTCCTTATCTTCCGGGGGGAGATAAATCAAGAGCCTATTTTTTATAGTGTCCTTATCTATTTTCCTAGAAGTAAGGGAAGAGAGAAAAATGCTTGCTCCAAGTATCTCTATCCCTATAATAGAATTGTTTCTCAGGGATAAATCCACAAGAATGTGTGAGCTAAGCTCCATACTCTCATACACCTTTCCAGAGCGTATTTTGAAATAAATTGAATCAGATTTTAGGTCATAAACCGGTTTTTGCATAAGAAAACCCATGAACACAACAGAGAGAGCGTATATATATGTTCTGCCATGCTTTTATATGTTTCATGCTGGAAAAATGCGTAGTGGTACTAGTTGAACTTAAACGCTCCTTTTGATAATGCTTTTTGCAACGGCTTGCTTGTACGCCACGCGGATTTAAGGAGAATTTTGGAGTTTATGGATATTATGTATGTGTGAAAATATTTCGCAGATTGGCGATAGTATATTCTAAATACGCGCAGATTCGGTTCATCCTGCTCCTGTTCCTGAACTGCAACAGGCTCGGATTTGTTTAGGTAAGATACAATGTCCTGTTTTCTGATGGTTCTCTCTACGAGCCTCTTCTGTGCATGTGCACTTATAATTATTTCACGTTTTTTCAAGCGAAATAATTTAAGAAATTCCGATACTTCCATAAATAGAGAAACAGGGGCTCTAAATAAAAATGTTAATATGCAGGATTTTTTCCTTAGAGCACCTTAGTAACCATATCCACCATTCTGTTTGAATACCCCCACTCATTATCATACCATGAGAGAAGCTTCACACTCTTGCCTATTGACATGCTGCTAAGCGAATCAAACACCGAAGAATGGGAATTTCCTATAACATCACTTGATACTATCGGCTCATCGCAATATTGCAATATGCCTTTCATCTTCCCGTTTGCCTCTTTTTTTATGGCAGCATTCACATCTTCAGCTTTTGCCTCTTTTTGCAATTCAAACACCATGTCTGTCGCAGAGCCGCATGCCACAGGCACCCGCAACGCGCTTCCATCGAGCTTTCCCTTTAACTCAGGAATAACCTCCCCCAGCGCCTTTGCAGCCCCTGTGGTGGTGGGAATTATGTTAATTGCCCCTGCCCTTGCCCTTCGCGGGTCTTTGTGATACACGTCCAGCATATTCTGGTCATTTGTATATGCATGCACGGTTGTCATAAAGCCCTGCTTTATGCCAAAATTGTCATTTACCACTTTTGCAACAGGCGCCAGGCAGTTTGTGGTGCATGATGCCATAGATATAATTTTATGATTGCCTTTTTTGTATTCTTTCTCATTTACCCCTATAACCACCGTAATGTCTGCCCCCCCTGCCTTGCAGGGCGCAGAAACAAGCACTTTCTTTGCCCCTGCCTCCAAATGCTTGGAAGCTCCCTCCCTGTCGCGGAAAATCCCTGTGCACTCAAGTGCCGTATCCACGCCCATCTCGCCCCAGGGGAGCTTTAGCGGCTCTCTCTCGGACACGACAGGTATTTTCATTCCATTTATAGAAATCCAGTCCTTGCCATGCGTTAATTCTGCCTTCAGCTTTCCGTGCACTGAATCATATTTTAGCAATTGTGCCGCCGTCTGCGCCCCTCCGGGGTCGTTTATTGCAACAAGTTCAAATTTCTCTCCAAAAGTATTGTTTGCAAGCGCTGCGCGCAATATTACCCTTCCAATCCTTCCAAACCCGTTTATGGCAACTTTCATTATCTCACCTGCCCCCTCTTTCTGCATTAATTAAATTAAATCTATCTGCCTAAACCGCAAAAAAGCCAAATCTTCATTAACCTGCCATTTTCCGCATCAAAAAGCGCAAGCCCGCGCGCCAGCATTCAAACCCGCCCCTGCCCAAGCGGGGCGGGCGGGCTTTTCTTTGGCAGGGTTTATTATTTTCATATGCATTATTTTTGCAAGTGGTTTTATGAAATTTCTCACTTTGGACGATGTTGATGTTAAAAACAAAACAATTTTTGTGCGCGCAGACTTAAACTGCCCTGTAGGGGATGGTAAAAAGCCTGAGACAAGCGCCCGCCTAATAGCGCATGCAAAAACAATTCTCTCTCTTATGCAAAAAGGCGCCAAAGTAGTAATATTGGCGCATCAGGGAAGGAAAGGAAAAGAGGACTTTATCTCCCTTGCGCCGCATGCAAAACTGCTAGAAACAGAAATAAACAAGCTTGCCGGGGCAAAAAAAGGCAAAAGCGCAGCTGCGGCAGGGGGAAAAAATAAAATAAAGGTAAATTTTATTGATGATGTTGCGGGGGAGAGGGCGCAAATGGCAATAAAAAAACTCCCAAGCGGGGAGGCTTTGCTGCTTGAGAATGTGCGGTTTTTAGATGATGAGGCAGAATTTGAAAAAACAGGCAAAAGCGCTCTTGTGAGAAATCTCTCTCCTCTTTGCGATATTTTTGTTTTGGATGCGTTTTCAGTAGCCCACAGGGCGCAAGCCTCTGTAGTAGGATTCACAAAATGCCCTGCCATAGCAGGCCCTGTAATGGCAGGCGAGCTTGAGGCGCTCTTATCTTTTGAGAACCCAAAGCGCCCGGCAGTATTTGCTTTAGGCGGGGCAAAGCCTGCAGACTCTCTTCCAATAGCCTCCGCATGGCTTGAGAGGGGGAAAGTGGATTATGTGCTTTGCGGGGGGGTTCTCTCCCAGCTTATGCTTATTGCAAGCGGAGTTGATATAGGGAATACCGAATTTTTGCAAAAAAGCGGCTCACTTGACGCGCTTTCGGATGCAAAATCACTGCTTTTAAAATATAAGAAAAAGCTTATCCTTCCCCAAGACGTAATAGTTGATGCAAAAGGAAAAGCCCAAAACATTGCAGTTCTCTCCCTTCCCTCCCAGTTTGCAATAATGGACATAGGCGAGAGAACAGCAGAGAATTTTTCCTCAATAATAGAAAAAGCAGGCTCAATAGTGCTAAACGGCCCCATGGGCGTATATGAGAAGGAGGAATTTTCCAAAGGCACAAAAAACATATTAAGCGCAATAGCAAACTCTTCCGCCTACTCTATACTTGGCGGCGGGCACACTCTCTCCGCAATTGAGAAATTTCATATTCTTGCCTCAAAATTCTCATACGTCTCTCTTTCAGGAAAAGCGCTTATAGAATTTTTAAGCGGGCAGGAGTTGCCCGGAATAAAATTGCTTGAAAATTCTGCCAAAAACACAACAAGATAAGCAGCAGCAAGCGTTTTTTGTTTTTGCTTATTTTATTTTTGCGCATTACAACCGCATTTCCCTCTTTAATATGTTTTTGTGCATTATCTGCAAATTTTAAGGCGTGGGCAGATTCTTTTTTAATCTTCTCCTCTTAGTTTGCATAAGATGGCATTCTTATTTCAGCTGCGGGTATATCGTTCCCAAAAAGAGGCGGGCGGCTCAACAAGCGCAGCCGAGCCAAAAATAAATTTTAACAAGGCAAAAGGCCCAACTCCAGAGCAGAAAACAATAAACAATTCCGGCTTTATGGATGCAATCACATTAGGAAGAAGCATCTTTGAGGAGCAGGAGGGAGGCGCCTCCGGCTCATTTGCAATCTCTTCGGCATCTCTTATAAGCGAATCCTGCGGAGAGCTTTTGCTCTCAAACCCAACAGACAGCTATATTACGGATTTGCACGGCAAAAAGCTCTCAGGCGCCGGCTTTGATGAATCCTCTGCCCGCCTTAACAATTTCTGGGTGCCAAGAAGCTGGGGAAACCTCTCCCTTGATGAGAAGACGCAGGAGGAGATGCGAAAAAACGCGGTCGCGCCCCTCACAGAAATGTGCGTCGGAATATTTCGCCAATTTCTTTTTGATGCTGCCGGCGCATCAGCCGACTCAGAAGGGCTCTCGGAGGATTTCGGGCAAATGCTTCTTGAAAAATTCAACCAGCCAAAGCAATGGAAAATACTCCCAAATTCAATAAATGTATTAGAGCAATTTTTGCAAACCGCCTCTCTCTCGCAGGCGCAAAAAGATGAGATAATAAAAAATTATTCGGGAAGAATACTAAGCTCCCGCCTTGTAACCGTTGCAGATGTTTCTTATTACACAATAGCCGACGCGCGCGGCAACCCCATCTCAATTACAAACAACTATCTTTTTGCAGGGGTTGACGGGCCAAAAAATAAAGCATCTGTCGGGCGCGTCGCCTCAAAAATAACTGGGATAGACGAGAAAAATCTCTCTCCATTGGTATTTCTTGACCCCACTTTAGAGCCTGCAGAATTAGCCGCCCAGCTTGAGGTAATGATAAAGGCGCAAAAGGCCGCCTCCACAATAATTTCCTCACTTTACACCGGGCAGAGCGGCAAAGCCCTTGATGACGCGTATGCTTATTTGGGGGTGCAGGAATGGGAGAGGGATAAATTCGGCGCAGAATTAGTTGAGGAAGCCGGAAAAGGTTTGCAAATGCTTCAAAACCCGCCAAATGAGCAGGAGTATATACAAAATTCAATCGAAACTGTAAATTCGCGCCTCTTAGCGATTCGCGACATGTTTCTCAAGCCAAACCTCTCAGACGCGGAGCTTGATGATGCAAGGCGCGAGCTTATGTATTTCATGAACCTTATTTCCAATGACCGGTGGAGCACCGTGAAAGAAGGTCGCGCAAAAGGTTACATCAACCCCGAAGGAAAATCAAAGCGCAACTCATACCAAATTTCAAGCAAATTCAATTATGCGGATAATTCCGACTTTGTTGCAAATTTAATTTTTCAAAAATCACTTGACAGAAAAGGGCGCGGCTTTGCCGTAATCACTTCAAAAGAATACAAAACATCGCAAAAATTCTGGGTAGATGCAAAAGAATCATCCGCCAACTGGCAGGGGGAAGAGGGGGCGGCAAGCGCAACTTTGCATGTCCAGCTTGAGAGGGGCGCTTCTCTTGCGCCGATAAACCCCGCCCTTTATGCAAAAAATTTAGAGGATATGGTAAAGGCGGTCAATTCCAATGATGTGCAAATAAGCGCAACACACTTGGGGAACAACCATTTTGCGGTTAAAATAAGCGAGCAATACTCAATGCAAAGCGCAGGGGAAAAAACCGGGGAAAATAAAAATGAGGAAAAAGGAGAGGATAAAAAAGGCGAATTCACCCTCACCACCACCTCATCCACATACAACACCCCTCTTTATTTTGCAGGAGAAGATATGGAAAAATTATTGCTTTTTGTTCCAAGCACATTAAATGAGAACGCAACGCCGATTCCAATTCTCTCAATAAACGCAACCTCTTCCACAAGCAGCACAATAATAGAGCGCCCATTGCCGTCCGGCTTTTATGCGGGGGGAAATATGGGCATGAATTTTATGGGCGACTCCCCCCAAAACCGCGGATTCGGGGACTTTGCCCCAAACAAGGATGAAATAGGCGAGCAGGGCACCCGAAAAGACAAGTCCGCGCCCTTTTTTGCAAACTTTATGGGGGAAAAATTCGCAAACCCCCTCATAGCAGGCAATCCGCTTCCCTACCTTAGCATAATGGAAAATTTGCCGGAATTTGAATCAATTTATTCTGATATAGACCTTCTGCTTGAAGGGGCAGGGGGCGCGCAGGGAATGAATGTGCAATTGCTTGAAGCTCTTTTCAAAAATAATGTTTCCGGAATGTTCTCAAAATTTCTCTCATACGAGCAAAACGGCAAATTCATGAAAATGAGCCCGGACGCGGTAGTCGAAGTTACGGGAGACGGGAATTTCAAAAACGTTTTGCTGAATTATTTTGAGTGCGCCTATTGGAGGCGCGTTTACTCAAGCGCAAGCCTGGTGGATATTGACAGGGAAAGCTACGGGAGAAAATGGAAAGAGGCGGAAATGAACATGCTCATAAGCGGGGCAAAATTCGCCGGGCTCTCTGCATACAACTGCCATCTCTGGAATTCATTTTTCTGGAATACATTGGACTCGCTCACTGAATCCTTGCAAAAAAACGGCGTAAGCGGGAAAGTGGGGTATTTATTCAACTGGCTTGGCGCAGAAAACAGGGTGGAGCTTGGCGCAACATTTAGCTACCATCCCAATTTCGAGCTTGAGGGAATGGGGCTTGCAGGCTCAATAAATTCTTTTGCAATGCTAGGCTCATTCATATATTCAATTCACTGGGCGGATGAGGTTAATTTTAGGATACGCGCAAATTACGGGGCAACTTATATGGCCGGCTCGCGCCTGCAAAAGGAAAACCCGCAAATAAATTCCGCCCTTCTGCCAGTAAGCGCCGCATGGAATGCCCTCTGGGATGCATTTCAAAATTCGCAAAGCACCGGAACCCCGATAACCGCCGAGCAGAGAATTGACTTGTGCGACGCGCTCATAGCGCAAGCAGATATTTTCTCCCGCGCCCTTGCAGATGATAAGGAAGGGCAGAAGCTTTGCGAGGATTTGATTTTCTGGGCTCAGGATATGAAAGGCAAAACATGGAGCACCACGCATTCGCTTTTGCAGCTAAAGAGCGCGTATGATGCCCTTTCCTCCCATATAGGAAAAGAATATTCGCTTGCAAAAAGAAGCGACGCTTATTTGGATGTATTCGGCTACAACCACCCCACAGGGGAGAGGGAAGGCACGCATGATGAGCTTATTCCGGGGGGAAACATAAGCTGGATACAGCAAAAAGGGGAGCAGGAAATGAGCAGCTGGATGCCCCTTGGCACCATGGCAGTGGAAGTGTTCGGGCATATTCCTGTATACAAAGGAATCAGCGCGGATTATTTGCTCACCGCCCGCCCCCCACCATCCCTATTCTTCAGCGTAATAGGCATGACCCGCCCTGATGATGAGATGAAAACAAGTGATTATGTAAAAGGGCTCAAAGAGGGGCTGCCAATGCTTAACACAAGCACCCCCACGCTTGATTTGAACCTGCGCCTGAGCAAAGAGCTTCGCGAGCCCTGGTTTAACACCCGCCTTATGGGCGCGATTGAGTGGGCGTTTAATGCAAACCACCTTGTAACAACAGGCATCAGCGGCACATTGCAATGGGTGCCAACAGAAAATTTATTCGGCTCATATTCACCCACAACAATTTCCTTAAAATACGGCTTTAGCAAGCCAATTGACGGCGGGTCGGATTGGAAGTACGGAATATTTTCCTCCGCCCGCGGATATGAAATAAATATAACACAAGCGCTTCCAAACGTGCTAAACGGGCTTGTTGTGAGCGCATCATACGCAAACCAGGCGCAGCCGGTGGGATATGTTGATATAAACACCGGGGAAGTAAAACGAAATTTCGGCGCTTCCACATCATATTACAAAATAACTGCCGCGCTAAACTTTGACATTTCAGGAAGCACAGAGAAGCTTCCTCCCTCACCCGCAGCATTTAATGATTATTCAACCGACCCGCGCCTTAACCCTTATTTGCGCCGCTCAACAATCGGCTACTGGAAAGAGGAAGAGCCGCAGGAGAGAAAAACACTTATGGAGAGCACAGGCGCCCCAGCCCAAACACAAACTATTCCCGCAGAAGAGGAAAGCACGCCTGCGCAAGCATTCCCCGGAAAGGAAAGCAAAACCCAAACCCCTGTGCAGGAAGAAACCCCTGAGAGGAAAACAGGCAGAAGAAGGAGAAGAATTCCCCCCAAACAAGAAGAAGTTTTGCCTGAAACTAAAAAGGCAGAAATAAAGGAAATTCCCGCGCAGCCAAAAGAGAAAGAAGAATTGCCGCAGGAAACTATTAAGCCGGAAGAAAGAACCCCTGAAGAAAAACCAATGCAAAATGAGCCACCTGCGCAAGAAGAAATTCCTGAAAAACCGCCGCAAGAAGAGAAAGAAGCAAAGGAGAAAGAGCCGCCTCAAAATGCCCGAAGGAGGCGCAGGCGCACCCCTCCCAAATAATTTTTTTAAAGAGGGGCTCTCTCGTAATTTTCAGTAATGCTTAAAAACAATCTCTGGGTTGAGCTATCGGTGCCGGTTCATGCTTTTCCAGCTTAATGTTTATCGTTCGCAAAAAGAGGGCGGCGGGTCGCATGTCGGCGCAGAGCTTGAGCGCTCCCAGCGGCTTTACCTCGGTTTTCTGGAAAACAAATGCAACAACCCCCAGGCGCAGGCGCTTCCGATATATGTGCGGGTAAGGAATGCCCAAAACTCAATTCAGAACCAATTCAGCGATTATCTGCTAGCATCCGGCTCAAAATACACATTTGCGGAACTTTGGAGCCCGCTCAACAATGTTGCGGGAAAAATAAATATCTATTACGCCGGATACCTTTTGCTTGCATCTGATTTGAGATACAACAAATATTATGAAAAGGATGCAACATTGCACAACCTTGCAAACGCATATGATATTCTTGCGCAAAAAGTAAAGTCAGGAACCATAACAGAATCCGATGTTGCGGGCCCTATCGCAAATATTTTGCTTATCGCCTCCCGCCTTAACCCAAATTTAAAATCATCCGCCGCCTTCTCATGCGAATCCATCACAGACGTGAAAAATTTGCAGGATGCAATCTCAATCCTTAAGGCGGGAGTGGAGCAAATAGAGAACGCAAACATTCCCGCAAGCGTGCAGGAAGGGCATGAAATAAACATGGCTGATTATGAATTTGTGGATAGGGCAATTTCCGCATACTTTCTTGCCGGCTCGGCATCAAAGGCATCGCGCCCGTATGCGCGCCTATGGATAACGGGCCTGGGATACCTTGATGAGCTGCTTATGTATAATGCGGGCGCGGGAAAAGGCGGGCTTTTGCACATGGCAGTGCATGAATTTTGCGAAAAATCAGAAGCAAGCAAAAAAGACGTAAAAGACGCCTCAAGCTTTGATTTTGCAAATTCCCCTTTCACAGACGCGCAAATTACCGCGGGAGACGCGGCGGCAACCCAGAGAAGCCCTGACTGGCAGGTAAGGGGAATTATCAAAGAAATGGAGGCAGACGGAACCCTCTCCCAACTATTCTCCTTATTTGGGGAAAGTGAGGACACAAAAATTCCAAATTCAGACCCAAACAAAAACAATATCCTAAATTTTGCGCTCAACCAGATGCTCTCAAACTCTTTGCGCGATGTCTCTTTCAGGTATTACTCCTCCCTTATCCTATCGGCGCAGGGAAATTCAACTGATGTGCAATGGGATAATGCAAACGGGCAAAAAGTAATGAAAGATTTGCTTGACAAGGCAACAAACCCCCTCTCACCATTCTCTTTTCCTGTGGGAAAAGCATCGCACGAGTTTCTTGCAATTCCAGGATATGAAAAAGAATATGAGCAGGCGGCAAGGATAATTGACGCTTTTTGCCTCAAGCACGATATGCTAAAGCTTGTTTACACTGTAGATACTCCGGGGCAATATGACGCAAACGGATTTTTTGTGCCCGACGGCTGGGAAGTAACAACTGATGCAATGTCCGGGCAAAATGTAGTTGTTCCATCATCGCTGAAGCCCTTTATTGAAAACGGGAAATTAACTTCAAAAGCAAACACAAGGGTAATTTATAATTTAATGCCAGGGGAGGAGGCGCTAAGCGACCAGAACATGGTATCTATCAACGATTTAATCCTCTGGCTTCGCGACCCTGCAAACAAAATTTCCCAAAGCTCTCTTTCCGCCTCTTTTGGCGGGCAGAAGCTTTTATCAACAGATACAAAAGGCAATATTATTGAAGGGGATGCAATAGTTTCTGTTTCTTATTATTTGCAAATGCCGGACGGCTCAATTGACTTTGACAATAAAGGAGAATTTTCAAGCGAAAAAGAAGCGCTTGATGCCGGATATGTGCCATACTTTTACCTCAAGGATGAGAGCGCAGAGGAAAACTTCAACAAATTCATAGTTGATAGAAAAACCGGCACAGGGGATAGCAGGAATGAGAATTCATCCCACCCCCTTGTCCCCTTCCTCTCACAGCAGAGGGGCTTGCAAATTCACACAAATTCATACAACCTTGTGGAATTGATGAATCTTGGCAAAAATTTGCAAACAGAGGAAATTCCCCCAAACCCGAAAACTTTGGAGCTCACTTACACCGGAATAAGCCACATTACTCCCACAATAACCGCGGATAAGAGCTATGAGGAAGGATTCAAAATAACTTTCGGGCACGATTCGGATGTCACGCTAAAGGACGAATCATTCTCCTACATAGCGGCCCTCTACAATCAGCAGGGAGTCGCACTTGCAGGATACGAGCGCCTAAAGGGGGCAAAAGGAAAATTCTCTTTCCCAGCACCCGAGCGCCCGGAGGGGCTTGAGGAATTTTTTGAGCCAACCACCCTCAACACTTCAATTTCCCACTCTTTAGTGCAGACCGAGAGCGACCCGGTAGGCGCGGACGGGGAAGTGGCAACCTTCTCTTACCAAAACGGTTCGAAGGCAACATATTATTTGGGCGCAAAAATGGGGCAAACAGACCCGGATAACCCGGCGCTCTCGCTGGGCGTTACGGGGAGCGGCGGGCTTTTCATGCATAAGTATGCATCCACTATGGTTGGGAGCGAGCCGTTTGCAAAAATAGATGTGCCTTATGTGATGGACAGAAAATTCGCGGTCGTAAAAGTGCCTCCAGAGGATAAATTTGAGCCGGGCGGCTGGGTTTCAAAGCCTCCAAGGGCTTCAAGCTTGTCCGCATTCGGGGAAGTAACTCCGGGCCCGAAGCAGTGGCTTGGCAAAAAAATAGTTGTGCCATACGGGCAGGCGCCCGGCGACTTTATGTTTCATCTCACGTCCCACAACACCGACTTTCCAAATTCACCGTTTGTAAACGAGAGCCAAACCCAAATAACAAAGCAGACGCCGATTCAAAACACCGCAGTCTCATTTTGCGTATTCGGCTATGATGAGGGCGCGGGAGGAAAAAGAAATTTCTACCTTCTTCCATGCGCAAAGAAAGGGGAGAGGGTGGGCACCGATTTGCTTGCTTTAACAGCCAAAGAAGACGGGGAAGGAAGAATCCAGCTTTATGCCTCATTCAATGACGGGAAAGAGAAAATGTGGGTAGGCACAGCAACCGGGGCAAGGGACGGGGGTTATACTTTTGAGCTCTCATTAAACATCTCAAAAAGAAAGCTTGACATATTAAGCGCACAGGGAAGTGATGTGTGGGAGCATCGCCTCGCCCCTTATGTTCTCTGGACCCAAACAGACGAGTATGGCGCAATTTTCAGAAACGGCACAAACAAAGACGGCACTCCAAAATACGAGACAATAACTTACAATCAGGCAGGAATGGCAGAGCCCACCCCCGCCGCAATTCTTGATGCCGGGAGGATAAAATCGGCAAAAAACTCCGATGATTTGAAAAATGTTTTCTCAAAGCTTTATGGTGATGATTTTGAGCAGAGTTTTCCTGCCGGCTCTTTTGAGGCAGACGAGGGCGGGGGGATAGACAGGATAATACAAGACAAAGACGGCACCCGATTCCGCCTGCGCACAGAAGAATTTTACAGCGGCAGCGACCTTATGCAAAGAATAAGCATTTATGATGCTGATTGCCCGTACCAACAGTTTCTCTCACTTATAGAGGATGCTTCATCACAGTTTTATTTTGCGCCCGGTGGGATAATCTCTCCAGACATGCCGAAGATGGGCTCAAAATATGACGAGGCGGCTGGAAAATTCATTTTGTCTCTTGACCTCTCAAAGCTAAGCGCGCAGGACGGCGCGCCCGCGGGGGAAGGTGAGGTTCCGTTAATTTATTATAATCTGTCTGCAACAGGTGTGCATTATGAAATAATCAATCCAGGCGTAGGGACTCCGCTCTGGGGCCCGCTGCTGCATCTTAGCGACGAGCAAAAGGTGCAAAAAGCAGCCGCAGAGGGAATGTAAGGGGTGAATTATGTTTAAGGAAGAAAAGCAGCCAAAAACATTTCAATATTACAAGAACGAGCTTATCAGGCAGGCAAAAAACAATGAGTGGGCATCTCAGGAAAACCTAAACGGGCTTATCAGCGCATGCCGGCAAAACCCCAAAAACGCTTTTGAGGGCTCAAAAATAATCCTCAACTTTCTCTACCCCGGAATTCTCACAAACAAATCCCTTGAAGTAATTGATGCCGAGCCAAAAAACTTTTTTGAGTATTATGACCATGCCTACAAGGCAACAGAGAAGTCCGTTTCCGCAAGGCAAAACTTTATTTCCCTTCTAAATTCAATCCCTTCTCGCTTTGATGCCTCTTACCAGTATGCGCAAGAGGGAAAAGACATCTGCTCTTTTTCAAACCAGCATTTGGCAGTGGTGGCGCTCGGCGACTATGCAAGGGAGGGGAAGGGCAACCTTCAGGAAATATTAGGGCTTTTGGAAAACGGCTCCCGCATCAGCGAGCCGCAACTATTCTCATATGTGCGCGAAGATTTGCTCACTTTGTTGCAGTCCTCCAAATTAAATGACGCAAAGCTTTCCCTGCAGGCGCTCGAATCCCTTGATTACTCCCAGCATGCAACAGAGCTGCAAAACGTGAGAAACTCTATTCTTACGATGCTTGATGAGGAATCCCTGCCCCAGCAAATTCACAAGCTGGCAGACCGCTCAAAGCTTCTTCCTCCAAAATTTGAGCGAATGATGGACAAGGCGCAAAAAAAGCTGGATGGTGCCCTTGCCCACACCTCTGATTTGGATGAGGCAAAGCAGCAACTGCTTTTTCTTCTTGAATACCTAAAAGCAAACCCGGCGTTTACAAGAACTCCCGGGGAAGGCGGGCAAACTCCTGCAAAGCGCGTCTATGAGCTTATTGAGAGAGCCGCCTCAGTTCTGCAAGGGACTTACCGCGACACTGACATGAGCGATGAGGAGAGGGAATTTATAGAAGAATTTGTTCCAAAAGCGCAAAACGAGCTAAAAGAAGCAGACAAGTCCCTTCTTCGCGCGCCTGCAATAGAGCAGGATAAAACCAAGAAAGGCGGAGCATCTGATTTCAACATAATGGACGAGCCGGAAGAGGTTGGCGAGGATGTGGTACTCACAAAAGATGAGGACATGCTTCGCAGAATCTCGATAGATGATTATTTCTCAAAATTAAGGGATTCGGACAAGCCCTCATTTGAATGGGCAACAAAATTCAATTTTGAGCCCTCTGCAGTAGACCCTTATTTGCAATGGGACGAGATTGAGCAAAAATCCGCGCTTGACTATTACTGGGACAAGGTATATGGGCTGGGGCAGGCAGACCCCTCAAAAAAGAAGCAAATGCAAAACGAGGCGGCCAATTCCCAATACAAGGAAATATTGCGCGCCCGCCTCTCAAAAATAATGCCCAATTTCTCGCAATATGAAAAATATCTTGACAGCGGGGAGTGGGACAAGCTTGAGGCATACCTGCCAAAGAACAGCGGAATAATCCCTGTGCCGGAAAACCTCTCTGATGGAATATTGCGCACAAAGAAAAGAACCGAAATTGCAATGCAGCGCCTTCCCATCTCCTTCAAATTCAATTTCTATGATTCCAACCTCTGGCCGTTTATAGAGAACGCGTGGGCAAATAAGGAAACCCTTATAATGTGTGGTGTCGCCTTTCCGGGAACCGAAGGGATGGCAGGAAAAGGGGGGTTGGGATTTAAGACCACGTTCGGCTTTATGAAACTTCAGGAAAAAGGGGTGCATATAACCGATTATCAGGGCTTTTACGCCCCTTCCACAATAAGCGGAGTGCTCAACACCCTGCGCTCTGCAAAAGCATCTCAGGCATCCCTTAATGAAGTAGAGCAAATAATCAGCGGGCGCGTAAATGTAATGACTCTCTCGCGCGTTGCAAAAGCCCTTGGCTACAATTACATAAACGGCAACCTCCAGCCAGACCTAAGCGGCTCTCAGGAGGTAAACATAAACATAATGCAAAATACAATAGACATCCTAAAATCCGAGCTTTACCACTCACAAGATGTGAAAAGAATAGATTCACCCGAAAAGCTCACATTTGACGCCATATTTGATATGCCATGGTATTTTGTATTCGGCTCCCCCTACCTTACTTTTATGGCGCGCCCATATGCGGGTGTAGGCACTTTTGTTTCTGCAAAAACGGATGCAAAAACCGGAGAAATAAGCCCAGAAACAAACTTTGGCATCACCCAGTATGGGCTTCGCCTCTCATACGGGGATAACATATTTGCCCGCCTTGGAGGGGCTGCAAGCAGGACCCTTACAAAAATTGACGGCAGCGCAATACTTGACATAGATATGAACCGAGATGTTGAGGGCAAATGGATAAAGCCGCGCTTTGATTTCAGGGCAACCGCCTCCCCATCCGCGATTACTCCAAAAGCATGGTCAGAATCAAGCTGGAGCGCATGGCTTGTTGACTCAAAACTGGAATTGGGAATAGAAGCGGGAGGGCAGATGGAAAAGCCGGCAGGCACTCTTGGAATCTGGCTTTTCCCTGACATGTATTGGGTAAAGGAATTGCCAGAGCTTCACATGTCGGCATCCCTTCGCGCCGATCCATTTAATATGCAGCTTAGAAGCTGGCACCTGAAAACAGGATATGATGTAAAAGTATCAGATACTCAATTTATCAACATATTTACAACAATGGACTGGAAAAAGATAGAGAAAATAGGAAACAGCCCGGTAATAACATTAGGTTTGGACTTTAAGTTTTAGCATCGCATATATGGTAGGTAATATGGAAAAAAATATCCGCATCTGCGCCGCATTCGCAATCTTGCTGCTTTTTGCAGGCATGATATTTGCAGAGCAAAGCTCTCTTTTTGAGGCGGCAGTAATAGAGAAAAGGACAGGAGAAACTCTTTTTCAATCCGACGTTGATTTCAAGCTGGATACCCGCCTCTCAAACGCGAGTTCGGGCGGCTCCCTCATAATACTCACACCCGGCGCAGACCCAAATGATTTGCCAGATGAATTTACAATGTGTCCCGGAATGCTTGATATTTTTCTTGCATCCGAGAGCCAATGGGCATCTGACTCTCTTTTTTGCATAGCCGACTATCCCGGCAACCCAGTGGATGAGCCGCTATGCCCGCAGTGCAAGGACGAATTTGACTCAAACTGCTATCCAAAATATGAGACAATAGGCAGCGACACATGCGGCTTGCGCACAACCTGCCTGAATGATGAGATGCCATGGCTCTCTCCGAGCAGCTCAAACCCGGTGCAATGGAATTCTGCCCAGCAAATCTTATGCAGCGGGTTTTCATTAACAAGCGGCGAGCTTCTTGAGTGCATGCGCGCAAGCCAGCGCTCAAATCAATATGAGGGCGGCAAATTGCTTGATGAGTGGGCGGCAATCCAGTTTCTCTCAAATATAAACTGCGATTACCAGCCCCTTCTAAATTGCCCGCTATACCCAAACCAGCAGGCGCAGGGCGCGCTTGTGTGCAACGGAGAATTCTCTGTTAACGGCAACACCTATCGGCTTGAGGGAATGTCCCCTTCCGCAGCAACACGCCTGAATTTCCAGAACGGCGGCACCTACACTCTTGCTCCCGAATTAAATGTTGATGAGTGCATGGGAGTTGCAAGAAAGCTTCCCATCCGCTCATACCCTGAAGCCAACTGGCAATATTATTTTTACCGAGAAACCGCCCCCTATTTCCCTGCAAAAACAAATACAGAATACACAATAACCGTGCTTGACCAAAACACCTGCGCCCTCACATCCACTGTCTCTCCCGCCGTATTCTCAAACGTGGCGCCCGGCGATATTGTAAATACAATAATAACAATTGAAAATACGGATAATGCGCCCATTCGCGCAACAGGGGTGCGCACAGCAAGGCAGGGATGGCTAGTTGCGCCTGCAACAGAGCCTCCTCCAAACGGCTTTGGGCAAACAATAAACCCTGGCGAGACTCAGGCACTTAGCATAATAATTACCGCAGGAAACCCCGCAGACGGGCAGCTGGCGGTGGAGGTGCAAATAGAGTCCACTATTCCATTATGCGATGGCGACATATGCACCAACACCACAAACGTAACAATAGATTTCTCACCCTCAAATTATTCCTGCAATGTAAGCACAAACCTCTCTTTGGCTGGCTTGCCAAATGAAATAAACGCGGGAGAGGATATTCTTCTCTCAACAACATGCTACCGCGACTCAACCCCTATTTCATGCGACACTTTGCAGTGGAGCGCAACCGGCTTTGCAGACAAGGTAAAGCTTGCGCGCATAGGCACTCCAAAAGAAACCCTTCCCCCAGTGGCATACTCAAACGGGCCAATAACAACAAGCATAAATGCCCCATACAACGACCCTCCAATTCCTGAGGCAATGCTTTACACTTACAACCTGCTTCCAAATGACATCTCCCCTTCAACAGGGATAGGAAACATATTTGTAACAGGCAACACAACAGAAGGGGGAACCCTTGCATGCTCGCTTGATGAAAACATAAAAATACGCCCAGCACTTGATTTGGTGCCAATAATAGAGGCATCATCTGCAAAAGGGGATATCTTTGCTGTAACTTTCTCGGTAAGAAACAACGGGGATGAGCCAACGCGCTATGACTTTTATGACTGGTATAGCATAGAATCCCTTACCTCAAAAACAGAGAAAGTAACAACCCCGGTTCCGGCATTTGGCGGGAAATATTCGCACTCATCAATAATATTTGAGTGCCCCCACCCAGGGCTTTTCAAGGCAGAAATGGAAGTTGACTCAAGATATGATATCATCGAGTCAAACGAGAAAAACAATTACAATTTCACATACATAAACTGCGGCAGCGTGCTTGCCTGCCCTGATTTGACATAAGAAAAAAATAACTGCCATGCTTTACCCATACTTAAATTTATATTCTCTTGTTGAATGATTTTCCTTATGGCGGCGCTTGATTTCTCATTTCTTAAAAAATTCAAATCTCTTGACTCTCTAAAGCAGAGCGCCCCCTCAATAGGCAACACCGCGGAGCTGAAAAAGCAAATATCAGAGCTTGAACTGCAGCTTGAGCTATACAATTTGATAATTGAGAGATACAGAAAATTCATAGAAGACGGCGAGTCAAAATCGGTGTCTGAATTGCGCCTGCTTGTGCGCCCCATGGATTCCTCAATAATAGAGATGAAAATAAGCATAGAGGACAGCTTTAACCCCTACTCGTATGACAGCAATTTTTTGCTTGCAACCCAGCGTGCCATGGACACAATCTTTGCGTGGAAAAGGGTGAAAATGCCCCTCTCCTTCTGGATGGGCTTTGATGACATGATACGCCTGCGCGCAGCGGATGATATTGACAGGGCGATAATATTATGCTCGCTCTTTAGGGCGCTTGGCTCGCAATCTGCAAGGGTGCTGCTGGGAAAAGACAAAACAGCATGGGTAAGCTTTCTTTTCGGGCAAAAACAGTATGTAGTGGATATTGGGCAAAAAACCATGAGCACCTATCCGCTGGACGAGGACGGCATAAAGCAATTTATGTATAACATACAATACTCTTTCAACGAGAAGGATTACGAGGATTATAGCAAGGAATAACATTTTCTCCAAGACAAAATATTTCAACCCCGCAATTTTTCTCAAAAAACCCGCAATTTTTTCAAAAACAGCCGGGCAGCTTCGCTTTTTCAATTTTTTTGCAAATTTTTCAAAAAAACAAAAAATCCATGCTGCGCAAGCATTATATTCATCATTTTCCATAACTATTATTATGCCACCACGGTACCTTGACCCGAAAGTGAAATTGGTCTGGTTTTTGCCAACAGCAGTGGCTCTTCTTATTATCTGGCTTATCGCATTTTTTGCGATTATTTTCGCAGCAGACACAAATTCTCTGATGGGAATGAGCAAGCCTGTATTTTTGCTTGTGCTTGCAATAGTTCTCACCGTATTTATCGGCATTCCGGCATATGCTTATCATCACATAGAATATATGTCATATACTTATGCAATAGAGGAGAGTGAATTTGTGATACGCGAGGGAGTAATAACCCGCCACACCACCGTAATTCCCTACAACAGGATACAAAACATCAACACCACGCGCTCTCTCCTTGAGCGGCTTTTGGGCCTGGCTTCTTTGCAAATAGAAACAGCCGGCTCCACAACACATGCGGAAGGGCATTTGCCCGGCGTAATAAACAAGGACGCGCTCATAGCAGAAATAATGCAAAAAGTGGAAGGCGCAAAAAGAAGGCGCGCCATGGGCGGCTCACAGGGCGAAAATATTGAGAAAACCCAGCACCAGCTGCTCTCCGAAATCCTTAAAGAACTTAGCCAGCTAAATAATAACCTTCAATCTTTTATAGAAAGAGGAAAAAGCAGGTGAAATTTATGGATGACGAGCTTACAAAATACGAAAAAGCAAGGATAATCGGCTCACGCTCATTGCAGCTTGCATCGGGCGCCCCCCCTCTTCTTGAGGTAAGCGAATCCTCAACTCCTATGCAAATAGCGGTATTGGAGCTTGAGAGAGGCGTAATACCTCTTGTAGTGGTAAGATAATTTTTTTATTTTTTACACACTCCTTTTTTAGAAAACTCAAACTCATAAGTTTCAAATTTTTCTCTCAAGAGCGCATTTTTGATTTTTTTAATATCTTTCTCTTTTGCAAGCGCAATAACAGCGCCGCCCTCGCCTCCCGCGCCCGTCATTTTTGCCCCCAGCGCCCCCTCTTTTTCGCAAATTTTTATCGCCTTCTCAATAGAGGGGGAAGAAACATCTCTCTCTCTTAGCATTTTATGGTTTTTTCTCATGCATTTGCCAAGCATCTGCATATTCCCTTTCCTCAAAGCCCCAAGCGCCTCTTTTGCAATATCATTATATTCTTTGCAAATTTTTCCCCTCTCCCCCGCATTCATCTCGGCCGGCTTTTTTTCAATTTTGCATTTTTTTGCAAATTTCTCAATTTGCGCCGCGGTATTTGCCTTTTTCCCTTTTGCAGAGGTGTTTATCAAAAGAAAGCGATAGCCTTTTTTCATTTTTGCGTTTGCGGTTTTTATTTTCGGCGCCTTTCCAGCAAAGGATTTCTCATAAGAGAAAACCCCTCCATATACCGAAGCGCTTGCATCAATTCCGGATGCCCGCCCTTTCCCGTGCGCGGCTTCTTCCCCAACCTGCACATATTCAAAAAGAATCTTCTTCTCCTTCCCTTCTCCAAAAATCGCCTTTTTTGCCTTTTCTATAAATATTTCTTTTGCGCCAACAATAACCCCCTGCTTCATATTTTGCAAAAAAGCCTGCTTAGCTCCTACTCCCTCCCTATTCTGCAAAAAAGCCCCAGCCGTTTTTTCCAAAACTTTTTCCTCTTTGAAAAGCGTGATTATTGCGTATGCAAATGCCGCGCAAAGGGATGCGGAATTTCCAACCCCTTTTAGCTTCCAGCATTTTTTCACTTTTGCCTTTACTTTATACTTCTCAAGCACAGGAATTTTTTTTAGCAAATGCGCATATAGCGCCTCTATGGGATGCGCGCTTCCCTCGCGGCAATCTTTTGCATCTTTTTTAAGGCTTTCCTTTTTTGTGCTTATATACTCAAGGCAAGGCTTGCCTGTTTTCTCAAGCTCAACTTCCATCTCATTATAAGGAGTTATCGCCGCGGCTATGCCTGTTGCCCCATACACCACAAAATGCTCCCCGAAAAGTATTGCCTTTGCGGGAGAGAGCGAGCTTATTTTCATATTATGCTCACACATTTGCAATCTTTTAAACCTCACCACTGCATATTTTAGCATGGAAAATTTGCTTATTCTGGGAGGCTCAATCGCCTTTTTGTGCGCCCTTGTGTGGCTTATGTATAAGGAGGGAAGCAAATCCTCCTGGCATGAGATAAGCAAAGAGGCAAGGGATGCGCGCGATGCGGAGGAGAGGCGATGAAAAAAAGAAAAACCGCGGGCGCAAAAAAATCCCCCAACAAAAAAAACAAAGAGAACCCCTCCGAAAGCAAGCCCTCTAAACCTAAAACTCCTGCGCAGGCAAATTTAGCCCCTAAAAACCGCGCCCCTCCCCCCCAAATAGAGGCGGCGGCAAAAAAATTAACAGAAGGCGCAAAAGAGGGGGCATACTCTTTTCTCAAATCTTTTCTTGTTTTTTGCGCCATCTTCCTTGTTATAGGGGTAATCGCATCATTTATTTTTCTCTCAACCGCCCCCAAGCCCTCATGGCAATGGGGCGTTGAGGCGCCTCCTCTTCACAACACCGCCAATTTCTCCCTCATAGCCGGGGATTTTCTTGAATATGAAATAAACTCTTCAGAGGGGGCGCATAAATTAAGAGTA
Organism: Candidatus Micrarchaeota archaeon CG10_big_fil_rev_8_21_14_0_10_45_29; assembly: GCA_002778455.1. GTDB lineage: Archaea > Micrarchaeota > Micrarchaeia > Anstonellales > Anstonellaceae > 1-14-0-10-45-29. Next base: position 47,171 of record PFCD01000019.1, on the reverse strand, counting down.
GACGCCCTCAACCATCCCTCGTGCCCGGGAGTGCTTTTGGCAGATGCGCAAAATTCTATTCTAATTCACGGCTCTTTAGGGGCCGCAATGCAAAACGAGCCCGGCGTATATGCAGTATGCATAGGCGCAAACGGCTATGAGGCAAGCCCGTCCGGGGGGCCCCTTGGCTCACCACTAGGTTTTGCAAATTCCACATGGCCTTTTTATGCGCCATGGATGCTTGCATTGCATAAAAATTTCTCAATGGAGGCAAACCAGACACTCACAATATTTCCGGGCAACCATACTGCCCGCGCGCCGATAAAAATAAGGGTTATGGGGGAGAAAACTATTTCTGGAAGGGATGTGTTTGAAGTTGAAGTGATGCGCTCAGGCACCCTTTCCCCAGTTTTTGCGCATGGTGGCAATGAGGGAAATGAGGGGCAGCACTCAATATTATATATCGACAAGCAGTTGAGAATATTGTTTTTTCAGCAATATGAAAAGTCATCTATAATTCTTTTGAATTCCTCGTTTTTTGAAGAATATCGGGGGCATCCATAGGTTTTTATAGTAAAAAGTGTAAAGTTATGTATTAAAACTAACCTCTACTGATGTTTATGGCATTATTCGGAGTTCTAAAAACCTCAAAATCATTCAAGCCATTCGAGCGCCCTCCCAAATGGAGAGACGACCCCCTAAAAAACTTTGATAAAAGCGAATTTAGCTTTTTGAGAAGCCACAAGGCAAAGGGCTATTATTCTCCCCAAGAGATTGCCGCGCATGCAAAATTTGTGAGAAAGCCCCTTACCGAGAGGGGCATGGGCATGCAATATTACATGCGGCAGCACGGGGAATTTAAGGACGAGATTCACGAGCATTTCTCAAATGCGCCTTATCCCGAGGGACAAATGGTTGACAATGTAATGCGAATTGTTGATGAAAAATATTCGTTTAAAATGATAAGGCGGGACGGAACCCCTCAAATCCTCCACCCGTATCGCATAATGCTGCGGCTTACCAAAGAGCATGCGCCATCATCCACCGTGTGCTTTGGAGGCACCCACGATCTTTTTGAGGATAGCATGGGAAAGAGGCCTATAAGAAAAAGATACCGCACTGTCCACGGGCTTTATAGGGACCTTAGCGCAATAAACGGAAATACTCAAAGCCACAACGGGCTGGTACAGCAAATGGCTTCATATCTCATGTACGGCACCCTCTCCCTTACAAACGACGCAGAGCTTGGGGTGGAAGATGTGCGCATAAAGGAGCCAAAAGACATTTACAAACTGAAAAACATCTTGTTTGCCGAGGCAAAGGAGGCGGCTTACAGGGAATACTTCTCAAGGGTTTTCAGGTCTTTGGAAACGCGCAGGGCAAAAAAATACGATAGCTATGACAATACCGAATCGCTAACGCTCTTTACCCCCGAAGAGGTAAGAAAATACAATCTTCTTGACCTTTATTTCACAACAGTATGGAAAGAGCTTCTCCACTATGACTCTGACAAGAAGGCGTTTTACATCGTGCCATATTACACCCTGCAAAACATAAGGAAAATACTTGAGATTCTCAGCAAGGCATACCCCGAGGCGGAGGGGGTTTTTTCCCCAGAGAACTTTATGCTTGAGGCGCGCAAAGCAAGCCTGGTTTCCCGGCTTCTGCTTGCATGCAGGGCAAATGAGAAAGTGACAATGCGGGGGGCGAAATCCCTCAGCGTAGCCGAAGCTGAAACTCTTAAGGGCGTGGACGAAACATACAAGGAACTGCTTGCTATCGCCCGCTATTCGCAGGTAAAAGCATTTATGGGAAATTTTGAGGCATCCGAGAAATATTGGGGGCAAAGAATCAGCAGAGGCACGACATTTCCTTATCCAATTTATTACCATTTTGATTATCATGCAAACGACAAATCCCCATCCCAAAAATTCTCCGAATATGTGGGGGTAGTGCGCTCAAGGCCGAGAGAAATCATGAGCTCTGAGCAGTTTACCGAGCTTCCCTACACCCGCTCCCCTGTGATAGTGGTTATGGCGCCCTCGGCAAAATACGCTTTCAAAGCAGATGATTACAGCATAACCGTTTCCATGCCCCGCCACATTCTCAAAAATTCCGAAAACGCAGACCCGGCAGACCCGCAAAACTTCTATGAAATAGATGCCGGCAAGGCAGTGGACTTTTACAACGAAATCCTCTCAGGGCGCCCGTATATCGCAGTATCAACAAAAAGCCTGATAGGCGGCTATTCTGGGCATGACCATCTGAACGTCAGCATAATACCAGAAAGCGGGCAGAGTTTTTACGACCTGCTGGGCAGTAATTATGCAGACAAGCGAGAAGGAATAGAATCATTCACAAACTTTCTTATAGAGCAGAGCAAGCAGCTTATCAACGATCCATTCGGAAAATTCTCAAAAATAAGAAAAGAATAATTACTTCAAAGCCCTCTCCCAAGCCTCTTTTTCCATAAAATGCATTTTGCCGCAGAAAATAATTATTGCAGGGCAATTCTCATTCTGCTTTTTGTAATCCCTTAATTTTCCAGCCCAAATTTTCTGCTCTTCCCACCCTATTGTTGAGGCAACAAAAATATCCTCATTTTCCAAAGAAGAGGAATCTTTTCTCTCTTCAGCAATTCTCTTTTGCGCCTTTCTAAGTATCCCAATTGCCTGTGACGGCTTCATAGGGCCCATGTCCATATCAACATCAAGCAAGCATAATGTGTGCGCCCCTATTTTTTTATTCTGCGCTATTATATCCAAAAAAGAAGTTGGCTCAAAATTCTCACGCCAATAAGTAATTGTCGCCGTTTTGCCGAATTTGTAATTTTGCAACCCGCATGCCCCAGGCGCGGCGGAAAATATTGAGGAGGCATGCAATATTCTCACCTCTATTTCTCTTTTTTTTGCCCCCTCAAGCAATGAATTATGCGTTGTTGCGCTCATCGGATCTCCGGGCACAATTAATGCAGAATTTCCTTTTGCGCACGCATCCAAAATTATTTTTTCCCCCTCCACATCCTCTCTTGGGAGAATCTGCACTTTTTTCCCTATTATTTTCTCAAGGCGCGCAAATGCCCCTTCCCTCACAAAATTTGTATAATTTTCAGCAAATATTTTTTCGCATTTTTTTAGCGCCTCCACTGAGCGCAAAGGCAAATCCTGCTCGTCGCAAAGCCCTAATCCCACTAAATAAAGGGTGTTTTTCATATGCTTATTTCTCATCCAAATAATAAAAACACCTGTTTTAAGCCCAAACAAAAAACAAGCAACAAAACTCTTATTTATCCATAAATCCAAAGCCCGCCAGCCAAAATTTATAAAAAACAGCAACGGGTTTTTTGAAATTTTAGTTTTTTACGGAAAAATGCCCTCTGCAAAACCTATAATTCTTAGGCGCCCATAATTTAGCATGGATATTCTTGGGCTAAATGAAAAAGCTTTAAAAAAAGGGCATAAGCGCACTTCACCTGACACGGCGGAGCTGTGCCCTGCATGCAAAAAAAATGCAAGAATATACTGCCCCCACAAGCCAATACTGGCAATAAAAGCAGAGATGGCAAAAGAATTTGACAAGCAAAATTTTTTCGGCCCCTCTCCGCCCAACTTATTTGTAGGGCATTTTGGCTATCCGTCTGTTAACTGGGGCCCGATGATAAACCTCGACGACTCTCTCCCCGACAATCCGCGCGAGTGGTATGGCTGGGATTTTGACAAAATAGTGCGCGCCCGCTCAATGCAAATAAGAGGGCAGGCAAACGCAAAAGTGATGCAGGCGCAAAAATCTCCCGGCTTTGCAAGGCAGGGCAGGGAAAACAGGATGCTAATTGACTCGCAAGAGGCTGCAATGTCATGCAAAAAAGTTGATATAGAAGCGCATTTTTCAAAAAAGCCCTCGTTAAATGTAAGCTTTCACTCAATTCATCAGCCAATGGGCCCATCCGCCCCACTTGAGAAATTGTCTTTGGCAGAAAACCCCAAAATTCCAAAAAAAGTGGACTCCCTGGTAAATGAGGGGGTGCGCGCATCCTTTGCAATAAAAGAGCTCTCTGCCGCCGGCTATGATGAGAATTATTTATGCCGCCTTCTTACCTGCGGAGTGCTTGGAAAAAAAGATGCGCGGCGGCTTGTGCCAACAAAATGGGGCATAACCGCGACAGATGACATGGTCGCAAAAGAGCATATTGAAAAAATAAGAAATTTTTCGCAAGCAAATGAGTTTCTCCTCTATTTTAACGAGTATTTGGCAAACCGGTTCTGGATTCTTTTAATGCCGGGCGCGTGGGAATATGAAAATTTTGAAGGATGGATGGGCGCGGGGGGAAATTATGCACTGAACCGCGAATATGAGCCTTTTTTTGGGCGCAGTGAATATGCATTCAAGCAGGGAGGCGGCTATTACGCGGCCCGTCTTGGAGTATGTGAGGCGCTTGCATCCTCTTTGCGCAGGCAGGCGCGCGTTGTTGTGATAAGGGAAATATTGCCCGAATATGATTTGCCTGTGGGGGTATGGGAAATTCGCGAAAATGTAAGGCATGCCATGAAAAATACTCCCTTAAAATTTTCCTCAAAAGAGGAAATTCTCTCTTATTTGCAAAAGAATTTGAAGCTTCCCTCATCTGCTATATTTTCCCAAAGCGCAATATTGCGCCAGAGCCGGCTTGCTGAATTTTAAATAATCCAATTTTTCTTTGCAAATATCCCTTGCGATATGTTTTTATTTGTGTATATATAAATAATAATGTGTTAAATCAAAGGCAGTTAAACGCAGTAGAAACACTAAAGCCCTACAAAGAGAATTTGCGCCCGGTGTTTGAGCGGCTGAAGGCACAATCCGAAAACACAGAACTTTTGTATGAAAAGCTTGAGAAGGCAAGAAAAAAGCAGCCAAACGTAACTGTGCAAAAGCTTGAGAAGCAGATTGAAAAATACAAAAAAAGCCTTCCAAACACAAACTCCTCTGTCTGCTGGGGCTTTTTTAATGAGCTTCCGCAGCGCCCTATTTATTTTCATACCTTAACTGATTCTTGTTATCAAGAACTGTTGCGCATTGGGTGCATCCTCCCAAAAGAGAAAAATTTTTACGTTGGCTCCAACAAGTATGAATATTCATACCGCCCCTTCCACGATTCTTATATGGTGTTTGGCTTAGGCCTATCCCCGTGGTTAGAAAGCTTAGTGCCCATTGACAATTTATACTTTGTTATGTATGGGGCAATAGAAAATTTTGGGTGGGAAAGTACTTACAAACATAATGTTCTTGTAGATGATGTCTCAAAGGCGCATAATCTGCAGGCTTTTTATGATCTTTCTAAAGAACAGGCAAAAAACTTAGTTATGTTCATGTCTAACCTGAAAATATCCAGTCTTGCATTATCATATTCTTCTCACACGAGCCGCCGCCATATCGAGACAAATATAACCCCCGTATCATCATATCATAATGGCTCAACCATTTTATTCAAACATTTCAGGGACACACTGGCGGCCCTGTACGATTCTAACAAAGAGTTTAGGAAATTGGTTCTTGGCACAATCCCAAAGCGCTTAAAAGAACACAAAAATGTGTGCAACAACCAAGAAAAGATACGAATTCTGGCTGATTACCCGCTTGATGAGATCGCGCTTTCTTTTGCTTTATTGCATCCCACCCCAGAGTTAGGTTCAAACCCAAACTATTCCAAGTCCAAATCCCATACGGGCGCAAGAATGCGAACATTGGGCGTTCTCCTGCCTCCAACAAAACTTGGCCCTCTTTCAGAATGCGCGTATGACGACCTTTTTCTAAAAGTGCTTAAAAAAGGTCTTCTCCCACACGATTTCTCATTTTTATTGTTCCACTCTTCAGATTTTGATGAAGCAATCTCATCAAAATTATTTCATTATCTCCCAGGCGCCCCCTCTTCAAGCAATGTATCGTCCATGCCACCTTACGTTATTACCAATCCATTTGACCGTGTCCTGATAACAGACACTGCAGAAGACATAATGGCAAAGGCAGAGCTTTATCACCGCAATTCCGGAATGAAAAAGAGGCTGGTGTTTGAGAATTTTCTTCTCGGAACATATGATTTGGTTCGCAGGGAATATGTAAGAAAACCTTATCTGGTTGTGCATGGAAATAAAGCTAAATTGCTGTATCCAAACAGCGACGATAGAAAAACTGTTTTCCTCCATGACCCCTCATGGGACGTGGACAGAAGCAATTTTTACCAGCAATTTTATGACAAGGTGCTAAAGCCAATACAAGAAGTTTTGCGAGCCCTATTTGAGGGGGAATAATTCAGTAGCGCTCTCCCTGCCTCTCTCTTTTTTGCACATACTTCCTGCCAATTTCGCCGAATTTTACAATTCTCATGTTTTAATAATGTTTTTCCTTATTCTTTAGCATTATTGCCAATATTTGGCTAAAAAAGCAAATATTCATATATTTATTATTCCAAATAGCATACAATGGAACTAACATCTGCAGACAAGAAAATACTTGCCCTGCTTGACTGCAACGCAAGGATGCCCCTCTCAGAGGTAGGAAAGAGGGCAAGAATTGCAAAAGAGACTGTAAAATACAGGATATCAAAAATGCAAAAGGCGGGCATATTGCGCGGCTTTTATGCGATAGTGGACCATTCCAAGCTCGGGCTGGCAAGCGCGAGAATTTACTTTAGGCTAAAAGATTTCGGGGAAGGTGACGAGAAAAAGCTGGCAGAATTCATGCTAAAAGACCCGCATTGCTGGGGCCTTTTCCAAACAAGCGGGCCCCATCATATGGTTGCGGTAATAAAGGCAAAAGACGCCTGGGAAATGGGAGAATTTGCCGAAAGCATAAGGAAAAACTTTTGGAAAATAATAGAATACGCCCAAATTTCAATATTTTGCCAATACTGCGAATTGACCAGCTCTTTTTTGCATGGCGGGGAAAAAAAGGAATTCTGCCTTTTTGAAAGGCAGAAACAGGCGCGCCTTGATGGCGCAGACATGAAAATATTGGGCGCCCTCTCGCAAGACGCCCGCCTGCCGATAATATCTCTTGCAAAAAAAGCCGGCATTTCCCCGGCAACTGCAAGGGCAAAGCTAAGGCGCCTTGTGAAGGAAAAGGTGATAGTGGCTTTTAGGCCGTTCATAGATACTGAGGCGCTCGGATACGAATATTTTAAGGTGGATGTTAGTGTAAATGATTATGTCGGGGTGCAAAAAGTAGCAAACTATGCAAAAAGCCTTCCAAACACAACAATGTTCCAGAAAATGCTTTTTTCCCCAGTGGTAGAATTTGATTTACAGGCCAAAAATTTCGCCGAATTTGTAAAAATAATGGACAGCATAAAAGAAAAATTCCCCTCTCTTGTGAGAAATTATAGCTATTACTCAAGGGTAAAGTTTTTCGCAATATCCTACTTGAAATAGGGTAGCGCCCCCCTGTTTTTAAAATATGCATTTTTCCCCCATTTTAGATGAATTTATAACTTTTTGTTGAGTATTATATTTGGTGTTTATTTATGAAATCATCAATTATTCGCCCAATAAAAACATTCGGCACCCTCGCCGCATTCACAACGCTTGCAATTCTTTCCTCTAATAAAACCCTTGCGCAAACAATGCAATACCCCATACTCAAGCAGGGCATAGCAACTGAGCTGCCCGACACCTCAAAGCGAATAAAAAGAATTTACCCAGGCGAGGGGGCAATAAAAGGGCTTCCCGCCGAAATTGACTCTTCTGCCATTAAAGGCGAACTGGAAGCAGCCAAATCTTCAAAACCGGTCCAAGAAGCAATTTCAAACAAGGGCTTTTATGACAAAAAGAAAGTGCTTGAAAAGCTCAACCCCGCACACCAGGAGAAGCTTGGGATAATCGGCACCGACAAGGATAGCACCTATTTGCTTATTGATTACTGGAATGCAAACATAAAGAAAATATGCAGGCAGCTCGGCTTTAGCGGCGTGGTTCACTCCGTTCTTCTGCCCCTTAACAAGGAGGCGTATGAGGCATTTGAGAAAGAGGCAAAAGAGCACTCCAAAAAATACAAGCAAAACGCCCTTTCATATACCGACTCGCTTATAGTCGCAAAAGCAGAGCAGGGTGACATATTTTACATCCTTTTAGGCGCCGCAAGAAACACTGGAGATGCCTCAACAGAGCAGTTTGACGGCACTTATGACAAATGGCATTCAAGCAAAACATCTCAACGCCTGGGGCTTTGCTCCAACGGAGAGGTAAGAATTCCATTTGACGGGGATTTTGGAATTGTGCGCCTTGCGAATTACCCGAACTCTTACTCAAGCGGGCAGGAAGAGCCCTCCGCACAAAGCCAGCACGAGGCAACCGCCCCTGAAATTTCGCGCAAAATAGAATCCGCAGAGGCAAAAAAAGACACTGTAGTTGTGCCTCTAATACTTGCCCTGAATTTGGAAGGCTTTGTAATGGAAGAGAAAAACATGTATTTCAACGAATGCTACAATTATTTGCTTGATTTTCGCGCAAGCTCGCCCGAGGAAATAATGCAGGCATACAAAGATTGGCTTTTGCACAAAAAAACAATAGACGCGCAAAGGGAGCTTCTCAAAAAAGCGCAGCAGGAAACAATATACAAAAATTCTTTTGAGGGCTACTGAAGGGCTTTTCCCCCTCTTTTTCTTATTTTTCATTGAGCGAAAGCTTTATATACTCTAAATGTGTATATTAGTGTATAAATAAGGGTATTAATGGGGGTTATATTTATGGCGCAAAAAATGCAAAACAAAAGCAATTTAATGCAAAAGGCAACAGGGATATTTGTAGGGGCGGCTATGCTTATCGGAGGAAATTTTACTTTAGCAAAGCTTCCACCCGACACACTCAAAACAGATTCTAAAGTGCGCCTAATGGATACAGTATATTCCAAGGATTCCAAGCCAAAAACAGGGGGGGAAGTTAGCAAGCGCAGGCACGATACTCTTTACTCAAAGAACTATCCGCCCCTTCCAAAAAAAGAGGCTATAAAAGGAATTGACACCTCTCTCTCAAGCCGCAATCCCCTGCAAGAGCAAATAATCAAAATTGACACTTCAAACGGCTTTATTCAGCTAAACGACACGCTCTCTTACAACCCAACAACAGGCGAGTGGAAAAACCCGTCTAAAAAATAAGCGTTTTTGCCGCGGGGCGGGACCGGATTAAATCCTACAAAGCACTTTGGGCGAGGGGTGAAATCCCTCCCTGCGGCTTATGTAATAATAGGTTTATTAACTTGCAAAACTCTTCTTTTATTACGGTGGTAAAATGCTGGATATCTTGCTAATAGGGCTCATTATTCTCATAGTCATAGCGCTTGTATTTATGTATAACGGGCTCATAACCCTGCGAGCGCGCGTCAATAACGCATGGTCGCAAATAGACGTGCAGCTCACAAAAAGATACGAGCTTGTCCCAAATTTAGTGGAAACCGTAAAAGGATATGCAAAGCATGAGAAAACCGTATTTACAAACATCACAAAGGCAAGAACCGCCGCCATGGGGGCGCAAACAGTAGGCGAGAAGGCAAAAGCCGATAACATGTTTACCGGCGCGCTAAAAAGCCTTTTTGCGGTGGCGGAAAATTACCCAAAATTGCAGGCAAGCGAGAATTTCAAGCTTTTACAGGAGCAGCTGGAAGGAATAGAATCAAAGGTTGCGTATGCAAGGCAATTTTACAACGACTCTGTGCTTGAATACAATACAAAAATTCAGCACCTGCCAGAAGTATTAATTGCAAACATGCTCGGCTTTAAAATGTCCGAATATTTCAAGGCAGAAAAAGGGGCAAGAGAGGCGGTCAAAGTAAAATTTGACTAAGCTTGCCTTTTTTGCTTATATTTGCATTTTAGGCATTGCAATAAAAGAGAATGAAAATTTCATAGCAGTTGTATTTATGGCAAGCTTTTGGGATATACAAAGAAAAAACAAGCTCTATTCATACGCGCTTGTGGGCGCAATGATTCCCATAGTAATAGTGCTTGTCTGGTTCGCGGGCTATATTTTCGACGGCGGCTCATGGATATTTCCCTTCGCAATAGCCCTTTCTTTAATTTATTCAATAGGGGGCTATTATTACGGAGACAAAATAGTATTATCAGCATCCGGGGCAAAACTGGCAGAAGGCAAAGATTTTACTTATCTAAATAATGTGTGCGAAGGGCTTTCTTTGGCGGCAGGAATTCCAACCCCAAAATTATATGTAATGAATGATTCCTCTCCAAACGCATTTGCAACCGGGCGGGACCCAAAGCATGCCTCAATCGCGGTTACAACAGGCCTTATGCAAAAAATGAACCGCTCTGAAATTGAAGGGGTAATAGCGCATGAAATGTCTCATATAAAAAACTTTGACATAAAATTCATGACTGCGGTAGTGGTGCTTGTAGGGCTTATTTCCATAATTGCGGAAATGATGGGGCGCATGTTTTGGTTTGGAAGGGGAAATGATAGGGGAGGCAAAAACGGGCTTCTTTTAATTATCGGCATATTTCTTGTTATATTCGGGCCTCTCATGGCACAGCTGGTGCGCCTTGCAATTTCAAGAAAAAGGGAATTTTTGGCAGATGCCTCTGCCGCCCAGCTTACACGAAACCCCGGCGGGCTTGCATCCGCGCTTGAGAAGCTAAAAGGCTCGCCCGCGCTAAAAAAAGCAAATGACGCCACCGCCCCCCTCTTTATATCCGACCCTTCAGGCGCAGGGGAGAAAAAGTCATTTTTCACGTCAGTATCCCATCTTTTTTCCACCCACCCTCCGCTTGATGCGAGAATAAAGGCGCTTAAAGGGATGTAAATGGAGCAAATTCTCGCCCCTGCATTAATAGTTCTTTTTTTCTCAGGCTTTTTTGTTGTATTTGGCATAGGCGGCGCATCCGTGTTTGTCCCCATATTTGCCACCCTCGGAATAGGCATAAAAGAGGCAATAATTGCCGGGCTGTTTATCAACATCGTCTCCACCGGAGTGGCAACTATTATTTTTGCAAAAGGGGGGCTTTTCAAATTCAGGGATTTGAAAGACGCTCTCTCCATTCTTTTGGGAATGCTTTTTGCAATTCCCGCAGGCGTCTTTATTTCCAACATGCTAAGCTCACAAATACTTGTCGGGCTTTTCTCGCTCTCCTTATTTGCATGCTCATTTTTCATGCTAAAAGAGGGGGAAAAAGCAAAAGACGCGCAGGGCGGCGCCTCCAAAGTGCAGAATATCAACGCAGGCAAATTCTCCTCAACACTTGTGCTTGCTCTTGTGGGAATAATAGCAGGGCTTGCAAACGGCATACTTGGCATCGGAGGCGGAGTATTCATAGTGCCTGCACTTATAATGAATGGAATGTTTGCAAGGCGAGCCGCAATAATATCTGTCGCATGCACCTTCTTCGGCTCTATTTTCAGCCTCTCAAACCATCTTGCATACGGCAAGGCAAATTTTCCCCTGTTGGGGGCAGTTGGCGCCGCGGCGCTTATCGGCGCCCTGGCAGGCTCACACCTTTTCTCAAGCGGCAAAGTAAGCAGCCCGATGATAACCCGCGCGTTCCCATTCTTGCTTATATTGCTTGCAATAAAGCTTGCCCTTGACTTTTTTGCAGGAGTATAAAGAGAAAAGCCAGCAACTTCCATCCGCCCCCTGTTTTTCAAATTTATTTGCAGCCACGCAAATTTATAAGCGGCGCATGCGTGGGTTTTGCATAGTGTTTTGGGTGTTGCATGATGAACTTTAAAAAAAACATAGGCTCTCTTGACAGGGCTGTGCGCGCGGCGTTGGGGGTAGTTGCAATATTTGCTTTTGCGATGGGAATGGTAAAAGCCCCTTACTCCTATTTTCTCCTATTTATAGGGGTGCTTTTGCTCTTTACCGCGTTTTTGAAAGTGTGCCTGCTTTACTATCCTTTCAAATTCAGCACAAACGGCAAAGAGGATTAGGTTTTCTTGCGAAATATTTTTTTCTTTCGAACTAATACTCATTTGCTATCTTTTCTAAAAAGCGCAAACAACTCTCAAGCCCTTTCCCACTTTATTTTGTTTTTTTCTAAAATAGAAATTATCTTATCCCGCTGCCCCTTTCCCAGCCCTTTCCAGTCAATAAGCGCCCCCTCAACTCTCTCCACACTTTTCTCAATCGCCCGCAAAATCATGCCCTCATCTATTTCATCAACCCTGTATTTTGGCAGTATGTGCCCTATCGCAATTTCCTCTCCGTTTAATTTTCTCTCCCCAAGCATGTATTGCGTAAATTTGGGCGCATAATGCCCGCCGCCTATTCCCAAATAAGTTTTATGTGCAGGCGCAGGGCGCACAAGGGATTTCATTATTGCAGATGCAGCAATTTTGCCCGCCTTCCCATCCGTCCACTCTTTTTGAGTTGAGCCGATTTCAACAAATATGAGGGAAAATTTCCCTCCCTGCGGCGTCGGCCCGTGATGGTCAACTTCCATGCAGACATTCCACCCAAGCCCCTCTTTTTGCGCCCCTTCTTTTAGCAATTTTAATATTTGCTTTAATTTGCATGCATACGCAACGTTGAGGGTGCCCTCTTCACCCCCAAAATCCGCCTTTGCCCAGTTGCCGCAAAAATGCGCTGTAAGAGACGGCTCGCCTTTCTCGCTTTTGTGGGTGCTTGCATACAAAAAATAATCCGCACCAGCTCCTTCAGGAGGCTCAATATCAAGTATGGGTGCTTCAAACCCGTATGCCTTAAGCCCTGAGCAGCATTTTTCCTTGCCGCATGCTGAAAAAGAAAATAATTTCTCATTTATTTTTTTCCATTTCCAATCCTTTTGCAGATGCGAAATAATATTTAGCGACGCCTCATTTTCAGTTGAAAATAAAACTGAGCCAGGCAAACTTTTTCTCAAACATGCCATAATAAAACCTGTAAAACTATTTGCATTATAAAGTTATTTTAACCTGCCACAAGAAAAATCTTTTTAAAAAAAGGTTTCTAATACATCGTCTGCAAAGAGTTTATCGCCTTTTTCACTTTCTCAAAAGCATTCTTGGTGTTTGTCAAATACAAATACTGCAAAGCCTCCCCCAAGTCGTTGCTCTCTGCCATGGGAGGAAGGGAAAATTTATACCTTCCCGCCTTTCTTGTTAAAATGCCCCTCTCTTTTAGCTGGTGCAAATGGTATCTTACCGCCTTTACCTGCGCGGGGTCTTCTTTTTTTCTCACAGAATTTATCAAATTCATGAGGCGGTGAATATCCGGCTCTTCCTGCGCAAAATGCGCCTTTAGAAGCCCTTCAAAAATATCAAGCATCAAAGTGCGCGTCTCATTAGGCGAAATAAGCCCCAAAGAGAGCGCCAAATACCTTACAAGAGCCCTGCGGGTAAGCTTTACTTCTCCAAGCAATTGCATATCGCGCACAACATGCTCCTGGCGTATAAGGGAGCTCTCAGGCATAGACATAGAAACCAAAAATCTTTTAGCCGTGTTATTTTTAAGCATAACGCCCCAAAGCGCATTTTCTCCTCCGCTGCGGCTGCCGGCTTTAGACTTTTTCAGCCCTTTTTTTAAGCTTTCGCCGCAGCACCTCATAAGCTTTGGAAGCCTGCTCTTCTTTTAGCACCACTATAAGCTCTGTGAGGGTGGAAATAACCTGAAAAATATTTATTCCCTCCCATGAGAGCTCGCGTATAACCCTGTCAAAAAAGCCGGGCTGGTATAAAATGTCCTCTCCAAAGCGCAAAAAAAGCAATGAGAGATTTTTCTCAATATTTAGTATTTTCTCCCCCTTTAGCGCCGCAATGGCTTTTGTCTCATGCTTTTGAGAGAGCACAATGCTTGCCTCATGCTGGCTCTGCGTGATGCTAAGCACGTCTTCCGGGGAGCTGGAGGCGATTTTTTGCAACTCAATAAGCCTTTTTTGCGTATTTGCCCCTTTTCTTATGTCTATTTGCATAGCATCCGAGCGCAAAGAAATTTGCAATGATTTGTAGCCAGGGTTTTTTTGCCCCTCCTCCTCTTTCACACCCATTTTCTCGCGCATTCGCGAGAGCGCCATCACAATAGAGCTTGCCTGCACCTCTCCCCCGCTTTCAGCCTCTATTGCCGGCTTTATATAGCGCGCCAGCCGATGAAAAGAAACCAAATCCTTTTGCATAAAAAGCTCAAGGTTGGGGTGCTCTCTTACATATTTTTGCACAAGGTGCGCAACAGTTGCCATATGTTACATATAAAACAAAAAGTTAATAATACCGAAACTGCGAAAGGGGGCAAACCCCAATATTTCAAGCTATTTATACGGGCTTAAATCAACCTATTTAAACCTTAATCATTATACTTATTTATGCCAGAGAAAAAGGCGCGCTATATTGTTATCTTAGGCTCCATGATGTCCGGGCTTGGCAAGGGCATCCTCTCCGCATCCATTGGCAGGCTTTTGCAATCTGACGGATACAGCGTGGCGCCCATAAAATTTGACGGCTACTTAAATGTCGACTGCGGCACCATGAACCCTTTGCGCCACGGGGAAGTGTTTGTGCTTGATGACGGCACAGAATGCGACATGGACTTTGGCACTTATGAGAGATTTCTTAACATCGGGCTTAGCGGCACAAGCTCTATAACAGGGGGAAAGCTTTTCAAAAAAATAATAGAGAAAGAGAGAAGTGGCGGCTATTTGGGGCGCGACGTGCAAATTGTCCCCCATCTTACAAACGAGATAAAGGCATGGATAAGAAAAGTGGGCGAGGAGACAAAAGCCGATTTTGTAATGATAGAGGTGGGGGGCACAGTAGGGGATTTGGAAAATTCTTATTTTATAGAAGCAATGAGGCAGATGGGGCAGGAGGAGAGGGAAAATATGCTTTTTGTGCAGCTTACCTATGTGCCATCCCTCTCAAAAGGCGAGCTGAAAACAAAGCCAACACAGCATGCAAACAGGCTTATCACAAGCCTTGGCATAACTCCTAAACTGATAGTGTGCAGAGGGGATGAGAAATTAAGCAAAGAGGCGCGCGAGAAAATATCAATGTTTTGCAATGTTTTGCCAGAGGATGTATTTGACGACCCTCTTGTGCCGACAATTTACGAGCTTCCCCTGGTGCTTGAGAAGCAGAATTTCTCGCACAGGCTTCTCTCCCACCTCTCGCTAAAGCCGCGCAACGGGGATATGCGCGCATGGACAAACCTTGTTTCCAAAATAAAATCCCCAAAAAACGAGCTTCGCATTGCAATAACAGGCAAATACACCGCAGTAAAAGACGCGTATGTAAGCATAGAAGAGGCGCTTGTGCACTCTGCGGCTGCCAGCAACACCCTTGTAAAAGCGGAATTTGTTGACACTGAGAGGCTTGAGAGAACTGATGTAAAGCCGCACGAGCTTTTGCGAGGATATGATGGCATAATAGTGCCCGGCGGTTTCGGCTCCCGCGGAGTGGAAGGCAAAATAATGGCAATAAATTATGCAAGAAAAAATTCACTTCCATTTTTAGGCTTGTGCCTGGGCTTGCAGCTATGTGTTGTGGAATATGCGCGCAACGTCGCAAAAATGGAAGGCGCGCACTCAACCGAGATGGATAAGGCAACCCCTTTCCCGGTAATAGATTTGCTTCCAGAGCAAAAAAGCATAAAAGAGAAGGGCGCAACAATGCGCCTTGGCGCCTGGGATTGCCAGCTTGTAAAAGGAACAAAAGCGCACGATGCATACGGATGCGAGAAAATAAGCGAGAGGCACAGGCACCGCCTTGAGGTAAATGATGAATTTGTCTCCCGCCTTGAGGAAGCCGGGCTTATAATTTCCGGGCGCTCCCCCGACGGGAAAATAGTTGAGATGGTTGAATGGAAAGATGGCTGGGGAGTGGCAACGCAGGCTCACCCTGAGCTTAAAAGCCGGCTTGAGATGCCGGCTCCGCTCTTTCTTGCGTTTGTAAAGGCATGCCTAAAGCGGCAAAAAGAGAAAACTTCACAATAAAATTTCTTCAAGCCAATTTGAGTTTTTCCAATTAGCGCCCGCCACCCCCGCCGGCTTTTTAGCAAAACCGTTTTGTTTATATACCTGCTCTTGCTTTTTTTATCATCGGGGTGTTGGGTTGGCTTCACAGAGAAAATATTCAAAATCTTATGCGCTCTCTCCAGAGAAATCCATGCGCGCCATAAAGGCAAAGTCGCCTCTGCGCTCAAGCCTGAGAAAAACAGTGCGCTCTGACGCAAGGCATGCGAAGAAAGCGCGCCTAAGGGTTTCAACCTCTATAAAAAAGGCGCTTGCGCAAACAAAAAAAATAAGGCTTGCCGCAAGGAGGAGAAATGCGCGCATCAGCCGAAAATCCGCCTTAAAAAGAAAGGCCGCAAGGCAGGCTCTCTCGGCGCACCTTGTTTCAGCCGACATTGCAAAAGCGTCTCAGAGCTTTGTAAGCGCAAAAAAGCGCGAGCAGATGAGCCAGCGCATCTCCCTCCATAACTTTAACCAAGGGCTTATAGGAAAAACCGGGCGCAGAAAGCAGAGCAGGCTTGAGGCGCTGCGGCGCACCGTAATGATTTTTATTAGAAGGATGATGGCATGGATTTCCAAATCCAGGCTCACCGCATCCGGCAAAACCGCCCTCTCCCAACTTGATGACCTTTACAGCCTCATCTCTGTGGGAAAAGTGGGGGGCGAGGATTTGCTTAAGCTAAAAGTCGCATACGGGGAGGCATGCTATCATGTGATGCGAGACTCTCGCGAGAATTACCAAAAAGGAATTGATAGAAAAGGGGAGGATTACCAGCTACATTTTGACCGCTTTTTAAGCGTGGAAAGAGGGTAATTTATTAAATGCTAAGAAAAAGGTTATGTTATGGATATTGAGAATTCGCAAAAAGGGCTTTTCAAATTTGTGAAACACCCTATGCTGCGCAAGGCGCTCGAAGTTTTATTTTCCTCAATTCCGGGCGCGGTGGTGCTCTTTGTATTTTTGCTTGGCACGGGAGTGCTTAACATTTATTCAAACCTCTCGGAGACAAACGACGTGTTTGCAGCATCCTATATCCCTATAATTTGCCTTCTTCCCGTAGTTGTAGGCATTGTGGGGCCTCTTATACTTGAGAAGGTGCGTGATGAAACCCGCCTTTCAATGCGCGGAAGCATCCTTGTGTCATTTTTATCCGCGCTTCTTGGCTCAGGGATCAGCTCGCTGGTGCTTGTAATAACAGGCATCGCAAGCCCTGAATTCAAGCCGTTTGGCGGCGCAATCCTTGATAATTTGGGGCAGCTTCCGGGTCTCGGAGCAGCATTTTTAGTGCTTGTTGTGGCATGCACCATTCTCTCAATAATAGGGGGCGCAATAATCGTAGTTGTTTTGGGCAGGGCCGAAAAATAAATTTCCTGCGCCTTCTCTGGCTTGCCGCCTCAGGCTTTTTCTTTGCGATAGGTTATTATATGCTATTTTCCTCCCTTTAGCATGGCATCCATAGTATCCCTTGTGGAATCCATAAAATCAACCCTTCTTTCCTTAGGCCCAAACGTGTCAGTAATACTTATCGTATTAGGCGGGCTCACCTACGGGCTTGCGCAAACCCAGCCGGCGCACACGCGCGGAAAATGGCAGTCATTGGCAATAGGCATAATAATAGGGGGTATAATAGTTGCCGCAGTAACAGGCGCGGCGGAAATGATAGCACTTTCCTCAACAACCCTTCTTACATAAAAAAAGAAAATCTCAGTTGCACTCATAAAATCCCCTAAAGGCAGCCGGGGATTTTCGGCTACCACATCATATATGCCTTTACCTGTGAATTCCACTCACTTTTCTCTGTTTTTTGCGGAAAATGAAACGGCGCCTTCTCTATAAGGTGTTTCATTGCAAAAGCAAATTCATCAAGCGCAATAAACCTCTCACTCAAATTCTTCCACGCATACTCAAGTATTACTGCCGCCCCGTCCTCAAACTGCGCTTTTCTGCTTGAAGCAAACTTTTCTGCCTCCTGCGAGCCGTTTTTAGCATCAATGGAGTGTTCATAATATTTGAGCATCGGGTAAGATGAAATTTTTATGCCAAGCGAATACGCCGCCAGCGGCAATCCAACCTCTGTGCCTACTCCGTGCAATTGCTTGCCTGCCTTAACAAACGTCTCCTTCATTTTTGCATCAAGCTCGCCGTATATTTGGGTGTGAAATCCCATTATTCCAAAATATGCCTGTCCCCACGTGCCATTCTCTTTGGCATCTGCTATAAACGCTTCAAATTTTTGGGATACTTCTTTGTATGCTGCCTCTTTTCCTATATTCTCGCGCACCCGCCCGAACATAATGGGGCTCACATCCGGAAGCCCAATTTTCTTATCATGCTTCTTGTTTGCATAAGTAATCATTATGGAAATCGCCTTCTCATTAAGCAGCATTGAATACGGAAAATACTGCTCCGAGCCCCGCGCCCAGCAAGGCACAGAAACCAAATTCTTCTCATTTATAGAATTCACAAAGCCGGGCACCTGCCCCGCCAAATTGTCAAAATCGTCGCAAATAAACATGGTGCAGTCGGTTTTCCCATTATATGAGCGCATAAAGCCCTCCTGAAGCCGCTTTCCCATCTGCGGATATTTCTCCTCTTTTGCAAAATTTACCTCAAGCCCCTCAAAATCATTTTGCATATTTTTTGCAGCAGTTGCCAATTTTTCCCCGGCTTTTCCTTCAGGCAAAGGCGCGGACTGCACAAAATAATACGGGTAAATTTTATTCTCAACCATGCTTTTGGAGAGCTTCTCAAGCATGGGGGTAAAATTGTGCCTCATCGCGGTGGGTATGACTATGCCTGCGGATTTCTCAGTCCTCATTCTAGCGTCATTTATTATATTTACCATGCTATATACATGCTTTTACATACTTATAAACTTAATTATTTTGGAAAATTTAATATATTGCGCCTGTTTCCCATATTCTACTTATGGCAGATTTTCAGTATATAATAGACCTCTCTCCGACATCGCCAGCCTATTTTATGGCAATAAACTTAGTTGTAATAAGCTTGCTTCTCTCAGGCTTTGCTTTGGGTATATCGCGCGCAATAAGAAGCAAAAAATTGTGGGGCTGGGGAGTTGAGGAATTATCACAATCCATAATAAACGCGGCTCTTTTGGGCGCCCTTATGGCAGGCGCCTCCATTTCCGCCTCTCTTGCATCCTCTCTCATTCCATCCGAGCTTTCCTCCACCTGCCCATCATATTCATCCCTTGATAATGCTTCTCCCACGCCCCTCTCTTTTTCACTTTGCTCAATTGATTCTGCAATAGAAAAAGGCGCCTCCACAGCCCAAATTTTAGAGAAAAATTCATTTCTGCTTGGCACCCTCTCCTCTTTGCAAATAAACGCAAATGTAATTAGCGCCCAGCCGTTTCTCTCTTTGCAATATTCAGCCCAAAATTACTCTTCCCTTGCATGGCAAATATATCTGCTTCTCACCTCTCTGGAATTGCAAAAGCAATTTCTATTTTTCATCGCCTCATTCGCCTTCTCCCTTTTCCTGCCTGCAGGGCTTATTTTGCGCCTGTTTTTCGCAACCCGCAAAATGGGCGGCGCGATAATGGGAGGGGCAATAGCATTTTTCCTTATTTATCCTCTTGCCTATAGCGCATTTGCGGCAGACGCCTCTTTTCTTGAGGAAACCTATCTGTCCGCCTCATCTGATTTGGATTCCCTCTCTGCCGCCCTCTCTCCCATTCCTTTAATTGACTGGGAAAAAGAGGGCGCAATCTCAAATTTAATGTATAATTTATGGGGGCAGGAAATTTCCTCAAAAGTTTATCTTCCCTACAGCTCCACTTCTGCATTTTTAGGGGCTTTAGCAATGCAGGCGCTTATTTTCCCGCTAATATGCATCGCAATTTCCCTTGTATGCGCAAAAGAGCTTTCCTCTATTTTAGGAAGTGAATTTAAGCTGGACTTATTTGAGATGGTGTGAGAAAATATAGGCATATAAAACCCCTCTTCCTGGCTATTATTATGGGCGAGGGAAAAAAAGAAATCCTGCCGCTTAAAGTAGCGGATCTTGACCATAGCAGCATAGGGAAAATCGGCTCCATAATGGACTCGTTAGGAATTGAGGGGGAGATTCATCCTGATGCTTCCCTGCATACTGTATTTGAAATGCTCTCAGGCAGGTTTGCAAAAAACACTTCAAAGCAAAATAAAATAATGGGGGAAATAGCGCATGTTTTTCTTGCCGCCCAAGCTCTCGGGATGAAAGGCGGCAAAACCGCCCCGCCGGCAAAAAAGGAGGAATTCACAGAATTTCCTATAATGAAGGAGAGCCAGGCAATGCAGGCAGAGGTGAAAGAAGTGCGCACTTTCCAGGCAAACATGGGCACATACCATCTCTCGGACGACGGCGAGCTTTCCCTTGAGCTTAAAACCCCTGTCTCCGCCAAAAAGGTGCTTGATTCCTCTCTCCTGAAAAAAATAGAGCTTTTGATAAAAAACCCTGAAAAATATGAAAACGAGCAAGGGTTTCACGCAATACCGATAGATAAAAACTCCTCAATATGCGTACAGGAAAGCTCTGAGGGCGAGTATGTGTGCTTTTTTGTTCCTATAGGGGTAGGCCTTGACAAGCAGGTTCCCGGCTTCTCCTTCTCATATAATAGCAACGACAAATCCATGCACTTTTTTTCAGATATAAATTCCGGCTCAAGATGGAAAGTCATGCGGGATAGGGGGGACGCCACAAACCCGGAACATTTGTTTTTATTTGAGCTTAAAAAATTCGGCAGAAAAATATTTCGCCCCGGCGGCTTAAGGGCACTGGGGGCAGCAAATTCCCAAGAAAAAGAAGCCGGCAAGGAAGTTGCTGAGTCAGGAAAGGACATAAAATTCTTTCTTAACACAAAGCCGGATTTGAATAAATTCGCCCCCGCGTCCGATTATGAGGTGTCCCGCTCTCCGGTGAGCGTAAGCTGTGCGAGCTTTATCACCCCTTCCGCAAAAACCGAGTGCCTTTACACTTTTGGAATGCAACAGTGCACAGGAATAATTGCCGTGGCAAAAGACAAGGCAGGAAAAGTGCTTGTCTCCGCCCTGGCGCACCTCTCCCCTCCCTCGCAGTACCATGTGCGCGACATTGTTGAGCATATAAAAGAAAAATTCCCGGATGCAAAGCTGGAATTTTATATCTCAACACTCTCACATGAGAACAGCCCTGATATGGTCGGATATTTGCGCAAAAACGGCGCAATAAAAGCATTATTGCGCCGCGACGCCTCCTCAGGGCAATATTTGAGCGGGAAAGAGGGAGCATATAACTTTTCAACAGAATTCACAGTTACCCGGGACGGGGTTCCCATGCTTGGGGTGCCGAAGGGCTCTGACACTTCTCACGGAACCCTTTATGCAAAAACCGGCTTTGCCGAAAATTATGCTCCCGGAAAAAGAAGGATATATCTCGAGGATGTAAAGTGATTTTATGTTAAAATTGGGCTTTGCGGGCTTTAATAAAAAGCAAAGAAACGCCTATTTCGCAAAACACAAACTAAATTTCGCACCCGCAGGAATCCCTTTTTCCACCCCTTCCCCTGCAAGCACTTATAATGGAATAGCCCAGTGCGCGAAACTCGGGCTCTTTGCAATGGAAGTGGAATTTGTGCACGGAGTGAGAATGAAAGAGGATATGGCTAAAAAATGCGGCGCGCTTGCAAAGGAAAAAGGAATTTCCCTCTCAATACATGCCCCATATTACATAAATTTGTGCTCTGATGAGGATGCAAAATTAGCAAATTCTCGCCGGCATATATTAGAATCCGCGCAGGCAGGGCATTTTCTTAATGCATCTCCTATAGTGTTTCATCCAGGCTTTTATCAGGGGCGAGCATCCGAGGAATGCATGAAAAAAACAATATTCCAAATGGAGAAAATATTTTCTGAAATGCAAAAAAACAAATGGAATAACGTAAACTTAAGCCCTGAATTAACAGGCAAAAAATCAGCATTTGGAAATTTGGAGGAAATAGTTTCCCTCTCACACCACTTTGGCTTGAAAAAATGCATTCCCACAATAGATTTTGCGCATTTTCACGCAAGAACCTCTCCCCTGAAAACCGCTTCCGACTACGCCAAAATATTTGACTATTGTGAAAAAAAGCTTGGAAGCGCGTTTGCAAAGAATTTGCATTGCCACGTTTCCGGAATAAACTTTTCAGAAAAGGGGGAGAGAAACCATCTCCCTCTTTCCTCAAATTCCCCTCCCTACAAGCCATTGCTAAAATTGCTAAAAGAGAGGGGCTATGCAGGCACAGTAGTTTGCGAATCGCCCTTATTGGAAAAAGACGCGCTTTTATTGCAAAAAGAATTTGAAAAGGCATGAGAAGGCATCAGCTTCCATCTGCTTCGCAGTTGAGCATCAGTCTGCCTATCTTCATCCAAGAATAAGCTATACCTATTTTTTCACGCTTACCTTAAACACCTTGTTTTTTCCCTCTGCTTCAACCATCTCAATAAGCCCTGCTTTTTCAAGCTTTGAGAGGCGGTGGCGGATATTTCTTTGCGAATTTGAATCAACATTTAATTTTTCATAAATTTTCTCTGTGCTAACCCCTTGTCCAACCTCTTTTATCGCATCAATTATTTTTTTCTCAAGCTCATCCAAAGCCCCCTCCTTTCTCTCAAGAGGCGTTTTCGCGTGCATCAAAGAGCGCTCTTTTACCGCCTGCACATGCTCTACGCAAAGCTTTTTCTTTCCCTCAACTTCTGCCCTTTTTGCCGCGGCCCAAAGCAAATGAATAGTGAGGCGCGCATCTCCCCCCGCCTTTGCGCCAACTGCGGCGCAAAGCCCTAGCGCATCATCATCAACCGCATCCGCCCAAAATGCATGCTTTACCCTCTCTTTTAATATGCTTTTGAGCTGGGAGGGGGAATATTGTGCAAAATGCACCGTATGGTTTGTAAGGGAGGAGCGCACCCGCGCATCCAATTTCACAGGCAATTCCTCATCATTTGTAATCGCTATTACGCTTGCGCGCAAGCCCAGCGCCTCCTGCGCGCGCGACAAGTCATACAAAATTTCATCCTCGCGCGAGCCCTGTGCCAAAAGCCTGTCAACTTCATCCAAAATTATTATCGGCATAACCTGTCCCCGCCTTCCAATTTCTGCCAAGCGCTCCACCACCTCATCAGACGCAATTCCTCTCCTTGGCATCATGTCTCCCAATTCGGTGATAAGGCGGCTCAATATTCCAAAGCGCGAGGTGTTTTCCCAGCAATTTATATAAATCGGCTTTGGCTTTGAGGAAACTTCTGCCAATTGCTTTAGCAAAAGCTTTGCCATGCTTGTTTTGCCTGTGCCCGGCTTTCCCACAAGCAAAATAGAGGGAGGCACCTTTCCTTTCGCCGCCCCCTGCAAATAAGAGGCAATCTCTTTGAGTTGCGCCTCACGCCCGGGCATCTCATCCGGCAAATAGTCTGGGCGAAGGAATTTCTCGTCCTTAAATATGCTCTCCTGCCCCTCCATTTGGCGGAATATGTTTGCCATAAGCTAATTTTGGGGGTGAAATCATTAATAACCAATTCGCCTGCCCAAACCAACTCAAATATCGCAAACCCGCCGCAGAGGTATTTTTTTGCCATGCTTCTTCCGATTATTTTTAGGCGGGCAGCTTTTTGCATGCGCCATTTTAGGGATTATGTTTTTTGCCTCTGGCGGGGGCTTTTGCGCCGAATTTTTATGCTTTGGCAGGAGGGTTTTATGAATTTTAGCACCCTGCTATCTGCGGGTGTTTATATGGCATTGATGAAATCCTCCTCGCATTTAAAAGAGGGCGAAAAAGCCCCTGCCTTTTCCCTAAACGGGGCGGACGGCAAAATATATTCATTAAACGACTTTAAGGGAAAAAAGGCGGTTGTAATATTTTTCATGTGCAACCACTGCCCGTATGTGCTTGCAAAATTGGGGGTAATGAACTCGCTTTATGCCAAATACTTTCCGCAAGGGGTGGCATTCATAGGCATAAATTCCAACAACAACCCGGATTACCCGGATGACTCTTATTTAAAAATGAAGGATTTTGTTGTGAAAAACAGCATAAAATTCCCTTACCTGTTTGACGAATCCCAGCAAATTGCAAAAGCATATGGCGCCGTATGCACCCCTGACCCGTTTGTGTTTGACGAGAATCTCAACCTCTCATACCACGGCAGGATAGATGACGCGCATTACCCTTCCCAGGACGCGCCTGAAACAAATGATTTGGCAGGCGCGCTTGATTCCATATTGGGGGGGGAAAAAGCCGGCAGAGTCGCACCCAAGCATGGGCTGCTCAATAAAGTGGATTGAATAAGCCCTTCTTTTATTCTTTCTCTCTTTTATTTTTCAATGGCATTTGACCCTTACTCAATTCTTCCGCCATTCGGATGGCTTTTTGTTGCAATAGCCGCGGTTTCGCTTCACTGGCTTTTGGCAAAAAATCTTATAACAAAAAAAGTAAATGACACTGCAATTTCATTTCTAAACCCTCTTCTCTCAACATTGTTTTTCATTCCGGCAGTGTTTCTTCTTGGCGCCGACTTCGGCTTTTCTGGGGGTAATTGGCTGCAATGGCAAAACCCCGGGTTTGCGATAGCCATTATTTCCGGGCTTATATGGGCAGCAAGCATGCTTTTCAATTACAAGTCGCTAAAGCACATAGACGTCTCGGATTCCATGGTAATATCGCAGGCAAGGATAATTTTCGTATTATTCATTTCATGGACTCTATTATCTGAAATTCTCACTATTGAAAAATTGTTTGCAGCATTTTTGATTTTTGCCGGAACCGCCCTCTGCTCATACAAATACCATAAGCTAAAATTGCAATTCTCCGGGGTATTGTATGCAGTTTTCGGGGCTGCTTTCTCTGCAGCCGCCTATGTGCTTGACAAAATGGCAATAGCGCACGTGCCAATACTCATATTTGCAATCGCGTCAAGCATTCCCGTGATGCTCGGAATTTTCCTGTGGGACAGAACTGCATTGCAAAATGCAAAAAAGGCAGTGCTTGCATTCCCGAAAGAATTTTTGGCTTTCGGGATTCTTTTGGCAATCTCTTACACTTCCCTCCTGCTTGCCCTAAACATGCTTGAGGCGTCGGTAGCAGTGCCAATATACGGGACGCGCGTGGTGCTCATATCCTTGGGGGGAATACTGCTTCTCAGGGAAAAAACGCAGTGGATTCTCAAGATTCTGGGCGCAATTTTGGCATTTGCGGGGGTTGTTTTAATTAGTTAGCCCCTTATTATATTTGCATGAAATTAATCTTTCTTGGAACAAACGGCTGGTATTCCACAAGCACGGGAAATACTGTCTCGGCGCTAATAACCGCCCCGGAGCGTTATATTGTTTTGGATGCAGGGGACGGAATACAGCACCTTGATAAATATGTAAAAGACAATAAGCCAATAGACATCTTTCTCTCACACTTTCACCTTGACCATGTGATAGGGCTTCACATCCAGCCAAAATTTCGGTTTATGAAAAACAAATTTCGCATTTTCGGGCAGCCGGGCACAAAAAAGTGGCTTAATATTCTTGTAAACAACCCTTTTACCGCCTCATACGCTCTCTTGAAAAAACAGGGATTTGATGTTTCTATCCACGAATTGAGGGAAGGGGAAAATAAAATTGATGAATACACCGTGCATACTGCGCCCCTTGTTCACGCGGACCCGTGCTGGGGCTTTCGCTTTGAGATAATGTGCGAAAAAGAGAAAAAAATAATTTCATATTGCACAGACACCGGCCCGTGCGAAAATATTGTGAAGCTTTCAAAAAACGCGGATGCGCTTATTACAGAGTGCGGGCTTTTGCCCGGCGAGCCGATACCTGTCTCATGGCCCCACATGAATCCGGAAGATGGCGCAAAATTGGCAAAAGAGGCAAATGTGAAAAAGCTTATTTTCACCCATTTTGCGCCCCACAAATATTTGGATGTGAAAATGCGCGAAAACGCGCAGGCAGAGGCAAGGAAAATATTTCCAAACGCATTTGCTGCCACAGACGGGGAAGAATTTGAAATATAATTGAAAAAATGCTTCCGAGGAATAAGGCGAAAATTTGAATATGGCATATCCCTTTTCCTCGTGCCCAAGAGTTTAGGCTTTTAAACATTTAGTGGCATAAAAATATACATGCATACACATCTGCTTATCTTAATTGCGATGCGTGCAGGGGAATTTTAATGTACAATATTATCACAATCAATGACCGCGTGCGCCTGCCGGCGCAAAGCTTTTCGATGGAATTAAAGACAGGCTTGACGCAAATATTGCGTGAAAAATATGAGAGGCGCATAGACAAGGTTGCCGGAATAGTGCTCTCTGTATGGAATGTTGAGCCGCAGGGGGACGGCATGGTAATCCCGGCGGACGGCGCGGCATATTATGATGTTAAATTCGACGTACTTGCATACAAGCCGCAAATAAACGAAGTAGTAGAGGCGGCAGTATCGGAAATTGTGGACTTTGGGGCATTTGTAGGCATCGGCCCTGTGGAGGGGCTTATTCACCTCTCGCAAATAACAAATGATTTTCTAAATTACAATAAAAAGACAGCATCTTTTGTGGGGAAAGAGAGCAAAAAATCCCTAAAAAAGGGGGAAACGGTTTTTGCAAAAATAACAACCGTCTCTTTAAAGCCCACTTTGGCAGACACAAAAATAGGGCTTAGCATGAGGCCTTTGGGGCTTGGAAAAGAGGAATGGATTGCAAAGGCTGAGAAGGCGCCTCCGGCAGCAAAAGAGGCAAAGAAAGAGAAGAAGGAGAAAAAAGAGGAAAAAGAGTAGGTTTTTATGAAAGTTTGCAAAAACTGCCACAGAATTTATGAGAGCGCCGGCGTCTGCCCCCAATGCCCGGACGGGAAGAATTCGGATTTTAGCGAGCGGTTCAACTCTTCTGCATTGGTGCTTGACCCTGAGAAGTCGCAGATTGCAAAAAAACTCGGCTTCAAGACAGCGGGGATGTATGCAATAAAGGTAAGGTGAATTAAATGGGAAAACCCAGAGGGCGAGACAAGCTTATAACCTGTGATTCGTGCGGAAGGCGGGTGCCAAGAGACAAGGCGCTCTCGCTTGACACGTTTACAACATATTCAACAGAATTCAAAGGCGACACCGAAGAGGAGAAGCTAAATGACACCCGCACCTCGTTGAGGCGCGAGCAGCATTTTTGCATCTCCTGCGGCAAGCACAGGCGCCTTTTTGACAAAAAGAAAAGGCAGGTTATAAGGCAGGCTCAAAAAGACAGATGGGGCCAGCAAGACAGAGAAGCCGGTTCCGGCCGGGGGCAGCAAAGATGGGGGAGGGATGAGAGGTTTTAGATGGTGTTTGCTTTTGCAGCCAAAAAATGATGCGGGCTGCAATTTTTCCGATCAGTTGGGGGTGATCTGTTGTCGGAGCAGAGCATTATTTTTGACGGAAGGGAATACAAGGGCCTTTCCTTCGAGCTTGGCAACATGCCGTTGCTTATACTAAAAGCAAAAAAGGGATATGTCGCCTGCTCGTATGTGAACAAGCAGTCAGCCGAGCATCTTGGGGATATCGCAGGCTTTGTGCCAGGGGTAAAATCATTTGATGAGCTTTACCTCTCCAAAATAAGGGATATGACGGCATGGGCAGAGGAGATGGGCATCCGTGAGGGGATGTCTGTGAAAAAGGCGCTTGAGATAATGGACAAGATGTAACTTCTTTTTTATTTTTTATATTTTTCTATTTTTATACAATGTTTTCCTATTTTTTTCGTATATCATACAAGAGAGACTGCGAATCAAATTTCAAAATATTTACAAGAAGCTCTTTTCCCTCTTTTGTTTTAACTCTTTTTTTCACATTCTCAATCCATGTATTTGTGCGATATCCCAAATCAACATACTCTTTTGCAGTAATTGCGCACTCTATTTTATCAGCATCCTCTAAATAATTTTTTATTTTTTGCGGCAAGCCATATAGCGCCCCCTCAAAGCTCTTCTTTATCGGCTCACCCGCGCCCTCAAGCATACTCTCTTCCACCTCTTTTGAATTTACTTTCACGTATTTTTGCGCCAATTTATGCAAATCCCCAACCCTTGCCTCATGCAAATCATGCAATGCACATGCTTTTAGCAAAAGAAGCTCTTCCTTTTCATTTAATTTTGCCATTTTTGCAAGCACCATCCCCACTATGCAGGTGCGATACACATGCTCTGCAACGCTCTCGCGCGGAGCCCTTGCAATATCCCATCCGCTTCTCCTTACTGTCTTTAGAAGCCCTGCCTCAAACAAAAGCCTTGAAATTTCTTTTTTCATAAAACCATTTCCAATTCGCCAATTTGGCGGGATTGAACCTTTCTCCTGCCCGTATTTCAAATTCTATTGCCCCTCCTCACCATCAAGCGAGAGGGTGCTCTGCTTTGGCGAGGCAAACTGCACGTCTTTTGCAAATGACTGCTCCATAATTATTTTTCTCATCTGCTCAGCATCATAGCCCGGCTTTATGAGGCGGGTGTGCCCCCGCATTCCCCTTCCTGATTCTATGGTTGTAATAAGCCCAAGCATTTCCAAGTCATTGAGGTATTCCCTATACCAGCGCGCGGAGCGCTTTGGTTTTTTGTATTTTCTGCACATTTTTGAATACTCCTCATACACTTCCCCTGACATAAGGTTTCTCTCTGCATCCGAATTTCCAAGCTTTGCATAGCTTGCCCCTTTTAATGAAAGGCTGCAAACAGAGAGAAGCACAAGCTGCTGGTGCGCAGGCAAAGTGGCAATAGTCTCTGTTGCCAAATCAATATCAACGTTTCTTCTTGCCTCCTCCACTTCCTTATCTGTTACCATTGAAATTTTTCTCTCATCCGCAAATTCACCTGCCTTTAGCAAAAGCTTGAGCGCATAGCGCGCATCCCCCGTTTCCTGGGCAGCAATTGCCGCCGCCAAATTCACCGCAGATTCGTGCACAGCCCCTTCCTTAAACCCTTCTTTTCCCCTCTGCTCTAAAATTGCGCGCAATTGCGTAGGGGTATACGGGGTAAAAACCATCTCTGTCTCGCAAAGGGAGGATTTGCTTCGCGGGTCCAGCACATCTTTGAAATTAAGCCGATTTGTTATTCCTATTATGGAAATAGAGCCGACATCAAGCTCGTCATTCATGCGGGTTATGGTGTAAATAAGCTCATCCAAATCCTTTACCATATCCACCTCATCCATTATGATAAGAAGCCTCCTCTGCTCCCCTGTTTTTATGTATTCTATAAGCTTTTCATAAAAATGCGAAAGCCCGAACCCGGACTTGTCAAGCTCGGGAATAAACTGCTTGGCTATTCTCTGCACCACCCTATAGCGCGAATTGTACATTCTGCAATTTATGTAAACATTTTGCGCGCTTGTTTTCTGCTCTTCAAACTCTTTCATCACCCTGCGCACTGTGCATGTTTTTCCTGTGCCGGTTTTTCCGTAAATAAAAAGGTTTCTGGGCCTCTCCCCCGCCAGCGCCGGCGCCACAGCAACCATCACCCGCTTTATCTCATTATCCCTAAATGGGAGTTCTTTTGGCACAAAGTGGGGAGAGAGCACATTCCTGTTCTCAAAAACGCTAGGCGCGGAGAGTATGTCCTCAAATGTAGTCATATTTTCTAATTTGGCATGCTGGATTTGAAAAAGCTTTTGCATAATGCTTCAAAACCCTTATTTTTTCTTATTTTTTTACTTGCAACCACACATATGCGCAAAAAGGAGAATGCTTATTAATAATCCTATACATAGTTTAACATCTATAGCGCGAAAGCTATGAGGTGGATTGGATGGGCTTTTTTGACAGTGTCTCAAAATCTTTGGGGATAACCCAGAGCGAGGAAGTGGACAACATAGACGAGGTAATCGACTCTGTGGAGATGGACAGCGTTGACGTGCTTCATGAAGCGGCGGACTTTTATGTAAAGCCGATATCGCTTCATTCAGAGAGCGACGTCACAGTGGTGCTTGACGAGCTTAAGGCAAAAAACCTTGTGCTTCTCAACGTGTCTGGCATGAAGAAAAACACGGCGAAGCTGAAAATGGTTGTAGATAACATAAAGACGCACATGCACAAAATAAACGGGGACATAGCGCGAATTGACGAGGACAAGATATTGCTTACCCCCTCAAAAGTGAAAATCATAAAAACAAAGAGGCATTAATTTTTCTTTTTTCCTGCCGCCCGTGTTTTCCACCTCTTCGGGCGCGCTTTTTATTTTCTTAACATTTAGCCTGTTTTCCTAAATTTTTTATTTGCCTTTAGCTTATTTCCCTAATTTTTCCTTTGTAAAATTTCTTACAACTAATTTATATTTTTTTGTAATTTTTGCAAAATTATTTAAATAGAGCCGGCAGCATTTAATTTCTGTGATTATTATGGCAGAAAAAATATTATTGGCATACAGCGGAGGGCTTGATACTTCTGTCTGCGTCTACAAGCTTGTGGAAGAAGGCTATGATGTAATAGCCGCAAGCGTGGATTTGGGGCAGATGGAGGATTTGCAGGCAATGCGCCAAAAGGCGCTAAAGCTTGGCGCAAAAGAGGCGCTTGTATTGGACGCAAAAGAGGACTTTGTGCATCAATGCCTAAAACCTGCTATTTGCGCCAACGCGCTTTATGAGGGAAAATACGCGCTTTCCACTTCTCTTGCGCGCGCCATTATGGTAAAAAAGCTTGCAAAGCTTGCAAAAGAGAAAGAAATAACGCTGATTGCAAACGGGTGCAAAGGAAAGGGAAGCGACGCATCGCGCTTTATGCTTTATTTTTCCCAGCTTTACCCCCAATGCCAGATAGTCTGCCCAATAGCAAAATGGAACCCCTCGCGGGCAGAGGAGACAATTTTTGCGGAAGAGCACAATATCCCGATTCCCATCTCCTCCTCAAAGCCTTACAGCTATGATGACAACATGTGGGGCAACTCTGCAAACTACGGCGCGATAGAGGATGCATGGGAGCAATATCCTCAAGACTGCCTTACATGGAGCCAGCATCCTGCTCAGGGAGGGGAGGAAATAATTCAAATCGGCTTTGAGGGGGGAGAGGCGGTTTCCCTCAACGGGGAGAAAAAGGGGCTGCAGCAAATAATAGATGAGCTGAATAAAATAGGGAAAAAATATGCCGTGGGAATAACTGATTTGGTGGAAGACCAGATACACGGCGGGAAAGGGCGCTACATATACGAGGCGCCGGCGGCGCACATCCTCATAGAGGCGCACAAAAAGCTTGAGAGCCTCACTTTGCCCAAGTCAACTCTTTTGCTAAAGCAGCAAATGAACGCAAAATGGGCGGAGCTGTGCTATGACGTGTTTTTCTATTCCCCCGCAAAGGACGCCGTTGAGGCATTTATCCTCAAAACCCAAAAGCATGTGAATGGCGAGGTGAAAATAAAGCTCTCTGCTGGAAAAATAGAGGCAGTAGGGGTAAAATCCAAAAATTCCATGTATAACACAAGCGGCAAAAAAATAGACTTGATAAACGGGTACGAATGCGTGAAATTTAGCGAGGTGAATGAAAATGAATACAGCATCTAATCCTCTTTGGGAAGGGAAGGGCATAAGCGCGCCTGCGTTAAACTATACTGCAGGAAAAGATATTATCCTTGACAAAAAGCTTGTCCCTTATGAGCTTAAGGTGATAAAGGTGCACATAGACATGCTCTCAAAAAGGGGGCTTCTAAAAAACGAGGACAACTCAAAAATAACCGCCGTGCTTGAGGAAATAAAAGAGCTTGACACACTGGGAAAATTCCAAATGAAAGTCGAGCTTGAGGACGTGCATTCCAACGTGGAGCAATACATAATCTCAAAGCTTGGGATGGAAATAGGCGGAAACGTGCGCCTTGCAATCGCAAGAAACGACCAGGTTTACACCGACCTGCGCCTTTTTTACAAGGATGAGCTGAATAAAAACTGCCAATTGCTAAAAAAGCTTATACTTACGCTTGCGCAAATTTCAGAAGGACACACCCAGACAATAATGCCTGGCTACACTCACCTGCGCATATCTCAGCCCATAACTTTGGGTTTTTTCCTATGCTCAAAGGCATACCATTTCCTTGATGATTTGCACAATTTGGAATATGATTTAGCGCAAATAAATAAATGCCCGCTTGGAATATTTGAGATGTCTGGCACCTGTGCAAACATCGACAGGCATTATACTGCCAATGCGCTCGGCTTCTCAAAGCCTACCGAGAATGCACTTTACACCGCAAACCAGCGGGGGGAAATTGAGATAAAAATCCTCTCAGACCTCTCTCTGATGGCTTTGCACATAAAGCGCTTTGTGGGAGAGCTTATACTTTTCTCGACGCATGAGTTCGGATTTTTGAAAATTTCATCCAAATACACCACAGGAGGCACCGCCCAGCCAAACCTTGAGAATCCGGATACTTTGGAGGTGATGCGCGCCAACTGCGCGAAAATAATGGGGGCCCAGCAAACGCTTTTTATGATGATGGGCTGCCTGCCCTCCGGCTTCAACCGGGATACGCAGGAGACAAAAGGAGTAATATTTGACGCGCTGGAGTTAGTGGGGCCTACGCTCATTTTGCTTGAGGGCATCATAAAGACATGTGAATTTGACACGGAAAAAATGCAAAATACCGCAGAAATAAATTTCTCATCCGCGCCGGATTACACTATAGAGCTTGCAATCTCTTCCGGGCTATCTTTTCGCGAAAGCTACAAAATAGTGAAGCATATCATCAAAAACAAGATGATAAAAAATTCCCTCCGCGAAATTGACTCCAAAATGCTCTCCTCCTGCGCCCAAGACCTGCTTGGCAAGAAAATTTCATTTGAAAACATGCCAAGCCTTGCAAACTTCTGCACAGGAAAAACCGCGCTTCTCCGAGAATCTTTCGGGGGTTCATCCCAGAAGCAGGTGATGGGGATGGTGCATCAGCTGATGGCAGAGGTGGATAAAAATCAGGCTTGATGCCCCTTTATTTTTTCTATCCTTGAAAAAGCCGCCAGCAGTGCCCTCACTTCCAGCTCATCCGCCATCGCCCTTGCCAAAATTCTTCTGAATGCAATTTTTGCCTTTTTAGGCTTTTTCATCTTTTCTGCCCCCTCTACAAGGGAGTCAAATATTTTCAGCAAATGCCGCCTTTCCCCCTCATTTTCCCTCTCCCCCGCAGTTGCGGCCCTTTTTCTGCTTGCGCACAATTCGTAAAGCACTATTGCCATTGCATGGCTCAAATTCATTATAGGGTATTTTTTGCTTGTCGGAATTGTTATAAGCAAGTCGCATTTTTCAATTTCCTCCTTGCGTAAGCCAATTCCTTCCCTCCCAAACAAAATTGCAACCTCTCCTTTAACAGAAGTTGCTTTTTCCTTAAATTCCCGTATAGTTATTGGGTGGCGCAATACTTGCTTATGCCTGTGCAAAATG
The DNA here is from genome assembly GCA_002778455.1 of Candidatus Micrarchaeota archaeon CG10_big_fil_rev_8_21_14_0_10_45_29. Taxonomy (GTDB): domain Archaea; phylum Micrarchaeota; class Micrarchaeia; order Anstonellales; family Anstonellaceae; genus 1-14-0-10-45-29. The sequence goes on along the minus strand of PFCD01000019.1, from coordinate 13,897 downwards.
CCGCTTGTGCCAACAACCATCTCGCAGCCCTTAACTGCCTCCTCAATATTTTTGCAAATTTTTGCCTTTTTCAAAATATCAAACGCGTGTTTTGAGTGCATTCTCGCGGTAAAGCCGATATGGCAGTCCGGATTTACCAAATAAAGCGGCTTTTGCGAAAAATTTTTCATAAGCCGCGCCGCCGCGCCCAGATTCATCTCATACTCGGGCTCAATTAACACAAAACGAAACTTTGGCATATTAATCTCTCTTTAGCATGTATACATATATTCTCTCAAAGAAAAAGCTTTCCTTCCCTATTATTTTATAAGAAAATTTGCATTTTTTTATTTTTGAGCGCAATTTCTTCAAATTTGCGGCATCTGAGGCAACAAGCAAAATTTTTCCGCCTTTTTTCAAGTATTTCCCCGCTTCCTCCAAAAACCTAAACACCGCCTCAAGCCCGCTTTTCCCGCCGTCAAAGGCAAAATTCAAATTTCCCTTAACTTTTTCTTTTTCTTCTGTTGGCAAATAAGGCGGGTTGAATAAAATAAAATCAAATTTTTCCCCTTTTTCTATACTGGAAAATAAATCTGATTCAAAAACCCCTATTCTCACCCCATTTGTTTTTGCATTTTTCTTGCATGCAGCAACCGCCGCCTTATTTATGTCGCAGGCAATCACTTTTGCGCCTGGCTTGATTTTTGCCAAGCTGATGCACACAAACCCGCTGCCGCATCCTATTTCAAGGATTTTTCCAAAGCATTTTTGCGCGGCAGCCTTTGCAAGAAGGCGCGAATCCTCCATAGGCGCATAAACAGAGTCAGGAACGCTAATCTTAATCTCTTGCATAAAAACAAACCTTCACAAGCATATTTCCCTTCAAGCGTTTTCTCATCCAAGCTTTCAAGCCAATTTTTGCCGCCCTACAACTTCTCAAGCCATTTTTGGGCAATTTGCAGCCCCGCGCCTTTTCTAATAATTTTTTTATTTTCAACATCTATTATGGTAGAGCCTTGCGAAAATTCGCATTCCCCCCCGTCAATCGCAAGGGAAATTTTTTGGGAAATTTCCTCATCCAGCAAAGCCAAATTGGAAACAGGCGACTGCCCGGATAAATTCGCGCTTGTGCTTATTATTGGCTTGCCGAATTTTTCGCAAATTTGCAGGCAAAACTTATTATCAGGCACCCTACATCCCAAATATTTGTTTTTGCTTGCAGCAAGCTTTTTTTTCAGCGGCAAAATAAAAGTAAAAGGGCCGGGCGTAATTTTCTCAAGCATTTGGCGCGCCCCCTCGTCAATTTTCACATATTTTGAAGCCATTTCCCAGCCTGAAAATATCGCGGAAAGCGGTTTTTGTGCGGACGAGCCCTTTATTTCAAGCACTTTTTGCACTGCCTGAGCATTTGTGGCATCAGCCCCAAGCCCGTAAATAGTGTCTGTGGGATAGCAAATAACCTCTCCCATGCCAAGCAGAGCGTTTGCAAGAGAGAGCGCCTTGCCGTGAGGTGGTATTGCAACAATTTGCATAAATCTTTTTTGGGCAGAACTGCTTAAAAAGCGCAAGTTTTACATCTATCTATGGGCTTTTTGGAAAATTTTCAAAAAAACAGGAATTGCTTTGGCTTGGCAGTGCAATCGGGGAAAGCGGCTATTTTCAAAAAAACTCAAGAAAGCGGGAATGTTTTTGGATTTGCGGGATTCGGGAAAAAAGGGCAGATTTCCTCCGAATATTCCATAGTATTGGCAATAATGTTTGCAATGCTTGTGCTTGTTGTAATAATATTCGGTTCAATTTACAGCCAGCAGGCAACATACGCACAGCAGGTGCAGGCAAACTCTGTTATTTCCACACTCGCATACGGCGCAAAAAACGTATGGGCGCAAGGAGCAGGCGCGCAGGCAACTTATTTTATAGACATTCCGGAAGCAACTCTGCTCTCAAACAGCAGCATTTCCGGGGGAACCATCCGCCTTTATGTGCGCGGCTTCGGGGATGCGTTTACCACGGTAGGCTTTAATTTAAGCGGCTGGTGGCCGCAAAGCGCCGGAAGCCACGTAATGCATGTCTCAAGCAACGGCACGCACGTAATAATACGCCCAGACAACGGAATATGGGCAAACAAGAGGGGCTTTTACTTTGATGCAGGAATAGGCGACACCCTTACAATAAAAAACGACGCAAACGAATCTTATGATTTTGTGCGCACATACGCGCACAACACATGCACGGGCTTTGACATCTCCTCCCCCGCCTCGGTTACTCTGGCTTCCGGCGGCTCGCAGGATTGGGAAATAACCGCCCGCTCTTTGGCAGCAAACCAGGAATGCACCGGATATGTGCAAATAAGCGCCACGCCCTCATCCCCAGAATCAAATTTAACCGATGAGGTGCTAATATTTCCTGTAACAACTTCATGGAATTAGTGTTTTTATGAAATTAATTTCTGCCGCGATTTTGCTAAATAAAAAAAAGGCATGGGCGCGCAAGCTTGAGAAAGAAGCAAAAAAATTGCTTTTGCATGCAGGAGTAAAAATTCTTCCCCCGCAAAATGCGCAAATTTTAATTACAATAGGCGGGGACGGCACAGTGCTATACCACAACGGGCTTTATGACAAGCCCATATTTGCAATCGGCTCAAAAACCAGCCATATATGCAACACGCGCCATGAAAAATGGAAGCAGGCGCTTGAGCCAATAATAAAAAACGGATTTTATTTGGAAGGGCGCACAATGCTCTCCTCCTCACTGGATGGCAAGCGCCTGCCGGATGCGCTCAACGAAGTGGTAGTGAGAAACAGGTTGCACCGCATAGTTGATTTGCGCCTTTTTGTGGGAAAAAAGAAATTCTCTTTTCAGGCAGACGGGCTGATGTTTTCCACCGCAACCGGCTCTCGCGCATATGCCTATTCCTGCGGAGGGGCGGAGATGGACCCTCTCTCTTCCAATTGCCAGATAGTCGCAATAGCCCCTTTCAGGCGCACCTTTTCCCCACTAATAGTAAAGGATGGGGTGCGCTCAAAAGTAATCGTGGATTCCACCTGCGATGCCGGTGCCGTCGTGGACGGGCAGTTTGAATTGCCTGTGAAAAGGCGGTGCACTCTGGAAGTGTGGCAAAGCAATAAAAAAATGCATTTTGTGCGCCCTATAAAATAACCAAATATTTATATTATTGCTCTAAGTATAATATTATGGTTACTATGGCATTTTTATCAAACTTTGGGGGCAAAGCCGCAAAAGCAATTGTGGCAGTAATAGTTCCACTCACTCTATATTCTTGCTCTCCTCTTACAAGTAATATTAGAAAACAAGGCACCGTTACCTATGATCCCTCCCTCCCGCAAAGCGCCAACAAGGCAAACGCTTATTTTGAAGAAGGGCTTAAGTTGTTTCTAAAAGACAGGCATTTTGTGGGGCAGGTCAATTATTCCTATTCCCTCTTAAAAGACGGGGAATACCCCTCACTAAGCCCTGTTTTTCTGGATGTGCTTGAAGCAGTTACCCTTGCAGCCGGAAGGGCAATTTATCTACAGCTTGCAGCGGATGTTGATTCTGCTCAAAAGAAACAAATTACAAACTCACTTCTTGATTCTTATGGGCAGACTTGGGAGAGCAGCTACACACTTCATAATGCAATGGCGTTTATGCTTGACAACCTTGGCTTCAAGACGGCACTTGTTGAAGCAGATGGGAAGATATATACTAAAATAAAAAATACCCGCTTTGCAGGGGCATTTTACCACCGGGATTGCCTCGGAGTGGAATGCCTTGGCAGCACTGCAAGCGATGAGAAGGACCTCTCATCATCGGGAGTTATAAGATTGCTTGAGAAGTCTCCAATCGCTCTTTTTAGGTAAAACTCTTTTCTGAAAAAGAAAATTAAAATAAAAAAGAAAAAAACTGGCTAAGCCAATCCCAGCCCTTTTCCTGCCAAATAGCCTGCCAGAATAATGGAGACAATATTCGCAACCTTTAGAAGCGGGTTTATGGCAGGGCCTGAAGTGTCTTTGAAGGGGTCGCCGACAGTGTCTCCGACAATTGCCGCCATGTGCGCCTCGCTTCCTTTTTTGCCGGTGCTCTCAAGCAATTTCTTTGCATTATCCCACGCGCCTCCTGCATTTGACATAAATATTGCCATCAAAAGCCCGGCGCCGATAGCGCCTCCCAAAAAGCCCCCCAGCGCCTCAACTCCAAAAATCACTCCAACCGCGATAGGGGTGCCTATGGCAAGCACTGCCGGCCCCACAAGCTCGCGAATAGCCGCCTTTGTTGAAATGTCAACGCATTTTTCATAATCCGGCTTCTTGGTGCCTTTCATTATTTTGCCGTCCTTAAACTGCCTTCTTACCTCATGCACTATCTCCTCCGCGGCCTTTCCTACAGAGAGCATGGTAAGGGATGAGAAAAGGAAAGGCACGCAAGCGCCTATCAAAAGCCCGATAAACACCGGCGGGCTTGCCAAATTAATCGCCTCAATCCCCGCCTCCTCAATAAATGTGGAGAAAAGCGCGACAGCCGCCAGTGCCGCAGAGCCGATTGCAAATCCCTTGGTAAGCGCCTTTGTGGTGTTGCCCACAGCATCCAGCTTGTCAAGGCGCACCTTGGCGGTTTTCTCAATTGAGGACATCTCGCCAATCCCGCCAGCATTGTCTGCAATAGGGCCAAAGGTGTCCATTGCCATCAAAAAGCCGGTTGTGCCAAGTATTCCAAGCCCGACAAGCGCCACTCCGTAAAAGCCGAAAAGCCAATAGCCTGCGCCAATTGATGCCGCAATAACAAGCGTGAGCACAACCGCGGATTGCATTCCAATGCCAAGCCCTGAAATAACGTTTGTGCCTGCCCCTGTTTGCGACGCTTTTGCAATATCTTTTACAGGCGAATTCTCGGTTCCTGTGTAATATTCTGTTATTCTTGCCACAAGCACTGTTGTAATAAGCCCTATGAGGGTGGCGCCAAATGCTTTTGGCGCTATCTGCGCATCAAACATTCCAAACGCAATGGCCGCAAATATTATCGCCGCAATTATTGTGGATGCCCAAAAGCCCCGATTCAGCGCATCCATAGGATTCTCGCTCTCTTTATTTACTTTCACCACAAAGCTTCCTATTACAGATGCCACTATGCCGCCTGCATGCAATAAAAGCGGGAAAATCACTCCCGGCAATCCGGCGAAAATTCCTCCCAATATCATTGCCGCAATTACGGCAACTGTGTATGATTCAAACACGTCTGCGCCCATTCCCGCGCAATCCCCTACATTGTCGCCAACATTATCCGCAATCGTGGCAGGGTTTCGCGGGTCGTCTTCCGGAATGTTTGCCTCAACTTTTCCAACCAAATCCGCGCCAACATCTGCCGCCTTTGTGAATATTCCTCCTCCAACTCTCATAAAAAGGGCAAGCAAATTCGCGCCAAACCCAAAGCCGATAAGGGCGCTTGATGCCATATTAATAATTACTTTGTCTCCCTGCGCCGCAAAACTAAAATATGATGCCAAAAATATAGATGTTACTCCAAGAAGCCCGAGCCCCACAACTGCCAGCCCGTTTACAGAGCCTGCTTTAAACGCCATCTGCAGCGCGCTGTTAAGCGAATGCTTGGAAGCGCTTGCAACTCTTACATTTCCCCTCACAGCCAAATACATTCCAATATAGCCTGCCAGCGAGGAAAGAATCGCCCCAAGCACAAATGAGCCTGCAATATACATTCCCATAAATACTGCGAGAAAAATTGCAACAACTATTACAGGTATTATTATGGTGCTAAACTGCCTTTTCAAATAAGTGTTTGCCCCAAGCCGTATAGCATTCGCAATCTCCTGCATTTTTTGCGTGCCTGCATCCGCGCCAAGCACCTTTCGCGAAACAAAGAGCGCGTAAATGAGGGCAAGAATTGCCACCACAACAGGGGAATACATTATATACTGGCTTACAACCATAATTTCACCTCAATAAAAAATCACAAATAACAGTTAGTATTGTTTTCATTCATTTATATACTTTTATGCCGAACCGCGGGGAAGAGACCGCTCAAAAATCTTCTTTTTTTATGCAAATGTGAGAATATGTTTATCGCGCAATACTATTGTTTTTATTCTCTTCTCTTTGAGCTTTTGGCGCAAGGCATTATCATTTGTCGCAACCCAGGCGCTTTTTTGCAAGGCGGCGCTTATTATTGCCCCGTCAGCCTTTCCTTCAATTTCATAAAGGGTTGCTTTTTTCTCATCAAGCAGCCTCTCAACCACTTTCAAAGCCGCCCTCGCGCTGCGCGAATTTTTTATTTTCGCGGGCATCCCTGCCATCATTTTCAACTCATCTCTTACAGGAGTTGGCACAAGTATGTGCATTGGCTTGTATTCTGCCAATTTTTCAAGCTGAGCCAGCAAATCCACTCTAAACTCAAAAGGGGCGAGCCAGAAATTTGTGTCTATTATCACATATTGCCTGTCCATGCAAATATCTGCCTTTTTATGCTTATAAACAAATTGCGCCTAAAAAAATTGAAAAACAGGCAAATAATGCAAGCCCGCCTAACTATTTTTTCCGTTTTGCAATTATCCAGAAAATCGAAGATAGCAACGCGCCCAAAAGAGCGCCTATTCCCCCTGCAGCCGCAAGCATGGCATAATCCGGCGCAAGGGAATATTTTGCCTCCCCTTCTCCAACATCCTCTTCCTTTAGCATGGTTTTTGCAAGCATCACAAGCCCAACATTTTCAAGAGATGTCGCATCTTCCTCCAGCTTGCTTATTTTCTCTTCCTGCACGGGGTATTCTGCCTCAAATTTTAGATTCATATATTGGCTCTGCATCCGAGTTACATTCTCCCCTCCCCTCTCAAGCGCTGCAAAAAGGGTTTTCATTAATTCCAGGCTATCCTCTATTTTTTGCAGTTTTTTCTCATTTTCCCGCATTCTCTCCTGCATTTTTTGCGCATTTTCAAAAAGCGAATCCGCGGACTTTAGGGCATAATATATTTTCCCCTCATCCGCCTGCGCAATAGTTGCATTCATTGCAAGCAAATATTGCGAATATTCCCCCTCTACTGCGCTTGCATTAACCTTTTTTCCATATTGCAAAATATTTGCAGACAATTCATTTTTCTTTTTCTCAAGATTTGCTTTTGCCTCTTTCCACATGCTATCCTTGTTGTTAAGGTAATTTAGCCACCATTTTGTGTTGTTTGCAATCACTTCTGCCCTGTATTCAATATATGAGCTGTCTGCAAGAGCAGTGCTTATAAGAAACCATTTTCCCTTCAAAGTGTTCATCGAGGAGCTGTGCAAATTCCAGCGCAAAGTAGGGCAGAAATTAAAGCAGGTTTTCCCGCCTCCGGCTTCGCATCCAGCATCCCCCTGAGCAAGAAGAAGAGGGTTTTGCGCCATCTTCTCCTCCAAATCAATAATTTCCCTTATTTTAAATTCAATTGCTTTTGCGCTATCATTATTCGGCTTTGCCTTTTGCAAAAGCGCCTCAAGTTCATCAGATGCTTTGCTTATTTTTTCGATATTTTGCCTATACTCAAGCATTGCCTCCCAAAATCCGTCTGCCTGCACAGACGTGGATGAAATAGGGGTTGAGAATGCGGAGAGCACGCAAGTATCCTTATCCTCGCAAGGGTATCTGTCCATTCCCGTCATTTTGTAGCATTCTTTTCTTGAATTCTCCTCATCATAGCGCATTTGCAGCAAAAGCGCATCTGTATCTTCAAGCACTTTGTCATAGCCGGAATCATATCTTATGTTCTGTGTAAGCACCTCAAAAATTTCGCTCTCCTCTTTTACGCTGGTGCCCTCATTTATCAAAATAGTCTCTTTTCCCTCAATAACAAGCAAAGTGGAATTTGCGCCATCAAGCGCCAGCTCCACTGTCTGGTATTCAATATTTGGCTCTATATATATTCCAACATCAGCAATTGCAAAAAAAGCGCCAGCAAAAAGCAATATGCAAAAAATTTTAAGCATTTTCATAAATTAGCACCAATATTGCTACCTCTATAACGTATTTAATGCTTGGCGCCCACATAATTTTATGGAAATCGAAATTTCTTTGCAAAAGGGCGCCCGCCATGCCTTAAGCGGGCTTTACGCCTCCTTGCGAAAGCTAAAGCAAAAAAGAAAAGGAATAGTGGAGGCAATGCAAAAAACTCGGGAAGAAATTTCAAAAGAGAGGGAAAAATCTAAAAAAATAAAAAAAGCAGGATTAGAGGATACAAATTCTCAAATGGGGGGAAAAAGTGCAAAATCTAAAAAAGGAAATTATTTTGCTGCAAAAGGCGCAAAGAGAAAAGGAAAAAGCTGGAGCAATGCATTCCACTCATTTTACACCTCTGGGGGGTTTTTAGCAGTTGCAGGAAAAAACGCAAAGCAAAACGACGAGCTTTATGCAAACCATCTTGAGGAAAATGATTTGTTTTTTCACGCAGACATACAGGGGGCGCCGGCGCTCATATTAAAGGATGGGAAAGATGCAGGTGTTTCGGATTTGCGCGAGGCGGCGCAATGGGCCGCTTCATATTCCTCTGCATGGAAAGTGGGTGCAGCCTCTGTTGATGTGTATGCTGTTGAAAAGCAGCAGATAAGCAAGCATGCAACAGGGGGGCATGTGGGAAGGGGGGCATTTGTATTGGCAGGGGAAAGAAAATGGTTCAAAGCAATCCCCCTTTGCCTAAAAATAGGCAAACTGCATGATAATTTGCTAATTCTCCCTCAAATGCATTCTCAAAATTTGCAAAAGCAGGCAATATTATCCCCAGGGGGAGAGGAGAAGCAGCAGGCGGCAAAAAAACTCTCTGCGCACCTGAGCGCCAAGGCGGATTTAATAGCCCAGCTTCTGCCAACAGGGAAATTTAATATTCAACTTTAAGTGATAAAATGAAATATTCTCTCTCAAGCTTCAAAATAATAGATAAAAATTTCCCAAACTTTCTTTATTTGCGAGAGGATGAGCGCACCTGCTCCACCATTTTTATGGTAAAAAGCAGGGGGAAAATATTGCTGATAGATTCGGGCGACGGGCTTGCCTCCTTCTCTTTTGAGCCTGATGCCTGCATTCTCACCCATGCGCACTACGACCATTCGCGCGGAGTATTGCCTTCATGGAAAAACGTTTATGTGCATGAAAACGAGGATTCTCGCCTCCCGTATGTGGAAATCCCAAAAAACGCCAAAAAAGTGAAGGATGGAAAATTCAAATTTGAAGAATATGAATTTGAATTAACAAACACCCCCGGGCACACCTCCGGGAGCATGTGCATATTTGAGCCAAAGAGCGGCATCTTATTTTCCGGAGACACAAAATTTGCGCATGGCGGCTACGGGCGCACGGATTTGGGCGGCTCGGATGAGGCGATGGAGGAGAGCCTTGCAAAAATAGAGAAAATCCCTTACAAAATATTATGCCCCGGGCACGGGGAATTTGAGAGAAAATAAGTTATCCGAAAAGACCGCCAAAGAATTTTGTTATTGAAATATATGCTTTTGCAAAAAAGTCCAATGCTCCGTATTTTGCCTTGTCAATGGAGCCTCTTGCCTCTATTTTTGCCCCGCCGGCATAATATTCATCCATTATTTCCTGAGTAACATCCACGTCTCCTTTTGTTTGCATTATTTTTGTTGCAATTTTTTGCAAAGAGCTTTTCTTTATTAAAATATCCACTTTTGCGTTTTTGCACTCACTCGCGTAAACCTCCTCAAACCTTACAGTAGTAGTCCTTAAGCAAACCGCGAATTCATCCTCTAAATAAATATTTGATGTCTGCGCCCCAATAATGGGTCTCATTGCTTCCGGCAGGGCGGACGGCTCAAACTCTTTTAATATATACTCGCGCAGCAGCTGCATGTCAAGCGAATTCACATCTTCCCCGTCCCACGCGCCCTTATTTTGCAACCCTGCCAAAACTGAATAAGGGGTTGCGGCTGCCAGCAAAGAGGCGGCAACCGCCAAAACAGCCAAAATCCCGAAAATTTTCATAAAAATAAAAGGAAAGCTTTTCTTAAAACCCTATCTCTTTCTCTTTTTAGAAAGCTGCGCAACCTGCCTTTTTAGCTGCTCAACCTCCTTTTTTGTTGCAAACGGGCTTGCCGCTACTGCTGCCTTCATCTCTTTTTTCACAGCCTCGCTTATTTTCTTGTTGTGCTCTTTTGAGCTTTTAAGAAGCTGGGAAACCATTTTTTTGCCTTCCTTCTCATCCAATGCCCCGTCTTTTTGCAATCCTTTTACCGCCTTTTGCACCGCGTCCCGTCCCATGCATGTAAGCCCTACACCGAGCAAAATTCCTTTTTTCAGCATATTTTTCATATTTTCCACCCCTTGGATGCAATATGCTATTTCTTGTGATTATTAAATATTTGCCAAGGCAAATCGCAGGCAAAACTGCTTTAAAACCAACAATACATACTATTACTCTTATGCTGAGGCCTGATTTGGCTTTGCCAAATATGCCTCATCACTCGCTGCGCT
>PFCD01000019.1:0-3440 GCA_002778455.1 Candidatus Micrarchaeota archaeon CG10_big_fil_rev_8_21_14_0_10_45_29 | reverse complement strand
CGCTCGTGCTGAGGTCGCATAGCCCGGTTATTGCGGCAGGTTGCTAACCTGTTTGGCCCTTGGGTCATCGGGAGTTCAAATCTCCCCCTCGGCGTACATTCAAAAGGTTAGACTCCTCTTTCATCATAAACAAAACTGAATGCAAAACAAACGAGACAAGATTTTCCAGCTCCTCACCCATGAATTTTGTCCTGAATTCCTCATAAAGTTTCTTTCTCTCAATTCCTGTCGTTGTTTGCAGTTGCCCGAAGTTTGAGGTAATAAATTCATCACTGAGCTGCGCCTCCTGCACCATAACGACCTTGTCCGTGTCCCTTCCGGACATGTGAATATATCTTGCCGGAGTTTTGGAATCCCCGCTCCAGCCGAAATATTGGCGCATCTGGTGCTCACTCCAGCCCATTTTAGCACAGATTGTAGCCCTTGAATGCCTGAACCAGTGGAAATTAATTGGCTTTGCAATTTGCGCCCTTTTGGCGACTTCCCTTAGCATTTTTTGAAATCCTGCATGGGAATTTGTGCCCCTATTTGTGAGAAAAATAAAATCGCCAGGATTTTTGAGTGAGCTTATTTGCTGCTGTGCATAGCCCCATCGGTCAATAATCAAAATCGCTCTTTTGCCTGTTTTTCCGTCAACAAAAAATCTTAGCTTGCCAGCTTTTGCATCTTCAATCTCAACGTCCCGTGTCTTGAGGTTGAGGATTTCTCCTGCCCGTAGCCCTCCGATGCCCAAAATAGAAATAAGAGCCTTGTCCCTTATGCTGAGGGCGCAATCCACTAGCTTGGCTAAATCTTCCTCGGTGATTATTGGGCCCTGCTTGTGCACGGATTTGAATTTAAGTTTGGAGACATATTTGGAAAGCTCCTTCTTGCTTAGGAAGTCGCAATAGGCTTTTATGAGAATTTTGAAGTCCTTGCATGTCTCTTGGCTCTTGGTTTGGGAAATCTGCTCAAAAAAACCCTGTATTGAGCGAATGGTAAGCTCATATGAAAGGATTTGGACAAACATCCCATACAGCTTTTCTTTTCTCCTATCTGAGATGCCAGGGCGCGTCTGCTCAAGGAATTTGTCTATTGCCTTTGCATGCTTGCCTAACTTGGCTCTTGCCTTTTGCGCCCCTTGCGCCCAGTCCCGATTATATATGTTGTTCATGACGCTACCTTGTCTTTTGGAATTTTTATATAATTCTCATCTTCAAAGAGAGGAATCCCCACCTGTTTTGCATACATTTTAATTGAAAATAAAGCGGCATCGTGGAGCATTTGCGGGTTTTCAGATACCCCATGCAACCGCTCAGGCAGTTTGTTGTTCATGACGCAATCCCCGTTAACATGAGCTTGTCTTTCTTCTCCGGAGTCAAAAGCTTGGAGAGAGTGCCTGCATAGATGCGCCCGTCCTCAATCCAAATCCTCATCCTGTGATGCTCTTTTTTCGAGAGCCACGCATTGAGCTTGAGCAATTTTGCCAGCCCAATCATTTTATAATCCGTTTCCCCATATTCCATATGCTTACACCTCGGTGTGAGCAGCCGGGGCAGGGCCTTCTCTGGAATTGCCCCGGCAACCCATTAAATTAATTTACCAACCCATATCTCCTTGCAAGCGCATCTCTTCCAATTTCTGCTATTTTGAGCCTTTTAAATTTCCCAGCTTCTAGTTCCTCCCGGGTTTTTTCTTCCAAAATCCCGTCAATTTCAAACGTAAAACGCATTGCCATCAGCCTTCCCCCCAGCATACATGTTTTTGCATACCTATGTTTAAACATACTAGTTTATATTCATTAGTATTTCTGAACATATTTGAACATAGATTAACATCACTGGGTCGCATTTATGGGAAAAATTTTGAGGTCTACGGTTGCTCTGGAAGAGAGCATAGTTTCTTCAGTATGGGAAGAAATCCCCTTTCGGGTGAAGGTAAGGGGCCTTCCCTCCGCTATTAGATATGCTCTTCTATTTCTTTTGAAAGCCAAAAACCCAAAAAAATTCAATCAGATAAAACACGAGCTTAAATCGGAAGACCATACGGCGATTCTCATAGAAGAGGTTGATGCGGAGCTATGAGGAAGCAGATATTTTTTTGGGCGGTCTTTCTGGCAATGCTCTTTTTGATGGGGTGTAATTCTAATACGGCAGAGGAGAAAAAAATAATTCAGACTTCCTATGGGGCACTTGAATTGTCGGGGGACTTTATAACCAAGCTTCGAGAGATGAATGAGAGTATGAAAGCCCAATACTCGCAGTTAGATGCAAAAATGTGCGTCACCTTGGAATCCAATGACCCATTAATAAGAAATACTGCAGTAAGCATAGTGAGCTCTATTGAGAGTAATAGCTGGAGCGCAGAAAGACTTTTGGCTCTTTATAGTTTCATGAAGAAAAATATTGCATATGTGGAGGACCCAATAGGAGCAGAATACATCGCAACAGCAACCGAGACTTTGACCGTGGGGGGAGGCGACTGTGAAGACCAAGCCAGCCTCATAGCAAGCATGATAAGGTCTGTGGGTGGAAGGGCAATAATTGCTTATTCTCTCTCGTGTGGGCACGCAGTTGCATTTGCATACATCGGAACGGCTGAACAGATGGACACAGTTGGAGACGAACTTGCATCTCTTTATGGGCAGACTTATCTCCCATATACTTACATTCAAGATGATGCAGGTTATTGGCTTGTTATTGACCCTGCAGGCGGGCAATATCTCGGAGATACGTTTGATTCTTGCACAGAGTTCAGGACTCTTTCTTGCTAATTCACGTTTTTCCATCGCCCTTTGTGGGGAAACTTTTTTCAATTTCAAAAAAGCGTCCGAGGTTGCTCGGGTACGGCCGTGTCCGGACAAGTTCGCCCAGGGTGAAAATGTTTTACCTCGGTAGGTGTGGTAATTAAGGCTACCACACTACGAGACAACAGTATTTTATAGGTGGGATATTCACCTATTCATAAGGTGTTTTTATGCCCGACCTAAAAGCAATGCATTGCCCACACTGCAGAAGTATGGAGGCTCCGGATATTCTCAACCCGACCGCAAAATGCACAAGTTGCAAGAAGGAATATTACACTGGACCGGAGTGGCTAAAGTAATTAAAAAACACTTAGTAGTGGTCCGCTCTGCCCCTTCTTTGCCTCGTGCTCAGACTGTGCAAGCAAATCCTTGGATGCTGCAAGCCCACCCTGCCCGATTCCGACTAGGATGGCAATCAGGAGCTTCTTGTCAATCTCACCATCTACAAAGGAGACGGCCATGTAAGCGCTGAAAAAGCCAACTCCGAAGTTTCCGGCAATACGCGCCCAATTTATTTTCATCTAATGCACCTGCTCAAAAGAAACCCATGCCCCGTTTAGCGAGGTAGAATAAACTGTTTTGCGCGGAGCTCCTGCAATCGCTTTCTCCTCTTTTGCATACCAGCCGGAAATTTCCGCCAAAATCTCAAAGCTTG
>PFCD01000009.1:26014-36045 GCA_002778455.1 Candidatus Micrarchaeota archaeon CG10_big_fil_rev_8_21_14_0_10_45_29 | reverse complement strand
TATTCCTTTGGCCAGAGATTTTTTTGTATTTTCTCACCTGCGCTTATATCCAGGCTAAGCTCTTTCTTTGCATCATCAAGAAGCTTTAGGAGCTTTTGCGCCCCCACCTGCCCCTTAGCCGCCCTTGTTTTCAGCTGCTCAAAATCGCGGGAAAATTCTGGTGGCATTTTGAAAGAAGCCATTAAATCCCCTTACCGTTTCAGATTAAGTTTTTTGCCATCTTGCCCCTACGGCGTTTTTAAGAAGTTTCCTTAATTTGGGATTGTCTGCATATGCCCACATTATTTGCTTGCTTTTTGTTATGAAAATCTTGTTTGAATCCTCAAGGTATTTTAGCACAAGCTGAAATGTCTGGTATTGCACCTTTTTTGGCAGGCTTTTCCATAACTGCATCTTTTTCGGGTAATCAGGGTGCTTTTTTATGGCATCTTCTATCATCAGCACCGTGTCAAGGCGCGGGTAGTGCAAAATGCTTTTTGGCGTCTTCATAGAGTTGTATAAGTTTATACAACTATTTAAAGGTTTTGATTTTGAGATATTTGCAAATGCCATAGAGAGGGAAGCCATTTTTGCACCTGCAAAAAATAGAGCGTGGTATAAGATATCTGTTTGCAAGGGGTGATTTTCCGCAACGTGAGATGGGGCTAAAAATCAGTTTTTATGAAATTTTTGGCTTGGATAAAAAGAGGGGATAATTTCATCTAAAAGGCCGTGAATTTCTTCTTAATGAGAGAAGCGGCTTGTTTTTTCCCAAGCGAAGGCGCAAATCCGCCAATGTGTGCTCAACTTCATTCGGCTCTATCGCCGCGCGCAAATCCGCCTCTATTAATACCGCGGGGTAGGCGTAGTGCGGGTGAAGGGCGCAGATGCCGGAAATTTCTGCCGCAAGCTCATCATATGAAAGGGAGTTTGAAAGAAATTCCACGCGCAAAGGGCGGTCGCCTGCCACCGGCTTTATGTAAAATGCCAATATATTGGAAGCCCAGTCGCCCAAATCTTTGAAAATCTGGTTTTTGGAAGGGGAATGGGAGTAGCGGAATGCGAAAGTGCGCTCCCCCTCCTGCAATAAATGGTCCAAAAATACGGTGTCTGTCGCGTGCGAGAGGGAGGAGGAGAGGGAAAAATCTGCCTGCTTTAATATTTCAAGAAAGCGCCTGCCGCGCGAATCTTTTGTTATGCCGACAAGATTCACGTTTTTTGCCTTGCATAAGGAGTAAAGGGACAAATACAGATTAACAACTTCCATGTAAAGGGGCATAAGCTCCGAGTCGGAAGGCGGCTTGTCTGCCACTAGGGGGGCGATTGAGCCGTCAAGCAAAAGGTAGGAGAGTTCCCATTCTTTTAAGGAGTTTATCGCGCATTTTAATTCAGAGGAGAGGCGTATTAATGAAATATACCTTAATTTTTCAAATTGCTCAAGCCCGCTTCTTGCGTCTATCTCAAATTCAGGGCGGGAGGATGGAAAATATGCGTGAGAGGATAGCTTTCCCTCAACATATGAGAAGCGCGCGGCAATTGAGCGGGAAATTATTATGTCAAGCCCGTGAAATTCCTCGCATGCTATTCCCCCGTCTATTGCCGCAAAAGAGGAGGATGCTTTTTTTGCATTTGTTTTGCATATTAATGATTTTTCCATCGCGTCCTCAAAAGTAGTAGGAGGCTTTTCCCTCAAATTTTGCGCCAGTTGCTTCCAGCCCCCCTCCCTCTCAAGCCAGGTTTTTGCAATATTAATTACTGATTCGTTTATGGGCATATGTAATTAATGCAAAAGAAGTGTTTAATAATTAAGGGAGGGTAATTTTCCACATGGCATCAACTTCAAGCCCCGAGGAGCTAAAGCAGGTAATTGTAATTCGCTCTGACTTGGGGATGGGAAAAGGAAAGATTGCGGCGCAAGCCTCTCACGCATCAATTGATGCTTTTTTGGATGCAAGAAGGCAAAATGAGAAAGAGGCGCAAAAATGGAAAAAAGAAGGAATGCCAAAAAGCGTGCTAAAAGTGGAGAGTGAAAAAGAGCTTGTGAGAATTTTTCAGGCGGCAAAGGACGCGTCTCTTCCCTGCTCTTTAATACATGATGCCGGAAAAACGCAAATAGCGGCTGGCAGCAAAACGTGCGTTGGAATAGGCCCTGCCCGCTCCGGCGAAATAGATAAATTGACCGGAGAGCTTTCGCTATTGTAGTGGCTGCAATGCACAGAAAAGCTTGCCTTGGTTTTTTTGGCAAGCCCGTGTTGGTTTTTTGGCGGCAATGGCTGCATAGGTTTTTATTGAATATAATACTGGCTAATGCATGCATATTGAGGAGAGCACATTTGCGCAGATGTGTGAGGGCGAGTGGTGGCTTGCAAACGGGGCAGGGGGATGGGCATCCTCAAGCGTGATAGGGGCAAACACAAGAAAATACCATGCATTATTGTGCGCCTCGCACCCGCATTCGAAAATAAGAAATGTTTTGCTCTCAAAATTTGAGGAGTTTTGCATAGTAGAGGGAAAAAGAATCCCTTTTTCAACCAATTTTTACCCGGGCGCAATTTACCCTCAGGGGTGGAAAAATTTGCTCTCTTTTAGCTTTGATGGCGCGGTTGCAAGATGGGCTTATGAGGCTGAAGGAGCGCGCATTTCAAAAGAGGTTTGGTGCGAGAAATATTCAAATATTACTTATGCAAGATACACTTTGCTCTCAGGAAAGGCGGCAGGAATTGAAATTTTTCCTTTTGTAAATGCAAGGGATGCGCATTCCATAGGGCTAAATAAGCAAATTATGAATATACGGGAAGGCATGAGAGAAATAACATTTTCTTCCCCTTTTGCATGGAAAATAGAGGCAAACAGGGGAATGTTTCGCAAAAATGAGGATGTTTACCATAATTTCCAGTATTTGCTTGAAAAGGAAAGAGAAGAGGCGTTTGAGGAGGACTTGTTTTGCCCCGGGCATTTTGCTGCTTTGCTTGGGGAGGGAAGAAATATTACATTAAAAATAGGGGAAAGCGCAGCCGAAAAATTAGAAAAAGGGTTTGAAAATTCCGGCGCTATAAATAAAAAATACCTAGAGCCTGAGAAAGCAAGCGCGAGAATGGAATTGATTGTAAAAAAATTCAAAGAGCATGCCGGTGTTGCGGATGCAAAAATGCAAAGGCTTGCAAGGGCGGCAGATGCTTTTATCGCGAAGGATGGGGGGCAGTATTATGTTGTAGCAGGATACCCTTATTTTGGGGAGTGGGGCAGGGACACAATGATTTCTTTGCCTGGGCTTTGCATATATTCTGGCAGGATAAATATTGCAAAAAACATATTGCGCAGGTGGGTTTCATTTTTAAAAAACGGGCATCTTCCAAATAGAATTGAAAATGGAGAGGGAATTTACGAATCTGCGGACGGCTTTTTGTGGATGCTCTGGTGCATAGGCGAGCTTGAGAGGGAAGGGGGGCTTGATGATGCCATATTGCGGGAATGGTGGGCAGGCATCAAAGGCGCGCTTGCCTCCTGGATTGGCTCCAATAAATTTGTGGAGGTGGAGGGGGACGGGCTTGTTAGCTTGAAGGGGGAGAGGCTCACGTGGATGGATGCGCAAATTGAGGGCAAGGCGGTTACCCCGCGCGCGGGAAAAAGGATTGAAATAAACGCCCTATGGTGCTATGGGCTAAATAATTGCGCCAGATGGGCAAAGAGAATGGGGGATGAGAAATTTTCAAAAAAACTTTTAGAATTGGCAAAAAAGGCATCCTCAAGCATGGGCAAATTTTATTATGCAAAAGAAAAATATTTTTATGATGCAATAGAGCCTTTTGATAAAAGTTTTCGCCCGAATCAAGTTTGGGCTTGCGCTTTGCAGGGGATAGGCATCACAAAGGCGCAGGCAAAAAACGCGATTGAAAATATTGAAAAAAAGCTTGTTGTGGGCGGGGAGGGATTGCGCACCCTGCAAATTGATGATAAAAGATATGCTGAGAGGTATTGCGGCAATATGCGCGAGAGGGATATCGCATACCATCAGGGAGCAATATGGCCATGGCTTGCAGGCGCTTATGTGCAGGGGGCCCTAAATGCGGGAGTTGACGCAAAGCATCTGCATGATGCATTGCTTGAGCCTTTTTTGAATGTAAGAGGAGGGGACGCCATATCCGTTTGCGAGGTTTATGATGATGCAACGCATAATGGGGGCGGGTGCCCTGCGCAGGCGTGGAGCGTTGCAGAAGTGCTGCGCGCCTTTGCGCTTGTTGAGAGGGAAATGCAGGGAATTTTGCCTATTGTTGCGGCAGGGAATTCCAAACGGCGGGAAATATAGGCGCACATTGCTTTCTGCAAAGGGCTTTGGTATATAAAATTGAGCATCGAATATTTGATGGTGTGGTGTAATGAGAAGGGTTGACTTGCTTTTGTTTGTATCTTGTTTCGTGCTTCTTATCATTATTGCCGCCGCGCTTGTGCACAAAGAAGGGGAATACGCAAGAGAGAGGCGCGGGGATGTTGTGCACCTTGATTTTATGCATGCGAATTGGTGCGGATATTGCATAAATACAAGGGCTGATGTTGAGGCAATTGCAAAAGAAATACCGGGAGTTAGCATCAGTGTTTGGGATGAGGCGTTGCGTGAGGAGGATGAGGCAACTGGTGAAATATATTTAAAATTTAAGCAGGAAGGGCTTTTCGGAGGGTTTCCAACCCTTGTGGCAAGCGGCAAGAAGGGGAGGGAAATGCTTGTAGGAAAAAGGGAAAAGCAGGAAGTAAAAGAGTGGGTTTGCTCCAAGTTTGAGAAAATGCCAAAGGAATGTGAAGGTTAGGGAAAATGGATATTCAAAAAATAATTTCAAGCGTCAGGGAAACTGTTGCCTCCGGCTATTATGAGAGGCTTGCGCCCGAGAGGCGGGAGAGAAAATCCCTTTGCGAGCGAATAGAGAGAATGGGGGTGGAGGGCTCTTTGCCTGTTGTTGCAGAAATTGCGACCGCGCACTCGGACGGGCTGTTTTTGCCAAGCAGGCGCGCAGCCTCAAAGCTGATTGATGCAATTGGCGGCAGGAAAGATATTTGCGCCCTTGACTTGTGGGTAGAGCCAAAGCTTCATGCAGGGGATTTGAGATGGCTTTCAAAAGAGAGCGAAATTCCCCTTATTTCAAAGGATTGGATTATTGACACCCGCCAAATTGTCGGCGGAGACGCGGTGTTGCTGGATATTTCGCTTCTTGGAATAGTGAATGCTGATTTGCATGAGATGATAGAGGTTTCCCATGACCTGGATTTGGAGGCGGTTGTGCAAATACGCACGGACGAGGAGCTTGTGGAGGCAAAAAGAAGCGAGGCGGACGTTATTATGATAAACAATTTTGGAAATAATGGAATGGCGGATGTCTCTGTTACCCTTAATGCGCTTTTGAAAAATAAAACCGGCAGGCCTGTTATTTCCGCCTTCGGGGTAAAGGCTCCGGCGCAGGTGCGCTCCCTCCTTATTGCCGGGGCTAATGCGATTGAGATGCCTGCCTCGCAGGTATGCTCTCCCTTCTTTGAAGCCGAGCTTTTGAAATTAAGGGACGCCATACATGGAAAAGAGCCTGAAAAATTGGAGCAGCAGGGAAAAATAGCAGAATAAGGCTAAATTAAGCCTTTTGAAAAAGTTTTTCACTCCCGTGCCTAACCCTCATGGGTGTGCCAAAGCCTTCTTTTTTGGTTTAAAAGCTCTTTTGAAACTGCCAAAAGCTGTGTTGAGAGCCGCAATCCCTCATCAGGGGAGAGGCGCATTGCGACTTTTCCGGTAGTATTTAGAATTCTCAGGGTAATTATGCCGTCGCGGGGAAAGCCGTTTACATTTTGCGCGTCATCCCTCTCAAGCCTTACTATTGTGCGGTGCTGCTCGCCTTTCTCGTCTTTCCACCAATGCACCAATTCATCCTCTATTAGCATATTATCCCTATAGAGGGAAATAGAGTTTTGGTGCTATAAATGGCTTTGCAGAGGGTAATTTTCCGTGAAAAAAAGAAAATAAAAAGAAAAAAGGGCGTATGGGATTATTCCTCTTCCTCGTCGTCCCAATCTTCGTCAGGTTCGTCTTCGCCCTCGTCCTCGTCGCCGTCATCGTCCATATTGAATATTTTCTCTTGCCAAATCATTGTATCACCTGATTGTAAATATTTACTCCTCTTCCTCGTCGTCCCAATCCTCGTCAAAATCCTCGTCATCCTCGTCACCATATGATTCGTCGGAATCATCGTCCATTTTGATGAAATTGTCCCAATTCATATGCATCACCAATCAGAGCATTTCGCAACAATTAGTGGCAAATAAGTATATAAACACATCGCTTCCGCCCCCGAAAGGGCTTAGGGCAAAAAGACAGGTTTAATAGGATAAAATGAGAGAATAATATGGGTGAGCGATGTGAAATTTAGCCCTCCGGTAGATGTAGGGGACAGGCTTGAGCTGGAAATAGAAAATGTTGCCCCGAACGGGAATGGAATAGCAAAAATTGATGATTTTGTGATATTTGTGCCAAAGGCAAAGGCAGGAAGCAAAATAAAAGTGATAATTGAGAGATGCGCGCGCACCTTTGCGCACGCGAGAAGAATAGAGTAAGCGGAAAAAAACTCCTGCAAAAAACAAAATAAGGGCGCAAGGCGCTAAAAAACCCCGGCACGGGGAGAAAATAAGCGGTACGGGAAAAATGTTGCAAATGGAGATAGCAGAAAAATGAGAAAAATAAACTAGCATAATGAGGAAATTTTAATGTGCGGAATTATTGGTTATATTGGCAAAAAAAAGGCGTCAGAGCTAATTTTATCAGGGCTTAAAAAAATAGAATACCGGGGATACGACTCTGCGGGAATTGCTGTGATGGGAAAAGACGGCATCAAAATAATTAAGGGAGAGGGAAAATTGCGCGAAATAGATGAAAAAAAGAATTTTCTTGCCTTGGAGGGGGATATTGGAATAGGGCACACCCGCTGGGCGACTCACGGGCCCCCTTGCGAGAGAAACGCGCACCCCCACACAGATGCAAAAGGAGAGGTTGCGATAGTGCATAATGGAATAATTGAGAATTTCTCCAAATTAAAAGACGAGCTGATTCAACAGGGAGTAAAATTTGAAACAGACACAGACACAGAAGTAATAGCCCACCTTATCTCAAAAAGCATTTCAAAAAGCAAGGATATTGAAGAGGGGATAAGGGAGGCAATATTGCGCCTTGAGGGCGCATACGCGCTTGGCATTATTGTAAAAGGCGTAAGAAAACTTTTTGTTGCAAGAAAAAACGCGCCCCTTGTAATAGGCAGAGGGGAAGGGGAGATGTTTTTTGCCTCAGACATTACAGCATTGCTTGAATACACCAAAAAAATGATTTTATTGGAAGACGGGGATTTTGCATCCCTTGATGAGGGCGGATGCACAATTTATCGCATCGGTGACGGGCAGTCTGTGAGGCGGGAGCAGATAGAAGTAACATGGACCGCGCAGATGGCGCAAAAAGAGGGGCATGCCCACTTTATGCTAAAGGAAATAATGCAGCAGCCCCAGGCGCTTTCCGCCGCGCTTAGCGCTGACGTGAAAGATGCTGTTTCTCTTTTGAAAAATTCCGAAAATTTGGCGATAATAGGCTGCGGCACTTCATATTATGCGGCGCTTGTGTTTGAGTATTTGATGCATAAGCAGGGAAAAGGCGCAAGCTCTTACATTGCATCAGAATTTAATTCATGGAAAATCGGAAATGAGGACTTAATTGTTGCCATTTCGCAATCCGGGGAGACGGCGGATACTTTGGCGGCGCTAAAGGATGCCAAAAATAAGGGGGCAAAAATAATTGTGATTACAAATGTGATGGGCTCCAGCATCACGCGCGTTGCGGACGTTAGCATAATGATTGGCGTGGGCCCGGAAATTGGCGTGCTGGCAACAAAAAGCTTTTTGGGGCAGTTGGCAGTATTGTATAAGCTTGCATACACACTCTCCTCAAATGAGAAAATGCTTGAAAAATTATTTGAAGCTCCTGCAAAAGTTGGGGAAATATTGCGCACTTCAAAAGAGAATGTGCAAAACCTCTCGGATGAGCTTGTCAAATTAAGGGACTTTTTCTTTATTTCGCGCGGCATAGGCTACCCTTGCGCGCTGGAAGGGGCTTTGAAATTAAAAGAGGTTACTTATTTGCATGCAGAGAGCTACCCTGCAGGAGAATTAAAGCATGGGCCTATTTCATTGCTTGAGGAAAATGTGGCAGTATTTGCGATTGCTCCTTTGGGCAGCACTTCTGCCAAAATGGGAGGAAGCATACAGGAATGCAAGGCGCGAAATGCCAAAGTAATTGTAATGTCAGATGATGAGGCATTGCTAAAAGAGGGTGCGCTTACATTGAGGATGCCATCAGTGCCTGAGGAGTTAGTGCCTCTTTACTATATTGTGCCTTTGCAAATGTTATCCTATTTTATGGCTGTGAAAATGCAAAAAGACCCTGACCAGCCGAGAAATTTAGCGAAAAGCGTTACTGTTGAATAAGCCCTTCTTTTTCCTTAAGAATACCAATATTAAAGTTGCCCTCATCTTTTTTCCTATAGGAGGGGGTATTTATGGCAAGCATAAGAAAAGAAATTCTTGTTGGCGGAAATTCTCATCATGTTAGCGTAGATTCGTCGCTGGATTTGGAAGGTGTGGAAATAACCGGAATTTGCCCGCAAAGCGGCAAATTGGTGCATATTTGCCTCTCGCCGCTGCTAAAGTCGCCTGAAGGGCCGCAGATACCCTCGGACATAACAGATAATGCGCCAACGCCCTCCATGGATATGTTTAGCGCGGATTTTGCCTCAGGAGTGCAGGAAGAGGCAAAAAAAGATGAGGAAATTTCGCAGGGGCAAATGCCTTTGGGAGAAGCGGCGGAGGAGACGCCGGAATCGCAAAAGCGCAGAAGGGAAGAGGAAGATGAGGCAATAAACGACATTTTTTCCTAAAATTTATTTTTTTATTTTATGAAAGGCAAATGCTTATTCTTATAAAGGGCGCAAGAGTGCTTTTTTGCGATGTATGATGAGCTTTGGGGATATTTTTTAGCATCCCTTATATCGATAGTGATTATAATCAACCCTTTCTCCACGGTAGGAGTTTTCCTCTCCCTCACCAAAGGCGAGAGAAGGCAGGAGAGGCACAGAATAGCGTTTTTGTCAAGCTTGGTCGCTTTTTGCATACTTTTCTTTTTTGCGCTTACCGGGTTTTGGATATTTCAGGTATATTCGATTACAATAGATTCTTTTAGGATTGCCGGAGGGATAGCGTTGCTTGCGCTTGGGCTTAACATGCTGTTTCCAAAGGATGAGGAGCATCCGCATGCCCACCATGACCAGGTGTATATAGTGCCTCTTGCGATTCCCATGGCATCCGGCCCCGGCGCAATTACCGCGACAATTGTTTTGGCAGGAAACGCCTTTGACTTGTGGCACCAGTTTATGCTTTGGATTGCCCTGTTTTTGGGATGCGCGTTTAATTATGTTGTATTGCGCTTTTCTGAAAATATTGACAGGCTATTGGGCAAGGAGGGAATAGGGGCAATGATAAGGATAATGGGGCTTTTGATTGCGTCCTTGGGAGTGGAATTTGTAATTACCGGATTGAGAGCCGCCTTTCCCATACTTCTCGGGATTAATTAGGTGCTTTATTTGAAAATTTATTTTTGGCAGGACAAAATTTCCAACATGCTTGCGAAAAATAGCAAGGAGATGGCGCTTGCGTGGAAAGCCATGAATTTAAGCGGGTATATTTCATTATTTTTCTGGCTTGTGAGCGCCTGCTTGCTGCTTATTGCTAATGTTTTTCCAAATATCCTGATTCAGCAGGATTCGCATGCGAGCCCTGTGTTTTTTGTGAGGGCGCTGGGGGTTGAGTTTGCAAAAGGCATGCCTGACGCGCTTATTTATTCTTTTTTCGGGCAGGCAGATGTTTTGAGCAATTATATTGCAAACATGCCTGATTTGGCGGTTTGGGCGGTTTTATTGGCTAATTTGTTTTTTATGGCGTATTCGCTTTGCTCCGCTTATCTTGCTTATAGATTCAGGGAATATTTG
>PFCD01000009.1:11464-25996 GCA_002778455.1 Candidatus Micrarchaeota archaeon CG10_big_fil_rev_8_21_14_0_10_45_29 | reverse complement strand
CAGGTATTTCAAGGCAAAAGAATTTAACGCGCAAAAAAGGGATAAGGATTACATATAATCCGAGAGCCCCACCTGCTTTTTCTTCTCGTTTACAAATATTGAGTCAATGTCTTTTTGTATAAGCTCAAGGCGCTGCTTCAAATAGATGGGCAAATCATACCTCTGCGCCAAATCGCGCGAGGGCTGAAGATATTTCTCAATTCCCCCTTTGTAAATTGTAAGCAAAAGCTTCCCATTGCAGCGGGTGCATTTTCCCACTAACGGCACGCGCCGAAATTTTGCGTTGCAGTCGGTGCAGCGAAACATCTGGCGGGAGAATGAGCGAAGGTTGCCATACATATCAGGCAAGAAATGGGAAAGCAATACTCTTTTCGCCGCATCCGCCGAATCCACGGCGCGAATCTTGTCCTCAAGGGCAAATTCTGCCGCTACTTTTGATGACATTTTTTTCTCAAGCGCCACATACGCGGTTTTTTTCGGCCCGTCCTCCATGTCGGATACAGAATGAGTATAATGCAAATTTTCATATTGCGCGGGCTTGTTTAGCAAATCCTTCACGGTGGGGATGCTTATTTCAGAAGGCATGGTGAAATTGGCTGTTGCCTCGTAAAATGAGAGAGAGTATGAATTTACAGTTTCCATGCTGTGCGCCTCATCATCAATTTCAGTGGGGTCAAGGCGCGTGGTCAGCACAAGGGGCGCGTCCATGGTGCCCCCCCGCGAGGCGGGAAGAAATTTTCGCGAGAAATTTATGAGCGCGTCCATAAGAAGAATGAGGCAATCCTCGTCCCCGTCGCACTGGTGCGCGACTATTCCGTTTGCAATCAGGGTGTGGTGCTCTTTTACGGTAAGGGAATAGACTGGCTCTGATTTTAGGAATTTCTTTTCAGAAATTTTCTCAAAATAAGCATAATTTGTTTTGCCTGAAAGCCGGATTTCCTTTCTGCTTTGCCATTTTTGCAAAAGCTTTTCCGCCTTTCTCTGCTTCCAGCCCGCAAACCCTATTTCGCGTATGAATTTTCCGGCATCAAATGAGTATATCCGCACTTTGTGCAAAATTGCGTGTTTTGGATGCCTGTCGTCTTTTTCTGAAAAAGAATGCCTGATTCCAAAGCGCATCAGCAGAAAAGACGCCCCGTCTATGAGCTGTTTGCTCACAGAACTAAGATTTACTTCAAGGGTGCTGTGATGAGATACCGAACCGTCCCCCAAAAACAAGCCAGACATAAGGGCGCGCACTTTCTCTTTCGGGAGGGAGAGTACAAACGCTGGAATTGCTTTCTCGCGCGCATTTTTTCCTGCCCCAAGAGATGTGAAAAAATCATGAATTATTCTTGAGCATATGGTTGCGCCTTCCTTGCCCAAGTACGGCTTTATTCCAAAAACCTTTTCTATTTTATCTGAAATAAGTTTTTGAACCTCCGGGTTGGAAGCGGCAAATCCGACTTGGTAATTTGTTTTTTCCCCCTTGCCTATTCTTGCGTGGCCTTCTGCCAAGTATATGCCCAGCAAAAAGAGAAAATCGTTGCCGCATGCTATTGCATAAGGCAATTTCACATCGTCTCGCTTGGCGCTTATCTTGCAATTTCGCAGCTCGCGCTCAGGGACAAACTCTTTGGCAATATACAGGGGATAGGAGCGGCGGTATATGAAATTGGTAAGTTGCTTATATCCAATGCCGAATTTTTTCGCTATTTTTCCCTTATTTTTGCCTGAAAAGATATCCTTATTTATGCTTACCATTATATTTTGCGAATAGTGCGGCAATGCGAATTCTTGGATGTCTTTTTCCTTCACAACTATTTTTTCCGGGATAAGGGCTTCCTCAAGCTCTTGCGCGCTTTTCTTTGAGTTTCGGGTGGGGAACGGGTGATCCGCGGTTACGCTTATTTTCCTCCCGGATTTTGTTTTGAGCTCAAGCAATTTTTGCGCAGAATGCTTTGAAACGTGGGTGATTTTCGCGATTTCAAATTTTTTGGTTTTTTTGCTGTATGCAAGTGTTTTTATCCCACTTGCCTTTGAATAAACAGTTCCGAAATCATCTCTTTGCGGCTTATTCAGGTTATTTTCCACAATCTCTTTCAAGCTGGCAAGAGACCAGCTCCCGTTTTTAAGTATCGGGACTTTGGTATCCCCTGAAAAACAGTTTCTTCTTTTGGCGCAATGAAAATAAGGGTGAGCGAATCCCACGCGCGCATCAGTGAAGCCTATTATGCGCGAGAGCACCCCTGCGGAAGTGTGGGGCGAGAGCCCGACTGTTAGCTGCCCCGCCAATTCTGCCGAAGTTTTCAAATTATAATACGGGCGCATCTGATATATTTCAACAAGCATCTCATCTATGTATTTTGAGACGGAGAGAAAATGCTCTGCACATTCTGCCGAGAGTATTACATCCTGCACTTTTAGGGAAAGCTCCTGCGTATCTGAGCGCAGGGATTTTCCGTTAACATCATGAGTGTAGCCAAGCTGCACAAGCTTTTTGCAAGGCACTTTTATTTGCGCGGGAGTGAAGTGGGTTAGCACCATGTCGGTCATGTCAACCCTGCAGGTGGCATCCCTGAATATGGTTAGCCCGTGCTTTGCGCGGATAAACCCTTTGTCTATAAGCTCAGGCATTTTGTAGGCGGAAATCATGCCCTGCACACCTTTAATTTCAGGCAATGACTGCGTGTTAAGGCGCTTTTTAGCCAAATCAACAGCGCGCACCAAATTTAGCGGGCGCCTCTCATAATAGCGCACCCGCCCGTTGCACACAGGGCACCTCTCCTCGCTTGAGGAGCGCCCGCATTGCGAGCATGCCGGAAGCCAGAGGCATTCGCCTCCGCAATAAGAGCAGGTGAGAGAGTGGCTTAATTTATTGCATTGCTTGCATTTTAGGCGTGCAATTTCTACCTCAACGCCGCGCCCCTCGCGCGCCTCATCTGATTTCATTTTGCTGTATTGGCGTATTATCTGCCTGGATTTATTCATAAAGCCCACTGGAAATAGCACATGCACTGGAGGGGACATTTCCCTTTTCTTTGCTTTCTCGGGCCTTCCCATCCTTGAGCCCAAATACACAGGCGCCTTTGCCATTATGCTTATTCCCGAGAGGTTTTGCAAATTCTGCAAAACAGTTTTTTTCTCGTCAAATATTTCCCCGAAGCGGGAAATAGAGAGCGATTTTTTCCCCTCGTCCAGAATGCCTAATGAGCAAAGAAGGGAATATGCATCATCTTGCGAGAAATGAATTTCTCCATCGCGCAAAGTATGGGGAATGCAAAGAATTTCAAGAATTTCTTTTTGCGGCGCGTTTTTTATTGAAAAGGATTTTAGGGAAAACCAGTCAAACTCGCATTTCCCCCCGGCAAGCCAGCTGGCAAGAGAGGAGAGCTGCGCGCAGGAAATATCATGCCAGAAATAAGTGAATTGCGGATGAAGGGGAAGGGAATGCTTTTTTGCAAATTCAAATGCGGCTTTTGCATTCATTTTTTTCTGGAATTTTGCCTGCTTTGCGCTTGCCATCTGCTCCCACCACTCCTCCACTATTCCGGAAGGGAGAAGCGGATGGTTGGATTTTAGAAAATCGCCATAAGAGATAAGCATATCGCCTAAGAAAAGAATTTGCTCAACTTGGGATTGAATCTCTTTTGCCTGCGCAGAGGTTTGCACGTTTAGCACGTCTCCGTTTTTTAGCCTTACAACAGGGCCGAGAATGGAATCGCAGGGGGATACTACCGTGCCTTTTCCTGGGCGCTCAAGCTTTAGCTGGGTGCCTATTGCCGCAAAAGAGTCAAGGATATACATGGTGGCTGGGTGTATTGCTTTTGCGGCTATCCCCGTGCAGCGGGTGCGCCCGTATCTTAAGCGAAATCCGCCGGGCATCATTGAATATGAGAATATGGGCCTTCCTGCAACAAGCTCTGAGAGAAACCGGTTGTCTGCCTTTAATTCGAATGTGCCGCCGGAGCCTTTTTTCACCACTTTTAAATTTGCTTCCAAAAATTTCCAGTCCAAGTCTATTTTTGAGGTGTATTTTAGCACTTTTGACGCCTTTTGCGCTATTCCCTCGCAGATAACAAGGGCTATTCCCCCCCTCACCCGGTTTGTCTGCATCCTTGGCAAATCCCGAAACACAGAGACTTCTATTTTCTCTGTCGGCTCGCCCGAGACGCAGACGGGGCAGTTTCGCACTATATGCTTTATTTCCTCATCTGTGGGTTTGTATTGCAAATGCGCGCACCGGTCGTTGTATAAATTTATTTCCTCAACATAGCGCTCAATCTCCGTCTCTGTTGGGCGGTATTTTCCAATTGAGAAGAATTTTCTTGCAACATCTGCCAATACTACGGATTGCGCGGCTACGGTGCCGCCTGCGGAGCGAATGGGCCCTGCAAAAGAAATTTCCAGATATGAGGTGCCATCAGGGTTTCCGTCCTGCGGGCGCCCGGAGGAGGGGGAGCGTATTGTAACTGATGCGATTCCTTCTGTGGGGGCAACAAGCACCCCTTCTGTCAATATGGAAACAGCTGTGCGCACACCCTGGTCTATGAGCTTTTCCTTCTCCCCCTTTATCAATTCCCCTTTGAGTATTTTGATAAGTATTTCTTTTGCAACAATATCTCGTGTTTTTCCCTGCCTCTCAAGCTCATGAATTTGGTTTGCCACTCCCGGCGGCCCCACAAGCCCTTCCACCCGCGCGGCAACGTCTTCTGCCGGCTTTATTTCAACAAACCTCTCAGGGTCAAGCCCCTGCGCGCGGGCGTGCGTTGCCATGTCATATGCAATATCAAGCCCTTCTTTTAGGGAAGAGAAATATTTTTCCATTTCCCCGGATGCTTTTTGCGCCTTTTTCTCCTGCGGCAGGCTTGAGATTGAATTTTTTATTTTTTTTGCTATTTCGCCTATTTCTTTTTCTGCAAGAATCCCTTTGCCTTTTTCGCCTGCAACGGCGCCTTTTTCGTTTTTTTCTGAATCGCTCATACTGAATCCTCCAGAAATTTCAGGTGTGATATCTGGTCTGTCTTAAGCTCAAGCACAGGAGTTATTGCGGGGGAGGGGATATGCCCCATCCTTGCCTGAAAGTCTGTCCTGTCCTGAAAAGTGCCTGAGTTTATGATGCGCGTGCCCCTATATGCCGCGGATGCGTTTTTGTGCACATGCCCCATATGCACCACATCCGGCTCCTGCGAGATGACAAGAAAGTCGCGCAATTCAGGCACTATCAAATTTTCACCGTATATTGGAGAGAGGTGCCTGCGCTTTAATATTTCCACCATAGGGCCTTCCGGCTTTGCATATGAGAGCCCCCCTATGTTTGCGATTACCGAGTCAAGGGAAGTGCCATGATACACAAGATGGTTTAGCCCCTCTATTTGAAGGGTTGAGGGAGAGCCTATTTTTTTCACGTCGCTTTTTATCAAATCCATAGGGATATAAGGCTGGGGCTCTCCGCGGCGCACCGCATCGTGGTTGCCTGGGCCGGCAATAACTTCTATATAATCCGGAAGCATGCTTACAACCTCGTCAAAGAGGGCGTATTGCTTGTAAATGTCTGTTATTGTAAGCTCATCCTCCTGCGAAGGGTATACTCCTATCCCGTCCACTATATCCCCCGCTATTATAAGGTATTTTACCTTGCCTGCCAAATCGCTTTTTCCCTCTTCTCCCTTTAGCCAGCGCAAAAAGCGGCGGAAAGGGCGCTCAAGAAAATACCGGCTCCCCAAATGAATATCTGAAATATAAGCTATTGCAAGGTCGCTCTCGACTTTTGGCTTCTCGCGCATAACAGGCAAATCCGGCCATGTGATGTTTTTTGCTATGAAAAAATTCTGCCCTGCGCGCCCGTCAAATGCTATCACGTCGTCATTTATTATTTTCTTTGCCTGGTCAAAGCATTTTTCCTTCTCCGAAATTAGCACTTTTGCGTGGGCATATTCATCCTCAACTTCAAGCCAGATGTTTCCTTTTGAAGTTATTTTCTTCTCGGAAACGATTGCTATTATTCTTGCGTCCACCCCAGAATTTTTTGCAAGCTGGTCAAGGCGCAGTATCGGAAGGTTGCAAACCCTCTCTTTGAGAATTTTTCCCTCCTGCCTGTACCTGTCTCTAAAATAGGCGACAAAATCCTCCACAGAGCCAACGCATTTTGACTGGCCTGATACGTCGTATTGGGAATTTATTTTCAAGTCCGGAGAATAATCCTTTGCAGTCGGCTTAAATATTGGGGCGCGCGAGACCTCTATTATATGGGAGGGCTTTTCCTTTTTTTCATGCTCTTTTATTTGGCTGCACGTAATTGTTTCCTCTTGCTCTTTTTTTGCATGTGAGGAAGGTTGGAGCGCCGATTTTTCTTTTAATGATATAGAGCTTTTGCCCCCTATTTGCGACGGAGAGCTTCCTTCTCCCCTTTGCTCTTTTTCGCTTATTATTATTTTTGGGGAAGGCGAGAGATGCTTTTGCACTTCCTCAAGCGAGAGTATTGGAGAGGTGGATGCAAGAAGAGAGCGCATTTGCCCCTGTGTTAGATTGGCGGTTTTGAGAAACAGGTAGGCGCCCTCTGAGAGGCGCACGCTTGCCGAATACAGCTTTTGTATGTCCTCTTCCATATCCTCCCGTAGTAGTTATGGCAGCTGAAGCTTCAAAAAGAATTGGGAGGGGCTGTTTTTCCAAAAAACAGGAGCAAAAGAATTAATGCCCGAAAAAGCCGTCCTGTGCCCGCGAGGGATTGGCTAAAGCCGGAAGGCATTTATTCTGATTGGATAGATTCAAGCCCTGATAAGATTGTCCATACCTGAGTGCGCGCATGCATCGGCATGTTGATGTCCTCGGAGATTTGCACCAGCGCCTGCACGGCAGAGGAAACGCGGGTTGACACCTCGTCGTCCATTTTTAGCGAATTCTTCGCGTCTCCCACCACTTTTCTTATGTTTTTTGGAATTGAGTTGTCCTCAAGCAATAAATCCATAAGTTCCAATATTTCTTTTATTCTCTCTTCAGGCATATGGTACCACCTCTGGCGGTAGCTAAAATGTTTTTTATAAGAAGCTATTGTTAATATTTATTTATAAAGCAAATGGGCTTGCAAAAAATTAAATAAAACGGATGCCCAACTTGTTGGGCAGTTTTTGCCCAAAGGGCAAAACCGAGGGACAGGCGGATAAAACCAAGAGGTTATACTTAGGGGGTGGAACCCTCAGGGGGACAAAGATTATGCTAGTGTTCCCCATATGGGCAAAATAGTGAAATGCTGCTTGTGCAAAAATATAGGGGGTGAAACCCTTAGGGGGACAGCTGAGACGCTGGTGTTCCCCATATGGGAACGGGCCCGATGGGATTTGAACCCACGACCTTCAGCTTCCTTCCCTTGAGGCTACCATGCCTCCCGCCTGTCGAAGGGCGGCAAGTTTTCTTTTTTGGCAACCTACATTTTTTCTTTTTTGAAAAGAAAAAAGGCGGTTAGAAGGCTGTCGCTCTATCCAAGCTGAGCTACGGGCCCGCGTATAAATATTGATGGGCGCGAGAATATAAAATATAAGGATTTGAAAAAGCCCATACGATTGCTTTTATTTGTTAAGGTTATCTCTTTTTTATGCCAATAATGGTAAGAAAGGCGGACGGCTCTTCCGAGCCGCTTGATTTTAACAAAATAAAGAGGGCTTTGAGGCGCGCGGGTGCATCCGGTGCGCTTTGCGACGAGGTTGTGGAATCTTTGCATGAGGAGATGATAGAGGGAATAAGCACAAAAAAAATATACAAGCTTGCATTCATGAAACTAAGGGAATTCAAGCCTGGCGCGGCGGCGCGCTTTGGGCTAAAAAGCTCTCTTTTTAAATTCGGGCCCGAAGGATACCCTTTTGAGACATTTATGGGGGCGCTTTTGCGCGGGCGGGGCTATGAGACGCAGGTAAGGCAGATTGTGCAGGGAAAATGCATAAGCCATGAAATAGACGTGGTTGCGACCAGAGCGAAAATCGAGGGGCATGAGCGCACAAAAAGCATAATAGAGTGCAAATTTCACAATTCGCCGAGCATACGCTGCTCAATACAATCCGCGCTTTATTCGTGGGCGCGCTTTTTGGATATTAGGGAAAGAGACACCGGCATTGACTCGTGCTGGCTTGCCACAAACACAAAGTTTTCCTCGGATGTGATACGGTATGCAGACTGTGTGGGGCTAAAATTGCTTGGCTGGTCTTTCCCCCGCCATGAGAGCATACAGGTAAGGATAGAGGAAAATAAATTATACCCTATTACCGTGATACCAAAAATAAACAAGCATGAATTTTATGCATTGCATGAGGCAGGAGTTATTACTTTAAAGGATTTGATTGCCTGCCCGATTGATGAGCTAAAAAAATTCGGCTTGCGCGAAAATAAAATCGAGCGGCTAAAAGAGAAAGCGCGCGAAATTATGGCAAGAAAATAAAAAATAACTTTTTTTGGAAAATAAGCCGGGGCAGGAAAGCCTGCAAAAAAGAGAAAAATTTAATCCAGCTTTGCAAGCCTCAATGTAAGCGCGTTTAGCACCACAGATACGGACGAAAATGCCATCGCGCCACCGGCAAACATAGGTGAGAGAAGGATTCCGTAAAATGGAAATAGTACCCCTGCCGCTACCGGTATGCCAAATATATTGTAAATCAAAGCCCAGAAGAAATTCTGCCTGATTTTTGATATTGTGGCGCGCCCGAGCTTTATTGCGCGCGCAACATCCATAATGTCGGATTTTACAAGCACAACATCCCCGCTCTCTACCGCTATGTCGCTGCCGGAGCCCATCGCTATTCCCAAATCAGAGCGCGCGAGGGCGGGCGCGTCATTTATTCCGTCCCCCACCATTGCCACTTTTTTGCCTTTTTTCATCAATTTTGAAATCTGCTCCTCTTTATCCTGTGGAAGCACCTGCGAAATTACATTTTTTATTCCTGCCTGGCGTGCTATGGCTTTTGCAACTTCCTCATGGTCGCCTGTGAGCATCCATACCTCAAGCCCCAGGCGGCGCAGGAGCTTTACAGCATCCTTTGAAGTGGGCTTTAGCGTGTCTGCAACCGCGATTATGCCAAGCGCCTCTTTTCCTTTTCCAATAAGCATGGCGGTTTTTGCATCCATGGAGAGGGAATGCATTGCCTCTTTTTCATCTGCGCTTAATTTTGCCTTATTTGTTGCTGCAAGCCCCTGGTTTCCTATCCAGTATAATGAGCCGCCTATTTTTGCGCTTACCCCTTTTCCTGAAAATGACTTGAAATTTGACGCCTTTTTTATGGCTGCCCTCTTTTGTTTTGCATAATTTACTATTGCCTGCGCCAGCGGGTGCTCGGAGTGGTGCTCCACAGAGGCGCATAAAGAGAGGATGGAATTTTCAGTATGCTTTTTTGAAAATGAAATAATATCAGTTACTTTCGGCTTTCCTTCGGTGAGAGTGCCGGTTTTGTCAAGCACTATCGTGTTTATTTTGTGAGTTCCCTCAAGCGCGAGCGCATTTTTGAAAAGTATTCCCTTTGTTGCGCCTATCCCGGTTCCCACCATTATTGCGGTGGGGGTTGCAAGCCCTAATGCGCACGGGCATGCTATCACAAGAACTGATACTGCGGCTATTAGCGCGAATTCAAATGAATTTGTGCCTGCGGGGAGAATTTCCGGGAAGATGAAATGCCATGCAATAAAAGTAAGAATTGCAAGCGCTATCACTATGGGCACAAATACCGCGCTAACCTCATCCGCAAAGCGCTGTATAGGCGCGCGGCTTCCCTGCGCCTCCTCTACAAGCTTTACTATTTGCGAAAGTGTTGTGTCTGCGCCTATTTTCATTGCTTTTACTTTTATTGAGCCGTTAATGTTTTGCGTGGCGCCGAATACTTTGTCTTTTGCTTTTTTGAGAACAGGCATGCTCTCGCCGGTTAGCATTGACTCGTCAACTGATGAGCTTCCCCCCACCACTACTCCGTCTGTCGGTATTTTCTCCCCGGGGCGCACATGCATTATGTCGCCGACTTTTATTTCGGATGCGGGGATGCTTACTTCTTTGCCGTTTCTTATTATGTTTGCCTTTTTTGGAGCCAAATCAAGCAATTTTCTTATCGCGTCAGATGCTTTTCCTTTTGCAATCGCTTCCAAATATTTTCCAAGTATCACCAAGGTGATAAGGGTTGCGCTTACCTCAAAGTATTGCTCATGAAAGATGCCAAAAAGAGAAGGGATGGAATACACAAATGCCGTTGTTGTGCCGAGGGCGATGAGAGTGTCCATCGAGGCGCTGCCGTTTCTTGCGGCTGAAATTGCGCCCTCATAAAATTGCTTTCCCACATAAAATTGGGCAATTGAGGCGAATATGAATAAAATAGGAAGCCGGAATGGAAAATCCATAAATACCATGGAAATAAGCATTGCAGGCACAGATATTGCAATCCCTACAATAAGCTTTTTCTTTAAAGAGGAAATTTCTTTTTTCCTGTTTTCCTTTTCCATGTCGCCGGATAATGATGCTTGTGATGCAGAGTAGCCCAATGATTTTATTTTTTCAATTATTTTTTTCTCATCCGCATTTTTCTCATTATACTCAATGTGCGCCTTTGAGGATGCGTAATTTACACTGGCCGCGCTTATGCCTTCCTGCTTTTGCAGGCCCTTGGCAATAAGGCTTGCGCAGGAGGCGCAATGCATTCCCTCAATAGATAAATCAAGCTTTTTCATTTTTTGCACCTTTTTTATAAATTTTATACCGCATGCTTTGTTAATAATTCAGTTGCTTCTTATCCTCCGCTGCCGCAGATTCTGCCCTTCAATTGCCTCTTCTTAACCACCACAGCCGCATCCGCTCCCGCAGCTTCCGCCTAATCCTTCAGGAAGTGGGGGAAGAGAGCCATCAGCGCTTTGCTGCGCCTGCGCAGGGGAGGAGGATGCCCCTTGCGTAGAGGCAGCCCCTTTTGGATTCACTACAATTTTGCCGTCTCCCATTCCCATATTGCACCCTGTGCGATATTCTCCTGGCTTGTCTGCAACAAACTCTACAAACGGGGTGTTTGGCACATAAGCCTTTATCCCCAAATTATAGATATTAAATGTTGTCATGCATCCGGTGAATTTTTTCTGGTCAAACTCTATTCTTACCTTATCCCCCTCATTCACAGTTATTGTGCGGGGAGAATAATATCCGCCGGAATAGGAAAGGGTGAATGTTTTTGTTTCCCCCGAACTTGCACCTGCCCCGGATGAGCCTGAAGGCGATGCCTGCGCGGTGCCCGCATATGCAAGAGTGTTGGAGTTTGCTGCCCCTGCCGCAAGATTAATTGCGCATGCGCTTCCAGTGCAACTTTGAGCTGCCGGGTTTTGCACAAGAGAGGATGCCCCCACCCATGCAATTATTAGCAGGAGAAATGCTCCTGCGACTATTTCATTTATTTTCATAACAATTGCCTCCCTGATTCATTTCCGTGCCTTTGGCAGGAATTTTTTGATTTTGTTTTCATAGCATCAACCCAACCATACAGGCCCCGACTTGGGCCCGTATACCATAAAGAGCGAGAGCAAAAGGAAAAAGATAAGGCAGGTGCTTGCAATTGAGAGGGGCGGCTCTATTTTTGCCGCGCTTCCTATGCGCCCGTATTCTACTGTGCGCATATATGCAAGCCCTACCATCACCAAGAGGCATAAGAATTCAAACAATATCAAAAATTCTATTAGCGGGTCTGCTAAAAGCATGACAGATATCATGGCGCCCATTGTGCCCCCCATTATGCCTGCCATAAGCCCCTCTATTACTCCCATCACCCCACAGCATTTGCCTGCCCATACGCCGATTGCGCAGGAGGCAAGCATCCCTACAACACATCCCCAAAACATCCCGCTTGAGGCGCCTACCAGCGCGCCTATTAGAAAGCCGGACATCATGCCAAAAGTCATTCCCTCCATCATGCCTATTTCGCATGAAACAGGGTTTTTGTATGCGATAAAATGATACCCTACCCCCACTATCACAGCAGATGCTATCGCGCCAAGCGCCAGAAGGGGGAGAAGCGCCTTCTCAAAATTTTGAATGCTGCTCCATGCGCCCATGTAAAGGAAAAATGCAAGCATAAGCAAAAAAATTGCAGAGCCTGCGGTAAATAATATAAGCTGCCTCTCAGCCACCCATTTCGGGCTTGTGGAGAAAATATTTTTTATTGCGGAAGCCATTGTAATTTTCTCAAGCCCTGTTGAGCAGCATGAACCGGATGTCTTGCTCTCGCCTGCCTTTTGCACGGCATCATTTAACCCCCCGCTTTTGCCATCTTGCGCCCCATCCGTTTTTTCATGGGATTTGCTTTCGTTTTGGATGCCATTCTTTTTCTCGTTGATTTCATTTTGCATTATAACACCTTTAGAAAATTATGCCTTTTTTGCAGGATACCCTTCCTTTTCAAGCAAATTTGTGAAAGAGGAGAGGGCGGCCCCATCTTGCGCCTCCACCTGCGCCTCTCCGGCTTTTGCGCTTATTGATAGAAGCTTTATTCCTTTTGCATCCTGTGCAAGAAGGGAAATTATTTTCTCGCACGCAGAGCATCCCATATTTGAAATCTTTATTTTTGCTTTCATGAAAATTCACCTAAATGGCTTTGCGGGCAGGTTCTATTTTTAAATAACTGCAAAATTAGAGAAAGAATAAGGGCTTATGGAAGTTTTGTGGGGGGATTCATTGTTTAGGAATGTTTAGAAAGAGGAAAGGAGGGCTAAAACGCCTCCTTTAGGTAAATGCGGTTTATTTTGCCTTCAGGCACTTTTCTAATTAAGCCCCGCCTCTCAAGTTCAGTGAGGAGAATTGAGAGCTTTGTTTTGGAAAGCCCTGTTCTTATGCATAAGGTGTTTTGCCCTATGCCGTCCTGCTCTTTTACTTTTTGCATTATGCTTTTCTCATCCTCATTTAGCCCTTTTAAGAAGATTTCAAATTTCTCCCCACTATCCTTATCTTTGCTTAATTTGTTTATTTTTGAGGCAAGCTCTTTGTTTTTTTGGTGCAAAAGCTGGGAATCCTTTGAAATAAATGAGAGCCATACCCCAAATGCCATTATTGTTATGCTGCAAACCCATAGCAGGGCAATATACCATTCCACATTGTCTTTTAGCACAGGGCAGGTGTTGGGGTCATCCCCCTCGTGGCAGGTGTCAGGCATATACACAAGCTTTAGTGTGTTTATCTGCTCTTTTGCAACAAATCCGAGCGCAAACTGCATCAATGCCAGGAATATGAGAAAATAGCCTATAAGGCGCAAGTCCATGAATAATAGGGGGAATGGGCGGTTTAAAAGAGTTCTCCCAAATTTGCATTAAGAGAAAATGCATTTTTTAGAATTTGGCAAACCCGCTTATTTTTATTACTGCACTCTGCAAATATATCTTGCTTTTTTCGGGGCTGTGTGCTAACCTGGTATGCTTCCGCGTTCGGGACGCGGCGGTCTGAGTTCAAATCTCGGCAGCCCCATTCCCATATGGGGAACACAAGAACGTCCATTGTCCCCCTGAGGGTTTCACCCCCTATAATCTATCCCTAAAGTTTGCAACAGAGATTGCGGATCTCGGCAGCCCCAAATTTTATTTGGGGCGCCTTGCCATCAAAGGCAAGCTAAGCCCCAAAGCATCTTTCTTTCTTGCACCTGCCGTTTTGCACATTTTCACGCAAGCATGTTCGGCGCAAAGAGAAGCATCATCCCAAGCAAAAGCATTATTATCGCGCCTATGAGCTTGCACCAGCCAGCGTATTTTTGCCCAAAGTCGCTTGAGATTGCAAAAGCCGCCAAAGAGAATATTAACAAATCATCAAGCATGAAAAAGAGAGTGTAAAGAAGTATGTAGAGATAATATTCAAGCCCAGATAGGTTTGAGAGCGCAAGCACCTGCGTAAATACCGCAGGAATCGCGGCAGAGCACACGAATTCCACTGAATTTATGGCAAACGCGAGCATTATGATGCCTGCCAGTGTCGCCCAAGTCATGGGCGCTGAAACTATTTGCTGTATTGAATTCATTGTTTTCTTCTTTTCCTCAACGTCTCCCACCTTGCACTCAAGCGAACCGAAGGGGTCTTTGATAAATTCCTTGAATGAGAGTATCGCCCCGCCCAGCGCCACAAGCCCTATTACTATGGTGACAGGGCGGAAGTAGCCGATAAATAAGAATGCATTAAGCCAGGCGGTCATGAAAAGGAAATATAAAATTCCCGACGCAAGCACGAAGGAGCCGACTATAAGCCAGAGGCGTGAGCGGTCTTTTAGGGTAAGCACTATTGAGATAAGGTATACAAGCACCCACATTGCGCAGGGGTTGAAGCCGTCTATAAGCCCAAGTATTATTGCAAGCGCCGGAAGAGAATATTCTGCAACGTTTATTTTCCCTATAATAGGAAACTCAAGAACAGGGCTTGCTGAATCATCTGTTTTTTCACCGGATTTGCCATTCCCAAGCTCATCCTTTATCATCTGGCGCAATTTTTCCCCGCTGGTTTTCTCATTGTCAAACCCGATTAGATACTGCTTGTTTATGAATGTGGCAGGCACAAAAAGGCTGGTGTTGTCTATTCCG
>PFCD01000009.1:6137-11413 GCA_002778455.1 Candidatus Micrarchaeota archaeon CG10_big_fil_rev_8_21_14_0_10_45_29 | reverse complement strand
CGCGGCGCAATGCGGGCAGCTTATGCTGTGGAAAAAATGTATTGTAAGCTCTGCGTCCCCCTCGATAAAACCGGGGGCAGTGTCTGAAATTCCCGGCTGAAATAAATATACGCCCAATCCCAGAATAAGCAAAAACGCAGTTAAGTAAAGGTTGAATGGAACCGAGAGAAATGATTTTATGTCAGTTGATAAAGACATTGCCGCACCTTGGTATGGAAGCTAATGCTTTTTTTGAATTTAATAACATTTGCCCAAATTTTGAGAATTTGGCAAAAGTATATGCGCACCCGCCTATTTAAGGATAAGGATATTGCATGGCGCAGGCAAAATAATTGCAATACAGGCAAAGGCTGCTGCAAAACACAGGCAAAATGCCGGCAATGAAATTGCAGAAGCAAAAAACGATTATGCGTAACAGGCAAAAAGGGTTAAAAGGCGCGCAATATTAATGCAAAATATGGAAATTGAAATTTTGCTTCTCTTTGCCATGCTTGCCCTCTCGGCTCTTTTTAGCGCCGCTGAAGCCGCTTTGCTTACAATAAGCAGGATAAAAATAAGGAATATGCTAAAAAAACACCCAAAAGACTCTCGCATCAGCAGCCTTGTGCACCTGAAGAAAAATACGCCCCGCACAATAATGGCGATTTTGATAGGAAACAATGTTGCAAACGTGTCTGCATCGTTTTTGGCGGCTCACATTACCACGCTGTATTTTGGAAGCATATATTTGGGAGTTGCTACCGGAATTATGACGCTTGTGATACTTGTGTTTGCAGAGGTGATACCAAAAAATTATGCTACTGCGAATTCGCAGGAATTCGCGCTTGTGTGCGCAAAGCCGGTTGAATTTCTCTCAAGCGCCCTTTTTCCGATAATTTTTGTGCTTGAGAGAATATCATCCGCTTTTCCGGGAACATATTCGATTGGAGGAAGGCGGGTGTATTTTAGCGAGGAGGAGATAAGAAGCGCCATAGAGCTGGGGGTTGAGGACAAGGCGATAACAAATGAGGAGAAGGTGCTGTTTGAGAGAGTGCTGGATTTCAATGACACTTATGTGAAGGAAATAATGACTCCGGCGCGGGACGTGAAGATGATGCACTCCTCAGATATTCGGGAGGAGGCGCTTAAAAAGGCCGCGAAATTTCGCAAAAACCGCTACCCCGTAACAAATGCGCAGGGAAAAGTTGTGGGGATGATAAGCCTGAAGAAAATTATTTGCATGGCGCAGGGCGCCAAAATAGGAGACGTGATGATGCCCCCGTTATTTGTAAGCGGAGAGTCGGTGGCAACAGATCTTTTCAAAAGCCTGCAGACCGGGAGGCGCCAGCTTGCGATAGTGCTAAATTCCGCCGGCGCTACCGAGGGGATAGTGACTATGGAGGATTTGGTTGAGGAAATAGTGGGGGAAATAGAGGAAAGCCCGCACCACATAAAAAGGGAGGAGAAGGCAAAACTTGTTGTTTCAGGGGATGCCAGGCTTCATGATGTAGAGAAGGAATTGGGAATGCATATAGCATCTAGTGATAGATTCGGCTCTGTTGGCGCGTTTTTGCATTACCAGCTAAAGAGGCTCCCTGTAAAAGGGGATGTTATTATTGCCGGAGGAAGCAGATGGCAGGTAAGGGAAGTTTCATCAGACTATTCCATGCAAAAAATAGAAATAAAAAAAATATCGGCTTCTGCGAAGAGTTAGCTCATTCGCAGAAGTCTCGCCAAGCCGGCTTGGCGATAAAAAATTAGTATTCGCGTGAGCTTATTGAAAAACAGGATGCACGGCGCTCAAGCTCGTTGAGTTTTCTCCCCACTTCCCCTGCGCCCCTGATATCTGCATCAGAGGCAAGGGGAATGGTTTTTCTTATCAAAATTTTCATGCTCATGTCCCCACCTCTTTTCCCATTTTTTTTGAATCCCATAATTCCCCTTGTGTTCCGAATATGATGGTCCCCAGTATCTTCACAGGCGTGAATTTCGAACATTTTAACTTATTTTCCAGTTCAAACATTTCCCCACCTCCCACATATAGAGAATGTGAATGTGAGATATAAGCATATATAAGGTGTTTTTCTTGTTTTTTTTTATGAAAAATGCTTAAAAATAAAAAATATTATAAATATGTGGGTGCATAAGATAACTTGATGGAAAGGGCGATTACTGCAAGAGACAGCGCGGATTTGAATGTTCACCTCGATAAATTGGATTTGCAGCTTCTTTACTGGATGGACATTAATTGCAGGGTAAGCCTTACTTCGCTTGCAAAAAAACTTCACACCTCCCCCGCAAAGCTGCGCTACCGCT
This sequence comes from Candidatus Micrarchaeota archaeon CG10_big_fil_rev_8_21_14_0_10_45_29, assembly GCA_002778455.1. Taxonomy (GTDB): domain Archaea; phylum Micrarchaeota; class Micrarchaeia; order Anstonellales; family Anstonellaceae; genus 1-14-0-10-45-29. The sequence goes on along the minus strand of PFCD01000009.1, from coordinate 9,118 downwards.
TGGGGCAGCTTGTGAAAGGGGGCGTAATAGAGAATTTTATTACTCTCATAAATTACGGGCTTTATGGCTTTAGGGCTTATTCGCTTTATTACAAATTAAAAGAAATAGATGACAAAGAGCTGGAGGCGCTTATCAGCAAAATAACCAAGCTTCCGGATGTTACCGACCTTTTGCTCACATACGGCGCCTTTGACATGCAGATAGTGCTTCTTGACAAAAGCATAGATGAGATGGCGGAGGCGGTGTGGAAAATAAGGGAAACTCTTGAAGAGTATGTTATTGAGGAGACGATGGGAATACGCCTCAAGGGGCAGCTTTTCACGCGGCAGATGTTTTTGGAGGAAATAGGAGACGGCAAAGTGACAAAGCCCAGAATTGTTTTTGAAATAAGGCGAAAGTCCGAAGGGCCTGATGAGATTGACGATAAAATACTTTATACAATAAGCCAGAATGCCAATTGGCCTGTTTGGAGAATTGCCAAAGAAGTGAAGGCAGGGGGGCCTACTGTTTATAGCAGGATAAAAAGGCTTGAGAAAAACGGCATAATAGTGGGATATACTACAAAGATGACGCCAAATTTGAGGGGCTTTCATTTGTACAGGGTGTTTATGAAGCTGCATTATATCTCAAAAGAGAGAAAAGAGGAAATAATCGCATACTTAAACCAGCACCACCTTGTTTACCGCTCCTCTTTAATATTCGGAGACTTTGACTTGCAGTATGACGCCCGCCTCGCGGACGGCAGCGCCCTTCGCTCTCTTTTGCATGAGATTTACAAGCAGTTTAGCGATGCAATTATAAGGCAGGATTGGGTAAGGGTTCACAAAACCCTCAAATTCGGATACTACCGCAGGCAGGACAAGTGATGCGCGCAATTGGCGCAAAAGAAATGCCCCGCGTAAAGTGGTTGCATGGAAAAAGAACTAAAGGAAAAAATTGCCAAATGCCTCTCTTTGGAGGCGGGCGTTGCGCAAGAGGAGGCGCTCGCAAGCCTGTGTGCGCCGAAAGGGGGGCAGGCGGACCTTTGCTCCACCCTCGCATTTTCTGTTGCCAAAAAAGAGAGGCAAAATCCTGCCGCCCTTTGCAAAAAATGGGCGGGCGCGAAATTCCCTTCGCAAATAAGCAGTGTTGAAGCGGTCGGGCCTTATTTGAATTTTTATTATTCCCCGATTTTTTGGAATTTGCTTGTTGAGAAATATGCGAAAAAGGAAAAAGAAATAAAAAGCGTGCCTGAAAAAAACGTTTCTGGCGCAAAAATTTCAAAAATAAAAAAGCGGGTTATTGTCGAGTTTCCCTCTGTTAACCCCAACAAGCCCTGGCATGCGGGGCATTTGAGAAACGCGCTTTTGGGAGACTGTGTTTCCCGCATCCTCGAAAATGCTGGGAATGAAGTAGTGCGCCTTGATTATATTGATGACTTGGGATTGCAGGTGGCGCAGTCTTTTTGGGGGCAGCAGAATTTGGATGCGCCGCATGTGCCATCCGGCGGGGAAAAGTATGCCTCCAAAAGCGACCATGTGTGCGGCTGGCAGTATGTAGAGGTTGCGAAAAAAATGGATGATGAGCAAGTAATGCGCGAGGTAAGGGAAATACTGCATAAATTGGAGGAGGGAAACAATGAAATTTCCCTTAGCGCCCGCGCATCCGTGGAGGCAATAGTGGCGGCCCAGCATGAGAGCGCAAAAACTTTTGGCATTTGCCATGATGCGCTAATATTTGAATCAGACATAATGCATACCATATTTGAGAAAGGGATGAAAAAGCTTCAAAATTCCCTTACCCGCGAAACAGAGGGCAAAAATAAGGGCTGCCTTGTGGTGAAACTGGAGGGAGAGGAGGGATTTGAGGGAATGCAGGGGGCGGATAAGGTGCTTATAAGAAGCGATGGCACTGCCACATATACCGGAAAAGACGTTGTGTTCACATTATGGAAATTCGGCAAATTGAAAAATGATTTCAAGTATGAAAAATTTGCAACTCAGGCTGACGGCTCCTATTCTTTTATGAGCTGCCTCCGCGGCAAAAAAATGAAATTTGCAGGCGCGGATATTGCAGTTAATGTCATAGGGATGGAGCAGGCATACCCCCAGAAAGTTATTTCTGCCGTGATGCAAAAAATCGGCTATGAAAAAGAGGCTTCAAATTTCATACACCTTGCATACGAGCATGTTGTGCTTCCTTCAGGCAAATTTTCCGGGCGGGCAGGCACATGGATAGGAAAAGACGGGCAGGCGGGCTTTTCCGCAGACGAGCTTGTTGATGAGGTAATTTTGCGCGCATCCGAGAGGATAAAGGAGGGATATTCTCCTGTGGAGAGGGAAAAAATTTCCCGCGCGGTAGGCACCGCCGCCATAAGGTTTTCCTTTTTGAGAACAAGCGCAAACCAGAAAATAGTTTTTGACATTGAGAGGGCGCTATCCCTCTCCGGAGATTCGGGCCCTTATGTGCAATATGCTTATGCGCGCGCGTGCGCCATATTGGAAAAGGCGAAAAAAATGAAGGTAAAGCCGGGAAAAATGCCCTCTGGCTACAAATATAATGAGAGTGAGGTTTCCCTTTTGCGCCTTATGCTTTTATTTGAGGAAATTGCGCAAAAATGCGCAATTAATTACCAGGTGCACCCGCTTTGCGACTTTGCGATAGAGGCTGCCGGATCATTCAACAAATTTTACACCTCCACGCCGGTTCTCTCTGATGAGGCGGGGGAATTTAAGGGGGCTCGGCTTTTGGAAGTTGAGGCGGCGCGCGCTCTTTTGGGAAAATGCATGGATTTGCTAGGCATTGAAAAGCTTGAGAAGATGTGAAGTCTTACCTTAATTTAAATATTGCCTATGTTGTTAGGGAAGAGGGGGGGATTTTTTATGCAATATTCCAAAGCAATAATAGTTGAGGCGCAGCAGCCTGTCACAAAGGCTATTTCAAAAATAAGGGGAAGCGGGCTTGCCGCACTTGTGTTTGAGGGGAAAAAGTATGTGGGCATC
>PFCD01000009.1:5594-6127 GCA_002778455.1 Candidatus Micrarchaeota archaeon CG10_big_fil_rev_8_21_14_0_10_45_29 | reverse complement strand
CCTGTGTTTGACTCCGGCAAACTGCTTGGCACTGTTGGAAGGTTTGACTTATTATCCATGCTGGACAAGGGCGGCTATTTGAAAGGGCACAAGGTAAGCGGGCATATGACAAGCCCTATGGTTACTATAGATTATGATGCGAATGTGGGGGCTGCAACCGCCCTTATGCGCGAGAGCGGGGTAAGAAGGCTTGCCATAATAAAAAACAAAAAGCTTGCAGGGCTTGTCTCTGTGTTTGATTTGATGGATGCGACGCGGGATGAGAAAAATTTGCCGCGCATGAAAGACGGGGGAGGCGCAAAAATTGAGAGGCTGCCTCTCGCCTCGTTTATGAAGGACAGCGTGGTCTCTGTTGGAAAAGATGCGCCGCTCTCGGAAGTTGTAAAGCTTATATTGCGCACCAGAAGGGCGGGGATAATAGTCAGCGAGAATGAGATGCCTGTTGGCATAATAACGGCAAGCGACATATTGGATGCCGCGCTTCGCAGCCAGATGCAGCTGCCTGTGATGGTATCAGGGCTTCATGGGATGGA
>PFCD01000009.1:0-5569 GCA_002778455.1 Candidatus Micrarchaeota archaeon CG10_big_fil_rev_8_21_14_0_10_45_29 | reverse complement strand
CTTCTTTCCAAACTGCAAAAGCGCCTTGACGTGGACGGAATCAGCATACACATAAAGCAGGCAGGAAAAGAGTATTCTGTTTCCATGCATGTGAGGGGAATGGATTCATTGCGCTCTTGCGGAAGCGCGTATGAGCTTATGGCTGCAATGCGCGATGCTGTTGATGACATAATGGCGCAGGCTCGCAAGAGAAAAAGGGGCGGGATTTCAAAGAGACGGAATTGAGCATTAGGCGCGCCTATAAAAAGATTGGCAGGCAATTTTGAGGATATGGTTCGGGGGATGCGGGCGCAAAAGCAGGACTTGTTTGCAAACGACTATGGCAAGCCGATAAGCTTTTTATTCACAACCGCACTTATCCTTCCATGGACAGAAAAGAGAGGATAGAAAAAATTAAGCAAATCCTCAAAAAGCACAAAATAAAAAAGGCATACTTTTTCGGCAGCTTTGCAAGGAAAGAGAAAAACTACAAAGACATAGACATAGCCATCCGCCCCCCAAAAAACTTCTCAATAATAGACATGGCAGGAGTGCAGATAGAGCTTGAAGAGGCCGTGTCCAAGAAAATAGACCTTGTTTCCCTGCGCGCCATACGCCCGGCGTTCAAGCCATATATCAAAAAAGACCTTGCGGCGATTATATGAAAAGCCCAAAAGAGAGCAAAGCCTATTTGCAGGACATTTTGCAGGCAATCCGCAGAATTCGGGAATATACTCAAGGCATGGACGAAAAGAGTTTCAAGAGCAACCATATGGCGCTGGATGCTGTCATAAGGCAGTTGGCTATTGTTGGCGAAGCGGTTACCCATCTGCCCAAAGAGATGCGCGACAAAGAGCCTGAAATTCCATGGAAATCGGTAGTAGGGATGCGCAATATACTTATTCATTCCTATGCAGAGGTGGACGAGGCTACAGTATGGAAAGCTGCCAACTCCGATTTGGTCTCTCTGGAAAAGTGCGTGAAGAAACTTCTTAAGGAAGATCCGTAGCTTTTTTATACTCTCAAACCCACTATTATTACATAGGGATGCATAAATGACCACGAAAATAGCCAAATTGAAACAGAATGCCAAGGCGGCTGGAGTTATCCTACTTGCAGGCGTTTCCCTCTTCATGGGCAAAATGCTCAATGCGCAGGAGCCCATAAATTCAGCTCTTGTATACCCAGGCAAAAATAAAACTGCCAACATAAAAATCGATGACAATTCAAGCGTAAAACTGCAGGGCGAAGTAACTGAAAAAGGAGAATTCAAAGCAGAAAAAGCAACCTTCACACAGGAAGTCTATTACTACGGAGAGGGCTCAGAGAAAAATAAAACAACCATCTTCGGTTATCCTGTAGAAATAACTTCCGTCTCAAACGACACCTACTCAATCAATTATGTTTCAACAGACGAGGAAGGCTACATCTGGTATGGGAACTTTATCGATGGGCAGAGCGCATATGGGGCAAAGAATTCGAATCCGGACATTAATGACGCAGAGCTTGCCAAGTATACCGTTAGCATCACCCATTCTCTTCCGAGTGGGCAGTCCGGTTCAGAGGGGGCTCTGGCTCTCTACACTATCGAGTTTACACAGGAAGTCTCCTCTCTCAAGGACTATAAGTCTCCTTTTGAGACCTATACTCTCTCAAGCACTACGGAGCCGGGAGCCAAGTTTACAGTTACGGGAGTGCCTGAGTTTGAGTGTACTACTTCCAAGCTTACTGGAGGCACTTGGTACCCAATGTATACGTTTACTGAGAAGAATCTTGGAGCCTCTGCCGTTATTGACTACACTATAAATGACACTCTGAATGCCGTTTATGATTCAATGATGTATGTGTTGACTTATTACAGCGGGAACAAAGTAAGTCCTCTCAAGACAGTCTATACTACTTCAGGGGACATATGGTTCCAAAACAGATTTACCGACCCGAACTATAAGTTCTCCAACGGGCTGGATTTCAAGACTGGGGAGGAGATATATCAGCCGGACAGCATTTATAATGCTGGAAGGGGACCGCCCGCTAACAAAATAATGTTTGAGATTGGGGACGGAACTCATCTAAAACTTACCAAAGACGGATCAGGTTATTATTTCTCAAAAATCATCTCTCTTGCTCCTAATGCAGAAGCCATCGGCTTCAAACTCCTAGAAAACGGTTCACTAACGAAAATACATGCCTATACTGAAAATGGGGAGATAGTTAACGAAGTAGTTGAAATTACCAAAGAAGCCAAAAACTTCTACGGCTACGATCTAAAAGTTACTGGGCAGAATTCAATAACAATCACCCCCACCGACGCAATACAAATGGCAAAACTATTAGCCTCCTCCTACCCCTACAAAACTGAAGCAAGATACCAAGACATAACAGCCCCCACAATAACCTACACAACTCCAGGCAACGGAGAGAAGAATGTAAGTGTAAGCACCACAATTACTCTTGTCGCATCCGAGCCAATTCTTCTCACCTCCAATCAGGTGTCCCTTCAGGCAATCAGCTCCTCACTTCCATCCGATAGCACCGGCATCGTATACCCCGTCTACGAAAGCGTGGAGCTTAAGTCCGCCGCAGGCGAGGGCAAGCCAAGCGCAACCTACACGATTACCGCCTACAAGGACCTCATGGGTTCCAATGACTACGAAGTCACAGTAACCGGAGGGCAGGATGGGGCCGTAGATACTGCAGGGAACTATCTTGCAGAAAATTTCAAATTCCAGTTCACAACCGAGCCAACAATAAGCGTAAACGACCCGCAAGCCCAAAACAACTACCTCCAAATATTCCCAAACCCGGCAAGCAACAGCTCAAGGCTTGAGATAAGCCTCCCGGAGCCTGATGCCGGAAAAGTAACAATCTCAATACACAATATGAGCGGGGCAGAACTTCCGGGAGAATACTCCTTGAGAACGCAGGATGGCAAAGCCTCAGTCCCGATAAACACGGACAATTTGGAGAATGGCCTCTACTTTATAGAGGTTACAACCAAGCACAACCGCTACTTCCAGAAGCTTGTAATCTCAAAGTAAGATGCGGGCAGATAAGCTTTTTATTCAGGGCAACCCTTATTTTTGCATGAAAAGAGAAGAGAGGATAGAAAAAATAAAGGAAATCCTCAAAAAGCACAAAATAAAGAAGGCATACTTTTTCGGCAGCTTTGCAAGGAAAGAGAAAAACTACAAAGACATAGACATAGCCATAGAGCTGCCAAAAACCCCCCTTTCTTTATTTGACATTTCAGGCATAGAAATTGAGATAGAGGAAAAAACAGGCAAAAAAGCTGACATTTCTGTCCTGAAATCAATAAAACCAAGGATACGAAAATACGTGGAAAAAGACCTTGTGGCGGTAGCATGAACCCTGAAAACTTGGATTATTTGGTTTACATTGATGACATGCTTGATGCAGTCCGGTTCATAAAACGGCACACCAAGGGCCTCTCAAAAGCACAGTTCTTCCAAAACGAGCTTGTTTTTGAGGCGGTGCTCAGAAACATTGAACTTGTCGGGGAAGCCGCCTCAAGGATTCCGGAGAATGTGCGTGCCAAATATCCGAAGATACCATGGAAGAAAATAGTCGGAACAAGGAATAAGCTCATACATTCATACCGCGATGTAAATCCCGACATCGTCTGGGATGTTATTGAAAAAGATTTGGATAGCCTTGAAAAACAGCTCAAGGAAATAAAGAGCAGGCAGAAAAAATAAATCTGAGCAAGCTCAGCTATCTTTTTATCAGCTTTCTTGTTTTTCTAATTTTAAGAAGTTGAAACAAGAAAAAACTTATTCACACTGGTTCGGGTCTGCATCTGTGTTGCAGCCAGGAGAATAATCTACTATCCTTTTTAATCTTCTTTTCCAAATTGCCACATTTAGTAAAAAGGTGGTAAAATGTTCATATTTCTGCAATTGCAAAAACCAGAAGAAAAAGTTGAGCAAATACAGCAGGCGCACCTCTCCGTATATGAGCAAAAAGGAATTGAATTGTTTGCAAATATTTCAAATCTCTTAAATGATATTTCAGCCCAGCCAATCTCAAAAGAGTTTGAGCGGCTAAAGCTTCCGGATTTCAAAAACATAACAGAGTTTAACTCCTACTCTTTGCATGGAAAGGACTATAGCAAAGGCATCAACGCAGACGCACCAGATGTATCCTATACAATAATAGAGATAAAAAACCCAGAATATGAGCAGACAAGGAAATCAGAAGAATTAACTTTCAATTCCCTGCCTCAAGGCATGCAAAACAGGATAATAAGCGATATCAAAAGTGGCAGGCCCTCCGCATGGGTTTCAGAGAGTTCTTCCCCTGACCCCAAGATGAAGGCATGGCTTGAGGCAAGAAATACTCTCAAAAACGCCCCAAAGGAAATTTACATAATAAAAGATGAGCAAACAGGGAAAATTCTCATAAGCTCAAAACAGCCAACCCATTTATCAGAAGCGGGGGAGCCGGTTTATAGCGAAAATGGGCTTTTCACATATTCTGGGGAAAAGCTGCCTACTGCCCAGGACCCTACTCGCGGAGGGGATGCCTCATTGGAAGGGGAAATGCTGGGGCAGTATGCTTCTAAGTTGTTTTCTGAGAAATGCAATACAAAGACACATATCACGGAAGACCCAGAAAAATACGAGAAAATCATCCTAAACAACCAAACTTTCTACATAAAAAAATCCGCCCAATTAGAAGATAAGGCGCAAACTGAGGGCATAATGAAATAATTACCCCCTAAAGGCGTTTCTTTCCCTCTCCTTTGGCATCAAATAAACAAACCCATCAGGCGCCTCCATTGGGGAAGGGCGGCAGCCAAAGCCCGTATCAAGGGCGTCAAAGAGTTTCTCAAAAAACTCTTGCGGAGTTTTCCAATGCTCTTTTAGAAGATTGTCAAAAACCCCTGATAAAACATCCCTTACTCTCCCTGGCTGAATGTTCCCAAGATACTTCTCCTTGTCAAAATTTGCCAAATACTCGTCTTTTCTAAATACAGTGTCCTTTCTATACAGGACTTTTAGCATTTCAGCTACCCCCATGGTTTTGTAGGCATTATTCATTATGAACTCCTTTGGCACTTCCCCCCCGTCTTTCTCAAAGTATGCCTTTATCCAAGGTGCAACCGCAAAATCAAGATATTCCCCCTCAACAATATCGGCATATCTAAAATCTATTCTCCCACTCTTTATCTGCTCCGCGAGCCTTATAGCATCCCTCATGCCTGCGGAAACCTTTCCTATGTCTTTATAATAAATAGGAAGCAGCAAATCCAGGCTAACAAGAGAAACTCCAAGCTCGTTTACGTGCCCCTCCTGCATCCCGTAGTTGAATTTTCTCAGCCCATGCGCATACTCATGTATTCCTGCATTAAGCCCCCTTAAAAACCCTATAAACACAGAATTTTTCTTAGGGTTTTTGCCGTAGCTGGGGATTCCTATGCTTATTGTAGTTGCATCAAGCCACATCGCATCACTGCCAGAGCAATAAAGATTAACTCTTCTCCCATCCACTTCCTCATCATAATCCGTATATTTTCCTAATACATACTGCCCCCCAACCATAAACCCAAGCGCATAATACACCTGCTCCT
>PFCD01000013.1:30865-42414 GCA_002778455.1 Candidatus Micrarchaeota archaeon CG10_big_fil_rev_8_21_14_0_10_45_29 | reverse complement strand
ATTACAAATATGAGAGAGAATACATGGAAAACATGATTACTTACAAGGAGCTTGAGAAAAACCCCAAAAAATATATCATGCATTTGAATTTCTTCAAATTAATGGAATTGATATATATACAGCCCAAAAATGCTGATTTTATATATTCCTCATCAGAGCACTTTTTGGAAGGGGAGGAAAATGAGGACCAGACAAAGGTAATGATGAATTGGATGGGTCATTTTAACATAAAATTTCATCAGGCCCACTGCTCCGGGCATGTGGATAGAAAGGGGCTTATTGAGGCAATTGATGCCATTAAGCCTGAAATATTGGTTCCGATTCACACGCATAATGCAAAAGAATTTGAGAAACTGCATAAGAGAGTGATTTTGCCGGAAAAAGGGGGGAAGATTGAGATATAGCGCCGAGAAAAAATAAAAGTTAATCTTTCTCAAGATAAGCCTCTTTTTTATAAGCATCAACAAAAAGCCGTAATTTATGCTTTCTTAAAAAGTCCAGGCCAAGTATGCTTGGAATTGCTTTAGCCTGGTTGATGGCGCTCTGGCTTTTTTTATTTCCAAATGCTGCACAAAAACCCTCAACTTTGAGCCTAAGGGCATCTCCTGCCGCATCCTCTAAAACCAAATCAAATTCAGGAAGTTTATGAAGGTCTAAAGAAGTGCCGCCTATGGGCATAAGGGAATCGCGCTTTCCTCTTTTTGGAATTGCAAATTTAATTGAATCTCCAAAAGCAAAAAATGAAGAATTGCTTCCACTATCAATTACAAACTCAACAAAAGAAGTTCCCACTCTTAATTCTTTTATATGAAAACACGCCCAAAGCATCAGACGCTCATCCTTGGTGATTGTGAGTGGAATTTTTACTATCTAACCACCCAGAACAAACTTATTCTTAGAGATAAACCTAATCAATACTTTAGATGTATCCAGCCCTATTTTCTTAAGTTCAGATAAGACAACATCCAAATCGCTGCCATAGGCTACTAACTGCTCATTTTTAACAGCTATAAACTCATCATTATGCTCTTTGAGAAGCGAATATAGGTGCGCATCAAGCCAAAAAGCATCCTTTTTCATCTCTCTTAGAAGAGCAATTTCAGCAGACATGAAAATACCACCTTAATACCGGTATAAAGGGCTCATTTGAGGTATAAAAACCATTGCAAAGGGGAATTTTCCGCCAAAAAAGAGAGGAAGATAAATATAAAGCTGAGAAAAAATTATTTTCTCTTACGGTCTTTTTTATAGCCCATCAGCCAGTCATAATCCGGATGGCTCTTTATGCATAGCACAAAGGCGATAATTTCAATCTCCCCGTCATTTTTAAGAGTATAGAACATTCTCCAGCGGTTTGCCAAAGAAACCCAAAATAAATTTTTAATTTCGTATTTTTTGATATATACGGCAGGAATAAGCTTTTTTGCAACAGGCTCCCCATAGTGCGGATTGGCTTTAATTAAATTTTTCTTATAGTCTATGAATTTGAGAATAGAGCACTCGATTTTTGAATTGGCTGCCCTTGCATTAAGCTCATTGTATGCCTCCTCTGCCTCATCTGATAGGATTACCCGAACCGGTTTCATAACTCAATGCCTTTTGCAATTGCTTTTTTCAGGTTCTGGTTTGAATTCTCAATCCAGCTGATTCCGCGCACGCCTACAAAGATTTTATTGCTTTTTTGCAAATAATCCAAAATCACCATTAAGGTATTGTGATTTACCTGTTTTGGAAGCTCTTTTTTTAGATCTGCCACAGAAAAGGCGCTCTTGCCCATATTTTCCAAAGTTTTCTCTACCATAAGAACAGTGTTCAGGGTTGGCGAGGATGCCATTACTGTTTTTTGACTTTGTGTTTTTGAGTTCATATCAATCACCAATTGTTATTAGTTAATAACAATTAGATACTAACTCATTATAAACCTATTGATTACTAAATGCATAAGAGAAGAAGCGCAATAAAGAGTTAATTGTTTTTGCAAAGGGTGTTTTTCCGCTATCCCGCCAAACCTTTTTATCCCCCCGCTCCCTATTTCCCGCATGGGAAGAGGAAGGCATTCTCGCCACGGCAGAAATAGCAAGCACGGCTCAAGCAGGCACAAAAGCAGAGGGCACTCGCAAGGCCAACGGAGCGCACAAGGCAAAAACTACCCGCAAGGCCAACGGAGCGCACAAGGCAAAAACTACTCGCAAGGCAAACGCAGGGAAAACTACTCAAGAAGCCCAGCAGGCGGCAAGGCCCGCTCCAATTACTCAAAATACAGAGGCCAAAGCAGACGTTACCCGCAAAAAACTTACAATCCAGATGAGCCGGTAGATTTAAAGCAAATAGCAAGAAATGCGATGCAAAAGTATGGCTTCACACCTGATTTTACGCCTGAAATAATGAAAAAAGCAAATAATTTGGATGGCAGGATAGTGGAAGCCCAAAAAAACATTGAAAACCTCACCCACCTTCTCTGGTCCTCAATAGACAACATAGACACAGAGGATTTGGACCAGATAGAATATTGCGAGAAAAGAAACGAAAACATCCATATAAAAGTAGGCATAGCCGACGTGGATGCATATGTGAAAAAGGATTCATTATTAGACAGGCATGCGCAAAAAAACACCACTTCAGTATATACAGGGGTGCAAATTTACCCCATGTTTCCGGATAACCTCTCAAAAAACCTCACATCTCTTCCGGTGCACAAAGACAGGCTTGCAATAGTTGCAGAATTTGACGTGTTGCCGGGCGGAAAGGTAAAGCCTGGAAAAGTATATCGCGCCTTGGTAAAAAACAAGGCAAAACTTGTTTATGAGCAGGTGGGCGCATGGCTTGAGGCAAAGGGCCCCATTCCAAAGCAAATAGAGGGAAATAAAGAGCTTGAGAGCCAAATACTTTTGCAACATGAGGCATCAATTAAATTAGGCAAATTCAGGGCAAAAGAGGGGGCTTTGGAATTGCAAACAATGCAAACAAGGGCAATTGTAAAAAACCAAAAAGTATTGGGGCTATATGTAGTGGAGGACGACCCTGCCAAAAGAATAATTGAGAATTTCATGATAGGGGCAAACGGGGTAATTTCACAGATGCTTGAGAAAAGCAACCGCCCCACATTGCAAAGAGTGGTAAAAAAGCCCAAATATTGGAGAGAAATAGTGGAATTGGCAAATAAGCGCAAATTCAGGCTTCCAAAATTGCCTGATGCAATAGCCCTCTCAAAATTTCTGGATAAAGAAAGAGTGGAAAACCCTCAAACTTTTCCGGATTTGTCTTTAGCCATAATAAAATTGTTGGGCCCTGGAGAATATGTGCTATATGATAAAAGAAACCCCATAGGGCACTTTTGCATGGCTGTCACAAGCTATACCCACTCCACAGCTCCAAACAGAAGATATCCGGATTTGATTATACAGCGGCTTATAAAATCGCTTTTGGAGGGCTCCAAAAGCCCATACGGACGGGAGGAGCTAAAGTTTTTGGCAAACAGGTGCACAGAATTGGAGCATTCGGCAAACAGGGTGGAAAGGTTTGTAACAAAGGCGGAAGGGGCGGTTTTATTATCAAAGCATTTGGGAGAAACATTTGATGCCATAATAACAGGCGCCTCAACAAAAGGAGTTTATGCGCGCCTTGAGCAGCCGCCTGTGGAAGGGAAAATAGTAAGTGATGCATCACGAATAAAAATAGGGCAAAAAGTCAGGGTAAAGCTTGTTAATTTGAATCCTTATAGCGGCTATATTGATTTTGCGCTTGCTGAAAGTTAGAGGTTAAGCAGGCGCCTGCCTTTTTATCCATTCTCCCCCATATTATAACTAATGAAAACAACGCCTGAACAGCGCTCAAAGCAAATTCTTCTCTCAAAAGTGGCATTAGGCACCCCCGGCTGGGTTTCCCACTGGGTGGCGCATGAGAATTATTTTAATAAGAAAAATCTGCTTGCCGACGAGAGGGCTCTTGAGCCGATGCTGGAAAGCAAAAAAGACGCCCAAATTACAAGCCAGATACAAAAGCTTGTGGCAGAGCGCATACTTTTAAATATTTCAGGGGACCGCCTGCTAAATGAGAGCATAATACTCATAGGCGGGGCGGCATTATATTATGGGCACAATTTTCCAAAAAAAACATTTGATTTGGATTTTACATGGAAAAACCCCCCAAGCACAGATGATAAATTAAGAGTAATAAGCCGCCTAAAGGATATGGCAAAAGAGAATAGCGGGATATTTGGGCAAAAGCTAACGCCAAGGCAAAAAGCCCCGAAAAAAGGGGATGAGAAGCTTACTTTTGAAAATTATGTTTTTTCTTATTTGCTTGAGGGGGAGAGGGGAATTGAACAATATGTGCAAAACAGGATAAATTTTAAAATAAACTTTACTATAAAGCAGGAAAAACTTAGCGGAGTGGGCATGGAGGACAATTCAGTCATAAAAGTAGAGTGCGGCGGCTGCGAGTCCTTATTTGAGCCCTTAAAGCTTGTGACAGGGTTTGGGCATATTTTATACCAGAATTTGGAGGATTTGTTTTATGGGAAAATTCTTGCGGCGGTTGGCAGGGGCAAGAAAAGTGATTTTATTCACTTAAAGCAAATTGCAGGCAAAAGAGGAAAGGAAATAGATTTAGTTGTTTTGAGGCAAAAAATTCAAAGAGTTGAGAAAGCCGGGAGGCTTTTGCCCGAAGATGTGGAGGCAAAAGCAAAAGAGATAATAGAGAAATTTTAGCAAGTTGGTTTTTGCAGGTTGCATTCAAAGCCCTGCCTCCTTTACGGTGCGAAAAATATCAACTGCGATGTCTTTGTAAAAAAGGCGGAAATTCTCCTCTGAGATGTGGGCGTATTTATCAAAAAGCTTTTTATGGGCAGGATAAGAAAAGGACTGGCTTATGCTTATGGCGGTGCCCTCAGCCCTTTTTTTGGCAAGGTGGGCAAGCAAAAGATGGTTTGCGCCAAGGCAGCAAAATGCGCGCAATATTTCTTTTTTAAGCAAAGAAGGGGAGAATTTTTCGAGTATGGGCTTTAGCCGCCCGTAATAATCAAACATACAGGAGAGAATGTCAAAGTCGCGAGCGAGCATATCATCAAAGGAAAAATACTTTAGATGCTCGATTTTTTTGGGGAAAAGGGCTTTTCTTATTCTCATGTTTCTTTTTATTGCGTTCTGCGAATAGCTTTCCAGAGGGGCGGATATTATATTTTTAGATAGAAGGAAATTGAAAAGGGCGGAATCATAATTTTCATCAGGAGAAAAAATCTCTTGCTTTGTTTTTTTAGGCAATCTGCGAAATTGGGCAAGCTCTTTATTCTGCTCTATATTCGCGCGCTTGTAATTTATTTGCCTGCTTGCCGCATGCTCTGAGGAGAAAACATCAAAAGGCCCAAATTTTTCAAATGCGCCTTTTGCCTGCTTGAAATGAGATGCGCTGATGTGCGCCCCGAAATGGAAGTGAAGCTGAAGCTTTTGCATAATTGCCATAATAATGCACAGGGGCTTATTGCTCTTTTGATAGCACGAAAGTGTTTATCCTCTCGCCCATGGGATTTTCAGAGGGCTCAATGTTTACCCCATAATCATATTTCCAACCCGGGTGGGAAATTGCGACTATTTCTCCGTATTGCGGGTCATGGATGATTTTGGAGGTTACCTCATCACAGAGGGGAATGCTCTCCTTTCTTTGCACTGTGGTAAAATTAAATGAGCTGAAAAATATGTTTCTCTCTTTTTGGGCATAAGGGCTTACAAACGGCTCGCGCGGGTTTTTTGAGGTTGGCGTTACCAGCTTGCAGCTTAAATGATACGCTTTGTTTGAATCCGAGAAGATTATTGCGGCATTGTTTGAGAGAACCTGAAAAGTGCTTTGCAAAAGTGTTTCCCCTTCTCTAAATGGCTTCATTATTGTCGCATCTGCGCTTAATTCCCAGCCCCCCAGGCTGTGCTTTATGGGGGAAATTAGGATAATTTCATCTGAGCTGCTTATGTTTAGTATGCACCAGAGGTCTTTGTCAACTTTGTATATTTTGGCATCTTTAAGAGAAGCGTTTGCGCTGAATACAAAATCCCCAGAATTTGTTTTTGCGATAATTTTGTTTTTGTCAATTTTAATCAGATTAATATTAGGGCGCTCATCCGGAAGCTGCACTTTTTGAATAGTGCTTATCTCAAGGGGTTTTTCACTTCTGCCGCATCCGTTTGCTAGTGGCATTAAGCCAAGAAAAAGAGTGGTTGCAGCTATCGCGGTGCCTTTTATTATTTTATTTTTTAAAGAAGCCATAAATATATATTAAAGTATATATTTTTAACCATTTCTAAACACTAAATAAAGTTTCTTTGGAATTAATTTGCATAATGCTTTGCAAAAGGCATTTTTTGGATAGAATTTGCGCAAAACCTCTATACTGCCCCCCTTTTATACTTCCTAAGCCAATATAATATATGAGAGTATATGGAATTTAATTTTAGCAACACCTTAAAGGAAAAGCCGACTACCGACCAATTCTTAGAATCTGCGAAAGTTTGCCTTGAGGCGCTTATAAAAGATTCAAGAAAATACAAAATACACAATTTTCTAAAAGAGCCTGCAAAATACAATTTGGCGCTTGCGCTGGTGACAGACGAGAAATATCCTGAATTTTCGGCTCCAAAAGCCGCGTATAAGCTTCTTATAATGGTGGCAGAAGAAGTGGACGGGAAATGGCTGATACACCAGTTTATCTGCGATTTGAACGGCAAAAACATGCGAAAAATAAACAATGTGGACAAGGAGCCGGTGGAGCCGAACGATTTGAACCTCTCAACGCAGGCAGAAGTCATTTTTTACCCAAGGGGCGCAAGCCATATCGCCGCAAACAGGATGGCGCGCCTTGAGATAAACAAAAAGCAGGCGTTTACTTCAGAGAAAAACATAATGGATATTTACAATTCAATCACAAAAACAAGCATAAATTACCATGTGACAGTAATCAGCTAAAGCAAAACTTTTTGGAAAAGTTAGCAAACTCCGCTATTTTTAAAGCCCTCTCCCCCCTGCGGGGAAGATAAGGAATTTTTTTCGCCTCCGCCATTTTGCGCGGAAGGGCCTTTTTGCTCAAAATCTTTTTTCGGGTTTAGCAGGTCGCTTTTTCTTAGCCAAAACTGTTTTCCCTCCAGTAATATCCCTTGGGAAAATTCTTCGGATTTTTTGGAGCTTGCCTCAAAGTTTTTTCCGCTTAGTTTGACTAGTTTGCGAACTTCGTTTCCCTTGTTTTGAATAGGCTGTTTGGTTGAGTTCATGGGTTGCACCTCGTTTTAATGTTGCATTTAAAGGCTTAAAAAATGCTGTTTTCAGCCCCTCTGCCATTTTTTTAAAGGCTTAAAAAAACGCTGTTTTCAGGCATGCCTGCCCTTTTTTCTTCTTGAAATAAGGTTGTAGGAATAGGTGCCAAACATCGCTACCGCGGTGGAGGCAAAGACAAGAAGAAGCACTATTTCCGTGATGTTTGGTATTACCACGCCGTATTGGGCAGGAATGAAAGAGAGAACGGTTGCGACAAAGCCGCGCGGAATCATTATGGTGATAAGGAATTTGTGGGTTGCAAGCAGTTTGTCGCGCATGGAAACTATGAAAACGGAAAAGAAGCGGGAGGCAAGTATCATTAATAGTATGCCAGATACTATGGGAAGCACCTGTGTCTCAAGCAGGGAAAAATTGAATATTACCCCTAGCACAAAAAAGAAAAACGCCCTCATAAAGAAAGTGAAGCTGCCCTGCACCCTTTTTATCTCGCTAAATATTGCCCCGAAATAGTTTTTCCCCTTCACAAAATGGCGGTGGATGTGCTCATGGTTTCCAAGCACTATGGAGAATGAGAAGATGGAGAGTATGGGGTCTCCGCCCACAAAGTCGGAGAAAGAGTAGAGCAAAAAGCAAAAGCCCAGTGTGGAAATATAGCCAAGCTTTGTTGCGGGGGCCGCCTTTTCCATTATGGATTTCCATGCCCAGCCGGCGGCGGCGCCTAGCACAAGGGCGACTGAAATGCTTGCTGCAAGGGATTTTGCCACCTCTTCGGTGTTTATTGCAGAAGAGCTCATGATTGCAAGCAAAATGGTAACTCCAAGCACCAGCGTGATGTCGTTGAATATGCTCTCAAGGGTTAAAATGCGCTTTACATGCGCGTGCGCCCGGGTGGATTCAAGCAATACCCGCGTTGTAAGGGTGGTGGTGCCTGAGCATATGAGCCCCACAAGAAGGGCGACAAGCAATTCCCAGCCGAATATAAAATGCAAAAAGGCGCCCACAGAAACAGTAGTGAAGAATGCCACAAGAATTATGAGCGCAAGGCTTGTGCGCACCTCTTTGTTAAGCTTTTGCGCCTCAAAGTCAAGCCCAGATTCCAGCAAAATGCCTATAAGCGCAAGGGTGGAGACAAGTGGGATGAGGGGCATGAGGGCAGAGGCGGGAATCAGGTTGAAAATAGGGCCGATAAGAAGCCCCAAAAAGATGAGAAAAATCGATTCAGGGATTCTGCGGGTGTTTTGCAAAAACCTGCCCATTATCCCAACGGTTGTCACAAGCCCTATTATGAAAAGCGCCAAAACAAGCTCCATGGCTTTTCTATGCAAAGGCAGTTTAATAACTTAACTGCAAAAAAGTTTAGAATTCCCCGCTAAGCGGCAAAAGCGCCCCAAAGCTTATGTCGACTTTTTGCTCGCGGGAGGCGGCGCGGTATATTACTACAGTTGTTGCCTTGCTTGTGAGTTTTTCCACGGTGTCTTTGTAAAGAGGGCGCCCTATGTGTATTATGTCTTTGTCAGGAGAGCAGATTCCAACGTGCGCGTTGCTGGTGCGCGGGTTTCTGTCCACTCCCACCAAATCCCCCGGCTCTATGAATTGCTTTATTTTATCAATTTCTTTTGCTGAAAATACGTATGCCACAAAAGCCAAATTCCCCTCGAAATAGCGCTCTTTGTCCTTCCCGTCGAGCGAGTCCCATTCCTGAGGCGGCATCCTCCTTATCCTGCAGTTGTGCCCTTTCCAGTCAAAGTTTTTCGGGCGCCCGTGTATTTTTTTGGAAGAGAGGGATTCATTTTCAAGCACATCCTGCAAAATTTGGTAATAGAGCTTGAAGCAATAATGCCTGCAATTATTTGTGCTGCTTTTGTATGCCCCGTTTTTTTTCCTGAAAACGCTTTTATCCATTTGAAAATCTTTTTGCGCCCATATGGCAGCATGTGCGGGTGCAACCGCCAAAGCAAGCTCATAGAGGAATTTTTTCTGCAATCCTGTTGGCTTGTTCTCTTTTGCATATTGTATTATTATTTTTGCAGCCTCGGCCCGCTGCTCCAAAGTGCGGGAGGAGAGGAATTTGATTGCATCCTGCGCAAGGGAGAGGTAATTTTCCTCTTTCAAGGCGGATAAATAAGCTGATAAGGCGCGCTGGCTGAAGCCTGAGAAATCAGGCGCCGCTTTTATTTCCGGCTTTTCGATGTCTTTTAGTTTCATTTTTTCATCCTGTTGTTTTCCCTATTTTGTAGCCGCATTGAAAGGCTATTTTTTGCATCTTTGAATAAATGCCCTCAAGCATTCCCTTCCCCTCCAACATGTCTCTTATGTCATGCATGGGATTTTTCGAATAAAGAAGGTTTGCGTAGCTTCCTGTTCCGAATGCATTGTCAAACTCTATTTGCAAAGTGCCGGTGTCATGTGAGGAGTATGCCTCAACAAATTCCCTTGGCCCCAAAAACGCCGCAAAAAAGAAAAAGCATTCCTGCTCCTTATTTGCTTGGGTTTTTTCTATTGCAGAATCCTTGCCTGAGAGAAGTGTTGAGAAAAGGGTTGGCATAAGCCCTTTTGCCTCATAGTCGCCAAATGGTGTTTTTGAGTAAAAGCCCCCATAATAGAGCATAGGGCCAGATATTTTCTCGCATGCCTCCGCCTTGATAAGGGGGCGGTCCATATTCAGATAAAACCTGAAAAAGTCATCAATTTTGGCAGATTTTCCCTCATCCTCTATAAAAGAGAAGGCAGAGTGGGGAAGAATTTCCACCTCTATTCCGGAGTTTAGTTCATCCATCATGCGCCCATCCTGCCAGCATTTCATGGTTTTTGGAAAATTGAGCTGGATTTCATTCCATATGCTGTCTATTATTTGCTTTTTTTCCTGCGCATTCTTATTTTGGTATTCAGAAGTAGGCTTTTTTTGCTCCTCGCTGCTGGCATCTTTTGCATGAAGGAAAAAAGTTAGTGCTGCCAGCGGAATTATTGCCGCTTTTTTCAAATTTCTTGTAAAAGCGTTTTGCCTGCGCGCAGAAGGCGCTTGCGTCTCCTTTTCTTTGGGGGCGGGCTTTTTGCTCATAAAATGGATAGAAAGGCAAGGTATTTAAGAGGAAGAGATTTGCGCCGGCTTTTTGGCATAAGGAAAAACCGGGGAGCTTGCTTATTTTTTCTGCTCAAGCTCGTTTAGCATGTTCCAGTATCTTCCTATTGACTCTTTTTTCCTCTCTCCGTCCGGCATTATGGAGAGCGCCTTTTGCATCTGCATTTTACAGCCCTCCCCGTTGCCCATAAGCAAGAGGCATTCTGCGTGCATAAGGTAAGCCGGCCAGTAGTCCTCAAATATTTGAATCGCTTTGCCAAAGTGAAAGGCGGCCAGATATATGTCGTTTGGGGTTTCTTCTGGAAAAAGCTCTTTTTGCCACAGGCATTTTTCATAAATAAAATAGCCCGAATCATAGTGAAGGCGCGCGTCCTCCGGGCGCTGTAAAATAAGCTCTTGGAGGGTTTTTGTGGCATGCTCGTTTATTATAATAAAGTGCTTTAAGCTGTCCTCATATGCCCCCCTGAATAATTTTATTCCGGTTTCATCATATTTTTTCTTATTGGCCAAAAGCCGGTTAAGCCATGTCCTTGACTCCTGCGACAGGAAGGATGAGAGCGCTCCTATGTTAAGAAGGGTGAAATCCTCGTCCAATGAGTAAAGGGTTATCGGGCCGCTATATTGCTCTCTAATTAAATCTTCTGTCTGGGAATATATGCTGATGCCGCCTATGTCGTTTTGATGGAATGTTGTCTTAAAATATATATTTCCCACTTTTAGCAGGTTGTCCCCTGCCTCGTATTTGGAGTCGGCAAGTATTCTTGCAAATTTTATGTGCTCTTTCGGCATGCCTATTGAGAGAAGGAAATCCGCGAAAAAATATGAAGAAGTGAGGGAGTCGCTCTGGTGAAGCTGGATTGCCTTGTTGAGGGCGTCGGTTTGCCTGTATCCCTGAAATTTCTTTATTTTGTAAAAATATTTTGTGAAAAAATGCAAAGCATCCGCAATTCCGGAGGGGCTCATTATGAGGGAATTTCCCTCTTTTTTGTATTTTTCTACCGCGCTTTTTAGCAAATTCATGTATTCTTTTTTGTTTTTTTCAAATTTGTATTCAAATTCCACGAAGTTTGAGAGGTTTGCCTTTTCATTGTCAAATACTTTTGCGCAATAATAGGCAGGGGAAATGCCGTTTTGCTTTGAGAGAAGCGGCAGTTTCAGAAATAAGAGAGGGGCTGCCGTAGCGGTTATTTTTAGAAATTCCCTTCGCTGCATG
>PFCD01000013.1:18509-30812 GCA_002778455.1 Candidatus Micrarchaeota archaeon CG10_big_fil_rev_8_21_14_0_10_45_29 | reverse complement strand
CCCTCTAAAATTTCGTAGGCGGCTATTCTTGTTTTTAGATAGCAATCCGGGCTTTTTAGGCTGTTTTTGAGGATATGGGATTTATACGGCTCGTTTAATTTTTTTATTTTTTCAAAAGTATCTGGTATATGGGGGTTGTATCCTTCCCAATTTTTATCAAGTTGTGCGAGTGCATGGCTTTCACATTTTTTTGGTATATTATTCAGATATGCTATTGCATCAAAAGAATAGTGCTCAAAGGGTTTTTGTATTATTTGAGTTATGAAAGCTTTCCATAAATAATCAAAGTGCTCTTCTGGAATTTTTTTGAAATATTTGGACGAGTCTACTGTTTTTTTTGGCTCACTCATCTCTTTTACAAGATAGTCAATTAGTTTATGCCATGCGACTTGGCTTTGAAATTGCGGAGGAAACTGCAAAAAGAAATCAATAAACTCTCCGTTTCTATTGTAGATAGAATCATAGAGGTTAAAACTAATAGAAAGTTCAATGGAAGAGATTATTTTTTTCCGGGCGGCATCACTTTTAAGCACATCTGGAAGAGAGAAATAGATATTGACGGCTTCAATTTGTTCGGATGAAGATGCTGATAGTAAATTCTCCGGATTAAGATTCTTAGTTAACATCTCTTCTATTTTTGCAGCCACTTTGGAATCTTCCAGTTTTTGTTTTGCGTATTCAGCATGCTTTGCAGGTATAAATGGAGGAAAAAAATACTTTCTAATTTTTTTGAGATTAATAAGTCCATGACTGGTTGCAGATAATCCGTATTTTAGAGTTAGATCCGGATCTTTTGAGATGCCATCTATGATTTTTTTCCATCCTGCATCGGTTTTAAGGGCGTCCGGAAGATTAGAATATATATCAATGGCTTTGCAGATATAATCATGTGGAAATACTACAGAGCCTATTGCATGTTCCAGCTCAAAGGCAACAGTTAATATGCCATCTATTTTTGCAAGCACATCGGAAAGCTTTTCCGCTTTCAGCTTGCCGTCTTTGTTTTTTATTCCCAAATAAGCATAATTAATTGATTCTTCCAGCCCGAGGGAAGATTTGAGGTTTCTTCCGTCTATAATCTTGCAATTTATAAGAAGCTCCATGTAGCTAAGTTTTTTTTGAAGCTCTATATCAAATTGTTCTTGTTTCTTTTCCCGTTCCCGCTCCAAAATCCGCTCTGACGGGGAAGTTTTATACAATTCTTTGTAATATTTTGCGTTATCCATAGCTAATTGCCTGTCACCAGCTACGATAGATTGTTTACGCCGCCTTTCGGCTTCTTCAGGATGATTAAATGAGGCTGCATTCTTTCTTTGGATGGATTCAAATATTGACTGGTTTATGGCAATAGATTCACGCTGCCTACGAAAAACATCATCATAGCTTCCTGAAGCAAGCCAATCCCACATCTTCATCGGAGATTGCAATAATTCTTTTACGGATTTCTCCTCTTTTTCTTTTTTTGAGGTGAAGGGGCGTTCATTAAATGCATAAGCAAAAGCAAGTTTCTGAGGAATAGGAAGAATGCTCCTAAAAAATGTTTTGACTGGGTGCTTCTTGAAGATTTGCTCTTTTGTGAAAATTTTGTATGCCATAATTACCCACTATGCGGGTTTGGAAGCCTGCAAATCATTGGTAAGTTTACCCAGCTCGCTTTGCATCGCTCCTATTCTTTTTTCATTGGCTTTTAGCTTTGCTTTTTTTGGAAGTTCATAAATAAGATAATGACCGCCAACCCCCGCAACGATGCATGCTAAGCCACAAACTGACATGATAAGGAGATCTAAAATGAAGTTATTTACATGTAAAAAGAGACCGCCAACCATCCCCACAATTGACGATATAGCACCTGTATTGAATCTCAAATCTTCAAAATCAGGAGTATTTTTTAGGTGTGCTTCCCGTTCTTTTTGTATTTTCAGAGTAAGCCCCTTAAACTTCGCATACATGGCAGAACTGTTATTAAGCACTTTTAGATCGGTGATGGTATATTCTATTCCTAGGTCATTTGAAAGACCATCTGTTATTTTTTTCCAGCTGGCATCTGTTTTAAGGACATTCGAGAGAGAAAAATATATGTTAATGGCTTTAAATTTATTATCAAAAGAGATTGCATCTGGAGTATAAGCATCAAAAGCATCGCCTAATGTCGCTTCTATTTTTGCAAGCACATCAGAAAGCTTTTCCAACTTCGGTTTGCCATCTTGGTTTTTTATATAAACATAATTAATTAGTTTTTCCAGTCCTAGAGAAGGTTTGAACCTATTTCCATCTATAATAGTGCAATTTACGAGGCTTTCCATATAACTAATTTTTTCTGGAAACTTTGCCCTTAACTCACGTTCATAAGATAGTCTTTCAAGTCTGTTTTGCTGTTCTTTCCATCTATCCATAGATTTTTTCCATAGCGCGTTGCGTCTGGCATCCTCTTGATCACGGTAGGTTTTAGAGTTCATACGTCGAATTTCCCGCATGGCTTTTGGTTCTGACCCCATGCCCGGAACCCACGCATACATAGGCTTGTGAAACAAATCTTTTACGCTTTTTTTTATTTTTGGGTATTTGGTAGGATAGTTTTCATTGGTTGCAAAAGCAAGTTTCTGAGGGATAGGAAGAAGGCTTCTAAAAAATGTTTTGGCAGGATGCTTTTTGAAAATAGTTTCTTTTGTGAAAACTTTATATGCCATGAGAATACCATAAATATATACATCCTAACATATATTAAGCTTATGCATAAGAATTTGCAAAAAAGGTAAGAAAATTTGATAAAACTTCCGATATAGGCAAAAATTATCCTTCTTTCTTCTTTGTAATATCCTCGGGAATTTTATACATTTCCCATTTTATTTTTCCTGCCTTTATGATGTCGCGCAATATTCTCTCATGGGTGCTAAGGGAGCTTTTGCCGCTTTTTACCTCAACAAATATTATTTCGGAAATGTTTTTCGCGTCCATTCCCTTAAAGACAATAAAGTCAAGCGGCTTTCCTATAAAGCGCACCTCGGTAGGAGAATAAGGAAAGTCGGGCAAATAGGGCGCCAATTGCTCGGAGAATTGCCCGCCTAATACTGCGCGCGATTTTTTTATGGCATCCGCGCGTATTTGCTCTACTTTTCCCTCCCATTGGCGGTTTTTCAAAAATTGCCCTAAAAAGAATGCAAGCGCGCCAACTAATAGAAGAAGGGCAAGGGATAGCAGGAATTCAAAAGAGTCCATAAGAAAAAGAGGGGGAGAAAGTATTTAATTCAGGCTAAAAACAGAAGAACCCTTTAAAAGATGTGATTATATATGAAATATGGTGTGGCTTATGAAAAAAACTTATTTTGCGGGAAAGGGAGTGAAAAATGCTTCAAATTTTATAAAAACAAATTTTATCCGGCTTCTTGTAATAGGAATGCCCTTAATGCCGCTTGCATGTGAAAAAGAGGCAGAAAAGCCGGTAAAAAGCAATATGCAAAAATTCCAAGATACAAGAAGAGATTATCTTGCATACAAGACAAATCATATAGAATTAGAGTATGCCATAAAGAAATTTGTAAAAGAAAAAGACGTGGGGATAGTGCTGGGCAGAAGCGGAGCGTTTGTGAGGCATCTTGCCGGAAATTATGACAAAGTGCTTGAAGGGATAAGATATGTTTATGAAAATTGCGGGCGAGAGGATTTAGAATACACTTTTGGAGGAATTCTTACTGATAGGAATTATGAGGAGGAAAAGCAGGTTGTAAAAGAATATGTAGAGGGAAAGATAGGAAAAGAGCATCTTTTGCTTTATTTCAAGGATAAAGTGATGCCTCAACAGTATGAAAAATACAAAACAGATTTTCGCATGTGGATGGGCACCCTCAAATGGGGAAAAATAACCCTTGAGAGCACGCTAAACAGCCTTATCCGCGTCTCCGGAAATAACTTCCATAATGCGGCTTATTTTCTCACCTACCCCCCTGCATATGAGCATTATTTGAAGCATCCAAAAAAAGTTGAGGGAAAAATAAATAAGATTTACATGCTTGAGAGAAATTTGAGAAAAAACATATTTGGAAAGTTTTATGGCGTGTATTTTGAGGGAAAGATGAGTAAATATACAAAAAATGAATTTAAGCTCATGCTAAGATTTGTCAAGGGGCAGGTTTCAATTGAGAAAATGAAAAAAGAGCACGCATGCCCGAATTATTTTGAGCAGAAGAAAATTGACCGGGAAAAGAACAGGCTGAAGCCGAGAAGGCAGATGCCCTAAAAATGCATGAATAGAAAAAGGGCAAACGCCCAAAATTTATTTTTTGGAAGGCGCATGCCTTCTTCCAAATATCAGGTAGCCGGCAACAAATGCAAGCACTATGCCAATTCCTCCTGCCAGATAGGGCATATATTCATCCATTTGCATGCCTGCAGGAGCTTGCGCTTTTGCGCCTGAAAGCTTTTTGTCTATGGAATCGGTTGCTTTTTGCGCTTCCAGGGCGGCTTCCACATATTTTTCCTGCATTTCAAGCACGCGCGCTGTCTCAAGCCCAAGCTTTTCCTGGGCAATGTCTTCCCCCTGCACGGTTGCGATGTCTATTTTTACTTCAAGCAATTCTATCATCTCATCAACCTGCTGCTTCGCCGCATCGGTTGAAGCAGGCGCTGCACTGCCGGAATCACTTGCTTGCGGCGCGCTTTCCCCTTCATTTGCAGGGGGCTGTGCAGCGGATTGCCCTTCATCTTCTGGGGGCTGTGCCGGAATTTGGGCATCTGCCTGGGGCTCGGATGCGCTCTGCTGCATTCCTTGCGCAGAATCATCGCCAAGAGGATTTTCCTCATATGGCAGTTCTATTCCTTGCTGAGTTGAATCATCTGCCTGCCCGTCATCTGCAGAAGGAGCGTCTGTTTGCGGGTTTGGCTCATCCGGCTCTGCGGGAGGGATAACTGCATCGTCTGCAGGAGGGGGAGTTGTTTGCTCATCTGCCGGCGGCTGGGAATTGTCGGCAGGCGGCTGCTCTTGCGCAGACGGCTCGTCGTCCACGGGAAGCTCTGCGGTTTCATCATCAGCAGGAGGAGCCGCCTGCTCGTGCAAATAGTTTATATCATATACGCGAAGATAGACGTCATCAAATCCGGCGTGGGTGTAGGCAATTGCAAGCTCTGGCTTGCCGTCCCCGTCAAAGTCCTCCATCGCGGCAGAGGTGACATAAAAGCTTGCGGCGTTTGCAGGGGTGAGAATGCCGTGCGCTTTTGGCACAAGCTCATCCCCGTCATAGTCAAATATCTGCACAAGCGCATCTATTCTGCTGGTGCCGGCAAGTTCGCTTACTGTAAGAATTTCCTTTTGCGAGTCCCCGTCAAAGTCATAGCTGGCGGCATAGACGCATCCATAAAGGGAATTTGAATAATTGTAAGTATATGAGGAGAGTTGCACGAGCGCACCGTAATTTGTTTTGTATGCGTTTATAAACATGGAATAATTGCCATAATTATCCTCGTTTTTGGAATATACTCCGCATACCAC
This sequence comes from Candidatus Micrarchaeota archaeon CG10_big_fil_rev_8_21_14_0_10_45_29, assembly GCA_002778455.1. GTDB lineage: Archaea > Micrarchaeota > Micrarchaeia > Anstonellales > Anstonellaceae > 1-14-0-10-45-29. The sequence continues at coordinate 25,330 of PFCD01000013.1, read as the reverse complement.
ATATTCCTCGTCCCCGTCAGTGTCAAGGTCGGCATGAAGCGCGTAGGTTGCAAATGTTTTGTATTTGGATGCCGCAAGCGTGTTGTGCCTTGCAGAAACAAGGCGAATGTCGTCGCTCTCATTTACGCGGAAAAGAAAAAGGTCTTGTGACATTCCTGCAAAGGCAGAAACTATCACCTCATCCCCCGGGAAGGAGGCGGTGTTGATAAAGTTTGCTGAAACCACTATGGGGCGAGAGAGAGTAAATGCAGAGGTGTAATCCTTGGCAAAGGTGTAAGAGTGGGAGTAGCCCATTGAGGAATAGCGCAAAAGGGTTTTCCCGTTTGAGGTGCTCTCTGCGCGCATATAGCCGGAGATGTTGTTAGGGCCATAATGCCCGTAATCCATGTCATATATTGTTTGCGCGCTCTGGGTTGCTATTCCATAATAAGTTGGGCTGTTAAAGCCTCCGGCATAAAACGCATTCCCCCAATAAGGGTATTTATTGCTGCCCATATAAACTGTGCCGTAAAGCCCGAAATTGTTTGGATTTGAATTTTTAAGCCCTTCAAGCGAAACAGGGTATCCGCCCGAGGTTATATTCACGCTCTCGCCAGGGTAAATTGAGCCGGATTGCAGATTATACAAATCAAGATGCGCCGGAGTTGAGGTGGAGTGGCTGAATAACGCGGCTATTGAGGGAGTTTTTCCATATCGCCGCCCGGGATAGATGTCCACAAATCCGCTCTTTGCAAACTGCCCGGAGGCGGTCTGGTTAAATGTGTAATCATAAATATGAAGAAGCGGAATTTGAGGGATATTAAAATCAAGAATATAAATTGAGAACGCGAACGAGAGAAGAACCAGCAAAGCCATAAGCCATTTCATTAAATTTCACCCCATTGGATAAAACAAGTTAAAGGAGCAAGGTTTTTAGATGTTGCGCTAAGAAAAAAAGTTTTGGCTTTAGGTGCATAAAAAAATTAGAAAAAATAAAAAATAAATATTGCCCAAACACCGCTAAAAAGCGCGGGTTCGGGAGCCCCTAATAAAAATTAGTTAAGCTTAATCGCGTGAATCCCTGCGTTTTGCAAAGCAATCTCTGCAATATACAGGCCTGCCCTCAGACGGCTTGAAGGGAACTTGCGTTTCCTTGTGGCATTCTGAGCACACTGCGTCAAACATCTCGCGGTCTCCGCGGTTTCCTCTGTTTCTATCATCCATAATATTCTACCTTTTTTTTCAAGAAGAAAAATATTTTTTTATAAAAAATAGATTAGCTTCTTGCTGATATAACTATCCCGCAGGGCATATATAAAGCAGGCAGTATGCCCCCAAAACTCCAAAAACAGGCAAAGGGGGCAAAATTACGAAAAAAAGGGCAAGCGCCACATTATTAAATTGAAATGGAGAGGGAAATATATGCAAAAGCATGCCAGGCTGGGGCGAAAGGGCTGCGCACTCGGGGAAATTTCCAAAAAGCTTTTTCCCGTGAAAAAGAGAAAAAGCGCGTGGCCGGGAGCCAAAGCCAAAATTGACTGGCTCAAGCTTGCCGGTTTTGTGGCAGTGTGCGAGCTGGCGGGAGTTGTGGGCTCTATATTTACAAATTCCTCATCCTCTGCGTGGTATGCAAGCTTAAGCAAGCCGTTTTTCACCCCTGCAGCATGGCTGTTTGCGCCGGTATGGATATCACTATACGCCATTATGGGAATAGCCGCGTATTTAGTGTTTCAAAAGGAAGGCAAGCAGGGGGATATTTTAGGGGCGCTCAAAATATTTGCGGTTCAGCTTATGCTAAACGCGCTTTGGAGCATAATGTTTTTCGGGATGAGAAGCCTTCTTTACTCCCTTATTTGCATAATAGCTCTCTGGTTTTTCATATTGCTGTGCATTTGGAAGTTTTACAAGGTAAAAAAAGAGGCGGCATATTTGATGCTCCCTTATTTGCTTTGGGTAAGCTTTGCGGCATTGCTTAACATGGTATTGTGGATGCTTAACATGCATTCATAGTTTTTGCAAAATTTTGCAATTTGTGCATCTTTTTGAGAGCTCAGCAAGGTTTTTGTGGATGTTTATTTTTCCTTTTGGAAAATTTTTCGGCAAAGAGAGATGAAGCGGGCTTTTGTGCGCATAGCCGCGCCTTTTCATCTCTTTTGCAAGCGCATCATGCCTTTTTTCAATTAAATACGGGTTTACAAGGTTTTTTTGCAAATAGCCACAAATGCTAATTTTCTTTTTTATGCTGCCGGAAAACATATGCATTTCCACGTGCTCGCCAAGAAGGTGAGCACGGCACATTAATTTCGGGCTTATTCCCCACATTCTCATATATTTATGTGCGTATTTTTGTTAAAAAAAGGTGTTGATAAGAATTAATGTATAATAAGGGAATAAAAAAGAAGTATTGCGATTGAGGCAAACATTATTATGAGGCAAACCCAGCGCAAAAGATTTGTTTTGTCAACCGCATTTGCTTCTTTTTCGCCCATATTTTTTCCCCTCATTCGTATCTCAAAGACACTATTGGATCTGTGGAGGCGGCGTTGCGCGCCGGAATTATGCCTGCAAGCGCGCCTATCGCTATTGAAAAGCCGGCGCCGAGGAGCACAAGGTCCAGCGTGATTGCAGAAGGCAGCCCGAATTGCATTAAAAGCGCGGAGGCAAAAAAGCTCAAAATTACCCCTATGCCCCCTCCCACAAAGCCGATAATGCATGACTCAAATAAAAAGAGCTTGAGAATTTCATTTTTTCTGGTGCCAAGCGCCTTTAGAAGCCCGATGTACTTTGTCTGTTCAAGCGCGCTTGTAAACATCGCGTTTGCAACCCCTATTCCACCCACAAGAAGGGAAATGGATGCTATTCCTCCCAAGAATATCCCAAGCGTGTCTGAAACGCTGGAAATGGCCGAGCTCATTGAAGCTGCAGAGGTAACGCTAAAATCCTTATTTTTCTCGCTAACCCGCCTTACTTCAAGAAGCTTCTCTGTTATGGAAGTCGCTATTGCCTCGGGGTCGTATCCGTCTGCCGCCATTACAACCACGCTGTCTGCATCATCATACTCATCAAACAAATCTTTTGCGGTTGAGATGGGAATATAGATGCTTGAGTCAGTGCCTCCGAAAGAGTTTCCGCTTTGGTTAAGCACCCCCACTACTTTGAAGGAAACTTTGTTTATTTTTATTTGGCGGGATACCATGGAATCATTGAAAGTGCGCGACTGCAAAGAATACCCTATTACTGCAGAATACGAGTCTGCCGCCTCTAACGCCCTTCCATCAAGAATTTTTACCCCGGTAAATGCCTCAAATTCGGTGCCTGATGTGCCTATTACTGTTGATTTTGATTCTTTGTTTTTGTAAGTTATATTCGCCTGCTTGGAGAGGCGGGCGTCAATTAGCTTCACCCCTTCAATATCGCGCAAAAGGGAGGCCTGGTTAAAAGTAAGAGGAGCCGCATCCGAACTTGAGGATTCGGAGCGAGAGCCTGGAGGCCCGGCGCCAAACCCGCCGCCCATGCGCGTTGCCTGCCCGCCTCCTGAGGAGACAGTAATAAGGTTTGCGCCAAGCCCGCTAAGGTTTTGCGAAATTTGCTCTTTCATGCCTGTGCTAATAGACACAAGAGAAATGATGGAGGCAACTCCTATCACTATTCCTATTACAGCAAGCCAACTACGCAGGCTCCTGTGCCTTATGGAAACAAGGGAGAGGCGCAAAATTTCCTTATCCTTCATTTTTTCTCACCATTTTTTATTAAAGCGCTTAGCCTCTTTTCATTTTTTCTCTCCGTGCTTTGGCTTTTTGAATTTGTATTTGTATAGAAGGTATGCCGCAATTGCGACTATTGCCAATGCTCCAACTATAAGAAGCGGGTTTATGCCATCGGTTGTAGTTCCTGTTGAGCGCATGAAGGGAAGCACTCCGCCCCCTCCCCTCGGGTTGGTGTTTACCTGAGAGGGAAGGGAGGCAGAAGTGGAATTTTTGGCAGAAGAGGCTCCGAAAGAACCCTGTGTTGCGCCTGCGTCAAGTGTGAGGATTTCCTTATGGTTGCGGTTGTTGGAATCCTTGTATTCTATCTCAACATTAAGCGTTCCTGAGAGGGGATAGCTTGAGAGGGAAACATAATCAAAATCATCCACATTAAGGGTGCCTATAAATGACTGGGCAGTCCATTGCTTTGATTGCGGGCTTACGGTAACATAAACTCCGCGCAAATCGCTGTTTCCTGTGTTTGAGAGCTGTATTCTTGCGTCGCTTGCAACAGAATTGTCAAGGTAAACCATTAGCTGCGGGGTGCCCTCAACAGTTATGCCTGCATCAAATTCTGCCATATTGCCTGATTCGCTTGAGAGGGTTATCGGCATTATGTAATAGCCGGAAGAAGCATCAGGCGCTATTCCAAGAATCACCTTTTGCGTCTGTTTTTTTCCTGCGCCTAAATCATCAAAATAAAATGTATTTATGCCAATGGGAGTGAGCACATCTGTTTTCTCCAGAGTCAGTGTAAGGGATGAGGCTTCTGTCCCATAATTGGAAACAACCAAATTAAACTCTGCCTCTGAGCCCACTTCCGCACCATCCACAGGAGTTAGCTGAACCCTGTATTGCTTTGTTGCCGAAAGAATGCTTGCAGGCCCCACATAAAAAGTGCTTTGCGACTTTTGCTTTAGTGAATTTTTATACGTAATTGTGATGGGGATGTTGTATATTCCCTCATCAAGAGAGGGGCTTGAGACAAGCGAGAGGGTCGTGTTAAGGGTTTTGCCTGAATCCAATGAGCCGATAAATTTCTCGCTCATTCCTACAAGGAAAAATTGAGAATCGTTTGCGGCTGATATTGCGATGTTGTTCATGTTGCCGCCGTTATTTGTTATTTGCAAATCAACAGTAAGCTTTTCCCCAGGCGCCACCGATATTTGTGAATCTGAGAGGGTTTCCACGCTGATGGGGTTTAGCTCAAGCACGCTTATCGGGAAAGTGAGGGATGTTTTTTTGTATCCTGCGTTGTCTCCGCTCTCCTGCAAATAGTTTATGTCTATTTTTTGCAATTGTATTGAGCCGGATGCTCCTTCAGGTATTTTATAGGGAATGGAAACAATTGCTTCTGTCCCTCCTACGATGTCGCCTATATACATGTACTGGCTTGAGCCCTCAAGGTAATAGTAGGCGTTTACTGAAGTGGCGGTGCTTGTGCCGGTGTTTTTTATGGTAAGGGAGGCATAGCCCAAGGAGCCTGCATACACTTCAACGGCAGTTACATCATAATTTGTTATTTGCAATACAGCGCTTGAGGCAGCAAATGCCGCTGCGCCAAGCAGAAGCAAAAATGCGAATATTGAGAATATATTTTTTCCAAAAGCCATTATTTTCTCCCCCTTTTGACGTCTTTTTCTATTTTACCGTCTTTTATGCTGATTATCCTCTCCGCCATGGCGGCTATGTGCGCGTCATGGGTTACCAGTATCACGGTTTTCCCGTGCTTTTTTGAGAGATTAGTGATAAATTCCATTATCGGCTTGCTTGAGTGGGAATCAAGGTTTCCTGTAGGCTCGTCTGCAAGTATTATTTTCGGGTCGTTTGAGAGAGCGCGCGCTATTGCCACCCTCTGCTTCTCCCCTCCGCTTAGCTGGGAGGGAAAATTTTGCTTTTTGCCAGAGAGCTGTACGGTTTGCAGGCATTTGTTTACTATCACCTCCCGCCTTGCTTCGCCTGTTTCGTTAATCAGCAGGGGCAGCTCCACGTTTTTGAAAACAGATAAGGTTGAGGCGAGGTTGAATGCCTGAAAAACAAAACCAAGGGAGTTTAGGCGCACCTGCGAGAGCTCGTCTTCCCCCATTTTTGAGGCATGCTTTCCTTCCACAAGCACTTCCCCGCTAGTGGGCTTGTCAAGGCAGCCCAAAATATGCATTAAGGTGCTTTTTCCCGAGCCAGAAGGGCCTATTATTGAGACAAGCTCGCCCTCGTTGATTTTGAGGTTAATGCCTTTTAGGGCAAGGTAAGGGACTTCTCCCCCGTATTCTTTGAAAACATTTTTTAACTCAAGCACCGGCACTGCCATGTTATATAGAAAAAATTTTGCGAATATAAACAATCACCTAGTTAATATCCAAATTGCATCCAAATTGAGGGGCAATGCGAAAAAATTGGCGCGGTTTGCAGGCAAAACCCGAATTTTTTCTTTGCAAAAAATATAGGATAAAATTTAAGGGTTGCATTAGTTTGTTTTTTATGCAACTGGTAAAATTTTACAAAAAGCTTCTTTTGCTGCACGGGAGGCAAGGGTGGTGGCCGCTTCTTGGGGTAAAGGGGGAAAATCCCACAAAAACGGGAAGCATGAGAGGGTATCATCCAGGTGATTATTCTTACCCTAAAAATCAAGAGCAAAAATTTGAAATTTGCATTGGGGCAATATTGGCGCAAAACACGAATTGGGTGAATGTTGAGAAGGCGCTTTTGAATTTGCAAAAAGCGGGCGCATTGGGCGCAAAAAAAGTATTGCAAATAAAAAAGGAGAAATTGGCAAAACTGGTGCGCCCGGCAGGATATTTTAACCAAAAGGCAAGGAAGCTAAAAGAGTTTGCAAAGTTTTATTTGAAGTGCGGAGAAGGCGTGCCAACAAGGGAAGAATTGTTGGGGATATGGGGCGTGGGGCCGGAGACGGCGGATTCTATTTTATTATATGCCTATAAATTGCCGTTTTTTGTTGTGGATGCATACACTAAGAGAATATTTGCAAAAGAGAAATTTTTCAAAGAAAATGAGAAATATGAGAAAATAAGGCAAATGTGCGAGGAAAAATTGCCGAAGGACTATAAATTGTTGCAGGAATTTCACGCGTTAATAGTG
>PFCD01000013.1:15512-18496 GCA_002778455.1 Candidatus Micrarchaeota archaeon CG10_big_fil_rev_8_21_14_0_10_45_29 | reverse complement strand
GGCGCTAAACAGGCGTAAAAAACCCTTTTGCAAAGGTTGATAAATAGTGATTTATATTGTTATATGGAGGCATTTTCATGTTTTTGAGGTGCTGCCATGTTTGAGACAATATGCCATGAATGCAAAAGAATTATAGAGGAAATGCATGAGATGACGCACCATATGGACACGGAAGGATTTACAAGGACTTATTGCAAAAAATGCAAAGAAAAAATAATGGATGGCGGAAAATAACTCTTTTTGCATGGCGCTTGCCTTTAAATTCCCTTTCCCCCTAAGAGTTGCATGGCTTCCATTTTGCAAAACATAAAAAAGCTTGACAGATACGGATGGAAGGTGCTTTTCTCGCCTATTCTCGCACCGATTATTTTAGGGGCAATAATTTTCTATTTTGCGGGCACCGATAAATTGCCAAGGGTTTGGGATTACCTTATCTCTACTTTTGTTATTTTGGGTGCCTGCACCGTTTGGCTGTTAAAAGAGAACCCAAAATTGCTAAATGAGAGGGGAAATTGGGCAAAGCACGGGGACAAAACAAAGATTGACACTGTTATTTTCTTTTTATTCGGCATATTTTCATATTATTTGATGGCGGCTTTGGCAGGATACGAGTATGCGCAGACAGGCGCTCTTTCTGCCTGGGCGGATTTTGAGGTTTTGGCGATTATAGTGTATGCGCTCGGCACGGCGGGCACTTACTGGGCGATGGTGGAAAACAAATTTTTTGAAGTAAGGGTGCGCATGCAAAAAGAGAAAAAGCAATATGTGTGCAAGAGCGGCCCTTACGCTTTTGTGAGGCACCCCGGCTATGCATTTGTGATTCCCTCACTTTTGGCAATGCCTGTTATAATTGGCTCTTTATGGGGGCTTTACGCGGAGATAATTGCAATTTTCTTTATGCTTGTGCGCACCGTGCGCGAGGATAAGATGCTTTTTGAAAATTTGAATGGCTACAAAAAGTATTCTAAAAAAGTGAAATGGCGGCTTATTCCGGGAATTTGGTAAGCGTTATAAACATAAATTAACACTAATTATTCATGCAAGCAAGGCTTTTTTCCCCTAAAACAGGAAATAAAGAAATAATTGTTGTTAAGCAGGATACTATCGGCAGCGGAGAGCTTGGGGCAAAAACAAGGAATTTGAGAAAATTTAAGGATTTGATGGAAAAATGCAATTTTCCAATAGTGCCGCATGTGGCGATTGCTCCGGAAGTTTTTGCTGATTTTTACAAAAAAAACAGATGCGGAAAAGAAGCGCCTATAACCCGCGCAGAAGTTGATGCCATAGAGGAGGCAATTTTGCCTTTTTATGAAAAGTTTAATTTGGCTATCCGCTCGGACGAGCATGTTGCAGGAGGAAACGGGATATGGAAGTCAACATTTGTAAGCACGTCTGGAGGAAGCAAAAAAGATATTATGAGAATGGCAGTTGGTGCGGCATACTGGATTTTGGAAAGCGATTTTTCGCAAGATGCGGTTGCTTTCAAGCAAAGATTGGGAATTGAGAAAAATTTGGGGCTATTGATTATGCCGGAGGTAAGGGACGGCCATATAAAAGAGAAAACTGGAAAGCCCTACGAGTTTATACGCCATGGATATAGGGCCTCAATTATTTCAAATTTTTACAAATACCCCAAAGGAGAGTATGGCAGAAACAAGGTGGAAATTTTCGGGAAATATGCGGGCGATGAGAGGGAAAAGCTAAAGCATTCCACAAGAATGAGGGGAAAAATAGAGAAAGGGCTCTATCTTCTTCAGCATGAGGAGAAAAATCCGCTTTATTTTGAGCTTGTTGCAAGCCCGAGGGAATGGAATTGCGTGCAGGTTGCAAAAGTGCCGGGAGAGGAAATTGAGAGGCCGCGTGTAAAAGAGGAAAATATATTTGTTTATGCTATAGACGGGCAAGAGTCGCAAGATAAGGCACAGCCATATAGCCAAAGGATTAGCGGCAACGGGGTTGCTGGGGCAGAGTCAATTTTTGTGATAACAAGTGATGATATTTTCATGGATGAGGAAATTGCTGGGAAAATAAACAAAAAAAACAGAAATTATGCGCTTATTTTGGAGGGAATCGGCTTTACCTCGATGAGAATAGTGCACCGGCTTAAAAAAGCATTTGAATTTCATAATATTTCAAATGCTGCCGCCATAATAAGCAATGTGAATTGCGGCAGGGAGCCCTATTCGCATTTTAACGGGGCGGTAAGGGATGCGGGAATTATTTTGCTTGCAAGCGAGAATTATAATAAAGAGCTTCTCTCTTCCCTTAAGAGAGGAGGGGAGGAAAACAGGGCAAAAGTCGTGGTTTATGCAAACGAGAGGGAGGGGGAAGGTTTTGCGGCTTTTGAGAAGTAGTTGTGGCAGAAAATAGTTTTTAGAGTGCAACAAAAGTATTTTAAGAGGCATAGTCGTTTGCTTTTCACAATTAAGGGGTGAAATAATGAAAAAAAAGAGTAGCGTGGATTGCTGTTCAAGCAGTAGCTGCAACAGTTATTGGATGATTTTTCCGGTGCTGATATTTTTGGCGGCGCTTGCGTGGCTTCTAAATGATTTGGGATACATGGCACTTAACATGCCCTGGTTTACCATAATCGTCTTCCTGTTTGCGCTTAAGTACATACTTAAGTGCTTCATGAAGTAAGAAAATTTTTTCTTATTTTTTATTTTTCTTTTGCTTTTTGCCCAGCTTTGCGGCTAGCCGAACCTGAATCTCTGCTCTAATGCCCCAATAAGGGATGAATTTCCGATATAGAGGGGTATTATTGCATCCATGTCATTTATTCTCAAATCAAGCACAGATGCGGGCGCGCCTCTCTCACTCTCGTTTTCGCCATCTAATATATGAAGAGAATTTGCCTTGGAATAATATGATTTGCCGTCCCAGCTTGTGCCCCCTGCCTGCTCCATCAAAAATGCCATAGGAATGCACTCATAGGTAAGGCGCAGTTTTCCTTCCCCCCATTCCTGCGGCTTATAAACAAGAGG
>PFCD01000013.1:14793-15490 GCA_002778455.1 Candidatus Micrarchaeota archaeon CG10_big_fil_rev_8_21_14_0_10_45_29 | reverse complement strand
CCTGCGCAAAGTCGGCAACAAATGCGCCCGAATACCGCAATTTTAGCTTGAAATGCCCATGAACGTCTTTGAAAACAAATTTTTGAAAATTCGCATCCCATGTTAGAGGATGCCCCCCGAACCCATAAACTTTAGGAGAGCCCGGCAACTCTAATTTTTGGTGCCTTAATTTGAAGATTATTGAGCCGTCTTCGGGGTTATAGCTTTTGCCTATCTCTGTCGCGCCGTTGCCGGCAGAATACACAAAAGAATAAACAGGCCCATAGAGCGCGTAGGCGGATGCCACTATGTCACGCCCGCTTTGCGGAGGGTCTTTTTCATATATTCCGAAAATTGAGCCAAACGGATTTTTGGATTTTATGTTTGAGGAGCCGTCCACAGGGTCCATAGTGACTATAAAGGGCGCATTTGGATTTCCCGCAAGGGGCGCATCAAGCTCTTCAGAATATATTTTTCTTACCAATCCGGTCTCAAGCAGTATCTGGCAAAAAACGTCGTTTGCCCACACGTCGAGCTTTTTCTTTGCCTCTCCGTATTTGTTAACATCATTGCCTACATGCTCGTCCAGATGCTTTGAGAATTGCTTTTGCATGTCAAGGGAAGCGTATGCCAAAGTAAGCATAAGGCGGGAGAGCTCCGGCTTTAGGTGCGAGAAAACATGCCCCTCAATTTCTGCTTTTCTTACCGCAATGGGAGC
>PFCD01000013.1:0-14781 GCA_002778455.1 Candidatus Micrarchaeota archaeon CG10_big_fil_rev_8_21_14_0_10_45_29 | reverse complement strand
TGCTATCCATTTGTCTACTTTTTCAAGATATGGCTTTCTTGCATCTGCGTTATCCTCATAATAAAGGCTCAGGTTTCTAAAAGAGGACGTGAATTTTGTCGGGGCAAAGCGCCAGTGCACTTTTCTTGCTATCTGAATAGGGGTAAGCCCGCGAAAGGCATTTCTTTTTACTGGGTTTTGCGCATTTTCGCCCCCTGCCGCCTGCTTCATTTTCCCCATGGTTTATATTATGGGATAATATGCTTAAAAATGGATTGTAATAGAAAGAAATAAAAAAAGAAAATTAATTTTTCCTTATTTTCAAGCCAAGTTCAGTTGCAGTTTGCATCGGCACCCCGTAAGATACCAGCTCGCCTTGAGTATAGGATGCCTCGCTGCTTATCACAAGGTTTTCCTCGCGAGTGGTAATTACCCCCGCAAGCTTGTGTAAAGTGGTGAGAGGAAGAACCAGCGGCTCGCCGCGCAAGGACGGCCCCTCGTTTATGATTACAGAGAAAAGGGAATTGGCGCAGATTTTGAAATTTTCCTTGTTTCCCTTATACTCTTTTTGGTATGTTTCAAGCTCTTTTATAAAAGCGGCAACGTCTTTGCAACAGAAAATTCTTTCCCTCACGATTTCCTTTGAGCGCTCCTTTAGCTCTAAGTAGGGATTCTGGTGTGAGAAGTCGGCGGTTTTGAGCATGCTATTGAAATTTTTTAGCAAAAAATCCACATTGTTCATATCGGATAAGGGTGTTTTTTTCTTAAAATGAGAAACAGATTTATCTTGTGATGCGCACCTGTCTTGAAATACAACCGTTCCCACAACACCACCTCTTGCGCCGTTTTTGCAATAAATGTTAGAGATGCAAAAAATATAAAGGGAAAGGTTGGATTATTGGCTTTTTGTGTAGATTCAGGATGCAAAAAAGCTGATGCTATAATGCCTGTTTTAACGAAATAATGCAAGCATGCTTTATCTCTTTATGCAGGCACAGGATGCAAATAATGCAAGCGAAATAATGGAAACTGCCAAGGGGCAAGCAGAAGGCGGCTTGGAAATGCCCATATTTTCATAATACTCCCATGAAAAGGAGATTGTGTTTATGTTGCCGTCATCACCTGTTCCGAGGTGCTGTGCATTTTTTATTTTTACTTTTGCGAATTTCCCCTCGCGCGTTTTTATCCAGTAGGCGTGCCCGCTTTGCACATAGTCGCAGTCAATAAAGCCCATGTTATCATCATTATATCCGGAGAGAGGAGGGTTTTTTAGCGAATCAAGGGAAACTTCCCCCATATCGATGTAATTTGCGCACCATGCAGGCGCATCCCATGGCTCTAAAGAAATATCATAATATGCTGAAGGGTCATCATGCGCGGAAATTGCGTTTGAATACGGGGTTGTTTTGCCTTCCGAGAATTTGAAAAAAGCGGAATTTGTCCAGGTCATTGTGGTTGTGCCCGAAGAGGCAAACAACAGAGGGGAGAGAAGAAGAATTGCTGCAAATATTTTTATTTTCATTAAACCACCCTTCTTGCAAATATTGCGATTCCCACAAAGCCTGCCAAAAATGCAGGCATGCACGGCGGGCAGTCGCCGACGCAAAATATTCCTTCATTTGAGATGCAGGAGAAATCATGGCACACTTTCCCTTCAGGGCAGTCATCATCGCTAACACACTGGTTTGGCAAATCCGCATAGCCGCAAATGCCATCCATGCAAACGTTTCCTATGTTTTTTTGCATGCATTCGAGGTCGGTTTTGCAGGAGTCGGATGACTTGCAGATGCCCTCAAGGCATGTGTCCCACAGGTTTGCCTCTATGCAATCCGAATTTTGGGCGCAGGGAATGGTGCATATTCCTCCGAGGCACATCTCGCCTATTCCAAAGTCCTCGCACTCCCAGTCATAAGAGCACGAGATGTCGGAGAGGGAAAATAAAAGTGAGGAGAGCAGAAAGGGCGCCAGAAGCGCAAAAAGCAATTTATTCATGTTGCAGAGTAGGATGGCAAGCTTTAAAAAAATAATTAAAAGCAAAAGCCTGAAAACTGCCCCAACACAGCAAAAAGCTTATCAGGCAAAAAAGGGCGGATTTATTATAAAGAATAAGCAGGTTAAAGTTAAACTGAAAAAGGATTTGAAAAATATGAGATTGATTACACACACGGATTTGGACGGGGTAATGTGCGCGGCGCTTATCACATGCGTTGAGCAAATAGATGTGATAAAATTCGTGGACCCTGGCACCATACAGGCAAAAAAGATGCATATTACAAAAGAGGACATAATAGCTGATTTGCCATTTGACTCAAGGGCGGGGATGTATTTTGACCATCACGAGGCGGGAAAGCCGGACAAGGAGTTTGTGGGAAAGTTTGAAGTTGCGCCAAGCGCGGCAAGGGTTGTTTATGATTATTATGAAAACCCTTATCTTGAGAAATTTTTGCCCGCGCTTGAGGAGACGGACAGGATAGATTCCGGCAGGGTGAAAAGAGAGGAAGTGCGCGAGCCGAAGGGCTGGTTTTTGCTTTCAAACACTTTTGAGATGGCGGAGGAGAAATCCGAAGATGACGCTTATAGGAAATTTGTTGTAAAGCTTTTGCGAAGGGAGCAGGATATTGAGAAAATACTTGATGTGGAAAGGGTGAAAGAGAGGGCCGAGCAGGTGCTTGATAATTTTGAGGTTTTCTCAAGGATGCTAAAAGAAAACACTAAAATGATAGGAAAGGTTGCCTTTAGCGATTTTAGGGGCGTTTCGGGATTGCCGAAAGGAAATAATTTTTTGGTGTATTCGCTTTTTCCGCAGGCAATTACATCTGTGCGAATAATGCCTGAGAGGGAAGGGAAGGATTTTGTGAAAATTTCTGCGGGGCACAATATTTACGGCAAAAAATGCGAATTAAATGTCGGGGAAATGATGAAAAAATACGGGGGCGGGGGGCACCGCGCGGTGGGAGGCGCAAGCCTGCCAAAGGAAATCGCAGAAGAGGCGGCAATGGAAATGGTTGCAAAAATAAACAAATTTGAAGAAGCGGAGGAAAACGGAAAATAAGGGAAAGGGGGCAGGGGTTGCTTAAGGGAAAAAATAAATTGGCTTAAAGAAAAGGCGGGGAAAAATGTCGGGTGGCTTGGAGAAAAAGAATAAAATTAGGGCTTTTTAGAAAATTAAAAATAAAAGAAAAAAGAGGAAATTAATTCCTCATTTTGCCGCAAAGCTTTCCGTCAAGATACACCGGAATGCCGTCTGTGGGCTCGGTGTCTGCCGGGTATGCGCATTGAATTTTCATTGCGCCGGAGAGAAGCTGTGCGTCGCTCTCAAAGCTTGCGGCAAGGGTTCGCTCAACCATTCCGCCGTAGCAATTCCAGCTAAGCTTTGCGCTTGGCAGGAAATTTTTGTAATGAAGCTGTGCAGCGTAGTTTATCATCCCCTGCTGCCTCAATTCCGTCGGGCCGGAACTTACCTCGCGGTCGCTTATGTCGCAGCTGCTTGAATATGTTTCAAGCTGGTCTGCCAATGAAAATACCTCGAGGTTTGTTTCTGCGCATTTCTTGCCGTCAATTGCTACCCATACAGAGAGATTGCCCGGCTGATTGAAGACGCATCTTTGCGGAGTGGAAAAGATCCCGTATGTGCCAAGCACCTGTACCTTGTCGCCGCAAAGGAAGGATGCTGTTTTTCCCTCGCCCGGGCTTGCCACAACATATACGGTCATGGGCGCGCCTGAGAGGGTTTTCTCGGATGAAACGCTTATTGAGCAAGCCTCAACATGTGCCGGCTTGGCTGTTTGCACATCCGACTTTGCCTGCCCCAATATGGTGTCAACCATAGTATTTGCAAGCGCGGAATCCTGGGCAGGGGGGCTTATGCACCCCGCCAAAGCCAACATTCCGAAAACCAATATTGCAGAAATTGCGTATTTCATTATGCACCACCAACAAAATTATTTGCATTAATGAAGGAGGGATAATTAAAAAATATTTGCAAAGAAGAGAAAACGCGCTTTTGCCAAAAAAACAAAAATAAAAATAAAAAAATTATCTTCTGAAAAGTATTTTTCCCTTCGGCTCGCGCCTTCCTCTTGATGGAAACACGCTGTTTGTTGCAAAAAACAGAAGGGCGGAATATGCCATAAACACCGCCAGCAAAGCCGATGAGTGGGTGTAGAGGTCGGTGTATGAGAACATGTAGATTGTTGCAACAAGCCCTGCAAACCATGAGAGGGATGCGAGCGCGAATATTGCCACCCTCATCCGTATATACGGCTTGGGGTCATAAAGCCCTGTGCTAAGCTCTGCCATTTTCTGCTCATAGAGGCGCTGGGCATAATTGTCCCACTGCTCTTCAAGCCAGTATTTTTTCATTATCTGCGAATCGCTCAACTCTAAATCTGCGTTTGAAATTATTGTCTGGGGCATCTGAAGCTCCCTCATCTCTGTTTTGGGCCTTGCCATGCTAAATCACCTGAACAGGTATTCTCAGGTGAAATATTTAACGGTTGCCTGTAGTGTATTTTTAAAATTAAGCGTGGCGCAAATGCGAATTTATAAGGTTTGCAAGAAAAATGCCATTATGGCAAAAAAAACAAAGCCTATAAAAAGGCATAAAGTGGGCTTTGAGTCAGAATTTCTTTTGCTTGAGAATAACGGGGCAGTATCAAGCCGTGCGGATGAGCTTATGGCGCGCCTGCAAAAAAAGCAGCCCGGCTACCCCGTGCAAAAAGAATATACCCACAACGTAATTGAAATAACAAGCCATGTAAAAAGAAAGGTATTGCATGCTACAGGCGGATGGCTAAGGACGGTGCAAATGGCGATTGAGGAGGCAAAGGCGGCGGATTTGAAATTATTGCCCCACGCTTATTTTGGAAAATATGCCCCAAGCCCCAGAAGCGACCCGTATTACAGAATGAAAGAGGAGGTAATAGGCCCTACAAAAATGGTTTTTGCAGAAAGCCGCAGCCAGGCGTTTCATTTTCATTACTGCCTTCCCTACGGCACATTTAGCAGAGGAGAGAAACAGCTAAAGCGCCTTGTTTATTCTAAAAATAAGGATTTGCTAATTTCCATGCATAATGCGATAATTGCCGCAGACTCTGCGCTTATTTCATTTATGCAATCCTCCCCTTTTGTGGAAGGAAGGCATTATGCCATGGATTGCAGAAGCTTAATTTACGGCACCATGAGAGTGAAAAAAGGGGAGAGGATAATTGAGGGGCTTTATAGAAAGCACAAAATATTTGGAAAGCTTCCCCGCTATACGCACGCAATCGCCGGGCTGGGCTTGCGGGTGCAGAAGCAGTATGAGGAATTTAAGGAAATTGTCGAGGAAGAGCACCCCCATTATATGCATGTGGTTGAGCAGATGCACCCCACAAAATTTTACTGGGGGGCTTTGCGCATCTCAAGATACGGCACATTTGAATACAGGGGAATGGACATGAATTTGCCTACATATATTATCGGCTCAAGCTTGCTGCTAAAATATATGCTAAAAAGGATTAGAAACGAGAGGCTTGTCACCACGCCCTCCGATATTGGAATTAGTGAGCCTTTCAAGGTGGAGGGGAAGAAATTGTATGTGCCTCCTTACACTTATTTGCAGGAGGTTCTAAGGCCCAAGGCGGTTATTCGGGGAACAGGGAGCTTGGAAGTGAGAAAATATATGAAAAAGTTTGCAGAATTTGTAATGCCAAAAATTCCCAAGAGAAGGGATTTGGGGCTGGAGAGAATTAAGCAAATTTTGCAGACAGGAAAGACGCGCTCGGATATTTTGCTAAAGCAGGCTCACCGCCTCGGATGGGGGCGGGATAGTGAGCTTTCCCACGAGATTGCCTGCGAGCTTGCGCTAAAATCCTCCCGTGAGCTTGAGGATGAAGTTGCGCGCCTTCTTGAGAGCGAGCTTATAATAGATGCGGAAAAGTAATTCTGCTTTTTTTAAGAAAAAGCCTCCTTTTCATGCTAAAGTTAGTTAAAACCCCTCTTTTTCCCAAATTATTTGCTAAATTTTTAAGAAAAAAGAAGAAAAAATAAAAAATATTAGAAAAATTATATGCCGCATTTAAATAATCGAAAAAGGCAATTTAATTGTGGAAAAAGCTAAAGATTTCATAAAATTTTACCTAAACTCATTGCTCTGCGTTCTCTCAATTTCCATATTGATGCTAATAGGCTTGAATTTTTACAACGCACAGGCGCCTCAGGAAGCAGTGCAGGCAGAAGCATACACATCCGCGGCCATGGTGGCGTATGGGATTGAGCCGGCATATCTTCTTATTTTTGTAAGCTTTTTTGTGATATTTATAGGAATTGTGCTTCATGCAAAGATGATGGCAAAGCACAGGAAAGCTTATTTGCATGGCGGGCTTTGGGCAGCAAAAGAATAAAGCTTGTTTTTATCGGGCTGCAAAAAAGAATGGTTTAAAACAAGTAGCCGTAGGCATCCTCTACTATCCCGCAGCCGGCGCCCACATCATCAATTGTTATTTCCTTTCCGTTTATTTTGGCTGCAAAATCCTTTACTTCCACCAAAAACTCGTCATAGCAGAATTTTGTTTTTGAGCGCATTACAAACCCGTGCATTGCGTATGAGGAGAGGGCAAGGTATAATCCTTTTGCATGAAGAAGCCAGCGCCTCTCTTTTCCCTCAAGCCATGATTCAAGGCGCGGGCAGCCCAATTTGATGCGCTTTCCCTTATACTCAAGAAAGCATACGCATGCGACCCGTATGCCCTGCTGCGAGCCCTCAAGCGTTTTGGCTGCAAAAAAATCAAGGGATGCGCCCGACTTGAAATATATTCTTACCCAATTCCAGGGGGCAAGCGGCATTGCGGCAACCACTTTTTGCAAATAAGCCCGCCCGGAGGTGTTTTTTCCCCCTATTTTTCCTTCAAAATCAAAGTAATAGTTTACCATTTCCGCGCCAAGCCCGCGCAGCACGGGGGGGTTTAGCATATGAATTATTTCAAACGGATTTCCGGCATTAGTGGGCTTTACTTTTGCGTTAAGAAGGATTTTATTTCCTTTTTTTAACTGCACATGATAGTGGGGGTATTTTCCGATAATTGAGGCGGTGCCGGTTTTTCCTGTTGCCTTTAGCATTTTTTTTCCGGCTCCCCCCTCTAGCGTAAGATTTACACCTGAATCTATTGCAACAATTTTTCCCTTTTTCTCGCAATAAAGCCAGCACACCGAAGCGCAGTCGATTCCTGAGAGAAGCATGTCGAAGGCGCGCTTGGTGCGTGTATTCACGTTTGTGCGATTCACCTTTACATCATCAAGGGCTCGCCCGAATGTAAGTATTGCCTGCTGGCGGGAGCCTGGGGTGCAAAAATGCAAAAACCAGTATTCTTTTCCCATTAAGGGCAAATCCTCTATGGCAAAAAACAAATCATCCGGCGCCTCATATTTTCTTGACTTGAAAATGCGGGAGAAGGCATCTATTCTCCCTTTTATAAAGCGCGCCTTTGTTTTCCAGTCATCGCGCGACATTATGCGCATGATGTGCTTTTTCATAAAAAAAGAACATCCGCTTAAATTATAAACCATGAAGCCTGCCTTAAAACAAAAAATTTCAATCCCGCCTTAAATTATAAAATGCCTGTCAAAAGCCCGCTTGCATTATTTTCTAAATTATAAAATGCCTGCCTTAAAACAAAAAATTTCAATCCCGCCTTAAATTATAAAATGCCTGTCAAAAGCCCGCTTGCATTATTTTCTAAATTATAAAGCCCCACGAATTTTCCATGTTGCCCCAGCCGTTTTTCAAAACGATTTTCTCCCTTCCGTCAAGAGGAGTTATTTCAAGGGATTCCATTACTGCCGGGTATTCATTATATTTGAAGGTGGAATTTATCGGCAAAAAGCCTATTTTTTTCTCAAAACTCCAGCAGGCGTGCGAATATGCACGCGCGGTTGCATGAAATTTGAAGCGCTCTCCCCCTCCTTCAAGGGAGTGGGAATAAAGCTCGCCTTCCTCTTTCTTCGGGACGACATGCAATTCATGCCCTCCAAACGCCTCGCCGGATGGCGCATGGTAAATAAGTATGTCAGAGGTGAGCGGAATAAGCCCTTTGGAAAGTTTTGGCTCTATTCCGTTTGATTTTAGCATTGCAGAATCAACATATGTTTTCATATAGGTTGCCATGCTCCCGCCCTCAAAATGGTAAAGCCCCCAATACCATTGCGGAGGGGGCGCTGCCAGATATATTTTCTGAAAATAAGCGGTGCCGAATATTTTTTTTGCCTCTCCCTTAAAAGAGTGGGTGCCTGTTAGCCGCATTCTCTCTATGCGGGTGCCCTCTATTTCTATTGCGCCGCCAAGCATTTTTGTAATATTATGCACAGGCCCGATTGCCACATTGGAATCTATTTGTTCCGCCACAAGCTCAAAAGAATTATCGCCTGCGTTAATATTTGTTATCCAGCGGCTTTCCCCCGCCTCAAAAAAGGCGCTGGGGGTTTTTCCGGGGGCATCAAGCCTGCGCGCATTCGGGTCCAAAGACATGGAACTCTCTTCCAATATAAAATTCTCATGCATTTTTTCCCCGTCAAAATACCATGCGGCGGCAGCGCCGTTAAGCTTCCAGCAGTCGCGCAAAGGCACGATTTGCTTATCAACGCAAATTTGTTTTTCGTTCACTTTTATGCATTTGTCGTTTTTTACAGACCAGAGAATCATTATCTGGCGGCATTTTCCGCTTATTTTTGTGTTTTCATCGTGCATGAAAAAAATCCAGAACCACCAGAGCCATGCCCCTTTTTTCATTTTGGAGGGAGGAGTGAATACATTGTCTTTTATCAGTTTAGAGCCGTTTCTGGGGGTGGAATTGTTATCCATGGCAAAGCTTTGCACATGGGATGTTTTTATAATTTGCTTTGCAAAAGAAATGCGGTATAAAACAGGTTAAATTGAAAAATTGCGCATAAAATGAAGAATGCATAAATTTTGCTTATTTAAAGGTAAGTTTTATGAATAAAAAAGATGATGTTTTATTTGACGCCATAATTGTTGGCGCCGGGCCTTCGGGGAGCTCTTGCGCGCTTTTTCTTGCGCGCGCGGGAAGAAGGGTGCTTCTTGTTGACAAGGCAAAATTCCCTCGCGAGAAGATTTGCGGGGATGCGGTGTCGGGAAAATCCATAGGCATATTGCGAGAGCTTAAGCTTTTGAGAGAATTGCAGGCGCAAGTGCACTCAAAAATCGTGGGCGTGCTTATGGGCGCCCCGTGCAACAAGCAGGTTATAGTGCCTTTTCCAAAAGCCGACGGGCTGGATTGCGCAGGCTATTGCCTGCGAAGGATACAGAGCGATAATGTGATGTTTGATGCCGTGCAAAGGGAGAAAAATATAACTTTGATGCAGCAATTTTTGCTAAAAGAGCTTTTATTTGATGAAAAAGGGGCAGTGCGGGGAATAGTTGGCGAATATGAGGGAAAAGAAGAAAAACATTATGCAAAAGTGGTTGTGGGGGCAGACGGAGCAGGCTCGGCTGTTGCGCGAAAAGCAGGGCTTCCGCCGGTGCCTGCAGAGCATCTTTACATGGGAGTGAGGGGCTATTGGAGAGGGGTTGAGGGGCTTGGGGAAAATATTGAGCTGTTTTTCATAGACGAGGTATTGCCGGGGTATTTATGGGTGTTTCCGATGGGAGATGGCACCGCAAATGTCGGGTTGGGAATACTTGCGCAAGACATGAAAAAAAGAAAACTGCACCCAAATAAAATATTGCTAAATGCGATTGAGAATTCGCCGATGCTAAAAAAAAGGTTTGCAAACGCAAAGCTGGAGGGAAATATCGGCGCATGGACTATTCCCCTCGGCTCATACAAAAGAAAGCTTTGCGGAGAAGGGTGGCTGCTTGCGGGGGATGCGGCATCGTTGGTGGACCCGTTTTCAGGGGAAGGGTTTGGAAACGCGGCAGCTTCGGGAAAATTTTGCGCTCTTGCGATTGATTTAGCGATTGCGCAAAATGCGGATGCAAAGGTATTGGAAAAGAAAATGCTTTTGCAATATGATAAAGACGTGCGGGAGAAGCTTTACCCCGAAATGGATATCTCTTACAAATTGCAGAGGGCTACGCGCATAAAATTTTTCTTAAACCACTTTATCTCAAAGGCGGCAGACAAGAGCGAGTTTCGGCAGGTGCTGATAAACATGCTTGCAAATGATGAGGATAAGAAAAAAGTTGAAGACCCGCTTTTTTACCTGAAGCTTCTTTTGCCATAAAAGTTTTCCTAGGCCCTCTTCTGCTTTAGCAAACTTTTTTAAAGAAAGCAAGAGTTTTTTAACAGGGTAAACTCATGCTAAAACCGATATTTCTTGCATCAATAGCCTTATTGCTTTTTTCAATATCTTTTGCATATGCACTTGATGTGCAGTATGCGTGGGGAGATGGCACCACCGCGCCTATTGAATGCGTTGAGAAATGCCGGGGAAGCGGAGTGCTTATTACAGAGAAAATCGAGGGGGATGTGAATTACCTCAGCGATGCGTGCAAAAGCGTTTGCTATGAAACAAATGCCGCCGCAACCAAGGCGCGTGTGCAGGCAATTTCCCAAAACTCCGCCAAAAACAAAGAAGAGGGAGAAACCGTCGACATGATTGAAACAGATGTTGAGCTTGCAGGCGGGGAAAACGAAGCAAAGGCGCGGGAGAGAGAGTGGCTTGGCATGCAGGCGGAAGGCCCGGAAAACGGCGAGGCCATGATGGAACAGAATGAAATTGAAAATAAGGCGCAAAACAGGGAAGAGGGAAATTTGAAAGCGGATGGATGGGAAAACGCAAAAGAAACGCTTCCCTCCACTGCAAATGAGATGGCGGTGCAAAACAGGGAAGAGAAAAATGAGAGGGAAATGCAAAAAGAGCAGTTTAGGCAGTATATAACAAACTCAAGCAATTTTGAATATGCGCAGATGAGGGAGAAGGCGCAGATAATAAAAATAACGGCGCAGGCAATAGGCGCAAATGACGACGTGGTTGAGGCAAGCGGCAAAGAGATAAGGGCGCAGTTGGAAGGAAAGCAAATTAAGATAAGGCAGGAAGGGCAGGCGGTGAGAATAATTGATGAGGACGGCACTTATGCGGATGCGCCTGAAGCCACTTTGGAAGAGGGGACGCTAAGCGTTGAGGGGCAGGAAGTGAAAATAATGCCTGCGCAGGCAAGGGAGAAAATAAAGGGGCGGGTGCAGTCCATGCAGATGGTGCAAAGAGAAGGCACGGTTGCTTATGAGGCAAAGGTGAGAGTGCAGGCAAAAATATTCGGCATATTTGGCACTGAATATGACAAAGAGTCTTTTGTTGATGCGCAAAGCGGGGAAATTTTGCAGGAAAGCCGCCCGTGGTGGGCGTTTATTGCCTTTGAATAAACATGCGCGCTTTTTGGCCGAGTTTTTGTGCACGGGAGAAAAAGGCTTTTTCATCTTGTTTATAATTTTTGCCCCCGCTTTTATTGCATGGCATCAGCTGATTTTGACAAATTAAATGACAGATTGCAGGGCACAAGCACCATCTTTCTTGCGGTTGTAAGCATAATTTTGCTTGCATTTTGGTATTTTGCATACGGAACGGATGTGATATACCTCCCCCTTGCGGTGATAATGGCGGCTTTTCTTGTGCAATACTTTTTTATCCGCCCGAGAATGGAAAAAACCCTGGACGGGCTTAAAGAGGGGAAAAAATGAAGCTTGCAAAAAGAATTTTGCTTGCGGCGCTAATTGCGTCTTTTTTTCTTTTTGCAGGGTGCATATTTGATGAAGGCCCGCCTGCAACAAACACCAGCATGCGGCAAAATAACACGGTTTATGTGAATGCCACGCTTGGAAATATCAGTGCCAATGAAACATCTCAAAACGCATCTGCGATAAATGATTCTGCACAAAACCCCCCCGCCCTCCAAAACGCCTCTTCTGAAATTAATGAAACCTCAGGCGGCGCGGTTAATGCTTCCGGTGCAGCAAATATTTCCTCAAACACAACTTTACAAGGCATAGAAAACAGCACCGCCCAAAACAGTTCTTTGCAAAATGATACAGGCGCTTCTGCCCAGAATCCGCCGCTGCAGCCCCCCGCATTCAAAATAACCGGCTCCGCCTCCCTTGATTCGGATATGGGAAGAGTAAGCACAAACAGGTGCAAAATTTCTGCCAAATCCTCGGCGATAAAGCAGGGGGACAGCACAGGGGTTGCGATTTATGCTTACTCTCCAAATGAGGAAGTAACTTTTCTTTGCGGGGATGAGGAGAGGGTGCAGGGTAAAAACGGGCTTTTTCAGGATGAGAGAATTTGCTATTTCAACACATTGGGGCTGCAGAGCATCTGGCTTGCGCTTGACGGGGAAATATGCGCCACTGCGCCTGTGAGAGTGTATAACTCGCTTACCCACTATGACGAGGTTTGCAGGGTGCTAGATGAGACTGCCGCCTCAAAATCATCCGGGCTTTCAAAGCAATATTTAGCAAGCGTATATATTGCAAATTATAACAGAAATTCCACGATAAGCTGGAGCTGCGGGGGGGAGAAATTTGAGCGCCGGCTTTATACCCTTCTTTACGGAGATACTGCCAACGGAATATTGCGCCTCTCCTGCAACTTCTCAATAGATTCGGGCTACCATGAGAGGATACCCGTGTATATCGGCTCGGATTATTGCGGGGATTTGGCGTTCGGGGCATAGGCGGGAAAGAAATTTCGCATTAATTCGGATTTGCACTTTCTGTTTGCATTCTCAAATACTTTTATAAATCCTGTCTTAGTTTCTATTTCGGGGTTGATATAGAATGGGAAATAGTATCTTATGCTGGCTTAAGATGTTTATCATCTGGGCAATTATCATATTTATCGCGGCTCTTGCAATAGAGTATGCGTGGTTTGGCTCATTTTTGTTTGTGACTTCAACGATTCCGGTATTTAACCTCGTTGTTGCAAGCAGCATAATGTATGCCATCTTCTTCGGGTTTGTATTTGCCACCGCGCAGTTTGTATTAAGGCCGCAGATGATGGGCGCAAAGCCGATGCCATCATACCATGCCCCTGCAAAGAGCACAATAATGCGCTCAAAGCCCAAGGCTAAAAAGAAGGCGAAAAAAACCAGGAAGAAAAAGAGAAAAAGATAATCTCTTTTTTCTTATTTTTTTAGAATTTTTATTCTAATTTTTTAATTTCCAGCTTGCGCGATGGCATTTATTCTAATTTTACAGCCGTGCCATAAGCCAGTATTTCGGCCGCGCCTGCCATAACATCTGATGAGGCATATCTTATCCCGATAACCGCGTCGGCGCCAAGCTTTTTTGCCTCATCAACCATTCTCTTTGTTGCCTCATCGCGCGACTCTGTAATCATTTTTGTGTAGCCTGAGAGTTCCCCGCCGGTTATTTGCTGCAATCCGGCAACAATGTCATGCCCCATATGCCTTGCGCGAATTGTGTTTCCCCTCACCACCCCAAGGGTTTTGGAAATTTTCTTTCCTGCCACAAAATCAACTGATACCAATAACACGCTATCACCCTCTTAATTTTTTATTTTCAGAGTTATCTTCCAACCCGCCCATTTATTTCCAGAATATTTCCGGTGCCCCGTTAATTCTCAAGCCCGCCCGGCTTATTTTTTCAGGTTTTAATTGGTTTTTGGCGGGCTTTGCTTTTCCGCATCTTTTTTCTCAATATGTATTTTTCTCACTATAATTCCCGCCTCTTTTAGCAAAGCCATTGCATTTTCAGTAATTGAGTATTCCTCATTATATACAACCTCGCAAATGCCGGAGTTGATTATCATGCGGGTGCAATAAAGGCATGGGGAGAAGGTGGTGTAAATGGTGCCGCCTCTCACCGAAATGCCGTGATAGGCTGACATTACAATAGCGTTTTCTTCCGCGTGCGCGCAAAAGCAGTCCTCAAGCGCGGTGCCTGATGCCGCGTTGCTGTTGCAGCGGGGGCAGCCCCCTTCGTTGCAGTTTTTCACGCCGCGCGGGGTGCCGTTGTAGCCGGTTGCCACTATTCTCTTGTCCCTTACTATTACGGCGCCTATTTTTCTTCTTAGGCAGTTTGAGCGGCTTCCCACCACTTTTGCTATTTCAATAAAATATTCATCCCAGCTTGGGCGGGGGGGAGTAAAATTTGTTGAGTGCTCTGCCAAAAATGTGTCAATTAATGCATAGAGTGTTTTTACGTCCAAGTCGTTTTCTATGCGCCTGTCAGAGAGTTTTTCAACCTCTTCAAGCTGCTGCGCGCCGGGGCTATCGCCCTTATTCTCCTTTTTCTCTATTGCCAGAAATTCGTCCAAAGATTTTGGGTCACCAGCCCGCCCTCTGATTTTCATCCTCTCAAAACGTATGTCCGGCTTTGCGCTAATAAATAAAAGAGTGAAATTTTCAAGCTTTCTTAATTCTTCCACTTCTTTTGGGTTTCTTATTGAGACAATTGCATAATTGTCTGTAGAGTGCATTTTTTCCATTACTTTTTTTGCAAGTATTCCGTAGCCGAATTTTTCCCTCATGGAATTTGCCTTCTCTATCAAATTTTGCCTGCTTGTCTCCATTCCCAAAGAAATAAGCTCATCGCGTATCACATCCGAGAGTGAGAGCATTTTGAATCCCTTTTTTTTCAGATAGTTTGCAACCGTATCCTTTCCCGCGCAATTTGAGCCTGTTAAACCTATAATCATTTTATGCACCTGTTTAGTATATGGCTAAAAATATTATTAAACAGCCCCTTTTTGCCTGCCGGGAAAACAAAGTTATCATACATAAAAAAAGGTTAATGTAAGATAACTTTTCAGAGGTTATTTTTATCTTACAAATGTATAGAAAATGTAAGA
>PFCD01000014.1:52477-54299 GCA_002778455.1 Candidatus Micrarchaeota archaeon CG10_big_fil_rev_8_21_14_0_10_45_29 | reverse complement strand
GCCTTTGTCAAACTGCGCTATTTTTTGCATGTTAAGCTGAGCCATGAATACACCTCAAATGGTTTAATGGTGGAGATATAGTGGTTATAGATGTTTATAACTGCAACTTATGGAAAAGTATTAAAACTAACGAAATAATATTTTTTTAATGAAAAAAGAATTTGAAGGCGCCGAAAGCGTATTGCTGCCGGAAAAATTTGCCGGCTTGCCTGCGCTCAAAAAATTGAGGGTTGAGAAAAAATACCGCCCTTCTTTGCTTGATAATAAAATTAGGGAAGGAAGGACTCGCGTTGAGGCAAGGCTTTTGTGCAAGGCGAAAGAGGCGGGTGTGAGAGTGCCTTTTGTATATGCTGTTGGCGGGGATTATATTGTGATTGAAAGATTGGATGCCATTACTTTGAATAAAATTGAGGGGCGGGGAAAACACTGGAAAGGGAAAAAATCGGCGGGTGCGCTTGGAGAAAAAAAAATAAGTGCAAAGCATTGGAGAATGGCGGG
Source organism: Candidatus Micrarchaeota archaeon CG10_big_fil_rev_8_21_14_0_10_45_29 (assembly GCA_002778455.1). GTDB lineage: Archaea > Micrarchaeota > Micrarchaeia > Anstonellales > Anstonellaceae > 1-14-0-10-45-29. The sequence continues at coordinate 53,801 of PFCD01000014.1, read as the reverse complement.
GGAATATTTGGCTAAACTGCATTCACACGGAATAGCACACGGGGATTATACGCCCGCGAATCTGATGCTTGGAAAAGGCGGGAAGCTTTATGTTATTGATTTTGGATTGGGATTTTCCTCTTTTGACGAGGAGGATTTTGCGGTTGATTTGCTTACCATGAAAAATTCCCTCTCCCCCGCAGATGCGAAAGAGTTTGTTTCCGGCTACTTGAAATTAGGAAAAAAAAGCGTTTTTGCAAGAATGGAGAAGGTGCAAAAAAGGGCAAGGTATCAGGAGAGAGAGCCTGCAGAGTAAGGGGAAAGATTAGATAAGGAATAAGCTGTGCTTACTGCCTTATTGAGCGCTCAAGCGCGCTGTAATATACTTCCTTGAATTTATCATTAAGGGGTTGCTTATAGCGCTCCTTGTCAAGAAGGGATTTTTCTGTTTGCATAAATTTCCCGCCAAAAGAGCCGGGGCGCCCCTTTTCCCTTACATACGCAATGTCCGGAGAGACAAGCCATGTGACGCTTATTTGCCCCTTTGATGCCGATTTTATATCAAGCGGATTTGCGTTGGAAAGCCCGTCTTCTTCAACTTCTGCTCCGGCTACATTTTTTGCAAGCGCCATAAACTGGTCTTTGCCATACAGGGTTCCGCCCACCAAATCCGAGGGGTGGGTAAAGCGCGCGGGTGCCACCATAAGAAACTCTACATTTATCGCGAGGCCTTTCTCATTTTTAAGACGGAAGAGAATTTCGCGCAAATCCTCCCCTGCCCCTCTGCTTATTACCTCGCTTGTATCTGTGGCGGCGGCATCGCTTATGAATATTATTGATTTGTAATCCAGCTCCGGCGGCTTTTGCCCCTCACCCTCAAGCCAGCTCTCGCACCTTTGCACAAAATTTGTTATATATTGCTCATGGTTGCTTTTCTCGTTTCTGAGAAGCTCAGCCTGAGTTATTTTTCCTTTTGTGAATTTTGCGTCAGTTCCCTCTATGGATGAGATGGCGTCTTTTAGGAATTGCTGCATTATCTCATATGAATAATCCACCACTTTGTATGCACTTACTGGGGAGGTTATTGGCAGTATTCCCCCCACTTTTTCCTGCTCGACTATTTGGATGGTTTCCCCTACTTTTATCCTTTTTAGCAAAACTGCCCCGTCTTCGCCTTTTATTGTGAGAGTGCTGCCTACAGGCGCGCCTTCCAAAAGCGTGTTTGTGTTTACTATTTTGTCAAACGCGTCAACAAGATAGGGCTCTTTTCGTCTTCCGGTTTTATCATAGCGAAAATGGCATTGCATCTCCCTTCCGTCGGGCAAAATAAGGGCGGCAGGAGTGC